>CAVRQT010000001.1:0-153968 GCA_963723515.1 Vulcanimicrobiota bacterium
CTCTTCGTTGACGTGGGTGTAGATCTGCATCGTGGTCGATATGTGCGCGTGGCCGAGGATGATCTGAGCGTCGCGGGCAGGCACATTGAGCCGCTTGAGTAGTGACGCAGTGGTGTGCCGCAGGTGATGAACCTTGATCACCCGAATCTTGTGGCGCTCGCAGATGCGCCGGAAGGAGCGGGCCAAGTTGCGCGGCTCGACCGGCAGGCCGCTGCGGGTGGTGAAGACCAGGCCAGTGTCGGTCCAGGCGCGCCCGAATACCTCGCGGTCAACTGCTTGCTGCTCCCTGCGCAGGAGCAATGCGGTGCGGACCAGTGCGGGAATGGGCAGGTCGCGCTGCCCGGCGCGGGTCTTGACTGGGCCCTGGTGCAGGCCGTGGTTGACACGCTGGAGCTGCTGGCGGACCCGGAGGATTCCGGTGTCCAGGTCCACGTCGCGCCAGCGCAATCCGAGGACCTCGCCGCGGCGCATCCCGTAGATGATCAGCAGGATGAAGGCCCGGGTACAGCAGGTCGGTCCTGGCTGCGCGGAGGAAGGCCAGGGTTTCCTTGACCGACCAAGGATGCACATCGCCGGGTCCCAGGCCGGAAGCTCGGTCAGCTTGGCGACGTTGCGAGTCAGGAGTTCCTCGCGGACGGCCCGAGACAATGCGGCGCTGAGGACTTGGCGCATCATGATGTACGTCGCGGATCGAGTGCGGCTCGCCCAGCTTGGCGTTCAGGAATGCCTCGACGATCGGAACCGACAAGCGGCGCAGCCGGTGATGGCCCAGGCCGGGCTTGAAATATAGCCGGATGATCGTCTCGTACAGGGCGTAGGTGGCTGGACGTCGGCTGGCCTTGACCACAGTCTCCAGCCAGTAGTCCAGATAAGGGCCGACCTTCATCAACTCGGCGGCAACCGGAATGCCGCGTACGATCTTGGACTGCTCCTCGACGAGGCGATCGCAGGCCTACTCCCAGGTGTGCCCGTAAACGTAGACCCGCTTGTAGGTGCCCGCGGTGGTGGGGGCATAGAACGCGCCAATGTAGCGACGTCCTGCGCGGCCCGGATATGGTTCCCTCGCCGTTGTGGCGCCTGCGGCCTTTGGGCCGGGTTCCTTCGCCGGGCATCAGGCTGCCTCGCTGGCTTCGGCTTCGAGCTGTCGGACGTAGGCGGTCAGCGCGTCGGCGGTGATGAACCGGGCGCGGCCGTCTTTGACGGACATGATTCGGCCCGCCCGGATGAGGTCGTAGAGCTTGTCACGGCTCATGCCAAGTGCTTTGGCTGCCTCCTTCGGGCGGTAGAGCAGTTTGTCCATAGGTGATCTCCTTCACGGGTTGGATTAGTTCGTCCAGGTCTCCTCTCGTCCGATGCGTTCGCGTTCGCGAGCCCGGGCGGCTGCGGGCAGGGCGAGGGCGCGTTCGGCGGTGTTGGCGTGCCCGGTTCCGGCGTACTCCCAGGTAGTGACAGCCAGGACGATGCAGTCGTCAAGGGTCGGCCCCAGGGGTCGAGTTCGCCGCCGGGATGCCGCTGGGCGCGGCGGTAGTTGATGCGGGCCCGGCGCAGCGCAGTGAAGGTGGTCGAGTAGCGGCGGGACTTGGTGAGGAAATGCCCTCGGTAGCCGAGGGTATGAGTCCACGGTTGAGCCCGAGTATGGCAGCGGCGGATCCTTGCCGAGTGCCCAGGTGGTGGCGATGAGCTGCTTGTAGTGCTGGTGGCAGGCCAGGGCGGCGATGTCGGCGGCGGAGCGGACCGGCCGGGCAGGAAGTCCAGGAGCGCTGAGGGTCTTGGTGGCGTACTTGGCGATGTAGTTCGCAACTGCCTGAGCAGACAGTGCCTTGCCGGTGCCGGGCAAGCTATCGGCCTGGCGGATGGGCCGGGCATCGGTTTGGGTCCCGAATCGCAGGATGCGCCGCAGCGAGGGATCATCTGCGGTGACGGCGGCGGTGTCGTAACCCACCGTGGCCACGGTGGGCGGATCGCCAGGTCGAGCAGCTGGGCGGTGTAACGCGGCGGCGGAGGCTCGTCAGTGTCACCCGTGGAGTCGAGCCGGATGACCACGTGGTAGTGGATGATGCCGCGGTGCTGGTATTCGATACTTGACGAAGCGGACCCGGATCTCGCGGCGGAGCTGCCGCTGGGTGATCCCGGCAGCTGGACCAGCTGGCGCGGCAGGTAGATGGCGAACCGGCGCACAGCTCGGGGGCGAGCGCGTTGAATAGCACGTGCCCGGAGTAGTCGTAGCAGTCCGGGCACATCGGCGTGCCCAGCCGCGGGTCATCCTCGCAATGGTGACGCGGGCAGGACAGGTCACGGCCGTGCGGGCAGCGGCGGGGTGGGCGTCGCGGCGGGACGGCAGGCCGGCGGCGGCCGCCGCGGCCGGTGCGGATCGTGTGCACCGGGCCGAACCCGGGGGCGGTCAGCGCGGCGAAGACGCGGATGGGTGGTGACGGTTTCGGGGATGCCTTCGCCGCCCGACAGCCCGGCTCTGATGATCTCCGGGAGTCGCCCTTGTACACCTCAGAGCAGGCCGGGCAGATCTGCTCGCGCCGGTTGCCGCACGGGATGCGGAGCACACCGTCGGGCTCGTTCGCGGTGTCGTAGATGGTTGTTTCTCGCCGGTCGCCGGTCGATGGCATCGATTCGGCCTGAGGCGCGCCGGGTTGGCGCAGTTGCCGGTCGCGGCGAGTTGCTGCTCCAGCGGGCGAAGTCATCGCCAGAAGCAAACTCGAGCAGCTCATCGGCGACACCCGCGACTGCGGCCGTGAGGTTGGGGCGGCGGCCGGGACCGTCATCAAACGACGGCCACCGGGAACACTAGTGCGCGCAGCAGATGCACAGCGGTTCTTCACCGTTGGCAGGCATGCCACGATTTCCCTCATGCGTGCAGGCTCGCGCGTGATAGCAGCGATAAGGGTGCCCAGGGTGCGAGGGACACCGAACCGGCACCTGCGCAGACTGCGCGGCGGGCCAGCTCCTTTCAGAGCGCGCCGTCCCTGCCGCCAGGGTGATCAGATCGCGCCGCCATCAATGGGCATCAGCCCGGCGGCCCGGCAATACGGCGCAGGCGGATCCTCAGGTTGAGTGCCACGATCGGCCAGCTGAGAATGACCTCACCGGTGGGACGGCCCGCCGCGCTCCAGAGTCCCACGTCCCAGACCACGCCCGTGTGAAATGCTTTTGGGAGCGGCCCAGCAGGAGATACGGTCGCGCCAAACACCAAGTCGGCGCCGTGTTGACGCCGGGTTTTGTCCGTTGGCAGCGGCGCAGATTTGCTCGTTCGGTGCGCTGAGCGGATAGGCCGATACGGGGGTGGTGATTCTCGATTGCGCTGGTGTGCGGGGTGATCCGTGAGACCGGGCTGGCGGGCTTGTCCGGCGGCGGCGAGCGTTTTGCGTGCCGGGGCGGCTGCACCGGGCGGGTGTCGGCTCGGCGCATCATGGTCTCGAACGGATGCGGGCTGAGTTCAAGGAGGTCACCGCCTGCTTAGGCGGCGCCGGTATCTGCCCAGTCCGAGCAGGGCCGCTGGCTGGCCAGCCTGGTGCGCGGTCAGGCCAGATGCCGTTCAGCCGGAGGAGCCGGGATCCGGTATCCGGCGCTCGGTACGGTCTCGATGACCGGTGGCCCTCCGAGCTTGCGGCGGGGCCAGGCTCATGGTGACCGAGACGGTGGCGGTGAACGGGTCGGCGTGCTCGTCCCAGGCCTGTCCAGAAGGTCTTCGGCGCTGAGGACAGCGTGATCGGCTCGCATGAGCGCTTCGAGCACCGCGAACTCCTTGCCGGAGAGGTGAAGTTGCCGCCCGTCGCGGTGGGCGGTATGGCGCAGCGGATCGAGTTCGAGCCGGCCGCGCGGAAGAGTGGGACCTGGCCGCGGGCTGCCGGCGGGCGAGAGCGAGGATCCTGAGCACCAGTTCGGGGAAGTGGAAGGGCTTGGCCAGGTAGTCGTCGGCGCCGAGGCTGAGGCCGCTGACGCGGTCGTCGGGGGAACCGGACGCGGTCAGCATGAGCACCATGATGGCCTTGCCGCTGCTGGCGATCATGCGGCGGGTGACACCGTGCACCCCGGGCAGGTCGCGGTCGAGGACGACGACGTCGTAGGCGTTGATGTCGAGCTTGTCCGCCGCGTCCTGGCCCTGGTAGGCCACGTCGACGGCCATGCCACGATCCCGCAGGCCCTCGGCGATGCCATCGGCCAGGCTCCGGGTGTCCTCCACGACCAGCACCCTCACGCCGGGGCTCCCGCGACGGCTCGACCAGGGGAAGCTCGATGACTGCCTGGAAGCCGCCTCCGGCGAGGGCGTGCAGTTCCAGGCCGCCGCCGTGCATCTCGGCAATGGGAGCACGATCGACAGCCCCAGGCCGCTGCCGGTGTCCGAGCCGGTCCGTTCGGTGCCAAGCCGCCGGAACGGCTCGGCCAGTGCCTGGACGTCATGCTCGTCTAGCACCGGGCCGCCGTTTTCGACTACCAGGCGGGCGGCGGCGCCTGCGACGCCGGTGCTGATGCGAACCCAGCCGCCCGGCGTGTGTGGGTGATGGCGGGTCGACCACGTTGCCGACCATGCGGGCGAGGAACGGCTCGCTGCCGGTGACCCGCGCCGCGGGGCACTGCTGATGGCGGACGTCCAGGCTCTTGCCGGAGATGAGCGTGGCGCGCTCCGTGGTGGCGGCGGAAACAATAGTGTGAGCGGAAGGGTCGAACTGCTGGCGGCCGAGTGCTGCTGAGCGCGGGCGAGGATAGGAGGCCATCGAGAAGCCGGCGACGTGATAGAGTCGTGGCGCAGCGGCTCCCCGAGGTCGGCCACGTGCGGCGGCGCGGGCCCCGGCTTGGCCAGCGCGATCGATCCAGACCCGCATGGTGGGGCGTCGCGAGGTCCGTGCGAGGCGTTGGCGATGAATTGGCGCTGGATGGAACAACCGGTCCAGGCGGCCGAGCAGGTCGTGGAAGGAGTATGCCAGTTGCTTGAGCTCGTCGCCGGGGCCGCTGAGGTTGAGCCGTTCGTGCAGGCTGGTGGCTGAGATGTTCCGGGCGGCCGTCGTCATCGCGCGCAGCGGCCGCAGCAGGCGCCCGGCCACCAGCCAACCGGCAGCGATAGCCGGGACCACCATGATCACCAGGGCGATCCCGGACACGATGAGGAGCTGATGCAGGTCGAAGCTGTGCTGCACCGCCGATACCGATACCAGTGGTGCTGGCCAGCGGATTGGTCGGCAAGCCATGGCGACTTGCGCGCTGCCGAGCCGGACGAGCTTTCCGAGATGGTCGTCGTCCCCTGCCACAGCCCGACCGTCACAGCCAGCAGGGAAGCCGAGTAACGACGAACACCCCCCAGCAGGCAAAGGCCACACGCACCCCAGGCTGCGTCGCGGCGATGCCAGCCACGGCCGCGGCCGGTAAGTGGTGGACCAAGCCGCACCAGCATCCCCTCTGCCAGGCCACCGGACGCACCGTAGTGACGGTAACCCTCCAATGATGCCTCTTCCGGCCTTACAGCGGCGCGAGGACGCCGTTGGGCCGCTGGAAGAGCCCCCGGCGTAAAACGGCTCTCGAGACGGTTCCGCTGCAGAGAGGGGCAGCGCCATGCAAACGAAGAGAGGCACTGAAGGGGGCGCTTGGCGGCGATGATTTGGCTTTTGCCGCAGTACGCAACACATTCGCGCTCGACGCCGACTTTGTTGGCAGCGATGAACGGCAGCGCGTTTTCGCGGGCGCGTACCTGCGCTAAGAGGTCGGCCTGCGCGTTCTCAAACTCGTTGGGATTTCTGCCGCTCGTCACCCAGGCCGTCGGCATGACGAGCATCTCGGCGCCGCGATCCGCAAGCGCACGAGCAATCGTCGGAATACGTCCATCGGCGCAAATGAGAACGCCGACCTTCCCCACAGACGTCGCGACCGGTGCCTCGACCAAGCCCGCGCTGAACCAGCGGTGATCGAAGTGCCAAAGGAAGCATTTGTCGGCGTAGCCGGCAACGCTTCCATCCGAATCAACAACGTAGGCACTGTTGTATTGCTCGTCTGCGGTTCTGCGCACGGAGCCATACACGATAACGGTTTGCGTCGAGCGTGCGAGCGATTGCACGTCGTCAAGCGCAGCTTGCAAGAGCTCGCCCTCCACGGGCTCATCTCCGATGACGTAAGCAGGAACCGTTCCTTCCGGCAACACGATGAGTTGCGCGCGCTCAGCGGCCTCGCGAATCCGCGTACAAATCTGCGGCCAGCGTTGCAGGAACGCGCTGCGGTCGTGCGCCTGCAGCTGGATGCTCGCAACCGTAATTTTCCGCGGCACTCGTCGGAACTCTCTGCACGCGCGCACTCGTTCCCTTTGTCGGTGCGACGAGGTGAACGACCACTATAAGGCGGAATCATCGCCCTTCGTGAAACGAGTTTTCGCAACGCTGTGGGCCGCATCACTTGCAGCCGGAATCTTCGGCGGTGCACGCGCCGCCGCACCGAAATCCGCAGCCTCAAATCATCAGAACCAAAACACATCGCAATCCGGAGTTTGTGCGCATCCTGCGAGCAAGTACGAAAAAGCAATGTGCTCCAGCTTCACCCACTCAGCGCCGGGCGATGAATATTTTGGCCGAATGAAGCTGAGTTATCTCGGCATCAACAACACCTTTCGGGATGAAGCGGTACGCGCGGGCGCTTACACAAGCGATCCCGGAATCATCAGTCGAGTTGAGTTTGCCGACGAAGCCTTAAAGGCGTGGTCGAACAAGTATCCAGGCGATCCGCAATTGCCGCGCTCGTATTTCTTAGGCATCCAAGTAATGCGCAAGATCTACACGCAGCCGATGCAAGACCGGGCGTGGCAGATCATGCAAACGTTGACGAAAAATTTTCCGAGCACGTACTTCGGAAAGCTCATCGCCAACTCACTGAAGGTCGGTTTTACGGAACATTATTTCGCAGTTCCGCAGCCATGCCCGACGGCGGTACCGACGCTTCCGCCAGGCGTTCGCAGAACGCCGGCGCCGCCGCCGACGCCGGTACCGACGCTGCCCCCGCCGACTCCGACGCCTGCGCCGGGAGCGCCGAAGGTCGTCGTGCTGACTCCGCCGTGCGTGATCGCGACGCCGTCGCCGTCACCGACCGTGGCACCGAGTGCCGCTCCGTCGAACTGGCCGCTACCGGCCGCACCGCCTGCAGCGCCGCGCGGAAGCGCTCTGCCGCAGCCGACGCCGTCCGGAGCGCTCGCACCGCGGCCGACGCCGACACCGTTCCTGATTCCGCAACCGGCGGCGCGGCCGACAAGACGCCCGTAAACGAAAACGAGCTCCGGAAATTCTTCCGGAGCTCGTTCTTTAACCGCCGCTCTTACGAGAAGAGCGTTAGTTTCTTAGAAGTGTAGACCCAGACCGACGTACCCACCGTTGTGCGTGAAGTCAATGGGTGCGTTCGATCGGTTGTATCCACGATCGCCGAGGAACCCGAAGTCCAGGTACAGCGGCGACTGACCGAAGTTGAACGTTCCACCGATTTCGTACGACAACACGTTGTACGAGAGGGTGAACGGTCCGGTCGGACAGACGTCGGTTCCGCACGTTCCTTGTACGTTGAAGTAGTAATACGCGCTTCCGTAGATCGAGAACGGCTGATCGAGGTCCGGCAATTTCTCAATGCCGGGGCCCCAACCGTTCAAGTGCGGGTAGCCGTAATTACCGCTCCGGTACATGTAACCGACACCGAGGTAGATGCGCGGCTGCAGCACTCGCAAGCCGAGCTTTCCTTGGAAGTCGTAATCGCGCGCGGTGAACGCTGGTACGAATAGGTTCGATTGTCCGCCGATGATCGTGACGCAACCCAGATCGCCGACCGGCGCATGACCGCTGAGGCCGTCGCACGGTAAGCCGGTTGTCGTCATCGGATCGTAGTTACCGCCCGTGCATCCAGGAGTCGGTTTGGGCGGTACGCCCGGCGGCGGCACGAAGCCCGCAGGCACCGTGCAAGCGACGGTCGGTACGCCTTGCGTATGCGGGTAGTTCCATTGACGGTAGTCGCCTTCAAGCATCCAGGGAAGGTTGAAGAGCGAGAACTCAATGCCCGCGCGCGCGGTCCACGAGAATCCGCCGTTGGTATTGTTGCCTGTGTTTCCGGGGCTGAACTCGTTGTACACCTTCGGACTGAAGATGTAGTCACCAACGATGAACTTGTCCATGTACGGTGCAGGCACCGGTGTCGGCGTTGGAGCCGGCGGGGGCGGCGGAGGCGGCGGTGCCGGCGGCGCTGCTGGAATGTAGCGCACGACGACGAGCCGTTTCTCCGGTACCCATTGGACATAGGCGCCCATGCCTTCGGAAATCACGCGCACCGGCACGACGACGTGTCCCTGATAGATTTCAGGCGGCACATCGAGCGGCCGGGTCTCCCCGTTGATGACGACTTCCGGTTTGCCGACGGTCACTTTGACGTCGGATCCCGGCTTGCTGACATCGACGGTTTTATTGGCGGGATTGTAAGACACCGTTGCGCCCATCTGTTCGAACATCGAGCGCAGCGGAATGAGGATCGTGCCCCCGCGCACGAGCGCGGCTAAGACACGGCCCTGTTTGAGCTTGTCGGGTTTGGCGTAGACGTGATGGTCGTTGTAGAGAATTGGAATCTGCCCCGACGGCGGTGAACCGAAGTTCATCGGCGGCGGAGCCGGGGCTGGGCTGGCCTGAGCAATCGCGTTGGTTCCAATGTTGCCATGCGAATGCCCCGGAGCCGCAGCCACGGTAAGCCCCATGCCGGCTGCTAACAGCACGGCGAGGACTCCGGTGCTCAGTCGTTTCAATTTTCCCTCCTAGCTAGAGTGAAACATGACTGCAGGTCGTTTTTCGTGCAGAAGCGAGCACGGCGGCCAATGGCCATCCCTGCTCGGGCTACCCGAAAACCGAACCTTACTTCGTTCCTCCTTCGGGAGGCGCGGATTGCCCCCCTTGAAGTGTAACCCGAGCCGTCAAACATCTTTGCACGTTTTTCGGCTCGCAGAAGTAACGTAAATTACGTCATTTTGTCTTCGAGCTTGGCAATAAATTTCGCGCGTTCGATGATGTATCGTTCGTGCGTGCCTTCGGCGACGTTCTCTTGTTCATCGAAGACCTGCACCGCGAACATGACGCGCGGCCCGTCGATCTGAACGACCTCGACTTCAGTACGTACGATGAATCCGACCGGAACGGGTTTGCGATGCTCGAGGTCGATATGGGTTGCAACCGTCAGTTGGTCGCCGGTAAGGATTGGCGCGATGCAATGCATCGCCGCATCTTCGATCATCTGCATCAGCATCGGCGTGGAGAGGACGTCGGCGCCTTTATTGCCGGCCTTCTCTGCGGTCATCCACTCTTCGACCCTCGTCTGGCTACCGTACGTGCGGCCGATGTCGAGTTTCGCGCCCATGCCACCGGAGAATACAACGCCCGCCTGCATGCTCCATTTTGTAGCGTCGCACTGCGCGCAACGCTTGGCGTTCGGCGAGCTTCCGTCACGATGCGACAGAAACTCGCCTCCACCGCCCCCGTCCAAATTCGCGGACGGGTCCCCTACAACGCACTACGCGCGATTGCTTGGCGCGGCGGACCACCGTTGAAACGCGCTGCGGCGCGGGCGGCCCGAAATCGAGCGGCTCTCTGCCGTTACTCAGCAAAATCTGCAAGGCTTCTTGCAGCCCTATGAATCAAAACGGGGTTGGCAACGTAATAGGTGGTGAGCACGTTTTTGGCAAGGAGTAGTATGCACTATAGATCTCTGGCGGTTGCGGCCGTTCTGGCGGCCCTGCTGGCGGGTTGCGGAGGACGCGGCCAGGCGCAGCATGGTCCGCCGCCGCTCAACGTCGACACCGCGATGGCGACGCGGCGAGATATCGCGACGTTCGTGACGCTCGATGGACAGGTGGCGCCGCTTCAAGACTCCACGCTTGCAGTGCAGCAGCCGGGTCCGCTCGTCGGCATTTACGTCAACGAAGGCGACCGGGTAAGCGCGGGACAGCTTCTCGCCAAAGTAGACGATTCGAACCTGCGCGCGCAGCTCGAGCCAGCAGATGGCGATCATCGCGCAAGCCGCGGCGCATGCGCGCACCTCGGAATTGAGCGTCCCGATCACAGCAGCAGCAGACGATCGGCGGCGTCGCGACTGCGCGCACGACGCTCGCGAGCGACAAAGCGGCGCTTGCCAATGCGCAGTTGACATACAATCAAAACATGCAGCTGTTCAGGCAGGGCTACGTTTCGCAAGCTGCGCTCGAGCAGGCGCGTTCCAACTATGTCGCCGCGCAGCAGAAGGTGCAGAGCGATCAACAAGCTGTTGTCGTGGCCCAAACGAATACCGGTCAGACGCAAGTTCAGGCCGCTACGGCTCAATCCGATCGCGCCGCGATCGCTTCTGCCCAAGCGCAAGCGCACGCCCTCGACATTCAGATTGGCCAAACGTCGCTCTACGCGCCCTTTGGCGGCGTGATCACGCAGCGATTGCTGGATCCGGGCGCCATGTCGAGCTCGCAGACGCCGGTACTGCGCCTCTCGCAAGTTGACGTTGTCTACATCAACGTCAACGTTCCCGATGAAGATCTCGCGTACGTGCATTCGGCGACGCCGGTGAGCTTCACGTCCTCATCGCTGCCCGGCAGAAACTTCCGCGGCGCGATCACAGACGTCAACGCAGTTCCCACGCAAGGCACGCTTTCGTACCGGGCGCGCATTCGTGAGGCGAATCCCGGCGATTTGCTGCGCGGCGGCATGCTCGTCTCCGTGACGATTCAAAAAGAGCGTCATCCCGATGCAATCGTCGTTCCGCGTTCCGCAGTCGCACAAACCGAAAACGGCAACAGCGTCTTTATCGTGCAGCAGAATAAAGCGAAGGAAGTGCCGGTCACGCTTGGACTGCAGACCGATACGTTGAGTGAAGTGCGCAGTCCGCAGATCGCGCCCGGAACGCAAGTGATTACGACCCGCCCCGATGCCTTGCAAAACGGCAGCGTCGTTGCGGTCAGCAACGGAGGGCGCGTCGCGCACTAACTGCATGCAAAAAACTGTGCTCTTCGCGATCGCGATCGCGCTCGGTCTGATTCTGCCTGCCACACGCTTGGGCGCCAATGCGCAAACGGTCGTGGCTGCGGCGACTCCCACACCGATTCCGTCTCCGAACACGTCGCCGGTATTGCCGTATCCCGCATACGGAACGCCGGCGCCGGGCATAGCGACAACGAAACAGATTCCCGGCGTTCCGCGTGCACATTACGCTCGCTCAAGCGATCGACATCGCCGTTGCGAAGTCGCCGGCGATGGCGACAGCTCGCGCGGCGCTCGAGCTTGCGCAGGCAAACGTCAAGCTCGCGCGCGTTCCGGCGTTGCCGTCGCTTTCGGCGACCGCGACGACGCAACACTACAACGGCGCATCAACCACAAGCACGAACATCGGCCAGACACGGCCAACCGCAAAGTTTCTCGCGTGGCGGCTCCTTTACGAGCAACTCCCTGACGGCAGATTTGCGGCAGTTGGTCTTCGACGGCGGCAGAGTTGCAAATCAGATCCGCGCAGCGCAAGAAAGTGAGATCGGTTCAGCCGACGCACTCAAGCGTGCGCTGCAGACGACGGCCTTCAACGTTGCGCAGGCGTACTACAATGCGCTTCAGGCGCATCGCGCGACGCTGCTCGCGGTCGAAATCGTTCGCCAAAACCAAGTTCAGGAGAATCTCGTCGCAGCACAGATCCGAGCCGGCACGGCGGCGCATTCCGATCTGGCGACGGCGCAATTCCCAACGGCGCAGGCGCGCGTTTCTTTGGTGAAAGCGCAAGGTACCGAAATCGCCGCCTATGCGACGTTCGCGAATACGCTGGGATTAGACGCTGACGCTGCGGTCGAACCGATTGACGACACGCCGGCGAATCCGAACGCGACGCTCTTGCAAACGCCGCTGTTGACCTACGATACGGCCACGGCACGCGCGATGGCGCTCCGTCCGGATTACGATCAAGCGAATCGCGGCGTGCGATCCGCGCAAGCATCGTTGCGCGCCGCGCGCTTAGGACTCTTTCCGAGCCTCGTCGGAGATGCGAACTATGGCCTCAGCTCGACGAATGCCGTCGGCGGCGATTTCCGCAGCAGCAACGGAATCGGCGCAGCGCTCTCGATTCCGATCTACGACCAAGGGCAAACGGCCGCCAAACCGCGCAGGCGCGAGCCAATCTCGATACGGCGAGTGCGAATTTTCAGAACACATTCCTCGGCATTCAATTGAACGTGCGGCAAGCGCTTGCGAACCTCGTCTCGGCGCAATCCGCATTGGATCAAACGCAGGCCGAGTTGAGCAAGGCGATCGTGGTGTTGCGAGCGACGCAGGCGCAATATCGCGCCGGCGTCACGACGCTGCCGTTGCTCTTAAATGCGCAAGTCGCGATTACGCAAGCGCAAACCGACCACCTGACCGCGATTTACAACCTGCGTCAGGCGGAGCAATCCTATCTCTATGCGCTCGGCGAGAACGATATCGCCGCCGGCATCTACCACACCTAACGAAACAGCGCGTTCAACTGCGCCTCGGTTAGGACAAACGGCGGACGCTTGAAAGCCGCGATGCAGCTCGCATCGACGGCTTTCGCATCTGCGGCCTCAAGAAAGTCCGTCCGTATTTTGTCGAGACAAGGACTCTCATTATCATGCCCGCCGTGCGGGATCGAGATGATTCGTCCGTTGGGGTAGTAGCGGAGTTGACCGTGCGCATACCGTCCTGGCGTTGCCGGATCGTCGGTGCCCGAAAGCATCAGGACCGGCGCGGTGCTGTGCACGGGTTGCAAGTAGGCTGCGATCGACCGGTTTGACGCTCCAAATCTGACATGCCCGATGTTGCGCATCGATCCGCGCGGTGCCCATAAAGGTGCCGCGGCTCTGCGAAATGGCGGCCAGAGGCGTGATGAACGGATCATCTTCCGAACAATTGACCGACATCCCCATGCCCCATGAGAGCGCTGTCGCGAACGACCGCGTGAGCAGATCGATTGCTCCCGCCAGCGGTTTTGTGCTGTCCACGATATGCTTCTTCGATGATAAACGGAACGATGCTCGCGGTCGCGGGATCGTAGAGCAGCTGCCGCAACCGATCGACGAAGACTTCGCGTGAAAGCATCAGCCGGCGCTCCGCTTTGCCTTGCACCAAGGTGACGGGCAGGTCGCCACTATTAAAGTGAGCCAAGAGCGCGGAGAAGTGTTGCGCAAAATTTGGAAAGGCGTGATGGCACTTCGCGATCCACGCCGCACAAAGCGAAGAGTTGCTCCAGCGCGCTTTGGGCGCCGCGCGCGTAAGGCAGCGGCACCAAGAAGTCCGTCGTTGCGACGCTTTCAAGCAACATTGCGCGCACTCTAGCGGGATGCTCTCGCGCGTAAACCTGCGCGGCCTCCGTACCATAGGAGCCGCCGTACAATGTAATTTTGTCGTAGCCGAGCGCCGCGCGCACGTCGTCCAGATCGTCGGCTGCAATTTGCGTGCCGTATTCATTGAGATCGGCGCGCTTTGCTAACGCGGCGCGGCACTTGCGCAGCGCAGCATTCGGGAAGAGCTCTCGGAAGTAAGCCGCAGGATCTCGCGTACAGCGGGCACTGCAACTGATTCGAGTATTGGGTGCCGCGCTGTGCAACGAAGACGAGATCGTGCGCCTGGCGCAACGGCTGGAATTGACGGCTGACGAACGGGATGTCGTCGATCGCGGATTGCCCGGGGCCACCGGAAAGCTCAAAGATCGCGCCCGCATTTTTCCCTTGCGCCGGCAAAACGACGACGCTGAGCGCGATGCGCCGTCCCGAACGTGCGCGGCGATTCTCAAGGACGCTGAGTTGAGTGCACTTCGCGTCCCGCGGCACGCCTTGAAAATCGGCGCACGAAATCGAGCGAACGGTCGCGCGTGTCTGGCCGGACGCTTCGAGTTTCCACTGTGCTGCAGCCAGCGTTACGAAAATCAGCATGCCGGCGCAAAAGTTCTGCGGCATTCTCAGCATGAGGCAGATTTTCCAGCGGACGGATAAGTAACCTCGAAGGCGCTAGCGCGGGAGGGCGGCGGCAGGCGGATAATACCGCGTCATGCTTACTCGGGGAAGTCCCGGCGTCAGTTAGCGATCCGACGAACGCCGCGATTCTCGCGGTTTCTGAAGATCGCCTCGCCGGATTTCAAGTGGACCCGTTCGGCGAAATTGCACGCCGCAGCCTGATTCCGATCGATACGGTTCTTGACCGAATTCGGGCGATGTTGGAAGCTGGAACGATTCGTCGAGTTCGGCAGACTTTGATGGCGACGAGTCTGGCCGATGGAGCACTTGTTGCGTGGCAGATTGAGCCCGACAAACTCAATGCTGCCTTCGATTACATGGCCCGTGAAGATCCATTTTCCGGGCACGTCGTGATTCGAACGACCGATACGGCAACGCCGGGAAGCAACTATCGCCTTTGGACGACGTTGAAAGTGCCGCAAGGCTTTGCGATTGAGAAACACGCGGAGTTTCTCCGGCAAAAGGTCGGCGCAACCCACTTCCGTCTGATGCCGGCGAAGAAGTTGTTCGTGCTCGGCGTTGGACACGTCCGGCGGCGTGGAATTTCACCGGGTAGCCGTTCCGAAGTGCCGGCGGACGTGCAAGATACGAACGTCGTTCAATTGAGCGCTCTGGAATGGCGAGTCCTGAACGCACTGAAACGGGAGTTTGCGCCGGCTGAGATCGTGCGCGACCTTTGGAACGCACGAGCGGAAGAAGCTGGCGTCGATTTGCAAACGTTCTTTGCGATCGCGCGTGGGCTCGACAAACGCAAAGTGATCGGACGTTTTTCAACGTTCCTGGAACATGTCAAGGCAACCGCGAACAACGAGCGCGTCACGCGCTACAACGCACTCTTTCATTGGGCCGTCCCGCCAGGCAAAGAGATCGACGCCGGCCGGGAAGTCGGGCGCCACCATATCATGACGCATGCCTATTGGCGCGAAGCCGGGCCGGAATTTCGTAACGTCAACGTGATGGGCGTCGCGCATGGTCTGGACAAAACGCTCTTGCTTCAACACAAAGCGGCAATCGATGCACACCTTGCGCAAGGCCGGCATCGCCGTCTCGTATACGAACGTCTTTTGGGGCGGGCGCAGCGAGATCAAGCCGTCCGAAATTTCGCCTGATGCCTACCGCGATTTCTGCCGCCGAGAGGGAATCGACCCTGAAACGATGCGTTAACGCGGCCGCGCTCGTCGCGCTCGCGCTGCTCGTTAGCGCCTGCACGAAAGTTGGCACGAGCGAGCAGACGGCGGGCGGACGGCATCCGTGGACGCAAGCCGGGAATTCTTCGTTTCGCCGAAAGTGCCGATCCAAAGACGCTCAACGTGCCGCTCGGTACCAGCGCCGTGACGGGCGACATCGCCATCGTTCCTTGTTTTCGTATGCGGTGCGTTACGACGACCACGCGCGTCCAGTACCGGATGCATTGATTGAATTCCAACCGTTCAAAACGGCGACGTCAGCCGCGATGGTCTCACGCTCAAGTACAAGCTCCGTCACAACATCAAGTGGCACGACGGCCAGCCGCTGCGCTGCGACGATCTGAAATTCACGTGGCAGGTCGTCATGAACCCGCACAACTTGGTCAATACGACCGACGGTTACAAGGACATCAAAGACATCGACTGCAGCAATCCGTTCGTCGCCGTCATGCACATGAAGAAACTCTATGCGCCGTACTTGCAGCAGTTATGGGGCGTGAACGGCAATGCGCCGATTTTGCCGCGGCACATCCTCGAGAAGTACAACGACGCAAAAGGCTCGTTCAACACGGCGCCTTACAACTCGGCGCCGATCGGCAGCGGCCCGTTCAAATTCGTCTCCTGGCAACGCGGCGCACAGATCGTGATGACGGCATTTCACGATTACTTCTTAGGGCCACCGAAGCTGAAGGAAGTGATCTTCAAAATCATGCCCGATGAAGATACGATGATGACGCAGCTGCAGACGCATGAAATCGATCTGCTCGCACGCGGCAGCGGTCTCAATTGGCCGCGGTACGCGCAGCTCGCAAGCGATCCGGCAAACGGCGTGAACGCCATGCGCGTCGACACATTCCAGTACGCGCATCTTGATTTTAACTTACGCCGCCCACTCTTGCAGGATCGGAACCTCCGGCTCGCGTTGGCGTACGGTACCAACCGCGAAGAGATCATCAACAAGATCGTGCATGGTTCGGCCGAGCCTGCGCAGACGGATCAATCGAAGACGCTCTCATGGGCCTTCACGGACGACATCCAGCATCATGACTACGATCCGCAGAAGGCACGCGCGATTCTTGATGCGGACGGATGGAAAGTTGGACCGGACGGCATTCGCGTCAAGAACGGTCAGCGGCTGTCCTTTACGTACAGTACGCAAACCGAAAGCAACGCCGGCAAGGCAATTCAAGAACTCATTCAGCGCGAATGGCACGACATCGGCGTCGATGCCGTCGTCAAGAACGCGTCAACCGCGCAGTTCTTCGACAACAATCCGGCGACCGGCGTGCTGCAAGGCGGACACTATGATGTCGCGGGGTTTAGCTGGGTTGCGGCCGCCGATCCGGACGACAGCCCGATCTATTCGGCGGAGAACTTTGCGCCGCACGGCCAGAACGCGCTTTTTTGGAATGATGCCGCGCGCGACGGCCGCTATGAACGACGCCCTGAAGACGCTCGATCGAGCTCGTCGCAAAGCCGACTACAAGATCGTTCAGCAAGAGCTGGCGGCGCAAGTTCCGACGATCATCCTCTACTTCTTGAAAGAGCCGTTCGTCTACAACACCGACCTGAAGGGATTCCGTCCGTCGCCCGTCATCTCGCCGTTTTGGAATCCATGGGAGTATTCGATTTGAAACGGATCATCTGCATTGCGATCGCCGCGTTACTTTTCGCCGGCTGCACGAAGGTCAACACCGGCCCGGGAACCGGCGGCCGCGTCAATTCTTTCACCGAGCCGCATACGCTGCGCTACGCGACCGCGGAAGATCTCGTCGGATTGAATCCGCACTTCAATCAGCAAGGGACGCTCTTCTTGATGGCGGATCTGACGATGGCGTGGCTGATCCGCTGGAATCACGACAACCGTCCGATCCCTGAACTCGCAACGCAAATCCCGACGCGAAGCGAACGGCGGCATCAGCAAGGACGGCAAGACGATTACCTACCATCTCCGCCGCGGCGTGAAGTGGTCGGACGGCGCACCGTTCACCGCCGACGACGTCGTCTTCTCCACGAATGTCGTCAACAATCCGGCGAACAACGAGGTGAGCCGCACCGGCTGGGACTTAATCACGAAGATCGACGAACCGGACAAGTACACCGTCGTCTACCATCTAAGCCACCCTTACTCGTCGTTCTTGGTCACGTACTTTTCGACGGCCGGCGCGAATCCGTGCATCTTGCCTAAACACATCCTTGGCTCGGGATTGCCGAACATCAACAACGTTCCGTACAATGCGCTGCCGATCGGCATCGGTCCGTTCAAGTATCAAGAGTGGAAGCGCGGCGATCAGGTCGTGATGGTTCCAAATCCAAACTACTGGCGTGGCCTACCGAAATTGAAGAAGATCGTTTGGAAGAGCATTCCGGATCGCAACACGGTGATGGCGCAGCTCGATCGCAGGAACTCGATCTATGGTGGCCGGTGCCGGGATCGTATTTCGATCGGATCAAAGGCCTAAGCGGATACACGTATCTCAAACAGCCGAGCTACTATTTCAACCACATTGATTTCAATCTATCGAGCCCGAGACTGAGTGATAAGGCGGTGCGCGAAGCGCTCCGTTATGCAACCGATCGCGCGACCTTGCGCGAGAAGATCGGTCATGGGCTCGGCATCCTGCAAGAGAGCCCAACCTCACCGACGGCGCCGTATGCCGTTGAAGATATTCCGAAAGTGCCGTTCGATCTCGCCAAAGCGAATCAGATTCTCGATCAAGCCGGTTGGGCGCGCGGTCCCGACGGCATCCGGGCAAAGAACGGCGTCAAGCTGCAGCTCGACTATGCGACCAGCACCGGTTCACCGGACGTCGACCAGCAGATCGAGCTGATTCGCGGCTGGTGGAAGCAGATCGGCGTTGACATCGTCGTCCACCACTATCTCTCCGCGCTGCTCTTTGCGCCCTATCAGAATAACGGCATCATTTACAGCGGCAAGTTCGACCTCGTCAATTTCGCGTGGGGATTGGATCCATTGGGAGACTTTTCAGTGCTCTACGCCTGCGATCAGATTCCGCCGAAGGGACAAAACGATCCGCACTGGTGCAATCATACTGCGGACGCCGCGATGGCGCGATTCCGAGTGACCTACAACGAGAAGGCGCGTCAGCCGGACGTCAATACGGTCGTGCATGAGCTCGTCAACGACGTGCCGATAATCGTTACGACGGTGCGCGAAGACGTCTTTGTCTACAACAAAGACCTCAAGAACTTCCGTCCCAATCAGGTGTCGCAGTTCGACGACTTCATGAACGTGGATATATAAGGAGCCGCCGATTAAGTCTCACGCGGCTGATCCCGGGCGCTTTTTGCCGCTTTCATCGTTCCTGCGGCGGCCACAATGCGCTCTGGCATTGCGTCCGTCCTCGCGCCTCGAAATCGGCGAAAAATCGCCACGAGGCTCAACCACGTAGACCTAATCGGAGGCTCCTAAATGATGCTCCGCTTTATTGTCATCGTGGCGCTGGCGGCGCTTGCAGCGTGCACGAAGGTCAGTACGGCGGCGCCGGCGGCCACGGCTTTACGAAGCCGCACTATCTGCGCTTTTCAGATGCGGGCGGCGACTTGGCATCGCTCAATCCGGTGCTTAACTCCGAGACGCGTCTGGGTTATATCGCCCAAATGACGATGGCGTACTTTGCACGGTACGATTCGCATAATCGGCCCGTTCCCGAATTGCTGACCGTGATTCCGACGCAGAGCAACGGCGGGATTAGCGCCGACGGCAAGACGATTACCTGGCACCTTCGGCATGGCGTCCGCTGGTCGGACGGCGCGCCTTTTACGGCCGACGACGTGATTTTCAGTACGAACGTCGTCAACAATCCGGCGAATAACGTCATTGGCCGCGACGGCTGGAATCTGATTCAAAAGATGGACGAGCCGGATAAATACACGGTCGTCTACCACTTGCGCAAACCGTACGCGGCATACTTGCCGACCTTCTTTGGAAGCGCCGGCGCGAATCCGTGCTTGCTGCCCAAACATCTGCTCGGTTTGCTGCCGAATATCAATCAAGCGCCCTACAACGCGAAGCCGATCGGTATCGGGCCGTTTCGCGTGGTGTCATGGCGACGCGGCGACGCCGTTGAGCTGGAAGCGAATCCGTACTACTGGCGCGGCAAGCCGAAGCTGAATCGCATCACCTATCGAATCGTGCCGGATCGCAATACGCTGCTGACGCTGATGCAGACCGGCGAGATCGATCTCTGGCCGCTCGTTCCGGCCGGCTACATCGACCGAACGAAAACGCTGGCCGGCTTCCACACCGACGTGATCCCGAGCTACTACTTCGCGCACCTGGACTTCAACCTCAAAAACGTGATACTGCGTGACGTTCGCGTGCGCGAGGCGCTGCGCTACGCGATCGATCGCAAGACGCTCGTCCAAAAGACGACCTTCGGATATGCGATCCCCCAAGAGAGCATGGTCTCGCCCGCCAATCCGGTTTCCGACCAGCATATCAGCATGACGCCGTACGATCCGGCCAAAGCCAGAGCGCTCCTCGACCAAGCCGGGTGGAAAGTCGGTCCTGATGGTATCCGCACCAAGAACGGTCAGCGGCTTTCACTGCGTTACGCCTCCTACACGGGCGCACCTGACACGGACGCGCGGATCGAGATGTTGCGGTCGTGGTGGAAGGCGGTCGGCGTCGAAATTCAACTTCAAAAATATGCGGTCAACGTGTTCTTTGAGAACCCAGGCGGCATCATCTACGGCGGCAAGTTCGACGTGACGGGCTTCGCTTGGGGCGGCGACCCGATCGGCGAGCTTTCAAATCTCTATGAGTGCAATCAGGCGCCGCCGGCCGGTCAGAACATGATGCACTACTGCAATCCGAAGGTGGATGCTGCTCTGGAGCACTTCAAACGGTCGTACAATGAGGCGCAACGCCAGAGGTATGTGAGCTTTGAACAGGAGCAGATCGTGAAAGACGTTCCGACGATCGTGCTTCTTGTTCTCAAAGATGGCTATGCGTACAACGCCGACCTCAAAGGATTCCATCCCAATCAAGTGTCGCCGTTCGACCATATGATGAACGTTGATATATAGAAGACATTCAAGAAAATTGCAAGCAATTTTCTTGAGAAAAGAAGATCGGGAGACGAAGAGCGCGCGTGGTGAGTCCCGCAGCGAAAAAGGCTAGTTGCGGGCGGAATAGTCCGCTGTTTTGATCGAGCACCACGCGAGCAGCCCCGTTCCAATCAGCGTCATCAATCGAAGTGCAGCCCAGAGCGGCTGCGGTGAGAGTTCGCGGGCGGCTTGCAGTTGCGCATGCCATGCATCCGAAAGCGTTGGACGTATCCATGTAACCTGAGCCGGTAGCGCGTCAGGCCAAATCGGCGCCGGAAAATGGTGCGCGAGCATGCTGGCCGGAATTAACAGCAGCGCGGCAAGCAATGCAAAGCGGTGCAGCCCAAGCGGCTGATCCGAGAGCGCGAACATCGCAGCGAGCAGCGCGACAAGAAGCAACGCACTCTGCACGATTCCATCGGGGCGTTGCGCGAGCCCGAGCCAATCGACGGCCACAAGTACGGTCGCGGCGGCGGCAATCGCCCAAATTCGGCGTGGCGCAGCGCACAAACACATCAGGATGGGCACCAATGCGACCACGAAGTCGTGTTCGTGAAAGAACGGCAACGCAAACGGCAGCAATGCGCAGCTAATTGCGAGTCGCCACCAGCGGGTTAGCGAGCGGCGCGCCATGATCAGCAGCCAGATTGTTGCGGCGACGATCGCGCTGATAAGCCCGAAGGCATTCGCCACGCCGGCCGGAAGCCCGAAGCCGTACGCAATGGCCGCCGGAGCAAACTGAATGAGGGCGTGTCGTTCCGCAGCGCGGTGCGCGGCCAACTCGGTGATGTAACTCCGTAAGCCCCCTGCCCCCAGCAAGATCAGCGCAACGGCAATGAGCGCAAGGGCGACGATGCCGATGACGACCGCGACATGACGGTAGCGGATCTGCGATAGCAACGCGACGGCAAGGTTGGGCTGAAAGCCCGCAAACAGCGCTGCGATTGCGGCGTGCGCCGGCTTGACACCCAAAAGCGCCGTCGCGATCACGATCAGTGCGAACGCCGGCAGTGCGGCTTGACCGAGTGCGAAGGCGCTCGTCAGTGGAGCGAAGGCGATACAGATTGCCGCGACGCTCAAGAATGAGCCGGTATCGCGCGCACGCAGTTGGCGGAGCATCACTAAAATCGCGGCGACCAGCAGCGCGATCGTGATTGCAGCCCAAAGTGCGACAGCGATTGTGAAGGGAAGCGTTGCGAAGGCTCCCCACACCGGCAAGAAGGCCGGAAAGCCCACAAACGGCAGAACTTCCCAACGATTCGGATTGACGCCCGGCACGAGGCGTTCGTGGCGCCAGAGCGCCGTGCTGTACGGATCATCGTGATTCAGCCATGCATGGCCGGCGGCGTAGTAGGATTCGAAATCTCGCATCAGCGGCCCGGGGCTGGGATGTGGACGCGCGACGGTCAACGCGACAATGACGCAGAGTAGCGAGAGCGTGAGCGCGGTTAAGCGCTGCCGAGCGGTGTCACCGTGCAAGTTGCTAACTGGTCGTCGCTCGCGATTTCGTTATGAAACTGGAACGCGCGAGAGCGTCATCAAATACACGAGGCCGAACGCGGTGCCTAGATACCATAAGCCGACCGCTGTACGTTGCAGCGGCGGCACCGCATAGTACGCCGCATCGTAGTGGCCTTTGAAGCCGGCGAGCGCGCGAGGCAGCCCGATCAAGCCGAGCAGCAGCACAAAGAGCAGCGGCATATGCAAGAGCAGCGCTGCAACGATGAAGAGGCCGAAGCCGTAAATCCAAATTCGCGGCGAAAAAACCGCTGCGATGCCGCCACCATCGAACGGCGGCACAGGCACCATGTTGAAGAGATTCAGGAAGGCGCCCAAGTAGGCAGCAGCCAGCCAAAATTTTTCATGCGTGTAGATGCCGAACGCATAGCAGACGGCGCTCACCCCGAGTCCGGTGAGCGGTCCCGCTAAAGCGATGTAGGCGGATTGCTCGGCATTTTCCGGCATCGATCCCGCTGTGAATGCACCGAGAAGCGGAATAAACGTCGGCAAGCGCACCTTCAAACCGTAGTTGCGAAACGCAACGTAGTGTCCGAACTCGTGCGCGGCGATCAACAAGACGAAGACGAGGGCAAACTTCCAACCGAAGAAGAGCGCATACGCCCACAGCGAGATCAAGAACGTCACGCCGAACGACAAGAAATACTTTGCGTAAAACAGCCACTTCAGGTTGAGCAGCAAGAGCAAGATGCCTTTGAATTTTGCGAGCAGCAGCGCGAGTCCGACGGCGATTCCGCCCGCGGCTTTCGCGGGTCCGGAGGCGCGTTGCGGCGCCGCGGCGGGTGGTTCGGATTGCCCTTCAACGGGCTCGGAACGCTCGGCCGTCCAGCGACGGGTATAGGGATTCGAGGGGATATTTGCGTTTGGGTCCGGATCGCGCACAGCGTTCTAGCTTCGCCTCGGCGCTGATGACTCTTCGCTGACGATTGCAACTTCGCGGGCAGCAGCCAGTGTATAATCCAAATATGAGCGACCTACTGCGCGAGCCGATCGAGCGGCTGATTCGCAATCCCCGCGAGTTCACTCGCGATCTGCACTTTCCCGACGCGCGCGAGCTGCGTATCTACGATGAGACGCTTCGCGACGGGGAGCAGATGCCGGGCGTCTGTTATACGCCCGAACAGAAATACGAAATCGCAAAGCGGCTCGCGGATATCGGCGTTCACATCTTGAGTGTCGGCTTTCCGGCCGCATCGGCGGGCGATCGAAAGACGCTGCAGATGGTCATGGAAGGCAAGCACAAGGGCGACATCGGTGATGTTGAGATCGTCGTGATGTGCCGCAGCAATCGCAAAGACATCGACATCACGCTCGAAACGCTGGCCGATGCCGGCATCTCGCCCGCTGACGTAACGTTTTTCATCTTCACGAGCGGCAGCGATCTGCACCTGAAGTACAAGATCGGCAAGACGCTCTTGCGCTTTGAAGGCAAGGATGAGCGCGAGTGGCTCGAATTGCCGCTCGACTTTTACCGCCAAGCCAACATCCGGCTACAATGCGACGTCATCGGCTATGCGCGTGAGCGCGGCGTTGCGTACATCGAATTCGGCGCCGAAGACGGCAGCCGCGGCGACGTTGATTACTTCATCGAGTACTTCAAAGCCGGGCTGGAAGCGGGCGGCAACCGGCCGGCGTGGCCGGACACGGTTGGCTGTCTAACGCCGGAGGCGGCACGTTGGTACTGCTCGCAGATCTCGAGCGCGCTTCCCAAGGACGTTCCATTGATCTGCCACTTTCACAACGATTACGGCCTCGGCACGATCAACTGCATCACGGCCCTTGCAAACGGTTTTCGCGTTTTCTCGGTAACCGCCAATGGCTACGGCGAACGCGCGGGCAATGTGCCGCTGCATCAAGTGGTCACCGCGCTGCACGTCCTTTACGGCATCGAAATTCCTGGCTTTAAGTATGATAAGCTGCGCGAGCTCGCGCGCTTCATGGAACGCATGAGCGGCATCCCGATTCAGCAACATGAGCCGATCATCGGCGAAAAAGTCTTCGCGCACGAATCGGGCATCCACACCCATGCGCTCCTGATCGACCGCCGCATGTACGAGGCGGTGCCCGCGTCGCTGGTCGGCGCCGAGATGTCGTTCGTGTACGGAAAACATTCAGGCGTTGCCCTTGTCGAACAGGCGCTGCGCAAGCACGCGAATCGGCTTACGGCCGCGGGCATTAACGTTGACTCCGAATTAGCGCATCGCGTGACCGATGAGATCAAACGCCTGCGCGAAGAACGCGCGCGCAGCGCGAAGAGCACTCAGACGATCGAGGTCTACCAAGCGGCGATGAAGCAGCTCTCGATCTCGGAGCCTGAGGTCATCGACATCGCGCTGGCGATCGGCAAACCGGAAGCCGTCGCCAGCTAAAGACTGCGGTCAAGCGATGCGGCACGGCTTGTGAGGCGGCTGCTTTTTTGGTACGCTGTTATAACATAAGTTATAACGGAGATTCAGCGATTTGGTCGCTCTTAAGCTTGGCAGACTCGGTAACTCAGTCGGCGCAACGTTTCCAAAAGAAACGCTTGCACGAATGAACGTGTCGGCCGGAGACATCCTGTACTTAACTGAGGCTCCGGGCGGCTTTCGGCTTACGCCCTATGATCCTGAGTTCGAACATCAGATGTCCACCGCTGAACGAGTAATGAAGAAGCGACGCAACATGTTGCGTGAGCTCTCGAAGCGGTAAGTATCGATGGTTGCGCACTGATGTGGCGCTCGCTATTCATGATGCGCAGATTGCCCAACACGGCGGCGGCTCGGGTGTGCCCGACATGGCTTTGCTTGAATCCGCGCTCGCAAGACCGCGGAATGCGTTGGGATACGCAAAGGCGGACGTAGCGCAGCTCGCGGCTCTTTACGCGCTTGGCATTTTAAGAAATCATCCATTCATGGATGGTAACAAACGGGTGGCCGCGACTGTGTTGGAAACGTTCCTTGAAGAGAACGGCCATGCACTAAACGCCAGTGAAAGTGAATTTCTTGAAGCAATCACTGCAGTAGCCGCCGGCAAAATCTCGGACGCGCGCTTTATAGGCTGGGTGCGTTCCCGCATCGACCGAACGAAGTAACTAAGGCTCGGCGCTCAGCTCCGCTTTGAGGCTAATTATTCGCGGCGCCGCCTAAACGAAACGCCGCGACGAACGCGCGAAAGAGACTCGGGAAGTCGTCGTGCTGAAATCGTACGGTGCGACCGTCAATACGTTCGAAACCCGGCATCAATTCGACAAAATCAGCCTGTTCGCTTAGGACGAAATCGATCTCGAGCGTCAACGGCGGCTCGAATCGAAACGGCCTCGCGTCGCTCAGCCGGCTGATCGCTTCGGCTGCGCCCTCGCGGATTGCGGCGCGCGCCGCTTCGGGCGACATCGAATCCACTCCGAATTTCCCAATCGCATCCTTGACCACGACGCCGCTAACCCACGGCATCTGTGCTTTTGCGAAATTGATGGTCGCGCGATCCCCGGTGATCATGGCGACGGGAACACCGTAGGCGCCGGCGAGCGCGGCATTCAGCGTGGCTTCGCTGCAGCGCGTGCCGTTAACGCGGACGTTGTAGATCGTGCTCGGCGTGTAGGTATGCTCGAGCGTTCCATCCCGTTCGCCTGAGGGCGCATGGTAGCCGGTAAAGAATGCCGCGTCGAATTCCGGCGTCAGGCCCTGCGTCATCGAAAACGGTTTGCGGTTGCCATAGATCATGCGGACGTCGTGCGGCAGCTCGTTCCACAGGACGTTGCGCATCGAAGAATGCGAATCGTTGACGAGCACGTCGGTTACGCCGGCTTTTCGTGCGCCATCGATCGCTGCGCGCACCTCGAGCGACATCAGGTGGCGATAATACGGATACTCGGTGAGGTTATCGGGATCGCATTGCTGCCAGCTGCAGACGGCGGCCGTACCTTCCATGTCCGCGGAAATGTACAGCTTCATTTCGGCTGATCCGCGGCTTCGCTTCGCGCTTGCTCGAGTCCCGATTTTGCGGCCGGATTACCGGAATTCGCGCGCAGTGCGCGTTCGTACAGAGGAATCGCCTGCGCATATTTGCCCACGGTCAAATAGAGATCGCCCAGCTCAACGAGTGCGACATCGTCGCGTGGATGCGTCGCTATGCGCGCTCTGAGCTCGCCGAGTTTCACCGCGACTGCAGGCGGTGGTCCGCCGCCGACCTCGATGTTTTGTGGAGGCGCAACGTTTGCGGTACGTGCTCTTGCGGCACCGGCGGATGGGCCAAGGGCCGAGCCGGTCGATCCGAACGCGATGCGCAGCAGATAACCGACGGCGAGCAGCAAGAGAATTGCGAAGATTGCGACGATCGGAAGGTAGATGCGCGCGGGCAAGCCGCCCGCCGGTGAGGAGCGCACAAGAATCGCTTGGACGCGCGCGGAAAAAACCATCCGTGCTGCCCGATGAGTCCACGTTGCAGCTGCTTTTCGCGCAACTGAACAATCTCTATTTCGACGGTACCATTCCGGCGTGCCGCATTCGATACAACACGCGGTTTTCAAACTCCATCGGCCGTACGGTCTACGACAGCAAGCCGATGTTGATCGAACTCTCGCCCAAACATTTTGCCAAAGCGCCCGAAGCGCTGCGCGAAACGCTACTGCATGAAATGATTCATGCGTGGCTGCATGCCCGCGGCGAGGATCCGGGTCACACCGGTGCTTTCAAGAAGAAGATGCGCGAATGCGGTCTGACCTCGATCTACCACGACCTGGGAAATGCGGCGCCGGCAAATGAGAGCCAACGGCGCTTCATCCTGCGGTGCGAACGCTGCGCCGCTGAGCTGCTTCGCAAGCGCAAGCCGCGGATGCCGGTGAGTTGCGGGCGATGCAGCGCGAGGCGTTACGATCCGCGCTTTCCGTTGACGATCTATGAAATCGTTGAGATTCGCGCTCTCGAGCCGCAGCTAGCGGTGGCGCAGCGCCATCGCGCCCGCCGCGACCAACATCGCTGCGGCTAAGATTGCCGAGAGTTGCACCGACGAAATGCGCGACGCGAGTCGGGCCCCGATGACGCCGCCCGCCAGACCGCCGGCTCCCATCGTCAGCGCCGGCGCCCAAGCGATGTCGCCGGCGAGTCCATAGACGATGATGCCGATGGGCGCAGTCAGCGCGATAATTGCTGTAGAGGTGGCCGTGCAGATCAACAACGGCCGTTTCGTAAAGTAAAGCAACAGCGGCACGGCAACGACGCCGCCGCCGATCCCGAACAAGCTCGAAACGAAACCGATCAACAGGCCCGCGCCGAGCCACCCTGCGATAACGCGTCGCCGCCGCCGCGGCGGTTCTATCGGAGTGGCGCCCTCTTGTTGGCGCCTGGCGCGCCGAATGACGTCGATCGCGATCAGCACGAGCAGCGCCGCATAGAGATAGTCGAAGATTTGAGCACTGACGTGCGTGGCCAGCAATGCCCCCGCGACGCTGCCCGGAATCGCGGCCATCACGATCGGCAGAAGCAGATCGAGCGCGACGCGCTTTTGACGAACGAACGTTACGCTGGCGCTAGCCGTATTCGCAAAGACAAGAACGAGCGACGTTGCCGCGGCGGCGGCCGGTGCAAAACTGAAGAGAAGCCGCAGCACCGGAACGGCGATGAATCCTCCGCCCAATCCAACGATCGACCCCAAAACGCTGGCCAGTCCGCCGGCAAGCAGCAGCTCCAGCGCTTCAATGGGCGGCAGCGCCATCGCGTAATCGCGTTACGTTGAAAATTCGCAGCGGCAGCGACTTGCCTTTCACCGTCACTGGCTCGAGCTCGACTGCTTCAACAGTCTCCTTCACTTCGTCGTAGGTTGATTCACTGATAATGATTTCGCCGCCGTGCGCGACATTGTACAGCCGCGACGCCGTATTGACGCTGTCACCGATGACGGTGTAGTTCAGGCGATTGCTCGAGCCAAGATTCCCCATGATCACTTCCCCGGTGTTCAGCCCCATGCCGACGGTGAAGACCGGCTTTCCGCGCGCCGCCCACTGTTCGCCGATCTCTTTGATGCGCGTTTGCTGCTCGACAGCAGCGCGCACCGCCCGACGGGCGTCATCCGGTTTCGGATCGGGTGCTGAGAACACCGACATCACGCAATCACCGATAAATTTGTCGACGTAACCGTCGTACTTAAAAATGATGGCGCACATCTCCTCAAAGTACTCATTGAGCTGCTTGTAGATTTCATCGGGCGTCATGTGTTCGGACATCGCCGTGAATCCACGAATGTCGGAATAAAAAACGGTCGCTTTCACACGTTTGCCTTCCAGCGCCAGGGCCTGTCGCGGATCGTCGCGGCGCAGAAGATCGTCCACAACGGCCGGGCTGACGTGCGCGCCGAAGAGATTGCGAATGAGCCGTCGCTCCGCGCCTTCGGCAATCGTTCGATAGATCGCGACGAAGAGCGTGGCGAGCAACATCGCGAGCGCGACGTGCAGCATGTCGATCCAGATCAGTTTGGTGGCATAGAGGACGATCGCGAAGATCACGTAGAGCGCGATCGCAATGAGACACAGCAAAATGCCGCGCGTCGCGTTAAACTGGGTCACGAAAAACGCCAGCAGAAACGGCAGCAGCAGAATCAAGACGATGTTAAGAAGACGTGGCGCGGTTGCAACGAGTTTGCCGCTGAGCAGTTGGTCGATCAGCCGAAGATTCGCGTAAACCCCTGGAAAGCGCCCAAAAGGCGTCAGCACAAAATCTCCGAGCGCCTGCGCAGTCGAACCGATGACGACCGCTTTGCCGCCGGCAAGCATCTTCAAGTCTGCCACGCTCATCCGATAGGCATCGGCAAACGAGATCGTCTGCGCAAAAGGAATCGTTGTCGTTTCGGCTCCACGACGAATCGTGATGTCTTGGCGAGCCTCTTCGGTGAACGGCAGCAGCAGGAGCACGCCGCGATCGTCGAGCGGCACGGTGCGATTCCCGATGCGTGCATGACGCGTATCGATACGTTGGATTGCTTGACCCGTAAACGTTTGAACCGTTGCCCCCGCAAATGAGAGCAAGCGCTGATCGCCGGCGCGAATCTCGAGCGGTTGCCCCAAGAGCATGCCGCCCGGATTGTCGACCGTTGTAAAGCCTTGGCGCGCCGCGAAGGCTGACAAACGCGGATCGAGCGCTTCACGGCCAAGGATGCCTTGCGACGTCGTGCTGATCGTGTACGGCAACACCGTCGCAATCTTCCGCATGCCGGCGGCGAATCGCGCGTCTTGCGACGGGTCGGTCGACGGCTCTGGGAAATCGATGTCGAACGCTGCGATCTTCGCGCCGGCTTTACTGCAGATTCGAAAGCAGTCGGCCGTAGTCACTGCGCGGGAATGGGAACGCCGTTAAGCCGGCGGCGGTATTGCCGATCGATTCTTCGTCGATTTTGATGAGGACGAGGCGGTCGTTCGGCGCTTCGAAGTCAACGGCCGGAAGGTGTAATTTCGCGAAGATTCCTCTGTCGTTCGCGAAAGCAACCGCATCGTTGAGGCTAACATAATCCGCAATGCGATTGAGGAACGTCGCGTTTTGAATCGGAGCGAGATAGAAGAGCAGGCCGATGATGCTCGCGCAGCCGGCCAGCGCGACTGTCGCTAGTACGCGCTTCGTCTTTTTGTTAGCCAACTCTTCCGATATAGCGGCGGTCGCGCGTGTCGATGCGCACGACATCATCCGGGTTGACGAACAGCGGCACTTGAACGACAGCGCCTGTTTCAAGCGTTGCCGGCTTGGTCGTGCCGGTTGCCGTGTCGCCGCGAAATCCGGGATCAGTGTTGATGATGCGCAGCTCGACGTGGGCCGGAAGATCTGCGCCGATCGGTACACCGTCGTGCATCTGGACGTCCACAACCATGCCGTCTTTTAGGAAATCGGCACTTTCTCCGATTAACTCACGCTGCAGGGTGACATTCTCGAACGTCTCCTGATCCATAAAGTGATAGCCGTCAGCGTCATTGTAGAGCATCTGCATCTGACGGTTGTCGACGGTCGCACGTTCCAGCTTCTCGCCGGCTCGGAACGTTCGCTCGACCGTCGCGCCGGATTTGACGTTCTTAATGCGCGTGCGGACGAACGCCGATCCTTTGCCGGGCTTAACGTGCAAGAATTCGATGACGGTCCACAGTTGCCCATCGAGGACGATCGTGATGCCGTTGCGCAGTTCATTCGAGGAAATCATAGCCCGCGCTCAGTACGCATCGCGGATTTCGGTGCCCTCGTCCTTCGCCATGGACGAAAAACTTCGAGCGTGTTCTCGGTACCTGCTCGAATGCGCGCGATATTTTCGCGATGGGTGTACAGAATGAGAAGCGCCGCGAAGACGCCATAGGCGGCATACGCCGGCTGGTGCGTCGTAAACCAGAGTGCAAACGGCGCAACGACGTTGGCGACGACGGAGCCGACGGAAGAAATGGCGGTCAAGATTGCGCCAAAGAACCACCCCCCGACGCAAATGGCGCCCGCTTGCCACGAAAGCGCAATGATCGCGCCAAGCGACGTCGCGACGCCTTTGCCGCCTCGCCAGCGTAGCCACGGCGAGAAGCAGTGGCCGCTAACAGCAGCCGCGGCAACTGCGGCGGTGATCCCCGACGGCGCATGAAGCACACGCGCGATCAATACCGGCAGCAACCCTTTGAGCAAATCGAGCAGCAGAACGAGCCCGGCGCCCATTTTGCCGAGCGTACGCAGCGCATTCGCGGCGCCGATATTGCCGCTGCCGTGCGTACGGATATCGATACCGAACAGAAAACGGCCAACCAGATAGCCGGATGGAATCGAGCCGACGAGAAAGCCCGCAATCACGGCAATAATCGCAACGAGAGCGAGGATCATGCGACGGCTTTCTCCGCTCCCCGCTTGCGGAATTCGAGCGTCAACGGAACACCCTCGAAATCGAAGCTGCGCCGAATCGTGTTCTCGATGAAGCGTTCGTAATCGGGGCGGACCAATTCGGGATCGTTGCAATGGAAGACGAAAAGGGGCGGATGCACGGCCGGCTGCGCGCTGTAAAAAATCTTGAGCGCTTTTCCGCCGCTACCGGTTAGCGGATGCGCAAGCGTCGCGTCGCGGATCAACTCGTTCAAACGCGGCGTGGGAATTCGTCGCTCGAGATTCGCGGCCACGCGCATGACGAGCGGCATCACGCTTCCCAAACGCCTTCTGGTTAACGCCGAGAGGAACGTCACGGGCACAAAACGCGCAAAAGGAAGCTGATCGTGGATGGCTTCGATCAGTTCAGATTGTTTGAACTCGCCTAGCTCGCGAGCGAGGTCCCACTTGTTGGCGACGATGATCATGCCTTTGCGCTCAGCCAGAATCATTCCGGCTAACCGCCGGTCCTGCATCAGCGGGCCTACCGTTGCATCGATCACCAAAATTGCGATGTCACAACGGGCGATCGCTTGGAGCGAGCGCAGCGCGGCATAGTAGCCGATTGCGCCGTGCGCATGCATCTTCTTGCGCACGCCCGCCGTGTCGATCAATCGAATGCGGCGGTCCTGATAGTCATAGAGCTCATCGATCGAGTCGCGCGTCGTTCCGGGTACCTCGGAGACGATCGCTCGCTCTTCGCCGAGAAGTGCATTGAGCAGCGAGCTTTTCCCGACATTGGGCTGTCCGACAAGCGCGAGCGCCAATTCATCCTCGAGCGTGGTTGAAGCGTTGCTCGGTGGCAGTTGCTCGACAATCGCGTCGAGCAGATCGCCCGTGCCTTCGCCATGGATTGCGGAGATGCACATAGGTGCGCCGAATCCAAGCCGCGCAAATTCGCCGGCCGCAGATGTTGCGACGTTTGGAGATTCGCATTTGTTGGCGGCCAGAATTGCATTGTGACGGGTCTTCCGAACGATCAGGCTAACATCTTGATCGAGCGGATGAAGTCCATCCGCCGCATCTACGACCATCACGATGACGTCTGCCGACTCCGCAGCGGCTTGCGCTTGTCGCTGGGTGGCTAGCGCGGTGTCCGCGGATTGCGCTTGCTCATCGGCAAGTCCAGCGGTGTCGACCACGCTAAAAATTCGACCGCGCCACTCGGCAAGCGCATAGATCCGATCGCGCGTTACGCCGGGCGTATCTTCAACGATCGCAAGGCGCCGGCCGATCAGCCGATTGAAGAGCGCACTCTTGCCGACGTTTGGACGGCCGACAATTGCGACCGTCGCGGGACGTAACGCCGCCGATGTTTTCTGTACTTCCGATGTGTTCACGGTACTGCGTGGCGGATTCGGCGAGCGGAAAGCCGTGCCTGGCGCCGAACCTTCTGAGCGTTCCCATGGCGAGCGTCTACATAGAAACGTTCGGCTGTCAGATGAATGAGGCCGATTCGCAATACATCGCGCGACGAGCGCTATCGGCCGGGTATACGATCGCGGCGCAGCCGCATCACGCAAGCGTCGTGGTCCTCAACACGTGCACCGTCCGCGAGCATGCCGAACGCAGGGCTTACGGTCGCATGGCGCACTTAGGCGTCCTGAAATCTGCGAACCGACACCTCAAGCTTGTCGTTACGGGATGTCTCGCCGAGCAAGATCGAGATCGCATGCAACGTCGCATGCCGCACGTCGATGCGGTGTTTGGAACGAGCGAGCTTGCTTCGCTCGGTGATGCGCTGACGACTTGGCGTTCCGATTTTGAGGAGACTGAGACAACGCAAGTGCAAGAACTGCTGGAACCGCTCGGCGGTCAAGCGGATTGCATCACGGATCGGTTCACCGATTTGCGCGCCTTCGTCACGGTGCAGCGCGGCTGCTCGTACTACTGCACGTTTTGCATCGTCCCGCACGTACGCGGCCGTTTCGACCATCGGCCAATGGTGGACATTCTGAGCGACGTGCGGGAAAAGGTGCGCGCAGGCGCGCGGGAGGTTATGCTTGTCGGCCAGACCGTCAACTCTTATCGCGACCCTTCGGGCGCCGATTTTGGCACACTCGTGCGGGCCGCCGGGAGCATCGCAGGACTAGAGCGGCTGTCGTTTATCTCGCCGCACCCCAAAGATTTCACCGACAAGATCGTGCGCGATCTCGCGGCTGTGCCGCAACTGAATCCGCGACTGCATCTGCCGCTCCAATCAGCAAGTGATGGCGTTCTGCGCCGCATGAACCGCAAGTACACGCTCGCGCAATATGAGGAGAAGCTGGCCCTCTTCACGGAGCATTTACCGAATTGGGCGGTCACGACGGACCTGATCGTGGGCTTTCCCGGCGAAAGCGATGCGGATTTCGAGCAAACGCTGCATTTTTGCGAGCGCGTGCAGTTCGCACAGGCGTTCATGTTCATCTACTCGCCGCGCCAAGGAACTCCAGCGGCAAAGTGGGAGCAGGTGCCCGCTGAAGTGAGCGCCGCGCGCTTCAAGCGGCTGACCGACGCGCAAAATGCGGCGACTGTTTCATACCATCGAAAAAAGATCGGCACGCGCGTACGCGCATTAATCGTCGGACCGTCGAAGAAAGACCGTACGAAGATTGCTGCCAAGACGACCGACAACGTTACTGTCATCGCGGCGCAGCCGCCCAACTTCGATCCTGCCGAATACGCTGCAACGCCTTGGCTCGATATCAACGTCGATGCGGCGCACGTCTGGGGTTGCCAAGGCGTTATCGTGCGCCGCGCCGAGCGCTACGGCGAAAACGGAGTGTTCGTGCCGTCACCGGCGCTCGATTTGATCGCGCTCTAGCATTCAATCAGAAGTTATCCACAGCGAACCCAACGAACCGTGCAGCTTGTGCGCAGCGCAGCCTGCACTGAGCGACGTCGAACTGTAAGATGACCGCCTACTCGCCGATGCTCGATCAGTATTTCGGAATGAAAGCGCGCCATCCGGAAGCGCTGCTGCTCTCGCGCGTAGGCGATTTCTACGAAGCGTACGGTGAAGATGCGGAAACGGTCGCGCGTGCGCTCTCAATTGCACTGACGTCGAAGGAAGCCGGCGGCGGGAAACGCGTTGCGATGGCGGGGGTGCCTCACCATGCGCTCGCGCAATACCTGCAGCGGCTTGTCGATCAGCGTTGGATCGTCGCGCTTGCGGAACAACTCGAGCTCCCTCAACCGAACAAGCTCGTGCGGCGGGACGTCGTGCGAATCATCACGCCCGGAACGCTCATTGAAGAGAATCTCCTTGACAACAAACAAGACAATTACTTAGCCGCCGTCACGCTGACCGGCGACACATTCGCGTTGGCGTATGCGGATGTCTCAACGGGTCGTGCCGCTGCAACGGCGCTCGACGGGGACGATGCCTACGATGAGCTGCTCGCGGAAATGGAGCGCATCGGTCCGGCGGAGATCGTTGCCGATGTGCCTGCCGGCGTGCGGGCGACGATGACTTCGTCGCTCGAGAGCCTTGGTGCGCGCCTCGTCACGCCGGGACTTTCCGCAGTCGAGCAGCGCGAGCGTAAGGCGCTGGCCGGTTTTTCGCTTGACGCGTCGCTCGCCATGCATCAGGCGCTTGACGCACTGACCGCGTTCGTTCGCAAGACCGGCGTTACCGCCGGCGATGCGCTCTCGGCGCCGGAGTATTACCGTCGCCAAACCTTCTTAGCGCTTGACGCGCACACGCGCAAGAATCTCGAGCTCACGCTCGCGCAAGGCGCCAACCCTAAGGCGTCGCTCCTTGCAACGCTCGATCGTTGCGCGACGTCGATGGGATCGCGAATGCTCTCGCGTTGGATTTCGGCGCCGCTTATCGACCTGGCCCAAATTACTTCACGAGCCGACTGCGTCGAGGTCTTGCTAAACGAGCCGGTGAGACGCGAGGCGATCCAGGAGTTGCTGCGAGGTTGCTTCGACCTCGAGCGCATTGCGCAAAAAGTTCGTTTCCGGCGTGCCGGCCCGCGCGATCTCGTTTCGCTGCGGCGCACGCTCGAAGTCATGCGTCCGCTGCGTTCCGTGGCGCCGCCTCCGCTGATTTCATGCGTTGAACGGATCGGCGCGTTCGACGACGTTCTGGAGCTCTTGCAGCGTGCCATCGTCGATGACCCGCCGGTTCAGGTCTCGGACGGCGGCGCGATTCGTCCGGAGTTCGACGCCGAGCTTGCCGAATGCGTCGCCTTGCGAAGTGATGGCCGAACGAGGCTGAACGAGCTCGAACAGCGCGAGCGCGAACGCACGGGCATAAAGTCGCTCAAGGTTCGGTACGCGAGTGCTTTCGGCTATGCGATCGAAATTTCGCGCGCGAACCTTGGCGTCGTCCCGCCCGAATACGTGCGCAAACAGACGCTCACATCCGGCGAACGATTTGTCACGCCGGAGCTAAAGGAACTCGAGATTGCAATATCGAGCGCACAAAGCCGGCAGTCGCGCCTCGAGCAACGGCTCTTTGACGAAATCGTGGATCGCATCGCTGTCGGCGTCGCAGATCTTCTGCGCAGCGCCGATGCGGTAGCACAGCTCGACGTGATTTGTTCTCTCGCACAATGCGCTGCCGAGCGCGGCTACATTCGGCCAACCTTCCGTAACGAGAGCCGAATCGAGATCGCGGAGGGCCGCCATCCGGTCATGGAGCCGATTTTGCGCAAGGATTTTGTGCCGAACGATTTGCGACTCGAAGAGGACGACCAACGCTTCATCGTCTTGACCGGTCCCAACATGGGCGGCAAATCAACGTATCTGCGTCAGACGGCGCTGCTGGTCATCATGGCGCAGATCGGCTCTTTTGTACCGGCAAAATCGATGCAGCTCGGCATCGTCGATCGCATCTTCACGCGCATCGGCGCCGGTGACGACTTGGCATCGGGTCAATCGACGTTTTACCTGGAAATGGCGGAAGCGGCCGGAATCCTACGCCGCTGCACGTCGCGCAGTCTGCTGCTGATCGATGAAGTGGGTCGCGGAACTGGAACGGTTGACGGTCTCTCGATCGCGCAGGCAATCTGTGAATTCTTGCTGAGCTTGGAAGATCAAGCGCCGATGGTGCTCTTCGCGACGCACTTCCACGAGCTCGTGACGCTCGCGACGCACCACAGCCGCGTCGTAAATTTTCATTTGACTGCCGTCGAAAGCAGTGCCCACGGCGTTCCCATCTTCTCGCATCGCGTGCTGCCGGGAAGCTCATCGCGGTCGTTCGGCATCGAAGTCGCGAAGATGGCCGGCTTGCCGGATGCCGTTATCGACCGCGCTCAAGAAATCTCCGATGCGCTTTGTGGACGCCCAGCCCTCGAAGAGCAAGTACCGCTAAAGCGTAAATTGGCGAAGGTCGTGCCGCCTGACCGTCAGCTGCATCTCTTGAGCGAGTGATTCAGCTACTCGATCAGCAGACAATCGGGCAAATCGCCGCCGGCGAGGTCATCGAACGGCCGCTTTCCGTCGTCAAGGAGCTCGTCGAGAATTCGATCGATGCGCATGCGGCGCGTGTCGACGTCAGCATCGAGGAAGGCGGCCTGACTTCGATCCAAGTGCGCGACGACGGCGATGGTATTTCGCCGGAGCAACTTCCGCTCGCCGTCCGACGCCATGCAACGAGCAAGTTGCATGCAGTCCTAGACCTTGAATCGATTCGTACGCTGGGTTTCCGTGGCGAAGGGCTCGCGAGCATTGCCGCGGTTGCGCGAACGCGCGTGGTGTCGCGCACCGGCGGCGCGCAAATTGGTGCTGCGATCGAGGCGTTCGGCGAAACGATCGGCGCCGCTCGGCCGGCTGCCGCGGCGCCCGGCACGACCGTTGAAGCGCGCGACCTTTTCGTCAACGTGCCGGTCCGTCGTGAATACTTGCGCTCGCCGGCGGCAGAGTTTCGTCGCATCTCGAGTTGGCTCGCGACCTTCGCGCTTGGATATCCAAGCGTCACCTTCTCATTGACTCACGACGGCAAAGCGGTTTGGATCATGCCGGCCGCGAGAGATCCACAGCAACGGCTTCGCGCCGTTTTCGGTAAAGATGCGGCAACGCATCTGCTGCCGCTAAACGGCGATGGCGCGCGCGATCTGCAGGGCGACGTTTCCGGCTTTATCAGCGCACCAGGTCACGACCGGCTGGATCGACGGATGCAACTGCTCTTTGTCAACGGCCGGCTGTTGCGCAGCACATTGCTGGCAGGCGCATGGACCGCGGCATACTCGACTTTTGCAATGGTGGGACGCAATCCGTACGGTGTGCTCTTCTTGAGGTTGCCCGCCGACCACGTCGATGCAAACGTGCACCCGACAAAGAGCGACGTCCGATTGCGTTTCAGCCGGCACGTCTTCGAATCAGTGCGTCGCGCCCTTTCCGCGACATTGCGCTCGAACGCGAGCGCATCGTTTCGAAATGCCGTTTCGCTTGCGCCGGATGCAGTCGACACCAGCCTCGCCCACCTGCAGACGCTTTTCGAAGCTGCGCCATACGATGAACAGCAGCCGAGCGAATACGCCGGCTCAGCAAGGAGACGAATTCTGGGCCAACTTGCCGAGACGTACATCGTTGCCACGGATGGACGCGCATTGATCCTCGTCGACCAACATGCGGCTCACGAGCGCATCGCCTACGAAACCATCGTGGCAAACGCAAGGAATTCGAGCATTGCCGAGCCGTTGCTCGTTCCGCTGACGTTCGAACTGAATGCCGAGCAGAACGAATCGCTCGAAAACGCCGTGCCTCTGCTTTTCGAAGCCGGCCTCCAAATTGAAGAATTCGGCGAACGGTCTTATCGCATCGTCGCTACGCCGGCAGGTTACGGCGCCCGCGCGTTCGATCTCCACGGTTTTTTGGGCGATCTGCTTGCGGCGCCCGCAGGAAGCGACGTGCGCGAGCGCGTTTGGGCGTCTTTGGCATGCCACTCCGTTACGCGCGCCGGCGAGCGGCTGGAACCTTCCGAAATGTCAACTTTGATCGAACGGTTGCAACTGTGCTCCAACCCGATGCACTGCCCGCACGGTCGCCCAACGGTCGTGCGGCTCGATGACGACGCACTCTCGAAGTTATTCAAGCGGATCTAATGCGGGCGTCCTAGTCCTTGCCGGCGTCACGGCATCGGGCAAGACAGCCTTGGCGACCGCATTAGCGCGACGATTCAATGCGGAGATCATTGGAGCTGACTCGCGGCAGATCTATCGGGGCATGACGATCGGGACAGCGGCGCCGACTCCGAGAGAGCGTGCGGCCGCGCCACACCATCTGATCGAAATCATCGAACCGGGGGAGCGATACTCCGCGGCGCAATTTAGCTATGACGCGCTGGCCCGCATCAACGATATCCACGCGCGAGGTAAGCGCGCGATTGTTGCGGGCGGCACCGGCTTCTACGTACGCGCACTGACCGGCGCGGTTGCGCTTTGCCCACCGGGAGAGCCGGAGGTCCGTGAACGGCTCACAATCGAGTCGCGACTGCACGACGCTGCGTTCTTGCATGATTGGTTCTCGTTGCGCGACCGCGCAAGGGCCGCTCTGATTGCGCCTCAAGATCGCTATCGCGTTTTACGTGGTCTCGAGATAGCGTTGATGCGAGGTCCTTCGCGACCGTCCCCGCGCGCCGTCTCGCTCCTTACGGCTGGGATACCGTTCGCGAAAGCGTTCATTGACGTTGACGATAGACTGCTGGAGCAGCGGATCGAGGGACGCGTTGATGCGATGCTCGCTGCCGGTTTCATCGAAGAAGCAGAACGCGTCGGTGCGCAAGCCGTTGCTGCATCGGCAGTCGGTTATCTGCAGGCGCTCGCCTATTTGCGGGGATGGTCAACGTTCTCCGAACTCCGTAAGAACATCATCCGCGCAACGCTCCGCTACGCGAAGCGCCAGCGAACGTGGTTTCGCAGTGAGCCGCAAACGATATGGTTGCGAGGCGACAATCTGCTTTGCGACATCGAGAAATTGGCAAGGGAAAAACTCGGATGGGCATGAAGGCCGCTCGCATGGCCGCGACCAATGCGCCGCGCGCGTTGCCCTTGCAGGACGGTTATCTCGCGGAGATCCGGCGTCTCAACGTTCCGGTGACCATTTACTTAGTGAACGGGTTTCAACTGCGCGGTATCGTGAAGGGATTCGACGCCTTTACGATTCTGCTCGAATACGAGCGGAAGACGCATCTGGTCTATAAGCACGCCGTTTCAACTGTGTCGCCGCAAAACGCATTCACTCCGAACGGAGCGGCCGAACAAGCGCCGCAAACTTGAAAGTGCTCGTGCCGCTGACGAAGCTGCACGGCACAGGCAACGACTTCGTGCTCATCGATGGCCGCGAGCGGCAGTTCAAAGACTATGCAGCTCTCGCGCGACTGCTGTGCGACCGCCGCATGGGCGTCGGAGCCGACGGCCTGCTTCTCCTCGAACCTTGCGAAGAAGCGGATGTCCAGATGCGGATTTTCAATCCGGACGGCTCTCAAGCGCAGATGTGCGGCAACGGCATACGTTGCGTCGCGGCATATCTGCATGACCGAGGCGGGCCGCCGAACCTTCGCATTGGGACGCTGGCGGGGACGATGTTAACGCAAACCACGAACGACGGAGATCGCAACAGCGTACGCGTGAGCCTTCCGCCGCCGCAGATTGAAAGCGCGTTCTCCGATTCAGCGCGCGTCTTTGTGCGCGTTGGAAATCCGCACGTCGTGCTCTTCGTTGACTCGCTGGATGCGGTAAACCTAGCGAGTGCAGCTCCGGAGATCAGCGCGGCGATCGAAGGCGGCGCAAACGTGCATACGGTGGTGCTGCGTAATCGCAATCGTCTAGAAGTACGGCATTGGGAACGCGGCGTCGGCGCGACGCTGTCTTGCGGCACCGGAGCGGTCGCGGCGGCTGCCGCCGCGATCTATCGCGGCGATGTGCAATCGCCGGTCGAAGTCATAGCACCGGGCGGAAAACTGACCGTCGAGCGGGACCGCAACGGTGAGACCTGGTTGACGGGTGAAGCGGTGCGAGTCTTCGATGCGGCGATCGAACTGCCCGAAGAAATCGCCGGTGCGTTGTGATTGGGCTCGCTTACTGCGATGCGAAGGGGCGCATTTTCTTCGATCCCGATTGTGAGCCGCTGGCTGACGGCGGCATCGTGCGCCGAGCGCGCCTCGATGAGCTGATTCCCGCGCCGGCCGGAACGATGCCGATGCTCTTACCGGGCCGTCCGCCTTCCGTGGTTGGATTGACGAAACGGAACGAGTATGCGCTGGCCGTCGCGTTGCCGGCAGGCTACACACGGCTGCTTTTACCGAGCTATAGTAAGGAAGTCGGCGCAGCGGCGCTGCCGCTCTTCGGGTACACCTTCGCGTGCGTCGTGGATGACGGGCTGCACGTCGCGGCGCTGCAGACCGATGAAGCCGAGGATTGGCAGCCGCGCGCATTTGGAAGCGGCGAGCTCGAGCGGCTGATCGACCAGCGCATTGCGCTCGATCCCTCAAACCAGGTATTGCAACAGCTCGCGCTTTGTGCGCGCGATTATGGCTGCTTCACGGCGCAGAACGTCTTTCTTCGGCGTGGTGAAGCCGCGCTGCCGACTTCACCGAGGTGTAACGCACAGTGCGTCGGCTGCATCTCCGAACTCGCGAACGATCGCGGCGTTCCAGCGCCGCAAACACGCATCGCGTTCGAGGTCAGCACGCAAGAGCTGACGAGAATTGCGATCGAACATTTGGAAGCGGTTCCTGACGGCATCGTTTCCTTCGGGCAAGGCTGCGAGGGCGAGCCGCTGCTGCGCTCGTTTACGATTGCGGCCGCAATTGAAAAGATTCGCGGGCACGCTGCAAGCGGCATCATTAACATGAACACGAACGGCAGTCAGCCGAGTGCGCTGCGCCGTTGCATTGATGCCGGATTGCAGGCGGTTCGCATCAGCCTAAATTCCTTTCGGACGCAGGTGTACTCCGCGTACTATCGGCCGCAAGGCTACACGCTCGATCAGGTCTTGGAAAGCGTTCGGCTTTCCGTCAACGCCGGATTGCGTGTGTCGCTGAATTATCTGACGCATCCCGGCGTGACCGACGACCGCGCCGAAGTTGAAGCGGCGCATGATTTCTTGCGCAGCATACCGGTGGACATGGTGCAAACGCGCACGCTGAACATCGATCCCGAATGGTATTTTGAAACGGTCGGACGTCCCGAGGAGCCGCTCGGGATGCGCTACGCGCTCGAAGCGCTGCGCGATTGCGTTCGACTCGGGAACTTCACTCACACGCACTAAGCGTGACAGCATGGGCGATTGCGCTTTTCGTTCTGGCGGGCATCGTAGCGCGACTCGTTGCGCCGCACGCATTTTCGGCGGCCCTCGGGCCGCTCGTGCTCGTTATTTTCTTACCGGCGTTGCTCTTCGATGCCGCATGGGATCTGCAGTGGCAATTGCTGCGCAAGCATTGGAAGCCCATCGTCATGCTTGCCGTACCGGGCGTCTGCGTCACCGCAGCGATCGTTGCGGCGGCATGTTGGGTGGCCGGCATACCGATCGCGCTCGGTCTGCTGCTTGGCGCGGTCTTGAGCGCGACGGATCCGGTGGCGATCGTTGCGCTGTTCCGCCGTCTTGCCGTCTCGCGCGCGCTTTTCACGATCGTTGAAGGGGAAGCGCTCTTCAACGATGGCGTGGCGGTCGTTTTGTACCGCGCGGTTTTGGCAGCGATCGCTCTTGGCGCAGGCGCTGGTCAGGAGTTGACCATCGCTGCCCAAGCAATCGGTGGAACGTGCATCGGCATCGCAATAGGCGTCATAACGGCGCTGCTCGCCGGTCGCATGCTGACGCGGACGACCTCGGCGGGTCTACGGATCATCGCGACGCTCTTCTGCGCCTACGCGACCTACTTCATCGCCGACATGCTGCATGCGTCCGGGATCTTTGCGACGATCGCCGCCGGCATTACGCTGGCGCACTCAGAGCAAGGTGAACCGTCGTTTTCAGTCGACGAGCAGGTCGACCGCTTTTGGACTGCGTGTGCCTTCATCGCCAACGCCGCCTTATTCTTCTTGATCGGGGCGACACTCGATCCGCAAGCCGCATTGCGTCAGCCATATGTTGCGCTCGTTACGCTGATCGGGATCGCCGTTGCGCGCATCATTCTCGCGTATGGGTTGCTGCCTCTCAGCCTGCCGGGTTTGACTCGGGGCTGGAAGCTCGTGGTCGCAGGCGCGATGGTGCGCGGCGCCTTGTGCCTCGCGCTCGTCGTCGACCTCCCCAGTGCGCTGCCCTATCGAGGGATTCTCATCGACGTCACCTTTACGGTCGTTGCGGTGACGCTTGCGGCGATGTTTCTCTTGCTGCCCGCGATTGTGCGGCGAGAAAGCGTCTCCTAAAGCGGGCCGAAGCGGCCGAAGCTTACTCCTTCAGCCGGCGTTCGTTGAAGCGTAGCTGGTCATCGCCTGGACATGGTCGTTGATGATCTGCAAGATGATTTCGGTTGAGGAGATGACGGTTACAGGATCTTCCGGATCCAGCGATTCGAAGATCATCTTGTTGCGCGGATTGTTCACGCGTGCGATGCAACGTGGCTTGTTCGGTTGTTTTTTCGCAATCAGGACGACAACGAGATTGTCTTCGTCGTCGCCGGTATCCGCAACGACCAGATCGGCTCGCGCGATGCCGGCTTGCGCGAGCACTTGTGGGTCGCACCCGTCTCCCACAACCGTAACATCGATCTCCAGCAGCTGCTCGAGTGCCTTGGCCTTGCGCGGTTGCTTCTCCACGACGACGATTTCGTGACCTTGCTGCAGTAGCGCGCGGGTGAGATAGGAGCCGACTTTGCCGCCGCCGACGATCAAGATGAACATCGTTCGTTATGCTGTCATCCGCGTGACGACCGGCTCGGCGGTCTCAAAGAGTGCCGCGAATTCCGAAATCGCATCCGGCGCGACGATCGCGTTGATTTCATCGCCCTCGGCGAGAACCGTGTCGTTTGCCGGAACGCGCACGCTCTTGCCCGAGCGAATTGCGGCGATGCGGATTCGTCCGGGGCGCTCGAATTCCGCAACGCGTTTGCCTGCATTCTGTGCCGAAACTGTTGCTGCGAGCGAGGTGACCTTGCCGAAGTCAAAGGACTGCAGCGTGTCCCAAGGCGCCTCCATGAGGACGTCGCGAATCAGCTTTGCGCCGATCGTCGTTGGGCAAACGGTGTCGATGCCGAGCTCGCGATACATCTGTCCGCGCGGCGGATCGTAAATGCGCGCGACGATCTTCTTGATCTTGAACATCCGTTGCGCGATCAATGCCGCCATCACGTTGCGATTATCGCCGTTCGTCACAGCGACGAATCCGTCGGCATGTTCGGCGCCGGAGCGTTTGAGAATATCGTAGTCTATGCCGGTCCCGACGACGACGTGTCCTTTGAAGCGGGTGCCCAATCTCTTGAAGGCGGAGGGATTTTCGTCGACGACGATCACTTCGTGGTTGTCGGCATCGAGGAGGTTCGCGAGCGCGGAGCCGACTCGTCCGCACCCGACGATCAAATACCTCATGTGCGCGCTCCCCTTTCGGCGCAGCGGCGGGGAGATGCTCTTGGCTCCTTTTTTAAAGCGGTATCGAAGCAAGGACCGTTCAAAAACCGCCCGAACAGGAGGACCTCGCTCGGGGCGTAGCTCAGCTTGGTAGAGCGCTGCGTTCGGGACGCAGAGGTCACAGGTTCAAATCCTGCCGCCCCGATATTTCTGTAAAGAAAGAGCGGATGTTTTCAAAGTTCAGCCGCGCGTCGTTACGCATTTTGCGGGCCGCAGAGCAAGAATGCCGCAACCACAACCATTACTATGTGGGTGTCGAGCATATTCTTTTGGCGCTGCTCGAGGAGCACGACGCCGCAATCGGCGCCCGCTTGGCTTCGGATGCGATCGACTTCAGCGAGGCCCATGCGCACGCGCGCCGCGCGTTGGGCACCGGAGAGGATCGTGTTTGGGAAGGCATTTTGGTGACGCCCCGCGTTCGTAAAGTCGTTGCCCTGGCGGAAGCGCGCGCGCAAGAGCGTGAAATAGAGCCGCTGGACCTCTTTGAAGCGATTCGTGAAGAAGGCGGCGGATTAGCGGCGGAAATTCTTCGCCGCGCCGCGCCAGGAGAAAGAGTCACCTCACCGGTTCGAAAGTAAAACGTGCAGCAGCTTTCTGCGACGTTGCTCGCGCTGGTCGACCACGCGGGATACGCCGGCCTGTTGCTTGTCATGGCCATCGGCAATATCGGCGTACCGGTTGGTTCCGAAATCATTTTGCCGGCCGCCGGTGCACTTGTCGCGACCGGCCACCTCCACAGCGTTAGCATGACCATCGTAGTTGCCGTTATTGGAGAGCTGGCCGGCGGCAGCGTCGCGTACGCGATCGGCCGCTACGGCGGTCGGGCGTTCGTGCACCGTTATGGCCACTACGTCTTCTTTCGCGAAGCCGAACTGGCGCACGTCGAGCGCTTCTTTACGCGCTATGGGAGTTTCGCGGTCTTTCTTTGCCGGTTCATTCCGGTGCTGCGGGGCATCGTCGGGATACCGGCGGGGACGGCGCGCATGCCGCTCGTGCCGTTTTACATCTGGACTGCCCTTGGGTCGACGGGATTCTGCGCCGCGCTAATCTATCTTGGACTCACGCTGGGCAAGAACGTCGGCACGATCATGCCGCTCTTGCACCGTTTTTCGCTGCTGATTATCGTGCTGATCGTGCTCGCCATCCTGGGCTATTTGCTCTTGCGGCGGCAAACGCTGAGCCGTAACGAAATCTGAGGCGCGCGTGTTGAAGAACTCGCCGTGCAGACGCGGAGCGTAAACCTTAAAGAAAAGCTGAGCCGGGTTCCCGACGCGCCGGGCGTCTATTTGATGGTAGGCGAGGGCGATCGCATTCTTTACATCGGCAAGGCACTCTCGCTGCGCAACCGGGTGCGCTCCTACTTTCAAGAGAGTTCCGAACACCACATTCGCACGCAAGCGATGGTAGAGAAAGTCGTTGACGTCCGCACGATCGTTGTCAGCAACGAAATTGAAGCGCTGATCCTAGAGGCGAATTTGATCAAGCGCCACCAGCCGGCGTTCAACGTTCGGCTGCGTGACGACAAGCGCTATCCGTATTTGAAAGTCACGAATGAACCATTTTCGCGTGTCGTGTTCACGCGAGTCGTGCGCAACGACGGCGGGCGCTACTTCGGCCCCTACACGAACGCACACGGCCTGCGCGAGCTCATCGACCTCGTCCGGCTCGTCTTTCCATTACGAACTTGCCGCGAGCCCATCGATGGGCGTCGCGCGCGGCCGTGCTTACAATACCATATCAAACGTTGCCTCGCACCCTGCGTCGGCTTTCAAAGCGAGACCGACTACGACGCGATGATCGAGGAAGTCGTGCTCTTCTTGGAAGGCAAGCAAGAACATCTGCTCTCGCGATTGCAGCACGAGATGGTCGATGCGGCGCAGACGTTGAACTTTGAATCGGCGGCACGGCTGCGCGATCGCATCGTTGCGGTCCGCCGCGTCACGGAGAACCAAAAAGTCGTCTGGCGCTCGCGCGTCGACATGGACCTCATCGCGATGGCGCGCGCACAGGGACAAGCGTGCATGCAAGTCTTCATGGTACGCAGCGGTAAGTTGATCGCGCAGGAACACTTCATCTTGGACGGCGTGCACGATCAGCCCGACGAAGTGCTCTATTCGGAATTTCTCAAGCAATTCTATACGGCCCGGACGGCCGGCGGTCTGGACGTGCTTGCGACCGCGTCGTCGGCACGCCAGGCGCTCGAAAATGAGGCCCCTGTTGCATTACGTGCGGGCTCGCGACGTCAAACCGCCTCCGCACTTCCAAAAGAGATTCTGGTTACCGCCGTGCCCGCGGATCACAGCGTCATCGAAAGTTGGCTCACCGAGCTCAAGGGGCAACGCGTTCGCATCCTACGCGCGGCGCGTGGGCCACGCGCCGATTACTTGCGTCTGGTTCAAACAAACGCGCAAGCGAATCTCAAATCGTTCCTTGCCCATCAAGAAGTTGAGGAAACGGCGCAGGCGCGCGCACTGACTGAGCTGGCAAATGCGCTCGAATTGCCCGAACCGCCGCAGCGAATCGAGTGTTATGACATCTCGAACATCAGCGGATCGAATCCGACGAGCTCGATGGTGGTCTTCGTCGATGGCCGCGCGCGCAAGAGCGACTACCGGCGTTTCAAAATCCAGTACGATCGCGGTCCAAACGATTTTGCGATGATGCAAGAGACGCTGCGCCGTCGCTTGCGCTACTTGCGCCCGCGCACCGACGGGGAGTTAACGACTGAAGGCGCGGCTTTGCTGCACAAAGAGAAGTTCAACAAGAAGCCGGATTTGCTGCTGATTGACGGTGGGAAGGGCCAGTTGAGCGCGGTGCAAGATGTGCTCGAAGAGATGGATATGAGCGGCGTTCCTACTGCTGGACTAGCGAAGGAACATGAATGGCTCTATATGCCGGGTCAGCCCGATCCGATCGTCTTGCCGCCAAATTCGGCGGCGCTGCACCTCGTGATGCGTATTCGGGATGAGGCGCACCGCTTCGCGGTAACATATCATCGTCAGCGTCGAGGCAAGGCGATGACGACCTCCGCATTGGATGCACTCAAAGGTGTCGGGCCGATGCGCAAGAAGCGTTTGCTCAGGAGGTTCGGCTCCATTGCCGCGATCAAGCGCGCAGATCTCAATGAGATTGCCGCGGTCAAAGGCATGACGTCGAGCCTTGCATCACGCGTCAAGTCTGCTTTAGGAGAATAGCATGTCTTGGATCATACGCTTTATCATCAACGCGATTGTGCTTTGGCTTATTGTTGAGTATGTGCCCGGCTTCACCAATGGCGCCGGCGTTCCACATGCGGTTCCGATTTGGCCGACGGTGATCATTTTAGCGATCATCTTTGGGATCGTCAATGCGCTTATTGGTCCGATCCTGCGGCTGCTGAGCGCACCGCTTACCTGGATAACGCACGGCCTGTTTGCCGTCGTGATCAACTGGATCTTGTTTGCGATTGCAATCTGGATCACGCCGAACCTCAAAGGCACGTGGCTCGCCACGCTGATCGGCGCGATCATCTTGATGGTGATCTCGACGCTCGTTCATAATATCAGCGAGCCGCGCACGGCGGCCGCGTAGCATAGAAGATCTCGGGCGCCCGCAAATCGGTGGGCGCCCGAAAACTTAAAGCCGCCCGCTTTTTGGCTATCGCACGTGGGCGCGCGTGACATCAGCCGGCGAAGTGCAGCCGAGGAGCGCTAAGCCAAGCCGTATCTCTTCTCGGAGAATACGCAAGACATCCGCGACGCCGGCTTCGCCGGCAACGGTCAGTCCCCACAGCATCGCACGGCCGATCATGACGGCTCGTGCGCCCAGTGCGAGCGCTTTCAGCACATCGGTGCCGCGGCGAATGCCGCCATCCAGAACAATCTCTGCGCGACCGCCAACCGCGTCGACAACTTCTTCGAGCACGTCGATCGTCGCGGCCACGCCATCAAGTTGCCTGCCGCCGTGATTTGAAACGACGACGGCTGCTGCTCCGTGTTCGAATGCGAGCGCAGCGTCTTCTCCCGTCATGATTCCTTTAATGACGAGCGGCAGCCCGTAACCGGCAAACCGCTCGACGTCCCGCCAGGTGATCGTTGCATCGAAACCGCTACCGAAGAGTTCGCCCTCGACGCTCAAGGTGTCCGGAACTTTGAAACCGGCTCGAACGTCGCGTTCCCGATTACCTATATAGGGTACGTCGACCGTTAGCACGAGCGCAGAGTAACCGCTCGCGACCGCTTCCTCGATCGCCGCTTCGGTCTTCGCGCGAGCGTTCCAGACGTAAATTTGAAACCACCGCTTGCCATCTTGCAGTGCGCTTGGGCGACACGTCGCGGCCGAAGAGAGACACATGATTGTGTCTGCGGCGCATGCCGCGCGCGCCGTCGCCTCTTCCCCCTCGAGATGCACGAGGCGTTGGATCGCGACCGGTGCGATGAGGACCGGCAATGCTACGTCGGTTCCGAGAACTGTAGTGGACGTTGAAACGCGCTCGACGTCGACCAATACGCGCGGACGAAGCTTCCGGCGCGCAAACGCCGCGACGTTATCGCGAAGCGTCACCTCGTCGCCCGACCCTCCGGAAATGTAGGCGCTCGCATTCGCGTCCCACATCTGCTCCGCTAATTGCTCGTAGTCCGAGACGCTGACGGGCTTCGCTTTTCCGGAGACGGCCATGCGTAAGAGCTTCGTGGCGCTCGGCCGGAAACTTTGGCCTTGCGAACGCGTGTTATACTATGTGGTCGCGGGGCTGAGTTAGGTTCGACGAAAGGAACCGCGCCGGGGATAAGCAGGCGGAGTTGCGAGCACTCCTAAAACGATCGCAAGCGTTTTACACGCAAACAATCAATACGCTCTGGCTGCCTAATCTAAGGTAGTCACGGGATGCGGGAGGTCGCCGGAATCGGCCCGCAAACCGCCATGAGCTCCGGCTAGGAACGGAGATCTGACCGAAAAGCCGTTCCGAAGCACATCGGTCCGCAGCGGGCAGCATCCGGGTTTCGAGGAGACGTCCGCCTAAGTGAAAATCGAAACTGAGCCTGGAGAAAACGCCGGCAAGGTCTTTCGGACTCGGGGGGCAGTTCCCCGACAGCTCCACCAATTTAAATTCAAAGGAAATTGCAAGCAATTTCTTTGAGAGAAGAAGATGATGTTGAAAAATTCAAAGGAAATTGTAAGCAATGTCTGAGAGAAGCGAAGATGTTGAAAGAGGAGTGCAGAGTAAATCGGTCACTCCTCTTTCTTCATTTTTGAATCTTAAACGCGTAACGGCGGCTCAGGAAGTCCTCAGACGATGTGGGTAAAGTGCGCGAATGTTACGCGGAATCGTTCTAGGCGTCATACTGACCATCGCACTGGCTGCGCTGATCGGTTATGCCGCCGTTCGAGCGGGCGCATTTCCGGCCAATGCTGACGCCAGGCCTTCCCAAATTGAGGCCTGGATGGCGCGCACCTCACTTCGTGCGACGATACAGCGGCAAGCGCCAAGTGGCGACAACCCCGTAGCGGCCTCCGATCAGAATCTCGCTGCGGGCATGAAGCTCTATGTTGCAAATTGCGGCGTCTGCCACGGCGCAGCTGACGGAAAGGCAACCAATGTCGCGCATGGTCTCTATCAGCGTCCGCCGCAGCTGGCATCATATGGTGCAGCAAGAGCGGTACGACGGTAGACGAACGGCTGCCTAAACCATCTGCGCGTCGGTCATTTCAGACGCCAGCAGATTTGGCAGATCACGGCGTTTTTGCAAAACATGGATCATCTGCCGCCTGCAATCGACGCCCAGTGGAAACGCGCGCGAGTGGCGGAAACAATTGCGCCGGCGGCACTGCAGCTGCACCGGCGCAAAGGTCCGCCACCAGGCGGTTAGTTTTTAGCGCGTCGACATCAATGCTGGAAGGCGGAGACTGCGCCAATGTGTTCCGTCCTGATAGGTAACACGCAACGGCAGGCACTGCGCGAGCCCGGTGCCAAGCGGAAAAACGTTCTTGCTTATGCCGAAGCGATGCTTGATCTCGGCGCCCGGTGAAAACGTTCCGACGTCGCGCACTTCGGCGACAAGATGGCCTCGCGCGACAAGACCAAACTCGATCGCGGTCGCTACTTTAGAGCCCTGGTTCTTGTAATCGATGGCCAGTTGTGGGCTGGTTGTGCTGACGGTCGGCTGATAGAAACGGCGGCCGTAGACGTCATTCCAATAATACGGTGTCCGTGCCGGATAGTAGGCGGGAACATAGCCGCCATAAACGGTCGTCGTTCCTTCGGTCGGTTCGCATTTCGAGACGTGAATGTTGCTTGGCGGGTGGCTAATGAGGCCGATTGATGCCGGCTTCGTCTGAGCCATTGAGCCGGCTGCCGTCGCAGCCACAATAATGGCAGCTGAGGCGAAACTCCAAAAAATACGCATATCTGCTTTCCTTAAATAAAGTGAAACGGGTCTTGCCCTCTGTTTCAGACTTGCGGGCGGCCGCTTCCTGCGCAACGCCAGGCGCTATGCGTCAGCTCTAAGCGTGCGCGCAGCGGCACCTTCGGTTCGCCAAATCTAAAGAGTGAAGCGCCGGAAGAACTCCCAGATCGTCTCCGACGCATCGAATGCTTGACTCGTTCGGCCGATAATGAACGGCGGCAGGTACTGCTCGCCGCCCGGCCATGTGTGGCCGCCGTTTTCGACTTCGATCAATTCGACCTCACGCCGATTGGCACAACGTGAGAACGTCGAGAGGTCAACCGGCATACCGTCGTTTTCGCTCATCGAGCTTCTTTGAGCCGGGCCGGCGCAACGGTTGAGCGCGGCCCACCTCGTGAGCGTGTCTTGCACCGAAGCAACATCGCCACCGCCCGCTGTTCGGCCGCCGCCGTAGGGCACGAGCGGATCTGCTGTGCCGTGAATCAGAAGCACGGCGGGCGGCGTAGCGGGACGACACGCATTGACGATGTCGACAGGCAGCGGACCGGCAACCGGCGCGATTGCTGCAATGCGCGCCGAGAGTTCGCAGCCAAGCCGCTCGGAGAAGATCGCGCCGTTCGATAATCCGGTTGCATAGATGCGTCTTGGGTCGATGTGATCTTCACGCCCAAGTTTGCTGATCAGTGCGGAGATGAATTGCACGTCATCGCTTGCGGACGGCGGCCCGCCGGTGCGGCCGTCTGCCCAATGACGATTGACGCCTTGCGGATAGACGACGACAAAATGATTGCGGTCGGCGATTTGATCGAAGTGCGTGATGCGTGCCGCGCCGCTCGCCAAACCGCCGCCGCCGTGCAGGTTGATGACGAGCGGCGAAACGCCCTGACCGCTCGACGGCGGCAAATGTAAAAGGTACATGCGGGTTTGAGCGCCCACGACGATCTCGCCGCTGAGATCCTGGCTCTGCGCCATGCACGCAGCGGGGCTCAGTGCCGCCAGCATCGTGAACGCAGCCACGGCAAACCGCATGGCATCAAAAGAACACACGCGGCGGTCCTAGGTCAAGGAAGAAAAGATGAGCCGCTCTCGCTGTGATTTCGATGAGAATTGAGTTTTTTGTGGTAGGGGGCGGCTGCTTGCGAACATTCACCGAGCCGAGCACGTTTCCGTACTGTAACCTCCGAGCATAATGCGGAGAGACGCAAGCGAGGACCCCATGTATCGATACTTTAGTGCCCTGGCAATCCTGATCTTCAGCGCCACGCTTCCGGTGCTGGCCGATCAGTCCAGCGGCACCTCAAACAAAGACCGCGCGACAGCGCAACCCGCGGCGCGGGCGCCCCAGCGGCCCGCGGCGCAGCCGGCTGCTCAGCCGCGACAATATACCCCGCCGGTGCAACGGCAGTACACGCCCGCAACGACGCAGCGTCAGTACACGCCGCCGGTAACGACACCACGGCAATATACGCCGCCGGCGACGACGCAGCGTCAGTACACGCCGCCGGTAACGACACCACGGCAATATACGCCGCCGGCGACCACGCAGCGTCAGTACACGCCGCCGGTAACGACACCGCGGCAATATACGCCGCCGGCAACGACGCAGCGTCAGTACACGCCGCCGGTGACGACGCCACGGCAGTATACGCCGCCAGTGCAGCGTCAGTACACACCGGCCAGCACGCCGCACGTGCGGAGCTACGTGCCGCCCACGACGACGCACAATGTGCCGGTAACGACGCACAATGCGCCAGTAACGACGCACAACACGCCCGTAACAACGCACGTTCGTAGTTACATGCCGCCGACGACACACGTGCAAACGATCCTGCCGCCGACGCGTGCAATCACGCATACGCCGACGATGACGCACGTCCAGAACCTAGTGCCGCCGACGCGTAATGTAACGCGCATGCCGGTGACCACGCACGGTCAAACGTTCGTGCCGCCGACGCGTAACATCACCCGCATGCCGGCACCGGCGCACGTTCAAACGTTCATCCCACCGGCCCGCAACGTAACGCACATGCCAGCAACCACGCACGTTCAAACGTTCATCCCGCCGGCGCGCACGATAACGCATCTGCCGGCGACAACGCACGTTCAAACGTTCCTACCGCCGCGAACAACGATCAGGAACGTTCCGGTAACGACCGTTCGCGTACCGGCGACCGTTGCAACGCAACGCGTCCGTACGTCGTTCGGAACCGTCATCGTTCCCCGTAACCGGCAGCTCCAGACTGCGTTGGTGCAACGTGCCGTAACCCGCGTGAACCTGATCACGAATACGATCAAACAATCGTCACAGATTCCGTGGAGTACGATTCAAGCTCGCACGCGCTACGCGTTGACGCCTGCGGATCGTCAGTGGCTCCGCCAAGCGTGGACCGGCCCGCAGGCCTTGCCGACCCGAATCGTAGCCGTAAATGCAGCGGTTGCAGCGGCCGATCCGACGGTTCAACAGGTCGTGTACCAGCCATATCCGGTCTATCAGCAACAGGTCGTGTACCAGCCGTACCCGGTCTACCAGCAATATCCGGCGTATCAGCAGTACCCGGTCTACCAGCCGACAATTGATCCGACACAACTGTTGCTCGGTCAACTCTTGGGTGGCGTCTTAGGAACCCCGGTCAACTACGGCTACAACCCGTATAGCACGGGTTACAATCCGTATGCCACGGGCTACAATCCGTATACCACGGGCTACAATCCGTACAGCACCGGCTACAATCCGTATAGCACCGGCTACAACCCGTACGGTTACAACTCAGGATCGAACGGCTCGGATCTGGCGCTTGCTGCGCTGCTGACGATCGTTCCATCGTTGCTCAACGGAAACGGCGGTAACTTTCAGGCGCAGGATCTCCTTGCACTGGCTCCGTTGCTGCTGCTGAGCAATAGCAATTCGGGTTATGGGTATCCGCCGCAGTACTACAACAATCCATACGGATACCAGCCGGCATATAACCCGTACGCATATCAACCGGCATATAACCCCTACGCGTATCAGCCGGCATATAACCCGTACGCGTACCAGCCGGCATATAACCCGTATGCCTACCAGCCTGCGTACGACAACCAAGGCTGTGACCCAACGTATAGCAATTGCGCGAACGCGTACAATCCGTACGCAACAACCGCATACAATCCATACGCGACGAGCGGGTACAACCCGTATAGCACTGGCTACACCCCGTATAGCAGCGGCTACACGCCGTACGCGACCGCCTACAATCCGTATACGACTCCGGTCGGCTACGGTGCAGCGGGCAACGCTCAGATCACCGGTTACGTCATGGCGCAGTCGGGGCCGACGTTGCTTGTAGTGACTCCGAACATGGGGTCGGTACTCGTCAACGCGCTGCCGGCCGAGCAAAGCGGGACCGTGAGCGGTAATTTGCAACCGGGAGCCTATGTAACGGCAGTTGGATACTACTCCAGCGGAAACACGTTCATGGCGACCGCCCTGCAGTAGCCGCGTAACGTAAAGAGAAAGCGGCCGTGAAGTGGATCTCCACTTCACGGCCGCTGCTTTTGCCACGGCATTCACGATCATCGACCCGATCGGAATGATTCCGCTGACGTTAGCATCGACGGCGCAGGTAAACGACGGCGATCGCGCGCGCATCGTGAATCAAGCGGTGCTCGTTGCCGCATTGATCGTGCTGTTCATGGGACTCGTCGGCCGTCCGGTGCTCGATGCGCTCGGCATCACGTTGCCTGCATTCATGATCGCCGGCGGCCTGCTGCTCTTCCTGATCGCGATCGATATGCTGTTCGCGCGAAAGACCGGCGCCAAGCGCACGGAAGAAGAGGAGCGCGAAGCAGCGGCGGTTGAAAATCCAGCGGTTTTTCCGCTCGCGATTCCGATGATCGCCGGGCCCGGAACAATCGCTACCGTACTGCTCTTGATCAGCCTTGCGCATGGCGATCGAGTCAAGCTCGTGACGATCTTTGTCGCGTATGCAGTCGCGCTTGCGGCGACGTGGTTCTGCATGCGGAGCGCGGGAAGGCTGATGCAATTGATCGGTAAGACGGGGATTCACGTCGTGACGCGCGTGCTCGGTATCATCTTGGCGGCGCTCGCCGTGCAATTCGTGATCAATGGCGTTCTCGCGACGCCGCTGCTTCACCGCACCTCCTAAGCGAGCCTTAGAGAATCTTCATTGTCTCTTGATAATTAGTAGAGGGATGAAGCCGAAAGCAATCTCGACGCTGATGGTGACCGCCGCGCTGGTCGCCTTGTGCGCGCCGACAGCGGCGCGTGCCGAACGCGCTTCTTTGGGCGATGCCTCGCCGAATGTCCCGCTTACCGTCGCACTCATCGAGGCGGGGGGCGGCGCGCAGCATTACGACACCGTCACGCTGATTCATTCGCTGGCGGGACATCTGGCCGGCGTCGAGCTATGGCACCTGCGCTTGGTCTTCGGCCGGCAAAAGGTCGGCTCGTTTTTGTCCGTCTTCAACTTTGCCGTGAAAGACATCGTGACGACGTTCCACGATGCCCATATCGACCTCAATGTCTCGCCGTCGCCGGATCCGCACGACGGACATGCCTTGTGCGCGGCATTGATCGCCCAGGCATTGCAGCCCGATGGAAATCTCGATGTCGATTTGCTGCTCGACCATATGCTTTCTGCGGGCGCGCACGCGCATGTTCGCACGGACATCGCACGCGCTTACGGCGCGGAAGGGGAGCGAAATTTCCGGGCGGTGTTGCTGCAGTCGCTGCGGGACATGCGGCGCGCCAACCACCTCTAAATCAAGGGTGCTTTTAAGGCGTTCCGTATGACGCGCGCCGCAATGCGCGCACAGCGCGGCGCCTCTTTAGCGAGCCACGGAAGTTCGAACCATGCGCGTGGATGGAAGAGCACCGTCGCTGGATGCAGCCATGCGCGATGCAACTCATGCTGCGGCGTATCGAGAATGACACGGACCGCCGCAATTCGGGAGCCGCGCAGCAGTGCGCTTTCCATGTCGGCGGCAACAAAACCGCGCGCTGCCCAAAGCCGCCGTTCGTCGCCTCGCACGATCGAGCCGGCGCTCAGGAGCGGCTCGCCGCTGTAGCGTAAGCCAAGGGCGGAAGCGCTTTCGCGCAATGCTTTCACGAGCAGCGCATCGCAGGCAATCGTCGCGCCGTCAGCACTGTGGAGCGTCTCCGGGAGTACGACGGTGCCGGTCGGCAAGTCCGCCAAGCCGCCGGCGAGCCCACAGCTGATCACGGTGTCCGAAAGAGTCGTTGGATCGAGTGCCGATAACGCAATTCCGGCACGCACGACGTTAATATTTGGCAACTCCGCGCGAGCGATACGATACTCGAGCGACGTCGGCGTAACGACGGTCAGCGAAGCGAGGTCAAACGCCGGTGAAATGGGTTCGGTACCAGGCGATTGCGCGTTGCAGCGCATCGCGCACCGCCGAGGGATCAAAGTCGAGTTCGCGTTGCGCTTTCGTGCTGTCGACGAACACCCGATGCTGTGCTAATCGAACACCCTCGAGCGGAATGCGGGGCGTCGCGCCGCCTTTGAGGCGGCACCGCAATTCATCCCCCCATGCGGCCGCAAATAGCACGGCATTCGGAAGTCGCATCTGCGGCGCGCGCTTTCCGGTGAGTTCTGAGAGCAGCGCCCACAATTGATCTAAGGTCAGATTTTCGCCGCCTAGGATGTAACGCTCGCTCGGGCGCGCGCGCGTCAAGGCAACGACGTGTGCCCGCGCCACGTCCTCGATTGCAACGATATTGAGGCCACCGCAGCGTGGCGGTTTCGCAAAAATCCGACCCGCCGCAAAATCGGCGATAAGACGTCCGGTAGGGGTCGGTTTCGCATCGCCGGGCCCGACCGGCGTCGTCGGTAAGAGCGTGCTCAGCGGCACACGGCTCGCAAATGCGGCGCGTTCTTGCTCGACTTTTGAATCGTGATACGCAGAGCCGCTGTGCTCGTTTGCCCAATCCGATTCCGTCAGCAGATGTCCGTTGCGCGAAACACCCAAAGCGGCTGAGCTCGACGTTACGATGGCGCGCTCGACGCCGGCAACCCTCGCCGCTTCGAGAAGCCCGCTCGTACCCGCTACGTTGATGAGGTGCATTTCGCCGCGTGCCGACGGTGAGAATGAGTAGAGGGCGGCACAGTGGATGAGGTAACGGCATCCGTCGAGCGCGCGCGCCAATTCACCGGGCGCTCGCAGATCGCCGCGCACCGTTTCGTAGGGCAGTGATTCCGATTTTCGATTGCGAACCAGCGCGCGCACGCGGTATCCTTGCGCGATCAATTCGCCCAGGACGTGGCTGCCTATGAATCCGGTCGCTCCGGTGAGGAAGACCGAATCAGTGGGCAACGGCCGCGCGCACCATCTCTTTCGGCGAACGCATCGTCGCCATTACCGCAGTCGGCTCGTAGCCGCAATGCGCCATGCAGTTTTCGCAGTTCGGATGGCGTCCGCGGCCGTACTTCGACCAATCGGTCGTCTCGACGAGCTCCTTATAGCTGCCGACATAGCCGTCTGACATGAGGTAGCATGGGCGCTGCCATCCGAGCACCGAGTACGATGGGATGCCCCAGGCCGTGCATTGGAAGTCAACTTTGCCTTCCAAGAAATCTAAGTAAAGCGGGCTGTGATTCAAGCGCCACTTCTTGCGCTTGTCGCCGGCAAACGCTTCGCGAAAGATCGCGCGCGTGCGCTCCACGCCGAGGAAATGTTCTTGATCCGGCGCCCTCTCGTAGGCGTATCCCGGCGCGATTTGCATCGTGTCGACGCGCAGCTCGTCGTTGAGGAAATCAAGCACCGAGCGAATTGACTGCGGGTCGTCCTGATTGAAAAACGTCGTGTTCGTCGTAACACGAAAGCCGCGCGCTTGCGCCGCCTTGACCGCCCCAACGGCTTTTTCGAAGATTCCTGAACGGCAGACGGACTCATCATGCCGCTCCTTGAGGCCGTCCAAATGGACCGACCACGCAAAGTAGATCGAAGGCTTGAATTGATCAAGCTTGCGTTCCATCAGAATCGCGTTCGTGCAGAGATAGATGAACTTCTTGCGCTCGATCAGCGCTTCTGCGATTTGCGCGATCTCCGTGTGGATCAACGGCTCACCGCCGGCAATCGAAACCATTGGTGCGCCGCATTCTTCGACGGCGTCGATCGCCTCTTGAACGGTCATTCGGCGGCGAAGAATATCGTTGGGATGCTGGATCTTTCCGCAGCCCGCACACTCCAGATTGCACTGGAACAGCGGCTCGAGCTGCAGCACGAGCGGGAACTTTTTCTCCCGTCGGAGCTTCTTACCGGCGATGTATTTGAAAACGGCAAGTTTTTGCTGCCATGGAACGCTCATAGCGAAGCTCCTTGCGGCAGCAGAATCCGTCTGCGAAGCGCAGCATCCGCTGCCAGCGCCATCAGCGGAAAGAGATGTCGATACAGATGGTAGTTAATGTAGAAATCTCCCGGAAAGCCCGTGCCCGTGTATTGCGGCTCGTCCCACGTGCCGTCTGAACGTTGTCGCTCGAGAAGAAAGTTCATTCCCCGTCCGCACGCTTCATGCTGGCCGAGCCCCGCAAGCTGCAGTCCCATCATGGCCCACGCCGTCTGTGACGGCGTGCTATCGCCGACGCCCGCGAACGATTCGTCCTCGTAGGAGTGGCAGGTTTCACCCCAGCCGCCATCGCGGTTTTGGCGCTCCAGCAACCAAGATGCCGCACGCCGCACCATGTCGCTGCCCGTTTTAAGCGCCGCGAGCGCTGAAAGGACGCACCACGTCCCGTAAATATAGTTGACGCCCCAGCGTCCGAACCACGCCCCGCTTGGCCGCTGCGTTTTGCGCAAGTAGTGCAAACCGCCGGCGACGTGCGGATCCTCGACGGCGTAATCGACTGCGGCAAGCATCTCGAGCACGTGCGCGGTCACATCTTCGGTCGGCGGGTCGATCAACGCGCCGAAATCGGCGAACGGCATTCGGTAAACGAGCGTATCTTCGTTGTCGCGGTCAAATGCGGCCCACGCACCGTTGCGAGAGCGCATTGCGAGCGTCCAGGCAATAGCGCGCTGCACCGCGGCACCGACACGATCGCGATTGCCGCCTTCGAGCAACGCGAGAACGACCACCGTCGTATCGTCGATGTCCGGATACGCATCGTTGTCGAATTCGAACGCCCACCCGCCGCCCTCGACGCCGTGCAGGCGGAGGCGCCAATCGCCCTGGACTTTGCGCCGGAATCTGTTCGTCGAGCAGCCATTGCACGGCGCGCTGCATCGCCGGATGGCGTGTATCAAGTCCCGCGAGCCGCAAGCCGCGAACCGCCCACGCGGTATCCCAAACGGGCGACATGCAGGCTTGAAAACGCCACCCTTGCGCAGCATCATCGATAATGAAGCGTTGCATGCCGGCAAGACCGCGATGAATCACAGGATCGTCAAGCCCGCGTCCTTCGATGCTCAACGCGATCAACGAGTAAACCCATGGGGGTTGAATGCCGCCCCAACTTCCGTCGGCTTCTTGGCGCTCGACGACCCAATCGATCACGCGCCGGCATGCACGTTCTCGCGCCGGCTTCCACGGACTGCGTTCGTACAATTTCAAAAGCTGGTCGAGCCACCAAAACGCGCCGCTTCCCGGCACGCGACGCATCGACGGTTCGGTGCCTTCGACGACGATCTCAGAGATGTCGACGCCGAGTTTTCGAATCGGACGGCGCGCGATGACGGCGCACAGCGGCGCAATTGTGCCGCGCGCCCAGCAGGCGAAGTCGTAGAAATTAAACGGAACCGATGGCGGAAGAAAGACAAGCTCGGGCGGCAGCGTCGGGATCCCCTCCCATGGGTATTTGCCGAAGAGCGCGAGCCAAATTTTGGTGAAGACGCGCGCTTTCGCTAGACCGCCAAGCCGCCGAATCATCGCGAGCGCGCGTTGCATCTCCGGAACGGTCGCATTCAAACCCAAGAGTCTTAGCGCGACGTAGGCTTCGATCGTCGTGCTCAAGTCCGCGGGCCCGTCGTAGTACAGCGCCCACGAACCATCGCTGCGCTGGTTCGCGAGAAAATGTTTGATCGCGCCGCCTGCTATCGGCGCACTGTCGGCGCCCAGAAAGCGCAGGAGCAGGATGTGCTCGGCGGTCATCGTCACGTTCGTCGCGAGCTCTCCCGACCACCAGCCGTCCGGTGATTGCTGCGCCAGCAGCCAATCGACGGCGGATTGCAGCGGCTCAGGCAACGTTGCGGATCAACTCGAGCGAATGTGCAGCTGCGATTCCGCTGCGCACGGCCGATTCCATCGTGTCGAGCCACCCCGTTTCCGTCCACGATCCCGCGACGGCGACGCATGCGCGGCGCGTTCGCTGCGGCGGTCGAATCGCGCCGTCTCTGGGCATATAGGTCGCTTCGGGATTGCGCGTCACCGCGCTTGTGCGCAGCCTGGCGCCGGCAAGTTCGGGAACCGCTGCCAGAATGTGATCCCATGCGAGCCGCGTTAGATCGTCGGTCGCAAGCCGAATGTATTTTTCGGCGGCGCTCACGCTGCAACAGATATATCCCGGCTCCTTTTGAAAGATCCACTGCACCGGTGACTCGATCAGCATCGCAAAATCGAAATCGAGCGCGCCGCGATCGTGCCAGAGGTGCACGTCGATGATCGGCATCGCTTCATAGTCGTCGAGCGCCGGAAGACCGTATTGCGCACTGTTGCCGAGCAGCTTTGCGAGTTGCCGTGGCGCGACCGCTAAGACGATCGCATCGTACGAGCGTTTGAGCCCACCGGCGATTTCGAGCGAGGGCTGTCCGTTCTCACCGAGCTCGACGGCGAGCACTGCCGTTGAAAGGTGCACGTGATCGATGGTTTCTGCTGCTGCATTCATGATGTGCGCCAGCGGAACGGTCGCAAAACCGAAACGCGCGGCGCCGGCATCTTCGAGAAATGCGCGCCGTAAAACGAGCGCTGCATCCGAGGCTCGAATCCGTTCCAGCGGCGCGTTGAGCGCTGGAACGATGAACGGCTCCCAAAATGCGCGGACCTCCTCGCTGCCTTGTCCGTGACTTGAAAGCCACGTCGCGAAATCTTGACTGGACGAAAGCGCACCTTTGATCGCACCCAGTGCGCGGATCACTCTGAGCCGTGCTCTCCAGCTCAGATGCCGATACGTCAAGAACGAGGCCGCCAGATGCAGCGGCGCCGGTAAGGGCAGCGCGCGGAGGCGCCCGCGTCTTCCGCGGCTGTTGAACGCGACCACATCGAAGCGCCGTTGAAGGTAGAGTTTGTCCGCCATGCCGGCGCGATCGACGAACCGAATGAACTCCGTGCAGCAGGCAAGGAAGACGTGCTGTCCGTTGTCGACCTCGTGACCGGCGACTTCAAATGACGTCGCGCGTCCGCCGACGAGGCGGCTTCTTTCGTAGAGATGGACGCGGCATCCGGCTTCGCGCAGTTCCAATGCCGCAGACAATCCGGCTAAGCCGGCGCCGATAACCGCTACATCGGGCGCAGCCAAGATCCGACCATGATGCGCAATTTCTGTGTCCGTGAAAGCGATGCACGCTCGCGCAAGGGCAGCTGCGGATCGCTTTCGATCATCTCGAGGATGTGCTCGTAAATGCTCGCCATCGTTTGCACGCACGCGGCCGCACGTCGCGGAACGTGCGCAAGGACGCGATATCCGGCTGCGAAAAATCGGCGTGCCCGCGCAGTTTCAAAAGCGACGAGTTCATTCCAAGCGCGCGATGATGGGTCGGCAAACAAAACCTCCGCTTCGGTGATCCCGAAACGCGCGAGGTCCTCCCCCGGAAGGTAGATCCGCCCCAGCGCGGCGTCTTCGCGCACGTCACGCAAGATGTTCGTCAACTGAAGAGCCAGACCGAGTTCGTCGGCATATTGCAACGCCGCAGGGTCGTCATAGCCGAAGATGCGCACGCACATGCGCCCGACGACCGAAGCGACGAGCATACAGTACCGTTCCAACTCTTCCCAGGTCGCATAGCGCGTGCATGCGGCATCCATTTGGACGCCTTCAATCAGCATCAGTAGTTCTGACTCGGGAATGCGATAACGACGCATTGCATGGCTGAGGACATGCGTAATTGGATCGCAGTAACCGCCGCGAGCAGTTTCCTTGACGCGCTCCCGATACGTATTTAAGCGCTGCGGCAGATCTTGCGCGTCGGCGCCGGCCTTATCCGCCTCATCATCAATTTGGCGCGCTAAGTCGTACAAGGCGTAGATCGCGACGCGTTGGTCTTTTGGCAGCGACACGAAACCCCAATAGAAGTTCTTTGCCTCGCGGCGCGCCATGCGCTCGCAGTACCGTTCCGCTTGCCGCAGCGGATCGGCAGGCGACGCGACGCTAGCGATGACTTCCAACGGGTTGTGCACTACTTGGTTCCTTTAAACGATGCAACGATTGCAGTGCCGCTTGACCGAAGACGCGCAAGCGCCGTGCGCTACCGATGCTCGGGCGCCGCAGGTCCGTGCGGTAATCGAGCGCCGCAATCCTGCGGCAAATCTCCAAGCCGCCCAGCCGGTAAAGCGCAAGCTGCAAGCGCAGGGGATATGGCGCCATAGCTTCGAGTTGCCGTCCCGATTGCAGCAGGCCGACGGCACGCTCGCAAAGCGCGCGTACCGCGCCGTCAACCCCGCTGCTTCGAATATCCGCTTGCAGCAGATATGTTCGCCCAATCGCTCGGTCACGGGTAACGTCTTGCGCGTGGTTCGCGAGCTGCAAACCGATGCAGACATCATCGGAGAGCCTTTCGCTCTGTGCGTTGTACATGCCGAAAACCCGCAAGACGAGGCGGCCGACCGGCGCCGCCGACAGCATGCAATATTCGAGCAACTCCGGCCACCCCTCATACGTGTGGACGGTTTGATCCATCATGTTCGCTTCGATCAGATCCAGAAACGGCTGCGCCGGCAAGGCGCATTGCCGGATCGTTTCGCGCAATGCAATCAAAGCCGGATGTACGGGTGCGTCGCCTTCGAAGAGCGCAGCGACTTCAGCGCGCCAGCGGGCGAGCCGCGCAAGCGCATCGTTGCCGCTTTCGTCGCCCAGGTCGTCGGTCGTTCGGCAGAAGGCGTAGATGCGTCGCAAATGCACGCGCAGATCCGCCTGTACCAGCGGGCCTGCCACGATGAAGTTTTCGTAATGACGGCCCTGCCAGCATTTTGCAGTAGGCGTCGGCTGCGATCATCTCATTCATTACATCCGGCACAAGCGGTCGCTCGACCGCAGATCCGTGAGGTTTTGCGCGCCGACGCAGAACATCGCAATGCGCAGGGTTTGCACGATTTCACGTGCGCAATCGTCGCCCGCAACGCTCCCTTGCGCGGCTGCTTTCAAGAACGGCGCCGCAACGCCGGCCAGATCCGCGCCGAGCGCAATCGCCTTCGCGACGTCGATTCCGTCGCGGATGCCGCCGCTTGCGAAGATTAGCTGAGATGGCGCCGCAGCGCGCGCGGCGATAAGACAATCCGCCGTCGGGATGCCCCATGTCGCAAAGGCGCCCGCCACGCGCGCGCGCCACGGCTCAGAAAGGCGATGCCGCTCGACTTCACTCCAGGATGTTCCGCCTGCGCCGGCCACATCCACCGCGCTGACGCCCGCATCAAAGAGCGCCTTGGTAACGTCCGCTGAAAGTCCCCAGCCCACTTCCTTCACAACGACGGGCACATCGATTGCCTTGCAGACCGCTTCGATCTGAAAGAGCAAGCCGCCAAAAACCGTGTCGCCCTCCGACTGTACCGCCTCTTGCAGCGGATTGAGATGCAGAATCAGCGCATCGGCCTGCAATAATTCGACAATCTTCGCGCATTGGGAGGCTGCGTACCCGCGATTCAATTGCACGGCGCCAAGATTCGCAAAGAGCAAGGCGTCCGGCGCGATGCCGCGCACATCGAAGGTTGCCAGCAGTTCAGGATGTTCGAGAAGCGCGCGACCGGAGCCGAGGCCCATCGCGAGCCGGTGCTCTTGTGCCACCGATGCCAATGTGCGATTGATCGCCTGCGCCTCCGGCGTACCGCCGGTCATGCTGGAAATCAGAACCGGCGCGTTCAACGTGCGTCCGTAAAGCTCGCAGGCTGTGCTGACTTGATCGAGATCGATTTCCGGCAGAGCGCAGTGGCGAAAACGGAAGGCTTCAAAACCGTTTGTGATTCCTTTTGAACGCACATCCTGCTCGAGATTGATTCGCAGATGATCTGCTTTGCGCGACGGAGTTCCGTCGACTTCTTTCTCGAGGCGTCTCACCTGACGACCATCCCTCAATTCCTGAAAATGCTCCTGCACCAGCGGCGCGAATAGGAGCGCGCATGCGCATCGGTTCTCCCGAACATCGCGACCTTTTTTGCCGGTGGTTTATCGGAACGCACACGGCGTACGAGCCGGAGGAGCTTCCGTGGCCGGAGCTGGATGAGGATTCGCTGCAGTTGCTGCGCTCGATTCCGATTTGGAGCATGGCCTTGCAGGTTGAGTTAAACGCGGGCGTGATGGTCAACGGCTTTGCGAAGGGGCAAAGCGACGCGGTCATTCGCGAGGCGGTCGCATTGCAGGGTTATGAGGAAAATCGGCACGCGCGCATGATCGCCACGCTTGTCGACCGTTACCAATTACAGGCAGTGCGCGAGGAGCCGTCGGTCAATCCAACGCGCCGCGCCTTCATCGATTTCGGTTACAACGAATGTTTGGACTCCTTTTTCGGCTTCGGAATATTTCGGCTTGCGCGCGAAGCACGGATTCTGCCGGAGAGCTTGACGTCGTTGTTCTCAAGGGTGCTCTACGAAGAAGCTCGTCACATCGTCTTTTTCGTCAATTGGATCGCGTACGAGCGGGCGGTGCGGGGCTATGGGTCGCTGAAGAATACGGCGGCCACCGCGCTCGGATACGTTCGCGCGCTGATGAAGACGATCGGGCGAGCCAAAGAGGCCAAGCCACAGAGCGGCGTCTACAATGCGCCGGACGTCATCAAAGGGTTGACGTTCAGCGCATTTCTGCAGGCATGTTTGACCGAAAACGATGCGAACATGGCCAACTTTGATTCCGATCTCTTGCGGCCGCGCGTCATTCCGGCAATCGCGCAGTCGGTCTTAAGCGTCATTCAAACAGGCGGACGGATCAAGGAATTGGCGCGCGCCCGCGCGACCCGTTAGCGCGACTGCTCGAACGCTGATCGTCTCTGCGGATGACTTCGGCCTGAGCGCCGAGGTCAACGAAGCGATCGAACGCGCGCATAGCGACGGCATTCTTCGCGCGGCGAGTCTCATGGTGTCGGCGCCGGCAACCGCCGATGCGGTCGAGCGGGCGCACCGTTTGCCGGAACTGCGCGTCGGATTGCATTTGGTGCTCGTTAACGGCCGGGCGACCTTACCGCCGGAGCGAGTTCCCGACTTGGTCGATGAAGACGGCAATTTTTCGAGCGACCTGGGTGGCGCCGGCGTGCGATATTTCTTCGACCGCCGCGCGCGCCGGCAACTCGAAGCGGAGATTCGCGCGCAATTTGAGGCCTTTGCACGCACCGGTTTAGCGCTCGACCACGTCAACGCGCAAAATCATCTGCACGTGCATCCCACGATTCTTACGTCGATCATGCGGATCGGCGCCGGAGTACGGCATGCGCTCCGTGCGCGTGCCGCGTGAGCCGTTCTTTGCATCCTGGTCGGCAAGCCATGACCGGCTCTGGCCGCGCTTTGCCAACGCGTTCTTTCTTTGGCCCTGGCTCACGCTAATGCACTGGCGGCTAAAACGCGCGGGCCTGAAGACGAACGATTTTGTTTTCGGAATGAACGATAGCGGTCGAATGACATCCCAGCGCGTGCTCGCGTTTCTGGCCCATCTCCCGCGCGGCATCTGCGAGATGTACTTTCATCCCGCGACCGAGCCGTGGCCGGACATCGAGCGCGCGATTGCGGAGTATCAATTCGGCGAGGAGCTGCGCGCGCTGACGAGCCCCGACGTCGCTGCTGCGGTGCGCCGTTTGGGGCTGGTGCCCGTCGCATTCAGCGATGTCGTTGAGAAATATGCTGCGTAGATTGCTGCGCGTTGCAGCGCTCGCCGCAAGCGTTACGGGGATCGGATACCTTGCGGTTGCGCGCCGCTGCGTTGCAGACTTTCAAGAGCGCTTGCCCGACTGCCGGCGGCGCGCAGCCGCCGGTAACGATTTTCAAACCGCTGCGGGGCGACGAACCGGAGCTCTACGAAAACTTGCGCTCGTTCTGCGAACAGGATTATCACGACTTTCGCGTCATCTTCGGCGTCGCGGATGCGGGCGATCCGGCGCTTGCGATCGCTCAGCGCGTGCGCGATTCGCTGCCCGGCCGCGACATCGTCATCTCCGTTGGCGCAGACACCTCGCCCAATCCGAAAGTCGCCAATCTCTCGCGCATGTCGGCGCAAGCTCGAGGCGACATCTTTGTGATCGCGGATAGCGATATGCGCGTCGACCGGAGGTATCTCCGTGCGATCGTGGCGTCATTTGATGATGAGCGGATCGGCGCGGTGACATGCTTGTACCGTGCCGTTGCCTGCAATGGAGTCGCATCGACGCTCGGCGCAATGTACGTCAACGCCTACTTTGCGCCGTCGGTGCTGGTCGCGTGCAAATTGCAAGCGATCGGCTTTGCGCTCGGCGCCACGATCGCGGTGCGCCGCAGCATCTTCGAAGCGTCCGGCGGCTTCGAAGCGCTTGGGTCGCATTTGGCGGATGATTACGAGCTCGGCCGGCGCACGCAAGAAGCGGGATACGAAGTGCGCCTCTCGCGCTATGTCGTCGAGAACGTTGTCGTGGAGCCGACATTGGGCGCATTAACGCACCATGAATTGCGGTGGGCGCGTACGATCTCGGCAGTGCAGCCGATCGGTTATGCACTCTCCGGAATCACTTTTGCGTTCGCCTGGGCGCTGCTCTATCTGCTTCTTGGCGGAAATCGTCGTCGCGGGTTTCTCTTGGCGGCCGTTGCGCTTGCGTCACGTATCGCGCTGCAAAGGAACGCGTACGAGGCGCTGGGGTTGCAACGACAAGATCCACTTTGGCTGGCGCCGGCACGCGATGTGCTTGCGTTTGCGATTTGGGCGGCAAGTTTCATCGGACGTAAGGTGACTTGGCGCGAACAGACGCTCGAGCCGGATCGCCGCGGCCAACTGAAGACACCAGAACGCGCGCCAAGATGACGACCCTCCGCCCTTTCAGGCTGCGCAGAGCGACGCTCATCAACCTTTTCTGGATTCCGTTATCGCTGCAGGATGCCGCCGTCATGGCGATCGCGGTGCCTGCAAAATTGCTGCAACTTTCGCCGGTCAACTACCGTCACGATCTGGCGGTCATTGCCAGCGGCGTCGCGTTTGCCGCGATGGTCGTTCCCGCAGTTGCCGGCGCGCTCTCGGATTGGCTGCATCGCCGCGGCATCGACCGGCGCGGACTGATCCTTGCCGGCGCGCTCGTCGATGCGCCGGCACTCTGCCTCGCCGGTTTGACGAACTCGATGACCACGTTCATCGTGCTGCTCGTCATCTCGACGATCGGCTTCAACGTCAGCATTGCGGCCTATCAGGCGGTGATCCCCGACGTCGTGCCGCGTCAGTCGTGGGGTCTTGTATCAGGCGTTCGCGGCGCTGCGGCGCTCGTGGGCACCATCATCGGACTTGCAATTGCCGGGACAACGAGTCCGCGGATCGCATTCTTGGCGATCGGCGTCTTGATCGGTGCCGGCGTCTTGACGTTGCTGCTGCTCGATGAACGGCCGGCAACGGACCAAGAAGCGGCCGCTCGCGTCAAAGATTGGCACGATTTCATCCTCGTCTTCATCGCACGTGGTTTTGTCGTCTTCGGTCTGACGATCCTGACGACGTTCGTGCTCTATTTCTTTCGCGACGTACTGCACAATGCGAATCCATCCGGCGGAACAGGACTCGTCGCCGGATGCTCGGTTTTTGGCGCGCTGCTCTCGAGCGTTTGGCTGGGTATCATCTCCGACCGAGCACCGCGCAAGCTCGTGGCCGCATTGTCATGCGTGCCGATGGCGATTGCTGGATTCGGCTTTGCGCTCGTTCCGTCGGAGAGCTGGATCCTGGCTTTCGGCGGACTCTTTGGCATTGGTTTCGGCGGCGCGCTTTCGACGGGATGGGCGCTCGGACTGGAAAGCGTTCCCCAGATGCGCGATGTTGCGCGTGATCTCGGTCTTTGGGGGATTGCATCGAATCTTCCGTCCGTTCTTGCGCCGCTGTGCGGTGGTTGGATTCTTGCACGAACCGGCGGTTCGTTGGAAGGGTATCGTTTCGTCTTTGCATCCGCGGGCGTGGCTTTCGCACTGGCGACTGGTGCAATTTTAGCAACGCGAGGAGCAGCATCGGTCGTGACGCGAACATAGAAGTCCGTGAAAACGTCGCGGGCTTTATTTTTGTTGGTCCTCTTCGTGCTCGCGGCGATCGTTGCATGGGTCATCGTGCAACAGCACAACCGCACCGCGCTCAGCGAACGCATCACCGTGTACTATACGAAGCTTGACGGAACGACCGAAGTTCCGTGGACGATCACCGTGCGTCCGCAGGCGCCGGGTGAATCGGCGATTGAACGGTTGCACAACGTGGCGCTTTACGCGGCGGTGCAAGCCGTCGCCGGGCCGTCGAGCACGATCGATGCCATTCGGTTCCCACCTGGAACGCACGTGCGGTCGATTGTCGTTGATGGTTCAACGGCAGTCGTCGACCTCTCCGGCGAGGTCCGTTCAGCGGTCGGCGGCAGCCTTGGAGAATCCGGTGAATTTAAGTCGCTCGTTTGGACGTTGACCGGACTGCCGGGAATCAACGCGGTCGGTGTTCTTGTTAATGGGGAACGCCTCGATGCGTTGCCCGGAGGTCATCTTGCGCTCGATACGCCTTTGCGCCGTTCGGACTGGTAGCGCGGCCCTGATCGCCGCGATGCTGGTGCTTGCTGCGGCGAATGTGGCTCGCGCAGCAGCGCCGGCACCGAGTTACTGGTTCGGCAAGCAACGGCTCACATTCACTCGGATCATCCCCCAGAAGAACGATGCAGCCATTGCGCTGCACGATGCGGCGTTGCAGGCCTTGCTTTCAAAGCTTGGCGTCGCCGTCGCGTGGAGTCCAGGTGAGCGCTACGTCTTGCTGACGACGCCTGAGCCGCGCATCATCAGCTTTTCAATCGGTGACCCGCGATACGATCTCGAGGACGTCTCGGCGCAAGCGCCGTTCGCGCCGTTCGTGCGTGACAACGACGTGTATCTGCCGATGCAGACCCTGTTGCGCGCGCTGTATTTGGAACCGAAGAACGATCGCGGACAAATGGTGTTGCAACCACAGATCGCAGTCGCTGACATCCAGTCGACACGCGACGGCTCGCTGCTCGTCGTGCATGCGGCTCTTCCGCCCCACGCGAAAAAAGTGTCCGCGCCGCCGGGCCGCGTCATCTACGACTTTCCGGGTTTCGGCAGCACGCTGCAGCGCAGCCGTAAGATGCGCGATTCAGCGATTTCTGAACTGGACGTGCAGATGGGCGGAACGACGCGCGATCCCGACACGCGCGTCACGGTCGTGCTCGCGCCGCATGCGCGCGCCGACGACGGGCAAACCGGTCAGCATCTCGACTTCTCGCTTGCGCTGCACGGTGGTCCGCCGGCATTCCGATATCCCGCGCCGCCCTCACCACCGCCGCCGATAAGAGAGAGCACGCCGACGCCGGAGCCGACACCCCCGGAGGAGTCGCCCCAGCCAACTGCAGCCTCAATGGCAACGGTCACCGACGTCAACGCGCAGCCGGGCGAGGGCGAATTCAATCTGCAGATCGCCGTTGAGGGAAACGCGAACTATGAATGGCATCGTCTTCTCGACGACCGCTGGTATGTTGACATCCATCCGGCGCAATTGCGCAGCGGACCGCGAGACGAATCGCCGTCTTCGCCGCAAGTTGCGTCGCTGCGTGTGCACCAACTGTCGAACGACACGGTTCGCGTCGCGCTCACGCTGAGCGGACAAAAAGAAGTCGACGTCGTGCCTTCGCAAAGCGGGCTTGCGATTTCGGTTAAAGATATGCCGGCTGATATCGCGACGCGCACCGGTTCGGGAACGATTGGTGAAGCAGCGGCCGCCGCGCCGTCCCCAGCGCCTTCGGGTTGGAAGTATGCTCCGACCAGCGGCCCATCGTCGGTGGCGACGAATCCGCGCTTGATCGTCATCGATCCGGGCCACGGCGGCAGCGACACGGGCGCTCAAAACAGCGGGCTCATGGAAAAGCAAATCACGCTGGACATCTCATCGCGTTTGCGATCGATCTTGACGGTACGCGGCTGGGAAGTGCGCATGACGCGCGCGGGAGATTCCGACGTCTATGGCCCCGGCGCATCCGATCGCGATGAATTGCAAGCGCGCGTCGACGTCGCAAACAATGGCGGCGCCAGGCTCTTCGTGTCGATTCACGTCAATAGCTTCGGCAACAGTCGTCCAAGCGGGACGACGACGTATTACTACAAACCGGAAGACCTCGCGTTTGCAAGTGCAATCCACCATCGCCTAGTCTCCGAAGATCTCGGAACGAAGGACGACGGCGTCATCAAAGAGAGTCTCTACGTCGTGCACCACACGACGATGCCGGCGGTTCTCGTCGAAACCGCATTCCTTTCGAATCCTGACGATCGCGCGCTATTGCGCTCGCCGGATTGGTTGCAGAAAGTTGCCCGCGCGATAGCGGACGGCATCACGGATTTCGCCGGCGCACCACGCAGAAATCAGCCGAGCGTTCAGCGGTAGGCTAGTGGCGCACTAAGTGCTGGGCATATTTGATTCCGGGTTAGGCGGGCTCTCCGTCGTGCGCCGCCTCAAAGAGCGCTTGCCGCACCACGAGCTGCTCTTCTTTGCCGATCAAGCGCACGTGCCGTACGGCGATCGAGAGCCGAACGACCTCGCCGCGCTTCTTGGAAAAAACGTTCGTTTCCTGAATGATGCGGGGGCTTCGATGATTGTGGTCGGCTGCAACACATCGTGCGCGATCGCGCAGCGTTTCGGCTGGCCGCAGTCAAGAGCACCGATCGTCGATCTGATCGAATCGGCGGCGCGGGCGGTCGCTCGCGAGCAGTTCGATCGCGTCGGCGTCGTGGCGACGAATGCAACGGTGAACGCGAAGGCCTACACACGTGCGATTCAGGCGCATCACGCCGGCGCGACGGTGGTCGAGGTCGCCGCTCCGGCACTCGTCCCGCTCGTCGAAGCCGGCAAAGCCGGCACGCAAGAAGCGCATGAAGCGGTCGCTGAAGTCTGCGCACAGTTGCCGCGCAATTTGGATGCGGTGATCTTGGCGTGCACGCATTATCCCATTTTGGATTTACACTTTGCGGATGCGCTCGGCGAGGATGTCGTTCGGATCGATCCGGCCATCGAACAAGCGGAGCGCGCCGCCGAGCTCGCCGTTGCAAACGGAATCGCTCGCGGCGTTGCGCCGACAAGTTACGTGACGAGCGGCGATGTAGAACGTTTTGGTATCGCGGTGCGCATGATCATGGGCGAATTTGAACCCAACGTGAGGTCGGTCGCGCTCGTTTAGCGACGACGTTCTACGCGGCTACAGCTTGGTCACATGGAACAGCTGGAAGAACAGGCCGACTGAGAACGTTGCGAGCGCTGCGCCGGCGACGACCTGCATGATCGTGTGCGCGCGCAAATAGACGCGCGCCCAACACACCATCGGAATCAACACCAAGAACGGCAACGGCTCGCGCCCGTACAGCAAACAGAGGACGACGAGGGGCGCAGTGATGCCGAGAGCATGGGTGCTGATCTTCCAATACCGGGTGATGTATTGGACGACGATCGTGCTGAGCGTGTAACCGGCAAGCGTCGCGATCAACAGACGCGGTGAGTGCATCAACCACAGCACGGCCGTTCCGGCGATATAAAAGATCACCACCGCTCCGAAGATACGCTCGCGTTCCAAGCGATTCGACATCTCGAGATCGGTGATGCGATCCGTCGAGTACATCCAGAAGATGAAGAGCATCGGCCCGATCGACGTGAAGAACGCGGTGAGAAACGCGAGCCACCAAAATGAAAGCGTGCTCGTGCTCGCCAGGGCATGAGCGAGGATCACGCAGAGTGCGAGCGCGCACAAGAACGGATTGAAGATGGTCGAGAGAATCCGTGCTAGGTCGCGCCAGACATCACGCCGCTTGCGCAACGCGACCGGGGCTGCGGAGCTTGTCCTGAGCGAAGTCGAAGGGCCGCCTGTCCGCTCCATTGCGGCGTCTCTCCCAATCGCGGCAGGGAAATCCTCGCATTCGAGGCCTTCGGGCAACGGACGCGCCGCCGCCTGCGTCGAACGAGGGCGGCCAATGATTCTCGAACGCATCAACCGCCCCGCCGACGTCAAGAAACTCTCTCGTCCCGAACTCGATGAACTAGCCGCCGAAATTCGCGAGCAACTCGTTTCGGTTTGCTCGCGCAACGGCGGCCATCTTGCACCGAACCTGGGCGTCGTTGAATTGACCCTTGCGTTGCATCGGGTTCTCAACTTGCCAAGCGACAGGCTCGTCTGGGACGTGAGCCACCAAACCTACGTCCATAAGTTGCTCACCGGCCGGCGCGATCGTTTCTCGACGATCCGCAAAGGCGGCGGCCTCTCCGGGTTCGCGATGCGAAGCGAGTCGGAATACGATCCGTTCGGCGCGGGACATGCGTCCACAGGCGTCTCGTCGGCGCTCGGTATGGCAACGGCGCGCGATCTGACGCAACAGCAACACGCAGTCGTCGCGGTGTTAGGCGACGGCGCGTTGACCGGCGGCCTGGCGTATGAAGCGCTCAATAACGCGGGGCAGCTGAAGACGAACTTCATCGTCATCCTCAATGACAACGAGATGTCGATCGCGCCTAACGTCGGGTCGATTGCCTCATATCTCTCCGTCCTGCGCAGCAAGCCGATCTTCAACGCGGCGCGCGAGGCGACCAAGGACGTTCTCGACCACATCCCCTTCGGAGGCACCGCGCGCAAGGCGCTCTCAAGCGCGGAAGTCGGCGCGATCCGTTTCTTTGCGCCTTCCGAAAAGGCGGCGGTGATTTTCGAAGAGCTCGGATTCCGCTACATGGGGCCGCTCGACGGCCACAATCTGGACGTGTTGATCGATGCGCTGGAGACGGCGCGCAACATCGAAGGTCCCGTGCTGATTCACATTCGCACGATCAAAGGCAAAGGCTATGCCGTAGCCGAGTCGGACTCGCGCACGTTCCACGGCTGTCCGCCGTTCGAGATTCAAAATGGAACGATTGAGAAGAAGCCTGGTGCGCGCCCTACATTCGCCGATGTTTTCGGGGACGCGATGAACGTGGTTGCCGAACGCGACTCGCGCGTTATCGGCATCACCGCCGCGATGCCGGACGGCACGAAGCTCTCAAAATTTGCGAAGCGTTTTCCGGATCGCTATTTCGACGTCGGCATCGCCGAAGCGCATGCGGTCTGCTTTGCGGCCGGCGCTGCGACCGCCGGACTCAAACCGGTCTGCGCGATTTACTCGACGTTCTTGCAGCGCGCGTACGACCAAGTCGTCCACGATGTTGTCGTTCAGAATTTGCCGGTCGTCTTCTGCATGGACCGCGCGGGTTTCGTCGGCGACGACGGTCCAACGCACATGGGGCTGTACGATATCGCCTACCTGCGCACGCTGCCGAACATGACGATCATGGCGCCGCGCGACGAAGATGAGCTTCTGCCGATGCTCGAGCACGCGCTTTCCCTCGACGCGCCGGCTGCGATTCGATATCCGCGCGGCAGCACCGCCGGCTCGCATCAGGAGCCGCATGCGCCGATCGTGCACGGCCGCGCCGAAGTGCTGCGTAAAGGAAGCGGCGTCGCCGTTCTTGCGCTCGGCAACACGGTTGAAACGGCGCTCGACGCCTACGATCTGTTGCCTGAGGACGGGCCGCGTCCGACGATCGTCAACGCGCGCTTCGCAAAGCCGCTCGATGAGCCGCTGCTGATCGAACTTGCCGGCGACCACGAGCGTTTTCTTACCTTAGAAGAACACTCGCTCGCGGGGGGCTTCGGTTCGGCGGTCGCGGAGTTCGTTTCGGATCACGGCCTTGGCATCTCGATCGAACGGATCGGCGTGCCGAACGTGCTCGTGCAGCACGATAGCCAGCCAAAACAACGTGCCCAGTTCGGGCTGCAGGCCGAGAGCCTGGCAGCGCGGTTGGCGCTCAGGACGGAGTCCAAAGTTTGATCGATCTTCTCTTGGCGGCAACCTCAGCGCCGCTTCTAACGCCGGCGCCTATCGCGCCGAATCTTACGCCGACTCAAGTTCCGCATTCGTGGGTCGCGCAGCATTTGCCGTGGGCGACGCACGCGTTTGCGGGCCTCGCAATCATCTTTGCGCTCGCGTTGATCTTCTTGCTGGCGATTCAAACGACGAAGCAAGAGGGACTTTCGGGAACGATCGGCGGTCGCGTGGAGTCTGCATACCGCGGCCGGCTCGGCATGGAGGAAAACCTAAAGCGGTTGACCGGCTTTGTGGCGGTGTGCCTAGTCGTCTTCTGGGCGATCCTCTCGCTGACGGGAATCTAGAGCGATAGTTTTCAAGCGACGCATCATTATCTGTCACCCTGAGCCAGCCTGTGCTGAGCGGCGTCGAAGCATCGAAGTGCCACAGATCATGCCTTCTGCGACGGGCAATCACTTTGATCGCGCAAGATAGCGGCTGATGCTTCGACGAGCTCAGCTGACAGGGAGCGGTCTGCGTCCGTCATTAGCAGCGGAGCGCCTTCTAATTGGCACTCCTAGAAGTTAAGAATCTTCGCACGACGTTTTTGACCGAAGACGGCTTGGTGACCGCCGTTAACGGTCTCTCGTATGCGATCGACGCCGGTTCCACGCTTGGCATCGTCGGAGAATCGGGATCCGGCAAGTCCGTCAACGCGCTCTCGATCATGCGGTTGATCCAGCGGCCCGGCAAGATCGAAGCCGGCGAAGTGTATTTGAACGGCGAGAATCTCCTGAAGAAGAGCGAGAACGAGATGCGCCACATTCGCGGCAACGAGATCGCTATGATCTTCCAGGACCCGATGACCTCGCTCAACCCGGTGCTCACGATCGGCGAACAGATCTCAGAGGCGATTCAATTGCATCTCGGCTACAACCGCAAAGAGGCGCTTGCGAAGACGATCGACATGCTGCGGCTCGTCCGCATTCCCGCTCCGGAGAAGCGCGTGAGAGATTATCCGCACCAATTTTCCGGCGGCATGCGGCAGCGCGTCATGATCGCGATGTCACTCTCCTGCGAGCCGAAAGTTTTGATCGCCGACGAGCCGACGACGGCACTCGACGTCACGATTCAGGCGCAGATTCTGGAATTGATGAATGAGATGCAGACTCGCACCGGCACAGCGATCATCCTCATCACGCACGACCTGGGAATCGTCGCTGAAGTCTGCGAGAACGTTCTGGTAATGTACGGCGGCAACATGGTCGAGTATGGCACGGCGGAACAGATCTTCGATCATCCGAAGATGCCGTACACGCAAGGCCTGCTCAGCTCGTTGCCGCGACTCGATGCGACCAAACCGGAACGCCTCGTGCCGATCAAAGGGCAGCCACCCAATTTGCTGCGCTTGCCGCCGGGTTGTGCATTCGCTCCGCGATGCGCCTTCCGGATGCCGATCTGCGATGAGCCCGTGCCGCTGTACGATTTCCAAGACGGCCATGTCGCGCGCTGCTACCTCTATGACGATCGCGCCGTCGGACAGCGGCCGATCGAGGTTGAGACCGCTCCCCGCGTTTCGCTCGAACAAGTCGCGGCAACGCCGCAAGAATTGGCGCAGAAGGCCTGATGGCGATCGCAGAAGCTGCGCCGCAAACGACGGTCGGCGAAGAGCTGCTCGGCGTCAAAGACCTTTACAAGTACTTCCCGATTCACGCCGGGCTGATGTCGCGGCACGTCGGCGACGTCAAGGCGGTTGACGGCGTCGATTTTTCGATTGCGCACGGTGAGACGCTGGGACTCGTCGGAGAGTCGGGCTCCGGCAAGACGACGATTGGGCGCGTCATTTTGCGGCTGCTGCCTGCAACGCGGCGGCGAGGTCTTATTCGAAGGTCAGAATGTCTTGGCGCTCAGCCGCAACGAGGTCCGGAAACTGCGCAAAGAGATGCAGATCATCTTCCAAGATCCGTTCGCGTCGCTCAACCCGCGGATGACGGTGGGCGATATCGTCGGCGAGCCGCTAAAAATTCACGGAATCGCCTCCGGGCGTGCCGGCGATGAGCGCACGCAAGAACTCCTGCGGCTCGTCGGCTTGCAGCCGTACCACGCGAATCGTTATCCGCACGAATTTTCCGGCGGTCAACGGCAGCGTATCGGCATCGCACGGGCGCTCGCGGTCGATCCGAAATTCATCGTCTGCGATGAGCCCGTTTCCGCGCTCGACGTCTCGATTCAAGCGCAGGTCATCAACTCTGCTCGAAGATTTGCAGGCCAAACTCCGCTTGACGTATCTCTTCATCGCGCACGATCTCTCGGTCGTGCGGCACATCTCGACCCGAGTCGCCGTCATGTATGTCGGCAAGCTCATGGAGCTGGCCGATCGCGATTCGCTCTACGAAAATCCGCTGCACCCGTACACGCAGGCGTTGCTTTCCGCCATTCCGATTCCCGATCCGCGCGTCGAACGGCGCCGTAAACGGATTATCTTGATGGGCGATATCCCTTCGCCCGTGAATCCGCCGTCCGGCTGCCGTTTTCACACGCGCTGCCCCATTGCGTTCGATCGCTGCCGCGTGGAAATTCCGCCGTTCAATGAGTACAAACCGGGCCATTTTGCGGCGTGCCACTGGGTAGAAGAACACGGGGGCCAAGCGCCCGATTTAGCGGGCGACGCTGCAGCGAGCGCGGCCTAAAAAAATGAAAAACCGGCCAGTTTATGGCCGGTTTTTCGCTGCTGTGCGGCGCTAGCGTTAGCTTTTCTTGCGGCCGCCCTTTTTGCGACGCCCGCCTTTACGGCCGGACGATTTCTTACGGCCACCGCTCGATTTCTTGCGGCCACCGCTCGATTTCTTACGGCCGCCTTTGCGCCCGCCCGATGATTTCTTACGGCCGCTTGATTTCTTGCGTCCGCTCGATTTCTTGCGTCCACCTTTGCGGCCGCCCGTTGATTTCTTACGCCCGCCGGTTGACTTCTTACGGCTGCCGGTTGATTTCTTACGGCCGCCGGTTGATTTCTTGCGGCCACCGCCGCCTTTTCTGCTACCCGAAGATTTGCGACGGCCCGATGATTTTCTGCGTCCGCGACCGGACGTTTCCATGTCCATCGTTTCGCCGTTTTGCATCATGTCGGAATCCATCGATGTCCTCTCTCGTCCCTTCGGACGAACATGATTGATATTGGGCGCGCCGATGTTCGGCGCTTGTGCGTGCATCGTACATTTTTTTGCAAGATATTGCAAATGATGAACGCGCGCGGGACGCGCGTCCGACACTCGAAATTGACGGCGCCCTTGACGCTCGGTATATACTTAGCCCCGTGAAAAAGCCCCTGATCATCGTTGAGTCGCCGACGAAAGCGCGTACGATCAAGAAGTTCTTGCCGCCGCGCTACACCGTTAAGGCGTCAGTGGGCCATGTCCGCGACCTTCCAAAGAGCACGCTGGGCGTCGATATCGAGCATGATTTCGAGCCGCGATACCTGACGATTAAAGGTAAGGGCGAGGTCATCAAAGACCTCAAGGGTGCGCTGAAAACAGCCGATGACGTGTACCTCGCGACCGATCCCGACCGCGAAGGTGAAGCGATCGCCTGGCATCTCGCGGAACTTCTGAAACTGCACGATCCGAAGCGGATCGAGCTGCACGAAATCACCAAAGAAGCGGCCATGGCCGCGCTGCGTGCGCCGCATCGCATCGATCACAATCGCGTTAATGCGCAGCAGGCGCGGCGCATCCTCGACCGCATCGTGGGCTATAAGATCTCGCCGCTGCTCTGGTCGAAAATCCGTGGGGGTCTCTCAGCCGGACGCGTTCAGTCGGTGGCGGTCAAATTGATCGTCGAACGCGAGCGCGAGATCGAGCGTTTCGTCCCCCAAGAATATTGGTCGATTACCGCCTTTCTCTCGCCGCAAGATGACGACGGCGCACTTTTCCCCGCCGACTTGATCCTCGTTGACGGCGAGAAGATTCAAATTTCGAACGGCGGTCAATCTTCCGCAATCGTTTCGGACCTCGAAGGCGCGCGCTACGTTGTAGAAACCGTCAAACGGCGAGAGGCACGGCGCAATGCACCGCCGCCGTTCACGACCTCAACGCTGCAGCAAGAAGCGTCCAAGCGTTTAAAGCTGCGCGTTCGGCGCACAATGCAACTGGCGCAAGCGCTCTATGAGGGCATCGATCTCGGCGCTGAGGGGACGCAGGGCTTAATCACCTATATGCGCACCGATTCGACGCGCATCTCCGATTCGGCGCGGGAAGCGGCGCGCAACTACATCGTTCAGAAGTACGGCGCGCAGTATCACAGCGGACGGCGAACATCGCGTTCGTGAAGGTGCCCAAGACGCGCACGAAGCGCTGCGGCCGACATCCATTGAGCGCACGCCCGACACGCTGGCGAACGTGCTCAAGCGAGACGAGCTTCGCCTTTACACGTTAATCTGGCAGCGTTTCGTCGCCTCACAAATGTCGGCGGCGGTCTTCGATCAGACGACCGTCGATATTACGGCGCAACGTCCGCAAGCGCAGCACAAATACACATTTCGTGCGACCGGCAGCGTAATGAAGTTCGCGGGGTTCACGGAAGTCGTATAAGGAATAAGGAAGACGATGGGAGCAAGGCCGCGACTCACGGTCGCACGCTCTTGCCTGAAATGGCGGACGCACAGGCCCTGAGCTTTCACCGGCTCGAGTCGAAACAGCACTTCACCGAGCCGCCGCCGCGCTACACCGAAGCCTCGCTCGTCAAGGCACTCGAAGACAACGGCATTGGGCGTCCTTCGACGTACAGCACGATCGTCGAAACGATTCAGGCGCGCCAATACGTCACCCAAGAAGACCGCCGCTTCCATCCGACGGAGATCGGTATTGCCGTCAACGATCTGCTCGCAGAGCATTTCCCCGACGTCGTCGATCTCGACTTCACCGCTTCAATGGAAAGCGATTTGGATCGCGTCGAGGACGGCCAAGAAGATTGGGTCTCGCTGCTCAAGCGTTTCTACGGACCCTTCAAAGCGGAGCTCGATCAAGCGCAACGCATGTTGCCGAAGGTTGAATTCCGCGATGAGCCGACCGATGAAGTCTGTCCGAATTGCGGCCGCCCGATGGTGATCAAATCGGGGCGCTTCGGCCGCTTCGTCTCGTGCACCGGATATCCCGAATGCAAGACGACGCATCCCTTGATCGTCGACACCGGCGTGCGCTGCCCGGTCGACGGCGGAATCATCGCCGAACGCCGTTCGCGCAAAGGCCGGGTGTTCTACGGTTGCGTCAACTATCCGAAATGTGACTTCGTTCTCTGGGATCGTCCGCTGCCACAGGCGTGTCCGGTCTGTGGCGCGCTGGTTGTCGAAAAGACGAAGCGCGGCGGCGTGACGCAAATCGAATGCAGCGCCGATCGCACGCATGAAGTCGGACCGGCGACGGCAGCGGTATCGTGAGCGCGTGCATTACGGTCATCGGCGGCGGTCTGGCCGGCTGCGAAGCGGCGTGGCAGGCAGCACGCAGCGGTGCGGATGTCGAGCTGATAGAAATGCGGCCGGCGCGGCGAGGTCCAGCGCATCATACTGCGGATCTTGCGGAGCTGGTTTGCAGCAATAGCTTTCGGGGCGCCGCGCTCGAGAATGCGGTCGGCCTCCTCAAAGAAGAGCTTGTGCACCTCGATTCCATTATCATCAGCAGCGCGCGGGAATGTGCTGTCCCGGCCGGCGGCGCACTGGCGGTCGATCGAACACGCTTCTCGCAGTTCGTGCAAACGCGATTGCTGGAAGAACCGCGCGTGACCATCCGCCGAGAAGAAGCCACTCGTATTCCACGGGATCGGCCAGCGATCGTTGCCTGCGGGCCGCTTCCGAGCGAAGCGCTGATCGACGATATCGATGCGCTGCTGCAAGAAGCCGGTGCGCGCTCGCGGCTCCACTATTATGACGCCGCTTCACCGATTGTCGCCGCTGATTCGATCGACACGACGAAGATGTATGCGAAGGCGCGCTATGATAAAGGCAACGGCGACGACTATCTGAACATCCCGCTCGACGAAACGCAATACCGCGACTTCCTCGCCGACTTGCGATCTTTGCCGCAGCACGAACCCAAAGAATTTGAATGCGATGCTTCGGGTGGGCGGCGACCGTTCTTCGAGGGGTGCCTCCCGATCGAAGAGATGGCGTCTCGAGGCGACGACGTTCTCCGATTCGGTCCGTTAAAGCCGGTCGGTCTGCGCGATCCGCGCACCGGAAAAACGCCGTATGCCGTCGTTCAATTGCGCAAGGAGAACGCACAAGCAACCGCCTTGAATTTGGTCGGCTTTCAAACGCGCATGACGTGGCCGGCACAAAGGGAGGCATTTTGCAAACTGCCGGGGCTGCACGATGCGGAGTGGCTGCGGCTCGGCGTGATGCATCGCAACACGTTCATCGATTCGCCGCGGCTGCTAGATGAAGAGTTGCGATTGCGTGGCCCTTCGACAGGCTCAGGACAAGCGCTGCATTTTGCCGGCCAAATCACCGGCGCCGAAGGCTACGTCGAAGCCGCCGCATGCGGCGCAATCGCGGGAATCGCCGCTGCGCGACGCGCGTTGCACCTGCCGGCGGTGCGCATTCCACGCGAGACCGCACTCGGCGCGGTGATTGCTCATTTGCAGAACGACGTCACGCCGGATTTTCAGCCCTCGAACGTGACGTGGGGCGACTTTCCGTCGCTCGATGGCGCGCCTAAGGACAAGAAGGCACGCCGTCGGCAAATGGCGCAACGCGCGCTCGAATCGCTTGTGCATTTCCGCAAGGCAATCGGGCGCGAGACGGCCGGTGGAACCTTGTTGGCACGCGTCGGGTAAGTAGTCAAGGTATGCGGCTCCAATCGACGACGATCATCGCCGTGCGGCGCGATGGGCAACTTGCAATTGCGGGCGACGGCCAGGTGACCTTCGACAAGACGATCATGAAGCACGGTGCGCGTAAGGTGCGCCGTATTTCCGATGGCAAGGTGCTCGCGGGTTTCGCCGGTTCGGCAGCCGACGGCATCACGTTGCTCGAGAAGTTCGAGGGCAAACTCGGCGAGTATAAGGATAACATCGTTCGCGCCGCGGTCGAGCTCGCAAAAGACTGGCGCTCGGATCGTGCGCTTCGTCGCCTGGAAGCGCTGTTGATCGTCGGAACGCCGCAGCATCTCTTCGTGCTCAGCGGCAACGGCGACGTCATCGAGCCGGATGAAGGCGTCGTCGCGATCGGCAGTGGCGGCCCATACGCACAGGCCGCCGCAACGGCCCTCGTGCGCAACACGTCGCTCGATGCCGAGAAGATCGCGTGCACTGCGCTGGAGATCGCGGCCGACATCTGCATTTATACGAACAAGGATGTCGTCGTCGAGACGATGTCATCCAACGGACGATGACCGACTCATTTGATTTGACGCCGCGTCAGATCGTGGCGGAGCTCGACAAATACATCGTCGGACAAGGCAAGGCGAAGCGCGCGGTCGCGATCGCAATGCGCAATCGCTATCGCCGGGAACGGGTGAGCGATGAGATGCGCGCCGACATCATGCCGAAGAACATCTTGATGATCGGTCCCACGGGGGTTGGAAAGACGGAAATCGCGCGACGGCTCGCGTCGCTTGCGGGGGCGCCCTTCGTCAAAGTTGAGGCGACGAAATATACCGAGGTCGGCTATGTCGGCCGCGACGTCGAGTCCATGATCAGAGATCTCGTCGAGGCTGCGGTGCGCATCGTGCAAGAGGAGCGGCGCGAAGAAGTAAGTGAGGCGGCCGAACATGCCGCGATCGACCGCATCATCGATGTGCTGCATCCGGAAACGCGCCCTCCATCATCCCAACCGGCGAACAATCCATTCGCAGCGACGCTCGGTTCGATCTTTGGTGGAACGGGCACCCAGACGCAGACCGTAACGACGCCCACGACAACCTCGACGTCGCGCGACCAGTCGATGCGTACGCGTGAGACCGCGCGTGCCGATATCGAACGCGGTTTCTACGACGTGCGCTTGATCGAAATCGAAGTGGAAGAGGCGCAAAGCCTGCCGATCGGCGTGATCGGAGGCGTCGACGCGGGCGGCGGCGCGGATTTAGGCGACATGCTCGGCGGCTTGCTTCCGAAGAAGAAGATGCGCAAGCGCGTCACCGTTCAGGAAGCGCGCCGCATCTTCGCTCAGGAAGAATCGAACAAGCTAATCGACATGGACGCTGTCAAGCGCGAGGCGCTGCGGCGCGCCGGTGAAAACGGAATCGTCTTCATCGATGAGATCGACAAAGTTGCCGGCAGCCAAGGTGGTCGCGGACCCGACGTTTCTCGTGAAGGAGTGCAGCGCGATATTTTGCCGATCGTTGAAGGCAGCACGGTCAACACCAAACACGGACCGATCAAGACCGACCACGTGCTCTTCATCGCCGCCGGGGCATTTCACATGAGCAAGCCGTCGGATCTCATCCCAGAGCTCCAAGGACGTTTTCCGATTCGTGTCGAGCTCGATTCCCTAACCGCTGAAGATTTCAAGACGATCTTGACGACGCCGCGCAATGCGCTTGTCGAGCAATATAAGGCGCTCCTCGGCGTTGAGGACGTCACGCTCCAATTTGACGATGATGCGATCGAGCAGATCGCGCAATTTGCGATGCAGGTCAACGACCAAAGCGAGAACATTGGCGCGCGGCGGCTGCATACCGTGATGGAGCGGCTGTTGGAAGATCTCAGCTATGGGGCACCGGAAGAAAAAGGCGCCGTGCGCATCGACGGTACGTACGTTCGCGAAAAGTTGGCGCAGATCATAAAGGACGCCGACCTGACGAACTTCATCCTCTAAATGCCGTACGTTCGCACGATCATCCACGATGGGCATCCGACGCTCCGTAAGGTTGCAAAGCGCGTTCGGGCTGAAGAAATCGCCGATCCGCTCTTTCAACAACTGATCGACGACATGTTCCTGACGATGTATGCCGCGCCGGGTATCGGGCTCGCGGCGCCGCAGATCAACGTTTCTAAGCGCGTCTTCACGATTGATCTGCACGATGACGATCCGGCGCATGGGCCGTTTGTCGTCCTGAACCCGAAGCTGGTTGAAACGCGCGGCGATGCCGAAGCAGTCGAAGGATGTTTGTCCGTGCCGAGCTACGTCGGTGACATGAAGCGGTATGAGTTCGTCGCGGTGACCGGCCTCGACCGGTCGGGGAAAAAAATTCGGCTCGAAGGCGACGGACTGTTCGCCCGGTGCGTGCAGCACGAGATCGATCATTTGAATGGGGTGCTCTACATCGACAAAGCGCGTGATGTCCGGCTCGCGCGTGAAGAAGAAGAGCAAACCGAAGAAGTCGCGCCTGTACCGCAAGCAGAGAGCGTGGGGTAATCCGCGGCGCGTAAGCAGCTGCGAACGCTCTTCTTCGGTACGAGCGCGTTCGCGGTTCCCGCTCTCGCGGTTGTGGCTGAGAAGACGCTCTTGCGCGCGATCATTACGCAGCCGGACCGCCCCGCCGGCCGCGGCCAACAATTACAGCCCAGCTCCGTCAAGCGTGCCGCCGCCGGCTACGACGTTCCGATTCTTGAACCAGTCACATTGAAGCGATTCGCGGGCGAACACACAGGTGACGCGTACGACCTCTTCATCGTTGCCTCGTACGGCCGTATTTTGCCGCGGACGCTTCTTGATGTGCCGCGCCTCGGCGCGCTCAACGTGCACCCGAGCTTGCTGCCGCGCTACCGCGGCGCCACGCCGATTCAATCCGCGCTGCGTAACGGCGACTCTCAAACCGGCGTTTCCATTATGTTGATGGATGAGGGAATGGATACCGGGCCGCTCGTCGTGCAAGAAACAGTCACCGTCGAGCCCGACGAAAATTACGGGCACCTGCACGACCGTTTAGCGAACGTCGGAGCGCGATTACTTTCGCATGCCATCGATCTCGCGGCCGAGAATAATCTAGGCCCATTTCCACAAAGCGGCGATCCTTCGCTCACGAAGCCGGTTTCGAAGGATGACTTGCACGTCGATTGGCGATGGCCGGCGCGCAAGATCGTCAATACGATTCGTGCCTTCTCCCCGGAGCCGGCCGCACGCGCCCAAATCGGCGGCACAAATGTCAAACTGCTTAGCGCCGGCGCCCTCGCCGAAGATGTTCGTCCCAATCCCGGTAGCATTCTCGACCGCGGCGATTCTCTATTGATCGCGTGTGGTGACGGCGCAATCCAAATCCACGAGCTCATTCCGGCGAGTCGCGCAAAGATGTCCGGGCGCCAATTCAAACAGTGGCTCAGAACGCAGCAAAAGTGAGCGCACGGCGGGTTGCGCTGCATGTCGTTCGTGACGTCTTTGCGGAAGAGAAGCAGCAGCGCACCGCGCAAGAGTCGCTCGATTTTCATTTGCGAAAAACCGGACTCCCCTCGCGCGATCGCGCGCTCGCGACGGAGCTAGCTTACGGAACGATCAAGATGCGGCGCCTGCTGGACTGGTATCTTCGCCCATACATCGGCAAACGCGCGAAGTTGCCGCCGCCGGCAACGCTCGAAAGCTTGCGGCTCGGCGCATACGAATTGCTGTTTATGAGGTCGGCGCACCATGCCGTCGTGCACGACTGGGTCGGGCTTGCGAAGCTATTCGGCCATCGTGGGGTCGCGGGCTTAGTGAACGCCGTGCTGCGATCGCTCATTCGTGACGAACCGGGACCTCCGGCCCCAAAAGATTTTGAAGACGCGGACGACTATCTCGGCACGCTCTTCTCGTTGCCGACGTGGATCGTCAAAGCGTGGCGCTCGCAATTTGGCGATGCGCAGCTCGAACCGATTCTTCAGAGCATCAACGAGCCGGCTCAGCCGGCGGTCGCCATCAATACGGCGCACAGCGGCATTGATGCGGCGCAAGTTTGGTTCGAAGAACAGGGGATGAAGGTGAGGCGATCGCCTCTCGTCGACGAGGTCTTACTGATCGAACGCAATGGGTTTGTACCGTATGAGCGGTTGACCAACGGTGGCGCATGGCATCCGCAGAGCGAAGCGGCCGCGATTCCGGTCGACGTCTTGAATCCACAGCCCGGTGAAACGGTGCTCGACGTCTGCAGCGGACGCGGTAATAAAGCGCTTCAAGCCGGAGCGCGCCTCGGCTCCGAAGGTGCGTTGACGTGCATCGAAAAGGACGCGCGCAAGGTGCGAGTGTTGGGGCAGCGGCTGCAAGAAGCTGGACTCACCGCCGCCATCGTGACTGGCGACGCGACAGAAGAACTGGTGCAGCGTTCGTTCGATCGCGTGGTTCTCGATGCGCCTTGCAGCGGCACCGGCGTCTTCGCTCGCTGTGCTGAGGCCAGGTGGCGCAAAGATCCGCACGACGGCGCTCGTTTGGGAGCGCTGCAGAGTGCTTTGCTCGAACGAGCTGCTGACCGCGTGGACCCCGGCGGCGTGCTGGTCTATTCGGTTTGCTCGACCGATCCGCGCGAAGGCCGTGAAATCGTCGATGCTTTCGTGCGAGCGCATCCCTTTGAGCGTGGACTTATTCCCGCACGCTACGCCTCGTTCTTGAGCGACGAAGGTGATATCCTGATCCCGCCCGGCATCGATGGGCGCGATGGGTTTTTCATCGCGCGTATGGAGCGCGCGGGATGAGCCTCTTTTCCAGAATCGAAGAAGCGTGTGCGTCGCTGATCGAGCGCGCGTTCGCGCGCACCTTTCCAAGCGATCTCGAACCCGCGCACATCGCCCGCAAACTGGTTGCCACGATGGAAGCGAAGGCATCGCACGAAGGGCAGACGATCGTAGCGCCTGGCACCTACACCGTTCGCGTCAGCCATGATGATTTCTCACGGCTGGCGGCCCACCGGCAGTATCTTGAACAAGAGTGGGCCGCCTTGATTGCCGAGGTTGCGCGTCGCGTATCGATCGAATTCAATGAGCCGCCGGATGTGATGCTCTCCGAAGATGCAAGCGTCGTAACAGGCGCCGTTGAGATCGACACGGCGTTTATCGAGTCGCAACCGACAAAGCGCTTTCGCCTGCGCGTCGTCAAAGGCGTTCCGCCGGATCGCGTCTTTCCGCTCGATCGAACGCTTGCCATTGGGCGCAGCACGAGCAACGACGTCATCCTCACCGATCCGCGCATTTCACGCCGCCACGCACGCATCGAAGCCGGCAACGGTGATCCGATCCTAATCGATCTGGATTCGACGAACGGCACGTTTGTTGACGGCAAACGCGTCACGGAGCCGTTGCACTTACGTGCGGGCAATGAGATTGCGCTCGGCAACACGACACTCGGGATCGAAGAAGAGGGCCTCTGATTGAGTCGTCGTGGTTCAGCCTCGTGATGATTTTTCGTCGAGTTCGAGGCGCGAGGACGGACGCAATGCCGCAGCGCATTGTGGCCGCCGCAGTAACGATGAAATCGACAAAAAGCGTCCGAGGATCAACCTCGTGCGATTCAATCGGAGGCCCTTACACTAGAGGCCCTCTATCGTGACCTTCACCGCGCACATGCGCTTGGGATCTGTCGGCGCGCTCGTCGCGATGGCGGCGTTCGCCGTGGCGGCGTTTCGCACGCGGCGTCCATCCGCTGTTCTCGGAGTCGGCAGCGCTTCCGACATGACGATGAAAATCGAACTCGAGGTGATCGAGCGGGACGAGCGGCGGCGCGTCGAAGGGAGCTGTCCCTTTGTCGTGGGGCGGTCGTCAGACGCGGATCTGCTCCTCTGGGATCCGGAGGTCAGCCGGCGCCACGCACGGTTTGAAAATGATGGCACAACGGTCTTCGTTAGCGATCTGCATAGCAGCAACGGAACGTTCCTTAATGGGCGTGGCCTCACGGAAAGCGTTGAAGTGCGTCCAGGCGATCACATTGATGTCGGCACCGTGCGCTTAACGTTCATCGGAAGTCAGCCGTGCAGCTGACAATCAGGGGCCAGCGCCGCCGCTACCTGCAGTTGACGCTCGGATCGCAAACGCGCGCGTATGCGGTCTGCAATGGTTTCGGAACGATCGACGGTCAGCCGATTGAAGAGGCAACCTTGGGTGAGCTCCAGGCGACGCTGCAACGCCGATCGCGCGGCGCGCGCTTTGCCTACCAAATTGCGAAGCCCAAGGCGATGGCAGCCTTCCTCATCGCTGTCGTTTCGCACTTGAATGCGTACTTGTTCAAACGGAGTGCTGCACACGAAGATTACGTTACCAGCGGCGCCTCACTAACCTTGATCCTGATCTGCAAAGAACGAGCCTATCTTGCGCATGTCGGAACAACGGCGGCGTACGTCGTCCGTAGCGGCTACGTCGTGGCGTTAACGAAAGATGATTCGTGCTCGTTCGATGACGCTTCGACGGGCTCAGCGCAGGCTGATCAGCCGGCGCGCATTTTAACGCGCGCGCTGGGCATCGGTTCGCAGATGCAAATGAGCGTCTGCAGTTTTCGCGTCGCCTCAGGCGACACGCTGGTGCTGGCCAGCAAACGGCTCGCCACAGTCGAGGACCGCCGGGCGCTAGCAAGATGGATCATGCACCATGACGGTTCGTCGGCTGTCCCTTTGAGGACGCTTGTGCTGAGCGGCGTCGAAGCATCGAAGGGCGGCGAACACACCGTGGCCGCGGTGCCGATTCGGATGGCGCCGCTTGTTCCGGCGACGGTCGCATCTTCTGCTCGTTCGCCGCTCTGGTACGCGATGGTCGCGCTGCTCTTGAGTTTGCTTCTGATTATCTCCGCTTGATCGCGCTCTGGATACGCCGCTTAACGCCGCTTCTTGCGGCGTTTGCCATTGCGGCGATCCTCTTGAGCATGGCACCGGCGGAAAATCTCGGCTCGGTCTGGGGCTTGCTTCTCTTAGCTGCGCTCGCGCTCGCCTGGGTGATCTTTCAACCGGCGGGCGCCATACGCGACGATTTTTTGCCGGCCAGCGCGGTCTTGATTTCCGCGGTTGGCTTATCGATGATCGCGCGGCTCTCCGGCGAGCTCGCGCGCAAGCAAGAGCTCTGGTTATTCGTTTCGCTGATGCTCGTGCTGATGCTCGGACCGGCATTTTCGCGCTTTCGCCGGCTCGCCGCATTCAAATATCTCTGGGTGATCGGGTCGATTGTCTTGTTCGGGCTGCTCGCAGTTTTCGGACAAGAAGTCAACGGTGCGCGACTCTGGATCCGCATCGGCAGCGTTCAATACGAGCCGATCGAGCTGATCAAACTCTTCATCGTCTTTTTCCTTGCCGCGTATCTTGCGGAAACGGCCGATGTGATTGCCAACGCGCGGCCATGGTCGGTGCGTGCGAACCTCAAATACCTTGGGCCGCTCTTCATCGGCTGGGGCGCCTCAATGGCGATTTTAGTCTTGCAGCACGATCTCGGTATGGCCGTGTTGCTGCTCGTGACGTTCATTGCGGTGCTCTATGTTGCGACCCGTCGCATCGATTTGATCCTGGGGAGCTTGGCGACGTTCGGTGTCGTTGCGGCATGGGCCGCACATCACTTCTCCTACGTGCAAACGCGCATCGCGGTGTGGCGCAATCCGTTCGGGGATCCGCTCGGCGCCGGATTTCAATCGAGTCAGGGCTACTACTCGCTCGCTGCGGGCGGCTTGCTTGGAACGGGCTACCGCTTAGGCCACCCCGGATTCATCCCCAACGTCGCGACCGACTACGTGTATGCAGCGTGGAGCGAAGAGTTCGGGCTCGTCGGCGCGGTCGTGCTTCTCTTGCTCTACTTAGCGATCGTTTGGCGTGCGCTCACGATAGCGCGCGCACAGCCGGACCTCTATACGCGTCTGCTGGCAGTCGGGCTCGCAGCGATCCTGGGCTTTCAAGTGCTGATCATCGTCGGCGGAGTGATCGGCCTCTTTCCGTTGACCGGCATTACCTTACCGTTCATGTCCTACGGCGGAAGCTCGCTCGTTGCAAACTTCCTCTTAATAGCATTGGTTTGGGCAATCAGCTCGAGAAGCTTTGCGGCGAAATAGGGACGGGCCCGCAACCCGTATTCAGGTATCGCTGTCATAATTTAAGACAAAAATGCGTTGCTTACTGTGATGTCGTCTACATTACGCCGATTTTCGGCCGTCTTTTTCATCGCGGCTGCTTGCGTTGCCGCATCGGGCGCTAACGCCGCACAGTCGAAAGGCGACGCGCTGCTTCAGAAGATCAGGGTCGTCTTTCGATCGCATCGGCCGCCGCCGCCCTACATTACCTACACGCTCCATCGCGAATCGATCACCGAGCAAGGCTACACGGATTACACCGCAACCTACACCTACCACATCTGGTGCCGGAGCTCCGATCGTGCCGCGCTGGGTCGCAAGGTGTTCCGGGATGAAGCGCGCGGGGACTTAGAGTTTCTGCGGCCGGAATTCAACCAGGATCGCGATCCCGGACCGCCTACCGCCGACGTCTTCGAGCGCGCGCCGGTCCATCCGCAGCCCGTTGAAGTTGCTCCGACGCCGGAGCCCGTTGCCGCTCCGGCCGTCATCGGTTCCGTCACGGCATACGGCGAGCTCGAGTATCATGTGACGGCGGTGCAGACTGAGGGCGACCTTCTCCATTTGAGCGTCGTGCCGTTCCGCGATCCCGACCGGAATCGGCTGCGTGAGATTTACGTTGACAAGAAGACGCTGGAGCTCCGCAAATTGATCGCGACCGACAAGCTCTTCATCGGAAACGCTGAAATTCACCCGGTGCGATTTACGATCACGATGGCGATGCAGGATGGGCGACCGCTCGTAACCGCTATTCACGCTGAAACGACCGACGATTACAAGGGCGATAGCCATATCACGGACTACACGTTCACGGACATCAAATTCCCGAGCTCACTGCCGGATTGGTATTTCAACGCGCACTCCTATGCGATGCATACCGGCGAAGCGCCTTTGTAATTTTCTCGCACTGCTTGCGGCGTTCGTTTTGAGCGCCGCGCCGTTGCCTTCGAACGCCGGTCTTTCGAAAGGTGACGAGCTGCTGCAGAAGATCCGCGCAGTCTTTCGTGCGCACCGTCCTCCGCCGCCGTACATCACGTACACGCTCGTGCGCGCGCAAGATACTGCGCAAGGGTATCCCGACTTCGAGTGGAGCTACACCTACCATATCTGGTGTCGCACATCCGACCTGGCGGCGCTCGGCCGAAAAGTGTACCGCGGCGACGCGCGCGGCCCATTAGAATTCTTACGTCCGGAGTTCAATCAGGCACGCGACCCTGGTCCTCCGACTGCAGATGTCTTCGAACGCGCGCCGGCACATCCACAATCGATTGACGTCGTGCCCACCCCTGAACCGAGCGGCATACCGGCGACGATCGGATCGGTTACGAGCTATGGTGAGCTCGAATACCATGTAACCGCCGTCCGTACTGAAGGCGATCTTTTGCACTTGAGTTTGCGGCCCATCAGAGATCCGGACCGCAACCGGCTACGGGAAATCTACGCTGAGAGAACGAGCTTCGAGCTGAAGAAACTGATTGCGACGGATAAACTGTTCATCATGCCGTTTGACGAGGTCCATCCGCAGCTCTACACGATAACGATGGGAACGGTCGAAGGACGCCCCGTCGTCACGGCCATTCACGGCGTTACGACGGACGATTACAATGACGACGGCCGGGAAGTAGACTACACGTTCAAAGATATCAAGTTTCCGAAGTCGCTGCCCGATTGGTATTTCGACGCGCATGTCTACGCGATGCACTCGAACGAAGCGCCGTTATGATTTCAAAAGCTCGATCGCGAAGAGCTCCTTGATGTAGTCGCTCATGCCGGCGTCGATGCGGCGCAGGCGCTCGCGCGTCGCATTGGGCCAGCAAGACGCCGGATCGTTTGCTCCGACGTATGCCCGCATCGACTCGGCAAAGTATTCATCGATACCGGTCGCGGCATATGGCGTTACGAAATCGCGCGCGGTTTCGAAGAGCGAACGCAGATCCGGATCGACGCACGATCGGTAGATGCCGCTGCCCAGCGCACAATCCAACGCATGTCCAAACTCGTGCGCCACCGTCATCGGGCTGCGCGAACGAAGATAGACGGTTCGTTCTTCAACGACGAACAGACCGGCGGGGGGCGACGGCCAGCCGTCGATCGACGGGCACAATCGCCGTAATGCGCTGGACGCTTCTGCGTACGATTGCGAGCGGCGTAACGGAACGATGCGAATGCCGGCGCGGGCGGCGAAGTCGAGCGCCGGTTTACCGAAGAGCGCAAGCGTTCGGCCAACGGCAGCACGGGACGACGGATGCGCATGAAGCAGCAGGGCGCCGAGCGGCGAATTATGGACACACACCGCCCCACTCTCCGCGCCGCATATTGCAAGCGAATGTCGTCCGCGTGTCCGTTGGATGAACGCGCGCCGTTCGCGGAAGGGAGGACGTCATGGCTCCGTATCAAGCGCCTCTGCGTGACATGCAGTTTGCGTTGCGCGAGCTTGCCGGTCTCGATCAGATCGTTGCGCTGCCGGAGTTTGAAGACAGTGGCGACGTCGTTGATGCGATCCTCGAGGAGGCGGCGACCTTTGCGAGCGAGGTGCTCGATCCGCTCAACCAATCCGGCGATAAGGAAGGGTGCACGTGGAACGCCGGTGAGGTAACGACCCCCAGCGGCTTCAAAGATGCGTATGCGCGCTTCGCTCAATCGGGTTGGATTGGACTGCCCGTCCCATCCGAATACGGCGGACAAGGTTTACCGCAGTTGCTGCTCGGTCCGACGCTCGAGATGTGGAACGCCGCCAACGTCGGCTTCGCGAACGGACCGCTGCTCAATCAAGGCGCGATCGAAGCGATCGAGTTGGCCGGCTCCTCGCAACAGAAGGAACGCTACATTCCGAAGCTTGTTTCGGGCGCATGGATGGGCACGATGTGTTTAACGGAGCCGCAAGCCGGGTCTGATTTGGCCGCGGTGCGCACCAAAGCGGTTCCGCAAAACGACCACTATCTGATCAGTGGTCAGAAGATCTTCATCACCTTCGGCGAGCACGACCTGGCGGAGAACATCGTGCATTTGGTGCTCGCGCGCCTGCCCGACGCGCCGGAAGGCACAAAGGGCATCTCGATGTTCATCGTCCCGAAATACGTCCCGAACGCCGATGGTTCGCTTGGAGAGCGCAACGACGTCTATTGCGCCGGCATCGAGCATAAGATGGGACTCAACGCGAATCCGACGTGCACGCTCAACTACGGGGAGCGCAAGGGCGGCGCCGTCGGCTATCTTGTCGGCGAGCCTAATCGCGGGCTGGAGTACATGTTCGTCATGATGAACGCGGCACGTTTTTCGGTCGGCGTTCAAGGCTACGCGATCGCGGACCGAGCGTACCAGCGCGCGCTCGAGTATGCCAAAGAACGCGTGCAAAGCCGCGACGTCGCATCAAGCAGTTATCAGGCGGTTCGCATTATCGAACATCCGGACGTGCGTCGAATGTTGATGACGATGAAAGCCCAAGTTGAGGCGATGCGCGCGCTCTCATACGTCGCAGCGGCGGCGCTCGATCTTTCGAACCGTCACCCCGACGCAGCGGTGCGCAAAGAGCGTAAAGCGTTCGTCGAGTTGATGATTCCGGTCGTCAAAGGTTGGTGCACGGAAACGGCCCAAGAAGTCACCTCAACGGCTCTGCAAGTTTTCGGCGGCATGGGCTACATCGAAGAGACGGGTGTCGCGCAGCAGTATCGTGACGTTCGGATCACAACAATCTATGAAGGCACGACGGGCATTCAGGCGCTCGATCTGGTCGGCAGAAAATTGCTCCGCGACATGGGTGGAACGGCGACCGCGGTCATCGCAGAGATGAAGGCCTTCGCCGAAGCGCTCGATGGCACGCACGACGCGGATCTCAAAGCGATTGCAACGTCCGTTCGCAACGGTGTCGGCATTTTGGCGGAAGTTTCGCAATGGATCGGCATGAATGCGATGGGGGATTTGCGCAAAGCCTTCGCCTGCTCCGTGCCCTATCTGCGGCTTTGGGGAATCGTGGCCGGGGGCTGGCAGATGGCGCGCGCGGCTCAGATTGCACGATCAAAGATCGATGCGAACGATCCGGAGAGCGATTTTTATCGCGCGAAGCTGACGACCGCACGTTTTTACGCCGACCACATCTTAACGCAAGCCGCTTCTTTGCGTGCGCAAATCGTCGACGGCTCAGCGGACGTCATGGCGATGCCTGAAGCGCACTTCGACCTGGATCGTACGACGGCCGCGCTCGTCTAAGCCAAGGTAACGTGCCCAAAATAGCGACTCGCGACCACGACGGCGTTCGAGTGCTGACACTCGACAATCCGCCGGTCAATGCATTGTCGTTTGCATTCTCAGCGATGTTGCTCGATGCGGTGAAGGCGGCCGAAGAGGATACGGCCGTTCGCGCCGTCGTCTTTGCCGGCGCAAATGGAATGTTTAGCGGCGGCGCGGACGTCAACGATTTCAACGCTCCGATCACGCCTGAGACGACTACGGTCCGGGATGTTATTGCGGCGATCGAGCTCGGACGAAAAACCTACATTGCTGCGATTGAAGGCACTGCTCTCGGCGGCGCGCTGGAAGTCGCGCTCGCCTGCGATTACCGGATCGCCGCACAGAATGCGAAGCTTGGCTTGCCGGAGATAAAACTTGGATTGATTCCGGGCGCAGGCGGAACGCAGCGCTTGCCGCGCTTGATCGGCGCACAACCCGCATTGCAGATGATGCTCAAAGGCGAGCGCGTCGATGCGGATGAGGCCCTGAGGCGCGGAATCCTCGATGAAGTCGTTGCGCAAGACGTTGTCGATGCCGGAAGTGCGCTAGCGCGCCGCAATGTCGATGCGCATGCGCACGCAAAGCGACGCATCTCAGAGCTTCCCTCGGCGTTGCTCGGGACAGGCTCCGTTGAAATCGGCGCCGGCCCTTCGACATCGCTCAGGACAAGCGTCGCGGCCTTCGCATTGCCGTTCGTCGTCGCCGAGGCGCATAAGATGCTGCCGTCCGAAGAGCGTGGCGGTTTTGCGGCTCACAAACTCGTGGATGCGGTTCAGGCGTCGTTCGAGTTGCCGTTCCCGCGCGGCCTCGCGCGCGAGTTTCGGCTGTTCGAAGAATGCGCGCGCTCGCCGCAGTCGTTCGCACTGCGCCACCTTTTCTTCGCAGAACGGGAGCTTTCGAAGATCCCAGATTTAGAACCGGCGGAGGCTTTGCAAATCAAGACCGCCGGTGTCCTCGGTGGCGGCACGATGGGAACCGGAATTGCAATCACCTTTGCTAATGCCGGCATTCCGGTTACGGTCGTTGAGCCTGCCGAAGAACAGATCGCGCGCGCCAAGCAGATGATCTTCGGGATGTTCATGCATCAAGTGCAGCGCGGCCGGCTGACGCAAGAGGAGGCGTGGAATCGAGGCCGGACGATCGTCTTTACCGGCGATCGTGCCGCTTTGCGCGAATGCGACCTCGTGATCGAGGCCGTCTTTGAAAATCTCGACCTCAAGAAGCACGTCTTTGCGGAACTCGACGGCCTGCTTGAGCCCAATGCAATCCTCGCAACGAACACGTCGACGCTAGACATTGACGCGATGGCGGCCGTCACGAAGCGTCCGGATCGATTCTTGGGACTGCATTTCTTTGCGCCGGCGAATATCATGAAGCTGCTGGAAATCGTCCGTGGGGGCGCGACCTCGGCGCAGACGTTGACGACCGCATTGAAATTGAGCAAGACACTGCGCAAGATCGGCGTCGTCTCGGCGAACGCCTTCGGTTTCATCGGCAATCGAATGCTCTTCGATTACGCGCGCGAGGCGGTGCGGCTCGCGGAAGAAGGCGTCGCACCGTATCGCGTGGATGCGGTCATCAGGGATTTCGGCTTTGCGATGGGACCCTTCGCGATGTTCGACCTCTCCGGAATCGACGTTTTCCGGTACATACAACAGGCGTCGGGGCAACAGTTGGGGCGAACGGCGATTGTCGACCGGCTTTACGACGAAAAGCGGCTCGGTCAAAAAGCTGGACGCGGGTTCTATAAGTACGCGGCAGGCAGCCGCGATCCGGAACGGGATGACGACGTGGAGCGCATCTTCTCTGAGGAGGCACGCGCACTGGGCATTGCGGTGCGCGATCCGAGCGACGAAGAGATCACCAAGCGTTTGGTGTACGCGCTAATCAATCGCGGCGCCGAGTTGCTGCGCGAGGGAGTCGCGCTGCGACCTGGCGACATCGACATCGTGTACATCTATGGTTACGGCTTTCCGCCACATCACGGTGGCCCGATGTGGTACGCGGATGAAGTCGGCGTGCGCGACGTCTATGATGATGTCGTGCGTTTCGAACGTGACTTCGGAGAGCATTGGGCGCCTTCGCCGCTCTTGGCCGAGATCGCGCAATCGGGCGGCACGCTTGATACCCACGCGCCCACACGCAGAGAGCTTGCCCATGCGTGAGGCCGCGGTCGTCGCCGTCGCTCGCACGCCGATCGGACGCGCGTTTCGCGGCGCATTCAATCAAACGCACGGTGCGACGCTGGCGGGACATGTCATTAAAGCGGCGCTCGAACGCGCAAACCTGGACGGAGAAGAAGTCGAAGACGTCATTCTCGGATGTGGTCTGCCTGAAGGCGCGACCGGAAATAATTTAGGCCGCGTTGCCGCACTGCGCGCCGGTCTTCCCGTAACCGTTCCCGGCACGACGATCAATCGCTACTGTGCATCCGGCCTGCAAGCGATCTCAGTAGCTGCGCAGCGAATCATCGTTGACGGGATGCGCGTCGCGGTTGCGGGAGGTTGCGAATCGATCAGCATGGTGCAGAACGTCATGAACCTGCACGGCTTCACCGAAGAGTGGATGCTGCGCCACCAAGCCGACATCTATATGCCGATGCTGCAGACGGCCGACGTCGTGGCGAAGAAATACGGTATCTCACGTGAAGCGCAAGATCGATACGCCCTGCAGAGTCAACAGCGAACGGCCGCGGCGCAAGTCGCCGGCAAATTCGATGATGAAACCGTGCCGCTGCAGACTTGGAAGTATCTCGAGGACAAGGAGAGCGGTACGATCAGTGAAGAGCAGGTCATGCTCTCAAAAGATGAAGGCAACCGCCCAGATACAACGCTCGAAGGCCTCTCCAAGCTCAAGGGTGTGCTCGATCCGAACTCGACCATCACGGCCGGCAATTCATCCCAACTTTCCGATGGTGCAGCAGCGGTGGTCCTAATGGAGAGCGAGACCGCACGCACCCGCGGCCTAACGCCGCTTGGTTTCTATCGCGGGATGGTTGTACGGGGCTGTGAGCCCGGCGAGATGGGCATTGCGCCCGTTTTCGCGGTGCCGCAACTCTTGCAGCAGCATGCTCTCACGCTCGATGACATCGGTTTGTGGGAGCTCAATGAGGCGTTTGCCGTGCAGACGCTGTACTGTCGGGATCGGCTCAATATTCCGAATGAGATTTTCAACGTTGACGGCGGCGCGATCTCGATCGGCCATCCGTACGGCATGAGCGGCGCGCGTATGACCATGCATGCCCTGATCGAAGGGGCGCGTCGCAACGCAAAACATGTCATCGTGACGATGTGCATCGGCGGCGGAATGGGCGCCGCAGGCCTCTTTGAGGTGTATCGAAACGAAAAGAGCAAAAGAAGTCAAAGTGAAAAATAAATGACGATACACAAATTCTTGGCTGACGGTGCCAAAACGCGCACGGAAACCGACTCGATGGGCAAGATCGAGGTGCCCGCGGACAAATATTATGGCGCGCAAGCTGCCCGCTCGCTGATTCACTTCAACATCGGAGACGGAGCGACAGCGCGCGACGTCATGCCGCTGCAAGTCATCAGGGCGATGGGCGTGCTCAAGAAAGCCTGTGCGCTCGTGAACAATGAACTCGGAAAGCTCGATCGGGAGAAGACGGACCTCATTGTGGCGGCGGCCGATGAAGTGATCGCCGGAAAATTGGATGCGCATTTTCCGTTGCGCGTTTGGCAAACCGGTTCGGGCACGCAGACGAACATGAACGTCAACGAAGTGATCTCGAACCGTGCGATTGAGATGGCGGGCGGAGAAATGGGTTCTAAACGCCCCATCCATCCGAACGACGACGTCAACATGTCGCAGTCTTCGAACGACACCTTTCCGACCGCGATGCACATGGCGGCGTCGCAAGCCGTCGTCGAGATGCTTCCAGCGGTCGAGCAGCTGCGCGACGCTCTCGATGCGAAGGCGAAGCAGTGGCAACACATCGTCAAGGTCGGGCGAACGCATCTGCAAGACGCAACGCCGCTGACGCTCGGACAAGAATTCTCCGGCTACGTGACGCAACTCGACCGGGCAATCGACAGCTGCCGTGTCGCGCTCGACCGCCTCTACGATCTCGCGATCGGCGGCACGGCCGTCGGCACGGGTCTCAATGCGCATCCTGAGTTTGGCGAACGCGTTTCCAAACGCATCGCCGAGTTGACGGGCTTACCGTTCCGCTCCCATCCGAATAAATTTACTGCGCTCGCATCGCACGATGATTTCGTCTTCGCTTCGGGGGGCTTAAAGATGCTCGGCGCTGCTCTGATGAAGATTGCCAACGACATTCGGTGGCTTGGCTCCGGGCCACGCGCCGGCATCGGTGAGCTCATTCTGCCGGAGAACGAACCGGGCAGCTCGATCATGCCGGGCAAAGTTAATCCGACGCAGTCCGAGGCGATGACGATGGTCGTCGTTCAGGTATACGGCAACGATCTGGCAATCAGTTTCGGCGCGTCGCAAGGCAATTTCGAACTGAACGTCTTCAATCCGGTGATGATCTACAATTTTTTGCACTCGACGACGCTCTTGCGCGATGCGTGCACGATGTTTCGAGAGCACATGATCGAAGGGCTAAAGCCCAACGAAGGCGCGATTGCCAAATATGTGGACGACTCGCTGATGGTCGTTACGGCGCTCTCGCCGCACATTGGCTACGACAAGTCGGCAGAGATCGCGAAGAAAGCGCACAAGGACAAAAGCACGCTCAAGGATGCGGCTCTCGCGCTCGGCTATGTCAATGCGGAGGAATTCGATCGCTACGTCGTCCCGAGGGAGATGACGAAGCCAAAGTAATCGTTGCGTTCGGCCGCGCGGTGTCGCGTGGTATACTAAACCAGCTCGGACGAATCTTATTTCGCTTCGGCCATGCTACTTTTGGAGCTCTACGCACATGCAAGTAAATCATCAGCATCGCCCTGCCCACTACAACCGCCTTCTGCAGACGCTGCCGGCAGGTGAATTGTCAACGGTGATGCCCGACCTGCAATTTACGCGGTGGGCTCTCAACGAAACGATCTATGACGCCGATGTGCCGTTGCGCGACGTCTACTTTCCGCTCACGTGCGTCTCATCAAATATCGTGCTCATGGAAAGTGGCTCTGCAGTTGAGACGAGCACAATTGGACGCGAGGGAATGGTCGGTTCGCACGCCGCTCTGGGCTCGGACCCCTTTGGGACAAAGGTGATCTGTCAGGTTCCGGGCGAGGTCGCACGCATGAGCGTGGACGACTTCAAACGGCACCGCCGCACGCTGCCCTCGTTCGAGGACCTCACAAAGCGCTTTAATATTTTCCTTTTGAATGTGATCTCACAGACCGCGGCCTGCAATCGTCTGCATCAGGTGAACGAACGGCTTGCGCGCTGGCTGCTGATGACGCACGATCGCATTTTGGGCGACGACCTCCCGTTGACGCAAGAACTTCTCTCAATCATGCTTGGCGTGCATCGCCCGGCGGTAACGATTGCCGCGGGCACCTTACAGGACGCCGGCCTCATCAGTCTTGGTCGCGGAATGATCACAATTCAAAATCGGCCGGGGCTGGAGAAAGCGTCATGCGAGTGCTATCACGTCGTCGCGAAAGAGCTGGACCGCTTCTTCCCCGACGGTATGGTGCGAAGTTTTAGCCGGGACGGGTCCGATGGTAAAGCAGCAGTCTGACGCGACTTCTCTGCCGCGACAATAGTTACTTAACTTTTGCAAGGCGAACGCCGTAATAGTTCGCCGCCTTTTGAATGTTCGCGAGCGCCACGTCGCGCTCGCGCCTTGAGACGCCTTCGACCTGATCGAACCGCGCGATCGCGCTGCGGACGTGTGCCGCATCCGTCAGCGGTTCTTTGCGTTCTTTAGGAAATGCGAAGACGCTATTTGGCAGTGCATCACGCGAAGGCAGCTTGCCGGCGGCGTCATATGGCTTCCACGTCGGTCGAATTGTCATCGTAAAGGTCGGCAGATGTGTTAGTGCCCGCCTAGCCTTGCGAGAGTGACCAATGTTCGCTAGCGTACATTGCTCTGTCATGTAGCAGACAGTAGAGCGTATGCTTGCATGTTCAAAGAGCAAGACATTGAACTACTGGACGATGGAGCTGCGCGATCGTGCTTTCGACAATCGAATGTTGCGCATGCTTCCGCGTGCTGAATTCACGCAATTAATCTCCGACATGCACTTCCTCCATTGGGACCTCAACGACACGATCTATGATGTAGATGCGCCGTTCGACCACATCTATTTTCCGCTGAGCGCGGTCACTTCCAATATCGTGATGATGGAAAATGGCGGCGCCGTCGAGACCAGCACGGTCGGACGGGAGGGAGTCGTCGGCGGCCTTGCTGCGCTTGGCTCGGATCGTTCCGCCATAAAAGTGATCTGTCAGATTCCCGGCGATGCCGCTCGTCTCGGGTTAGACGACTTCAAGAAACATTTTGAAGCGCTGCCGCAATTTCAAGAATTGATCACGCGTTTTAACGCCTTACTACTCAATACGATTTCGCAAACCGCGGCATGCAACCGGCTGCATCACTTGAACGAGCGCCTCGCGCGCTGGCTGCTGATGACGCACGACCGCGTCTCGGGCGACACACTGTCCTTAACGCAAGACTTTCTCGCCGCCATGCTGGGCGTGAACCGGCCCTTCGGTGACGATTGCGGCCCGCGCGTTGCAGGAGGCCGGCTTGATCACCTACCGTCGGCGCATGATCACGGTCAAGAATCGCGCCGGACTCGAGGAAGCTTCCTGCACATGCTACGAGGTCGTTGCACGAGAATTGGAACGGCTGATCCCGGACGGCGCAGTGCACGGCTCATCGGATCGGGTCGCCAAGGAAATATCGGCTAAATCCCTGTAGCCACTGAAACCCACGGGCTTGCGGCCCGTATAGCGTAAGAAGTACTGGTAACTGGCGATCGACGAGGTGAGCATGCTTCTTCGGGCTTTTGTTTTTCTTTGTGTATGCGTCTCGAGCGCGACGTTGGCAATTTCCGCTGCCCCTGCCCATCCCGCAGGCGCGCAATTGCAGGCGCTCTACACCCAAGGCATCTTGCGCGAGCTCAAGAGCGTGCCCGAGCTTGCCACGTTTTTGGGCGATTATCGCTACGACGCCTATTGGAGCAAGCCGGGCATGGCCGGCATCCGCCAAGGACAGGCGATGATGCGCGATTTCGCAGCGCGACTCAATCGCATCGATATGTCGCACGCGACGCTTCACGAACGTAACGACATGCGGCTGGCACGCGCCTTTGTCATCGCCCAGAAGCGCCAAGTTGCTGAAGCCGTAGAGGGTAAAGATCCGGGCGGTCCGCCGCTGCAAGTTGTCGGCATCTTCTTTACGATGCTCATGCACAAGGACGAGCAGAACCCCAACGTTTGGTGGGACCATGTGATCTCACGCATGGAGAAGGCGCCGGTGTGGCTTGCCGCATCGAAGCCGCTGATTACCCACCCCGGCAAATTGCAGGCCGAAGTCGCGCAAGAAGAGCTTGCGCAAGCGCCGGCCCTCTTCACATATGTCCTGACGCCGATTGCGAGCAAGGAGCTCTCAAAAGAGAAGCTGGCGCGTTTCACCAAAGCGCGCGACGCGCTTGTCACGTCATTGACTGCGTGGAACAAATGGCTCGCGGATAATGCATCGAGCTGGCCGGAAAATTTCGCAATGGGACGCGCCGCGTACAACAACATGCTGCGCGACGAGTTGCTCTTGCCCTACGATGCGGACGCGATCGTCCGAATCGGTCAGACGACTCTTGATGCAGCGATCGCCGACCAGACTGCAATTCTCGCCGAAGCAAAAGCTCGAGGGATCGATCTCACGAATGCTCGGCAAGCCGCGGCAGTCGGCGGTGGGCCGACGCCCACGAGCAAAGATGCGCAGTTTGCCTTCTTTCAAGCGCAACTCGATACGCTCCAGAACTTCATCCGCGACAAACATTTGGTCACGATTCCTGCGTATATGGGGCGAATGAAGATCGAGACGACGCCGCAGTTTTTGCAACCGGTGTTGCCCGGTCCGTCGATGAATTCGCCGCCGCTTCTCTCCAAAGAACGCGATGGCGTCTACTTCGTTCCGCCGCCGAATCCGCAGATGGCAACCAATCCAAAATTCTTCGAAGATTTCGACCGTGATCGCGTGCTGATGACCAGCGGCCACGAAGGGTTTCCCGGCCACTTTTTGCAGCTTTCGATTGCGAAACATAATCCTGACGCGGTACGCAAGTTCAGTTTCGATAGCGTCTTTGCCGAAGGGTGGGCATTTTACGAAGAGTCGCTCCTTCGCCAGATGGGACTCTACGACGACGATCTTGATGGACGGTATGCGGTCGCGCAATTCGAGCGGTTGCGCGGCGCACGCGCAATTGTGGACGCAAAGCTTGCAACAGGCGAATGGCCATTCGCGCAAGCGCTGCAGTGGTTCCAGCAGAATGCCGGCGTTGATGCGCAAACGGCGCGCGGCGAGGTGAGCCGCCATGCGCTTGGACCGGGACAGGCATTCGATTATGCCGTCGGCCGTGCGCAGATCCTCGATTTACTCGCGAAGTACAAAGTGAAGAAAGGCGCCGCCTTCTCACTGCAGGCATTTCACGACGATCTGCTCTCGCACGGCACCGTGCCGGTAGTCATCGTTGCCAGCGAAATGCTCGCCGAGTAAGGCTACTACGGGTTTACGTTCGGTTTGGCAACGATCGTTTTCTTACCGCGCTCGGGTTCGCCGGCAACGAGGTAGAAAACCGCCGACAAGAAGTACAGCGCGATACTGAGGCGCGGTACAAGCGGAGCGATTGCGACGGCGATCAGGTAAAACACGATACCGATGCCGTAACGCAGCGATGCCTGCTTGACGTTTTGGGGCGAGATCAGCGCCGTATTTAAGTAACCGTAGCGCACGACGTACCACCAAGTATAGTTGGCATAGATGGCGATCACGAGCAGCGTGATGCCGTAGAAAGTCACGGCCGAGGCCATATCTCCGTACGCCGTGATGATTGCGGTAGGAAACGGAATGAACGAAATCATCAGCAAGAGGATCAGGTTGCGCCAGACGATCGGACGGTCGACCCGCGCAAGATACTCAAAGACGGAGTGGTGGTTCAGCCAGTAAATGCCGATCACCAAAAAACTCGTGACATACGCTAAGAATTGCGGCCACAAAATGAAGAGTGCGTGCCAAAATGCCCCCGGGGTGTGGCTTCTCAAGAGCGGGACACGGATTTCGAGAACGAGCACGGTCGCCGCGATAGCGAAGACCGCATCACTATACGATTCGATCCGTGAAAGCTTCAAGGCGTGCTCCTAAAGTGCTGCGACGTGTTTGAGATCCGCAACGAACTTCGCCATCTCGCGATGACGCGTCTCGTCGTCCGGAGCGCGCAGGATTGACGACGGATGAACCGTCGCAAGCACGTTCGGGGCGAGCTCTAACGATGTGAAAACGTTTCCGCGATGCACCGTCAGGCGGAAATCGGCGCCGAAGAGCGACCGTGCCGCGGTCGCACCGAGTGCAACGAGGACGTCTGGCTTCACTTGTTTGATCTCCGCCTCCAGCCACGGACGGCAGGCGCGCAGCTCGATGACGCGCGGCGTTTGGTGGATGCGGCGCTTTCCGCGCACGATATACTTGAAATGCTTGACGGCGTTCGTGATATAGACGTCGTCCGGCTCGATACCGGCCTCTTCCATCGCGCGCCGCAATAGCTTGCCGGCTGGACCAACGAACGGATGTCCCGCGCGATCTTCACTGTCGCCGGGCTGCTCGCCGACGAACATGACCTTCGCGCGCGCCTTGCCTTCACCGAAGACCGTTTGCGTTGCATCTTTATACAGATCGCATCCGCGGCAATGCGCTGCCGCCTCGCGTAAACTCTTCAGCGAACGCTTCTCCGGCATGAAATCGGCGGCGGAACGGTCATTCGCTCTTCATTGAACGACCGCATGGCGTGTTGAGAGCGCGCCGTTGATCGCGGTCGCGAAGTCTTTTAACGACCATGCACCACGAACGCGCACGCGCGTCAGCTCAAAGCGATTTTCTGGCGGCACCACATTGCTCGCATCGGTTGTCACGGCTAACGGGATGCCTTCTTGGCGAACGATGCTGAGCGTCGTACGGTTGAAGCTGCCGGAGGGGTAGGCATACGAAAGAATCGGCGCATGTAAGAAGGTGCTTAAAATGTGAACAGAGTTGGCGATCTGGTACCGCTGCTGCGCTGCGTTCATTTGCGAGAGGTCATCATGCCGCACGCCGTGCGCGGCGATGTCGAATCCGTCGCGGGCCATCGTTTTGACCTGCGTCCACGTCAAGTGGCGTGGCTTGCCCAACTGGCCGGTAACGATGTAGAACGTCGCGCTCGGCACGGAACGTTCGCAGCAACGGTACGGCATAGTGATATTGGTCGGCATATCCATCGTCAAACGTTAAGACCACCGCGTGATCGAGCGCTCGGTGTCGTCGCAACCGCCGTTCGAGCTCCGCCATGCTGATTGCCGCGATGCCGCGTACCTTTAAATAGTCGAGTTGGCCTTGCAGTTGCTGCGGCGAGATTGTGAGGTCACGACTGATCGTATCGCCCGGCGAAGCGACGTCGATGCGATGATACATCAGAATCGGCGGCGGCACGAACGTTTTCGGCGCGGAAGAAATGGCGCATAGTCCGACGGCGCAGATCAACAGAGCGCATCGCGCCAATGCCATGACGCGCATCTTATGAAGGCCGCGTGCGCGGCCCTTGCTCCAGGTTCGCCATCCTGGGACGCGAAAAGGCGGCGTCATGGTACTGAGAAGTATCGCGATTTTCTTTGCGCTCATGCTGGTCGTCCCAAACATCGCCAGGGCCGCGTCGGCGCAAACGCTTTCGCGTTGGTTTCAAAGTGGGCGCTGTGCCGCATTCAACACGGCATATTCAGCGAACGTCCCGTTTGCGCGCAACGATAGCGAAGAGTTGCTCTGGCTGGACCGCTTCTCGGCGCACTTTCAAGGCGGCGGCAATGCTGCGTACATCTACGATGCGAAGCACGGCACCGTCTTTCGCAGCATCGGCGGCGACAGCACGGGATCGCATACCTGGCGTACAATCGGACCGCCGCCCGTGCACGTCACGCAGAGCGACTTGAGCCACCTTTCAACGACCTCCGGTATCAGGCTTGGGCACGCCGGCGGCGGTTGTCATTGAAAAGCTTGGCCGCCCGCGGATTCTGCGCGCGTGCGGTCTTGAGCGATATCAGTACATGATCGATCGCGAAGTCGGTGGCAATTCGCTGGAGTTCACGATCCAAAACGGACGGGTTATCGAGATCTTTCAAACCTACGGCGATTAGGGAAGGAAAACGGCGGCAAGCAGCCGTACGCCTGAAGCCTCCGTTCTCCAAGAAAGGCGATCTAGATGAAGCTTACCTCGTTTTATGCGCTGGCGATTGCGGCATTGCTTGCGAGCAGTCTCGGAAGCACCGTTCAGGCCAACGCAGCCGCCGCGGCTCCGACTCCCGTTCCGTATACGATGCCAAATTTATCAGCCATGAAGATGTTCATGGGAACATGGCATTGCAGCTCTACCGCTGCGTGGAAAGACTCGCACAGATACCTCGACGACGACCATGGCGCTTGACGGACAATACATGATGACGCACGACGTTTCGCCGCCGTTCGACAAGTATCGCACGAGGCCGAATGTCATAGACATCCTATCAGACGTACAATCCGATAACGAAGAAGTGGGTCAGCATCGGCGTCGATAACTTCGGCGGATACTTCGTTAACACATCACCCGGCTGGACCGGCAATACGATACGAACGACGACCGCGATGTCCAACGATGGGACGACCGGCTACGATGTCCTGACGAAATTAAGTGAAACGCGGACGACAGATCATTTCGTAACCAAGGACCCAAAAGGCAAAGTCACGACGGCGAACCGTCAGCTGCACGAAGGCAGGCTAGCGCTTAAGGAATCGATTCACAAAAAGAGCCTGCGGCCTGCGGGCTCTTTTAACTTTGATACGGCTGCCCTGCTAATAAGGAACCGGTCCGGCGTCGCGCTGCGCCCGAAGGGCCTGCATATACCAGAGAAATTCTTTAAAGAAATCGTCATGGCGCTTGATGAACTCCGGATCCGTCGGAGTACCCTCGTCATCGAAGGCGCTTCCAACTCGCGGAATCGGTAAGAGCGAGGGGATCGAGGGCATGCCGAGCTCTGCGAGCGTCATGCGCAATTGCATTGCAGCGCGCACACCGCCAAAGTAGCCGCCGGAGTAACAGATGATGGCCGAAGGCCGCCAAAAATATTCTTCGAGGTAGTGGTCGAGTAAGTTTTTGAGCGCCGGCGGCATGCCGTGGTTGTACTCCGCCGAAACGATCGCGAACCCATCGGCTTGCGGATAGAGCTCGCCGAGTTTTCGCATCGGTTCGGGCGCACTATCGCCTTCAAATTCCGCATAGCGGCGATCGAGCAACGGTAATTTGTATTCCAGCGGATCGATGAGAATCGCGTTGCAGCCGCGCCGTTCGAGTTCTCGCGTCACAAACCGCGCCGCTTTGATGCCTTGCCGCTCCGTTCGCACGGAGCCGAAAATGACTGGAACGATAAAGCGGTCTCGCGGCTGCATCTAAACGCAGCCGTTACTTGAGTTCGACCATTCCTTTTGCACGGTGTAGCCGTTCAGCGTTTTCGTCTGCCACGTCGGCACCGCGCAGAGATCGCCGATTTCATAGCCGCTCGCCGCATACCAGCCGTTCGCAAATGGATCGGTGATCGCTTCGCAGACTTCATGCGACACGACGGTGGTCAGCGACGCAAATGGTTGCATGCCGCCAAGGCATCCGCTGCAGTCCGGGAACGGCACGACGGCGTACGCGATGTTCGAGACGGCCTCATGGTAGCCGCAAAAATCAACGCACGAACTTTGGCTGAACGCGGTGATCTTTACGTTCGGCGGCAGAAAGATCGGCCAAAGCGCGCTCGAGCCGAGATTCGGTTGGCTCGTCCAAAGCTTCGTCAGTTGCGCTTGCACGTCGGCGTCGGTGATTGTTGATGCAACGGTGCCGGCAATCGCCGCGGATCCGCTGATATGCGCCATGCGCGATTTGCTGCGTCGGCGTACTGTATTCGGCGAGTTGGTCGATGAGCGGACTGCTGACGATCCACTGCAAGAATTTTTCGATTTGCGGCTTTTGTACGGTAGCTGACGGATCGCTGCTCCAAGCGTCGCCCCAAAAGACGGCTTTGATCTGAATCGACGTTAGAAGCGGCCCGCCATGATACTCAAGTTGCTGCGCGGGCGCAGCCATAATCGCGGCGTGATGCCTCGATGGAACGAGCGTTGGGACGATTTTGTGCGGCATGCGGCTATACTACCCGGCTCGATATCGCGCTTCTTGCGCCGGACTTGAAGCGGTCCACCATTCGCCAGCCTGCTTTCGACAGTGTTTAAGAGAAGCGCTTCTCAGGGAACGCTTCTTACACTTTTTGCTGTAGGTCCATATCGAGGATAATGAAGGTACTCGGAATCAACGCCGTTTTCCATGATTCAGCCGCGGCTCTTGTTGTTGACGGCAAAATCGTTGCGGCCGCTGAAGAGGAGCGTTTCTCCCGCCGCAAGCACGGCAAGGAATGTAATCCGTTCACGACCTGGGAGCTGCCGGCGCTCTCCGCGGCGTGGTGCCTCAAAGAAGCCGGCGTCACCGCTGAGCAAGTGGATGCGATCGCATATTCTTACGACCCGACACTTGCGATGGCCACCAATGGCGACGTCACCGCAGCGGAGTGGGAAGGGTTGCGAACGCTTTATGTCCAGCATGCGGAAGCGTTTTTGCGTTCAATCTTTCCGGGGCTTCGGCAAAACGTCGTTCGGTACGTGCGGCACCACGTTGCCCATGCCGCGTCTGCATACTTAGCCGGACCGTATCGCACGTGCAGCGTCATCGTGGCCGACGGTCGCGGTGAGAATGCGTCGTTTCTCAGCGGACGCGTCACTGACGGAAATTTAAAAGTTCTCGCCGTCCAACATCTGCCGCATTCACTCGGCTTGCGTTACGAAGAAGCAACGATGCAGTTGGGCTTCCGTCGGTCCTCGGATGAATACAAAGTGATGGGTCTTGCCGCGTACGGTCAACCGATCCATCTCGACTACTTTCGCAAGAAATTCAGCGTCAACGGCAACGGCGGCTTCCATACCGATCCGATCGATTGGGACGCGCTCTGTCCCAAGCGCGAGAAAGATCAGCCGTTCACGCAGCAGCACGCGGATTTGGCGGCGAGCGTTCAAATTCGCCTGGAAGAGGTACTGCTCGAATTAGCGCAGCGGTTGCACGCGCAAACGCACGACAAAGTGCTCGTGATGGCGGGCGGCGTGGCCCTCAACTGCGTGGCAAACGCGCGGCTTGCGCGCGAGGGACCGTTCGAGCAGATTTGGGTGCAACCGGCTGCCGGCGATGCCGGCACCGCGCTTGGGGCGGCCCTTTACGTCGCGCATGCGGCCGGCGATCGAATCGACTCGATGCGTAGTGCCGCGCTCGGCCGGCATTTTTCAGATGCTGAAATCGAGTCGTTCTTGGATGACGCACAGATCGCGTACGAGCGGCCGGCCAACATTGCCGATGCAGCGGCGGAGATCGTTGCTCGAGACGGCGTCGTTGCCTGGTTCCAAGGGAAGAGCGAGTACGGGCCGCGAGCGCTTGGCCATCGCAGCTTGCTCGCGCATCCGGGATTTGCTGCCAATCTGGATCGCTTAAATCACATCAAAGGCCGTGAAGAGTTTCGTCCCGTCGCACCGATGGTGCTCAGCGATCGCGCCGGCGAGATTTTCGAGGGGCAACTGCCCAGCCCGTACATGCTCTTTACGCACCGCGTCAACAAAGATTGGCGCGAGCGTATCGCAGCGGCGGTCCACATTGATGGAACGGCGCGCGTGCAAACGGTTGATCGAAACGAGGAACCACTGGTCGCGGAGATGCTGCAAGCGTTCGAGCGCCGGACCGGCACGCCGGTGGTGATTAACACGAGTCTGAACACCTCGGGCCGGCCGATGGTCGACGAGCCGCGTGACGCGCTCGAATGCTTCGGCTCCTCGCCAATCGACGCGCTGGCGATCGGCCCGTTTCTTGTGCGCCGCAACGGAGCGGCGGCATGATCCTCAATTACGACATCGTCGTTCCGACGATCGTGCGTCCGCATTTGACGCAACTGCTCACGTCAATTGCACACGCTGAAGGTCCGTTGCCCGGCCGCATCTTTCTGGTGGACGATCGCAAGACGCGCCGCAGCGCAATCTCATCCGCGGCGATTCCTTTACGCATCGCAAGCCGCGTTCGCGTGATCCCCGGAAAAGGCGCAGGGCCCGCGAGCGCACGCAACGTCGGCTGGCGCGCCTCAGATGCGGAGTGGATCGCGTTTCTCGACGACGACGTGATCGTAAGCCACGACTGGCCTGCGGAACTAGTGCGCGATCTTGCTATGCTCGACCACACCGTTGCCGGCTCGCAAGGCCGCGTGCGCGTCCCCTTGCCTCACGACCGAGCGCCGACGGATTGGGAACGCAACGTTGCCGGGCTGGAGAGTGCGCGCTGGATCACCGCGGATATGACCTACCGGCGCTCCGCGCTCGTCGAGCTCGGCGGTTTTGATGAACGCTTTCCACGCGCGTTTCGTGAGGACGCCGATCTTGCGCTGCGAGCATTACGCGCCGGCTTCCGTCTCGTGCAAGGTCAGCGCCGCGTCGAACATCCGGTGCGGGACGCGGACCCCTGGGTCAGCGTACGGTTGCAGCGCGGCAACGCTGATGATGCGTTGATGACCCACGTGCACGGCAGCGGCTGGCGCAATGCGGCGGGTGCGCCGGCCGGAACCTACCGGCGGCATCTTCTCGCAAGTGCCGCTGCTGCGGCTTCAGTAGCAGCGGCGCTGCTCGCGCGTCGGCAAGTCGCGATCGCGTCGGCGCTGACATTTACCGCGCTGACCGCTGACTTTGCCTGGCGACGCATCGCTCCCGGACCGAGAACCGCACCGGAGATCTTGACGATGGCCGCGACGAGTGCGGTGATTCCCCTCGCTGCGGTGTTCCATCGCAGCGCCGCCGCATTGCGACTGCGGTTTGGATTTTAGCTCATGCGGCCCAAAGCTGTATTGCTTGATCGCGACGGTACGCTGATTTACGACCTGCCGGCCGCCGCCGATCCGCGCGATGTCGCGCTGATGCCGGGTGTTGCGCTTGCGCTCCAACGGTTGCGTTCCGCGGGCGTGCGCATCGCCGTGATTTCAAACCAATGCGGTGTGGGCGACGGCACGCTGCAAATCGAGCGAGTGCGCGCCATCAACGAGCGCATCGAGGAACTTGCTGGGCCGATGGACGGATGGTTTCTCTGCGTGCACGCGGGTGAAGATGAATGCGATTGCCGCAAGCCGCTTCCCGGCTTGATTTACCGCGCTGCGGAGGCGCTCGGCGTCGAGCCGCGTGATTGCGTGGTCATCGGCGATGTTGGAAGCGATATTGCGGCCGCTCGGGCCGCGGGCTGTCGCGCTATCCTGATCCCGACTGAGCAGACGCTCGCGACTGAGATTACCGCCGCGCCTGAGGTCGCGTTCGATATGCTCGAAGCGGTCGACTGGCTGGTCGACGTCGTGTATGTCTAAGCACGTCTTGCTGGGGCGCCAGGACAACAACGGCGACGTTTTGTTGACCGGTCCGGCGGTGCGCGCAGTTGCCTCAGGCGCCTCATATGTTTCGTATCTGTGCGGCCCGCGGCGGTGCGAGTGCCGCGGCTGTGCTTCCCGGAGTCGATCAGGTGATCTGCGAACACGCGCCGTGGATCGATGCGCATCCCGAACCCGTGAATCGCTCGAGCATCGATCGGTTCATCGATTCGATTGCGCGACTGCACGCTGACGAAGCGATCATCTTTACGTCGTTTCATCAGAGTCCGCTTCCGCTCGCGTTGTTGCTGCGGATGGCCGGAATACCGATGATCGCGGCAATCAGCGTGGACTACGCCGGCGCGTTGCTGGACGTGCGGCATCATGTTGACGATGATCTGCATGAAGTCGAACGCGCCTTATCGCTCGTTGCGACGCTGGGCTATTCGCTGCCGCCGCATGACTCGGGAAAATTGCGGATCAACTTGCCGGCGGCGCTTCCACGATTCGGTTGGCGCCGCTATGTCGTCGTGCATCCGGGCGCGACGATGCCGGCCCGTGCTCCTCGTCCCGCACTGAGCCGCGCCGTCGTCCAAAGATTGGCAGATGGAGGCGAGTACGTGGTTGTGACCGGCACGGGCGAGGAGCGTGAATTGTGCGAATTCGTTTGCGGCGCAAGTTCAAACGTCTACAATGCCGCCGGCGCGACAACGTTTGAAGAGTACGGCGTTCTGCTTCGCCACGCTGCAGCGGTCATTACCGGCAACACGGCAGCGGTGCATGTGGCCGCGGCGGTCGGTACACCGGTCGTTGAAATCTTTCCGCCGACGATTCCCTTCAATCGTTTCAAACCGTGGCAAGTGCCGTACCGAGTCTTGGGCGATCAGGAGATTGGATGCCGCGGCTGCCGCGCGCGGGTCTGCCCATTTGACGATCAGCCGTGTATCGGCAATATCACGCCTGATGACGTCATCGAGGCGCTCGATGATTTGCTGCGGACGGCTTCGCATTCGCGGCGTGCACGCTTAATCTTGGAGAACGTGTGATGCGAATCGCAATGGTATCGGAACATGCAAGTCCGCTCGCCGTTCTGGGCGGAGCCGATGCGGGTGGCCAAAACGTCCATGTTGCGGCACTTGCGTCGGGTTTAAGCCGGCTGGGCGTCAGCGTAACGGTTTACACGCGCCGTGAGGATCCAAAGATCCCGAAGCACGTGAAATTCATTGACGGCGTGACGGTCACGCATGTCGATGCCGGGCCTCCCGAATCAATCCCCAAAGACGATCTCTACCAGCACATGCCCGCGTTCGCGAAAGTTCTCGCGCATGAATGGGCCAACGAACCACCGGATCTCGTGCACTCACACTTTTGGATGTCCGGACTCGCTTCGATCGCAGCCGCACGCTTTGCACGCATTCCGGTCGTGCAGACATTTCACGCGTTGGGCGTTGAGAAGCGGCGCCATCAAGGCGCCAAGGACACGAGCCCTAAACAGCGGCTCGCGGAAGAAAAAGGCATCGTGCGCGCAGCGCAGCGGATCTTGGCGACCGCGAGCGCAGAAGTTTTTGAATTGACGCGCATGGGCGCGGCTCCGGCGCAGGTTCAAGTGATCCCGTGCGGCGTCGATCTCAATCGCTTTTCACCCGACGGTGCGGTCGAAGAGCGCACTCCGGGGCGCTATCGGCTGCTGAGCGTCGGACGGATGGTGGAGCGCAAAGGCGTCGCAGAAGTGATCGAGTCGCTAACGCTCCTACCGAACACCGAATTGATCGTCATCGGCGGTCCGGCGCTCGACGAGTTACCGAACGATCCCGAGTATCTGCGCCTCTCTGCGATTGCGCGAGACGTCGGAGTTGCGGATCGCGTGCAGTTTCGCGGCCGCGTGCAGCACGTGCATGTTCCGGAAGTCATGCGTTCCGCCGACGTCGTGGTCTGCACGCCGTGGTACGAGCCGTTCGGGATCGTTCCGCTGGAGGCAATGGCCTGTGCGATTCCCGTTGTTGCGTCGTCGGTCGGCGGCTTGATCGATACGGTTGTCGATGGAAGAACCGGTCGCCACGTGCCGCCGCGCTCGCCCGTGGCGCTCGCGGAAACGCTGCGTCGACTGCTGAGAAGACGAGCCGTTGCGCCGCGCGTTCGGCCGCGCCGGGCGCCGTCGTGCCGAACTGCGGTATGGCTGGAATCGTATCGCGAGCGAGACGCTGCGTAGCTACCAAGAAGTGATCGAGCAATATCAACAGCTGCCTCATCCGGCGATGCGGCCCAGGCGCTCAGGTGCATGACGCTCGTTGCGCTGCGCGCGCTCGGGCTCGGCGATTTTCTGACCGCCGTTCCGGCGTTTCGCGCGCTCGCGAGAGCTTTTCCCGAGCATCATAGAGTTCTCGCCGCGCCGAAGGCGCTGGCGCCTTTAGTTTCTCTAGCCGGCGCAATCGACGAAGTCGTTGATACCGCGCCGCTCGCGCCGCTTCGCGCCGAATTACATCGGGCAGATATCGCCGTCGATCTTCATGGCAAAGGACCGGCCAGTCATCGCGTCTTGATCGCGTCGCGACCCGACGCGCCTGATCGCCTTCGAGCACGACGCCGTTGCGGAAAGCAAAGGGCAGCCGCAATGGCTTGCGGAGGAGCATGAAGTCTATCGCTGGTGCCGACTCATGGCGGAGAATCACATCGCTGTCGACGCAAGCGATTTGCGTTTGAAGAAGCCGCAAGCGCAAATCGGTAAGCGCATGCGTGGCGCGACGCTGCTTCACCCGGGCGCGAAATCACGCGGTCGCCGATGGCCGGTTGAACGCTGGATCGAAAATTGCGCGGCATGAACGCAATCTCGGCCGTCAGGTCGTCCTCACCGGCAGCATTGCGGAACATGAAAGATGTAGCGCGATCGCATCGGAAGCCACCATTCCGATGAGAAATGTCTTCGCCGGAAAAACCGATGTGCTGCAATTGGCGTCGCTCGTCGCATATGCGGGGCGCGTTGTCTGTGGCGACACCGGCGTGGCGCACCTGGCGACCGCATTCAAAACGCCGAGCGTGTTGCTCTTCGGACCGACCGATCCGGCGCAGTGGGGGCCGACCATCGACAGAGAGTTGCATCGCGTCATTTGGTACGGCCAAACCGGTGATCCGCACGGCGATGCGCTCGATTCATCGCTCTCGCGTATCACGGTCGAAGACGTGGTTGCTGAGCTTGAGATGCTCCCTCGTCACGCTGAGCTCAATTGTGCGGTGAGCCTTGTCACGCTGCCGAATTGTGCCACGTGAGCTCCCTCTGTCACGCTGAGCTTGTCGAAGTGCCGTCGCAATCGGGATGGAGAGGTGGTCCCAGTGTCATGCTGAGCTTGTCGAAGCATGAAGCTTCGAAGCCATCGCGATTGAACCGTGTCATCCTGAGCTTGTCGAAGGGCCACCGTACTGGTGGCTCATTTAAGTGAACGGAAGGGTCAGCCGTTCACGATAGCGTGGCGCTTCGACAAGCTCAGCGTGACACAAAAGCTCCGCGTTAAGCGGAGCCCAACAACGCGTCCCAGTCGTTGAGGAAACGCTGCAAACTATACCGTGAAAGCGCCGCCTCGCGGGCGCGTTTTCCGGCCTCTCGCGCAACCTCGGGCTGACCGATGAATTGCGCGACGGCGTCTTGCAGCGCGCGAACGTCCGTGTCGATGAAAGCCGGCGTCGCGCGGGACGGCGCGCACCGTTTCCGTCGTGGCCAGTGCCACGACCGGCATACCGAGGTGCATCGCTTCAATCAGCGAGAGACCGAGCGACGTCCACCGGATCGGATGGATGTAGACGCGCCGCCGCGGCAGCTCTTCATGCAACGTCTCCTGCGGCAAGTTCTCGTGCACCGAAATGCGCGGACCAGCAAGCCCGCGATCTTCATTCCGAAAAGGTCGACTGGCGCAATCTCGGCAAAGCGCGGAATCAAATCCGTGCCCGTCACGCGCGCTCGGCGCAGCGGCTCGTTGACCACGATCGCACCATGCGTGATCTCGCCGGTGTAGCGGTATCCCGGGTCGAGGACGCCGTGCTCGATCACCGCTGTTCGGGCAGCGCCGCAGTCCCAGAATAGGTCGTTGAAGTGCGTCACGTGGACGACTGTAACGTTCGGATCGTCGGCAGCGGGATGGCGCATTTCGTTGATGCGCCCTTGTGGACAATTGTGCTCCACATAAAAGGTCCGCACGTTTTGTTTGCCATCGAACCAACGCCGCCGTAGGTCAAGGTACTCTTCCGGACGTTGGAAGATGATCGCATCGAGCTTCAGATGCTTGATCTGCTCCGGCGTTACCTCAACGGCGGATGGGGGCCAATCCCACGTTTGTGCCCGGCCGCGTCCGGCCGCCCCACGGTCGGGAACCACCGGCAAATAGTATTGATGCTGACCCTGTACAAACGCCGTTGTCCAAGAGCCGTGAACATGCCATAAGAGGATGTTCAAATTGTTTGAAAACGCACCGTCAGAACCGCTGCCTCCACCGTAGAATAAGATCGAGTAGACTGGTCTTAGGAGCAGACCGGCGAGGAATATGTGCCATGCTCAATTCTATCAAGACAATAACTGAGCGACCTTCGAGGCCGATCAAAATCTTCGTGCGCCCGGAAGGCCGGCACTTTATCGCGTTGTGCGACCACCCGCAACTGATTGTCGAGGGGCGAACGGAGACCGAAGCGATCGAGAAGACGAAGACGCTGGCCATGCGCGCGCTTTCGCGCTTCGGAAACGAAGAGCCGTCGCGATTGAGCTTCTTGATTCGTGCGAAAGACCTCCAGGTGGAGACGGTGACGCTCGAAATCAACCGGGGAACGCGAAACACAACCTAACAGCGTTCCCGAGACATCCGCCCTGCAGCGGGTCGAAGGCTTACCGCATCGAAGCGCCATCGAAATGTCTCTCAAGAGGACTGGCGCTTGGCATGAGTTTGTTGCTCGTTGCCTGCACGCGGGTGCAAACCGGCGGAGCGCCGACCGGCGCTCACGTGCTCAACATCGGCGCCGCGATCGCGCCAAATTCATTGAATCCGCTGCTCAATACTGAGGCAGTCGAAACGATGGTCGATCGCCTGATCTATGATCCGCTCGTCGTCACGAACGACAAAGGCAATCAATTGCCGGATTTGGCGGTGCAGGTGCCGTCTCAGCAAAACGGCGGCATCAGCCGCGACGGCCGAACGATCACCTACAAACTTCGTCATGATGTCAAGTGGCAAGACGGCGTGCCGTTTACGAGTGAGGACGTGCGTTTCTCGTTCACTCAAGTCATGAATCCGAAGAACAACATCTCGACCAGAACCGGCTACGATGTCGTCGATCGTGTGACGACACCCGACAAGTACACCGTCGTCTTTCATCTGCGCCGGCCGTACGCCCCGATCGTCACGACGCTTTTCAGCAGTGGAAACGGGCCGGCGTTCGTCATCCCGGCGCATCTATTGCGCTCCTACCCCGACCTCAACAATGTTCCGTTCAATGCGAACCCCATCGGAACCGGGCCATACCGGATGACGCGTTGGCTGCGCGGCGACCACATCGAATTCGAAGCGAACGCCAATTACTTCTTAGGGAAGCCGAAGATTCCGACGATCGTCGTTCGTTTCATTCCGGATGAAAATACGATGGTCAATCAGCTGCGCACGCATGAGCTCGATTGGTTCTATTCAGCGAGCGAAGCATCGTATAGCGAATTGAAAACGGTTCCCAACATTCGCAACGTCATCTCGATTCAAAATTCGTACCGCGGCATGCTGATTAACACGGAGAGTCCGCTCGTGAGCGATCGGCGCGTGCGCCAAGCTATTGACTATGCGATCGATAAAGAGGCGATCGTTCACAAAGCAACCTACGGTGCTGCGCACGCGGCAACCGAGGATCTTCCCTCGTTTATGTGGGCGTACGACCCGCAGGTCCGCCGCTACAGCTACGATCCCGCGAAGGCAAAACAGCTGCTCGCAGACGCCGGCTGGAAACCGGGTCCTGACGGCGTGCTCGTCAAGGACGGCCGCCGCATGCAACTCGCCCTCGTGTTGCGGCAAGGCGCGGTGACCGACACCGCAATGTCGGTGCTCGTTCAATCGTACTTGCGCGCTGTCGGAATCGAGACGTCGATTAAAACGTATCAGGGCTCCATGCTTTTCGGTGGTGCGACGAGCGGCATCTTGAGCGGCGCTCACTACGATATTGATTTAAGCGGCTTTGAATCGGGCGTTGATCCGGACAACTCCGCGCAATTCACGTGCGCCGCGCGGCCGCCGAACGGCTTTAACTGGTCGCGATACTGCACTCCTGAGATGGATGCCGCGCAGCAGCAAGCGTTGAGCTCCGTACGATCGCGGCGTTCGCAAAGCGGCATATGCAAAGATCGAAAGCCTCTTGGCGCGCGACGTTCCGCAAATTTTCTTCTACTGGCAACCGGAGATCGACGCGGTCAGTCCGGCGTTACAGCACTTTACCGGCGGTCCGTTCTATCCGAATTGGAACGTGCAGCAGTGGGAGTTGCGCTAGCGAACCTCTCGAGGAGTTCTTCCGACGCGCGGTGTGAGGAGTCTTCCAGAACGAGCAAGTATTAGAGCCGCTACCGGCATCGCCGGAGAGGAGGTCTTATGACAGCTTTTCGACTCGGTTTATTCGCTATTGCTTTTTTTGCATTCGGTTCGACGGCGTTCGCGCAAGTTGAAAGCACGCCCGTTCCGGTTCAGCGCAAACCCGATTTCTCTAAGTTTATGACGGGCACGTTCACGTGCAGCGTGCGCAGCTCGAGACGTCCCGGCCCTTACGTCGTAACAAATACCGCGACCGTCGCCCCAGGCGGCTATTGGTTGGTCACGCGGTCGGTAACGCACAAAGCGTCGTGGATTCCCAATACCATCAGTGGAGAAGATCGCATTACCTACGATCCGTCAACATCGCGCTGGCTTGATATGAGCTATGATGATGCAGGCGGATACAACGTTTCCACTTCGCCGGGCTGGCGAGGAAACTCAATCGTCTGGACCGACAGCTTGATTCAGAAAGCAAATAACACCGCCTCAACGAGCCCAACGACATGGACAAGCGGTCAGCGCGACCAAGCTGACACAATCGAGCTCCTTCAAAGAACCGGGCGGCCGAGTGATCACCGTGAAGACGACCTGCACAAAAGGCTAAGCCCGTAGCGCTCGCCGCCCTTCGCGATGAACGGCTTATCAACGTTCGGTTTGGCGGCGGTCGGCGCGATGGCGCTTTTTTACGCGTTGGAAAATCGAGGGCCGGCGTTTACGCTGGCCTTCGCTCTTGCATGCATTGCCGCATCGGTTTACGGGTTTCTCGCGGGCACCTGGCCTTTTGGAATCGTTGAAGCGCTCTGGGCGCTCTTAGCAGTCTATCGCTGGCGAAACCGCATTACTGCTGCCGCGGTCGGCTTGAGCGCTCTCAAGCGGAAGCTAAGGGCGATTTGCAAGAGTCCGAATACGATCGCATACGATGCGATCAGCCAAACAACAGCTAGTGCTCCGACTGCCGGATTGCGTAAAACGAGTGCTCCGAAGATGATCGATGCAATTCCGGCCAAGATGTACAGAATCTCGTCGGCGATGACGTGCCGAAAACGAATGCCGGCAACGATCTCGATGACGCCGGTCACGATCGCCCAAAAGGCGATGACATACACGAGCAGCGCGGCGCTATAGAGCGGATAGAGCCAGATCAAGATCCCTAAGATGATGCCGACCGCACCTTCGAAGATCAACCATCCGCGATGCGCCGCGCCGGCGTGTGAAAATGCTGCCACAAGCGCAAAGATCCCGTCCACGAGCGCATACGCGCCGATCAAAATGGCGAGCACCAGCAATGTGATGCCGGGCCACAAGAACGCCAAGACGCCGAATAAGACGCCGGCAATACCGCGAACCAGAAATGCCCACCAATTGCGAGCCAACACATCAATCACGCGCTCTCTCCTCCAAGGGTCATTCTATCACGCGGCGTTTCGGCAGAATCTTGATTTGGCTTTCGCAGGCGATGCAAGACTGATCCGCAATACGCGGTTCTTTCGCCTTTTGGCTAAGGAAGGAGCTTCTTTGATGCGTCAATTCCTAGCAATGGTCGCCTTTTTCGCTTGCACCGCGGCCGCTGTTCAAGCGGCGACTTTAGAGATCCAGAATCAAACCGACTGGCAAATCGACAACGTCTATATTTCGCCGAGTTCGGCGACGCGCTTCGTGCCCTATGATTATCTGGGCGCAAGCGGCGTTATTCGGCCCGGCCAGACTCGCATGGTCGAATGGGTTGCCCGCGATACTTGCCTGTGGGACTTCCGCGTGCGCTTCCACGGCCGCCACAACTATGCGACGACATACAAGAACGACATGTGCAAGTTCAATCGTCCGATTTGGAAAATCGCGCCTTCGGATATTCGCTAATATGGCGCAGCGCCACCGCTGACTAAGAGATGCCGGCTAACGCGTGCGGCAGCCATACCGGATGCGCGACGATCAGCACCGCCCATACGATGAGCACAATACCGACGGCGGGCACGATCCGCTTGCCGTGCGCGCCGATCTTTTCGTAAACCATCAGCGCGGTGAGCGCAGCCATCCACCACAGATTGGCAAAACCCGCCGCAAAACTGACCAACATCAGCGCCCAGCAGCAGCCGACGCAGAATAATCCGTGATCGCGGCCGAGCGCAAATGCCGCGGCGACTCCGCGGCGGTAATGTTGCAGTAAGTACACGCCGGGAAGCCGGCACTTAGTCAAGCAGGCGTCTTTGAGTTTGGAGAATTGAAATGCGCCCGCAATCGCGAGCACGCCGGCGGCGATGAGCCAGGGATGCGCTGCCAGCCAACTCCACCGATCGACGAGGCGATGGACGACGATATCGCCGCAGAAAGCGGCAACGCCGAACCCCGTCCAGACCGCCACATAGCCGCCAAGAAACGCGGTCATTACCGTGCCGCGGTTAGGTTGAGTTGCCGATGTCGTCGCAAACATCCGCATCAGCGGAAGGCTTGAGGGCAGCATCATGGCGGCGATCATTGCTTGCCAGGCGAGCACGAACAGCAGAAGAGCGACCCAAATCGGCAGGCCGCCTTCGATCAGCGTATCGTGGTGGACGAGTCTGCCGGAGCCGCTGATCTGCGCTACGATCGCCAGTGCCCAAGCCGCGGCGATCGCAGCGATGATCAGAGGAGAGATTCCGCCGACGCGTGCCGCGCCGAGCATCTCTAGCCCGAGTAGTTTATGACGTAATCGCCCTGGATCGCGTTGCGGTCTTTAAAGGACCACACCATCTTATGTTGCGGGATGTTGACTTCGTGCTTCTTCGCTTTCGCAACATATGCCGGCGAGCCGGGAATCGTCGAAAAGATCGAGTCGCGCAGCGTTGTGATGACGTTCTGTCCGGAACGATAGGGCTCCATGTCTGCTTCGATCATGTCGCCGACTTTGAGCGTGCCTTCGCCGCCGCGGACTTGATGCGAGATCGGCACTCGCTCGACGCCGATTACTTCGCCGACCAGTTGCGCAAGATCCGCAAGCGGACCGCCGAGTTTTCCGGAGTACGCGTCTTGCAGCGCCTGCAGTTGCTCATCGGTCGCGTCGTCATCGACGAGCATCAACACCTTCCAAGTGTGCGGCGCTAAAACGTTGCCGGGAATCTTGCAGACGTTGACCATCGAAAGTCCGCTGATGTCGACGCCGTTGATCTTTCCTTTGTCAAAGTGGTACGCGACGAATGCGTCGCAGGTGCCCTTGTCCGGATCTTCGCCGATCCAACACGGGCAAAGCACGTTGCATGAACACGCTTCCAAGAGCGTCCCTTGAAGACTGTAGACGGTGCCCTCGGTTCCGGGTTTGACTTGCGTTGCAGTCGTGGATTGCGTGGTGGTCATATGCCTCTCGCTCCTCTCTAGAGCTGGACGAAACACGTAAAGTGAGTCGGAAATACGGGCTGCCCGAAAGCAGCCTGTGGAATGCTCGACTGTCCTCTGTCGGAGTATCATAGCACTCTTGAAGCATGGGGACGAGCCACCACGCTAGCGGCGGCCGCCGGCCATCTTCACCGCTTCCGGCCGCCGCCTCAACGCCAGCATCGAGCACGCGCCAAGCGCCGGGCCGATCGCCAAGAGCGCGAAGGCGTGCTGCCAGCCGAAGCGGATGTGGGCGACGCCGATCAGCCAAATCGTCGCCAGCGTAATCAAGAAACCGACGCCCATCTGCAACGTCAGCGCGGTGCCGACGTACGCGCTTTCCGCGAGCTCGGTCACGGCCGCCGAAAATTGGGCGGAATCCGCGATGACCGAAAATCCCCAAATGACCAGCGCCGTGAACACGATCCACGGCGCCATCCCAAAGGTGAAGCCGATCGTCAGCGACAGCGTTCCGCTCACAATCATTGCGGCCGCCGCAACGGCCGCTCGCCCGAGTCGATCCGCGAGAATGCCGGCGATCGTGCATCCGATGGCGCCGACGACGCCGAAGGCGATGAAGATGTAGGGGCCGGCATGCGCTTGCGATCCGAACGCAAGCAGACTGGCCTGAAAGAACACCGGCGCCCACGCCCACGCCGCATAGAGCTCCCACATATGGCCCCAATAGCCGCAGTCTGCAAGCAGTACGGCGCGATCGTTAAGAATGCGGGGGACGGCGTTCAGCTCGAACTTCGTTAATGGAAGTGCGACCGGCGGCCGCGGCAACAACGAGATCAGCGGAATGCCGAATACGGCAAGCGCGCTCGAACCGATCATTACCGTCTGCCAATTGATCGCTGCGCCCGACAAGAGATGCGGTGAAAAGGAGCCGAGCGTCAATGCTCCGATGAGGATTCCCGTCGCAAGGCCGCGTTTTGTTGAAAACCATGCGCTGAGGAGTTTGACCGCCGGCGGATACACGATCGCCAAGCCAGCGCCCGTCAAGAAGCGCAACAAGAGCGCCGCCGGCAGCGAGTGCGTGAAGGTGATCAGCACGTTCGCGAGCGCAGCGATAAGCATGCCGAAACGCATGAGAGTCTTTGGCTGGATTACGTCGGGCAATGCGATGACCGAGCTGCCGATCGCGCCCGTTACAAAACCGAGCTGCACGGCAGAGGTGATCCATCCCTGATTTTGCGGCGCGATGTTGAAAGCAGCTGATACTTTGCCGATGACCGCGGTTGCCGAAAACCAGGTTGCCATCGCAAGAACATTTGCGCCCGCTATAATGGCGAGCGCTCGCCACCGCATTTAAGTTGCTCTCTATAGCCCTCTCTGAGTCGTTCCGAATGGAACGTGCGCCGGGGTTAACAGCGTCCATCCGCCGTTGCCAATGGAAAGCAGCACGCGCTGCGCACTGGCTTCGGTCAGCAAGCAGTTCACATCCGCTGCGGCCTATCTGCTGCAGCAGCGCGGGAAACTCTCGCTGGACAAGCCGCTCGCAACCTATGTGCCGACCTACGTCCTCGGACCTCAAATGACGTTGCGTCAAGCGCTCACGATGCGCTCGGGCATGACTTCAAATGATGAAGCGTGTGAAGGGCCGATCGACGGCAAGATCGACGACGGAACCTTGATCGCCAATCTCAACAAACGGAAGCTCGATTTTCCGCCCGGCCGGTACTTTGCGTACAGCAACTGCGCGTACGACATGGTGGGCGCTGCAGTCGCTAACGTCGCGCAGATGAGCTACAAGCGCTTTATTGAGGAAAATTTCTTCCGGCCGCTCGGAATGACATCATCCTACGTGCTGCGCTCCCGAAGTGATGCGAATTTCGCGCAAGGGTACGCGCCGCAAGGCAACGGCTGGAAGGCAGAACCCGCATCAGCGGCTGACGCGGCATTTGCCTCCGGAAATCTCGTTTCGACAGTAGGCGATGTGCAGCGGTGGAACCGATCGTTGCTCAACCATACGATCCTCACACCGCAAACGTTGGATGAGATCTTCAAGGTGCCGACCACGAGCGGTAGCGCACACATGCATTACGCGAGCGGCTGGTTTGTCGAACCGTCCGGATTGGCTTGGCATGGCGGAACGCTTGCGGGCTACGGTACCCTCAACATGCTCATTCGGTCAACGGGACACGCGATTACGCTGCTGAGCAACACGCCGGCGCAGAAGACCTGGAAGCCCGAAGAAGTGGGTCGCGCGATGTACAACGCCGCTGCACTCGGGCCGGCGCTGCCGCCGTTCTTGAAGCGCGCCCGCACGACGGCATCGCAGTAACGATTGATTAAAAGATGAAACTTCTTGTACCGCTGGCAGTGCTGATCGTCGCGGCCGCTGCGGCAGCGCTGGGCGCCACGCTTCCACAGAAAATCGTAATCTCGCGGACGGTCGTGAATCGTTACTTTCCCGAAGTGACGCGCGTTGCGTTTACCGGCGCAAACTCGACGGCCGTCGGCAAAACAACGGCAACGCGCAGCGTCATCTACGCGAACGGCAGTGCATCGAAGAAAGTTACGATTACGGTCGATCGGTACGCGTCGTCAGGCGACGCGATCTCCGCCTACGCGCAAGCGTTGAAGAAGAGCAATATCCCCGGTTTCAAGCCACTTTCCGTGCCGAGCATTGGGGAGCGGTCCTTCGGCGGCACCGTAAGCCGGGGTCAGGAAACGCACGTCGGCATCGGTTCGCTCGACGGTAAGCTGATTGTCGGAGCGACGATCGCGGGCTACGCCGCGACGCGAAGCAATATCACGAAGCTCGTTTCCATCCTTCGCGCCGAGCACGCAATCGCTAAAGCGCTATAATCCTTTCTTCGTCGTTTCGAACGGAACGTTTGTCGGGGTCATGATTCGCGCGATGTCGCGGAAGATCGCGTTTGCGACGCCGGGTGCAGGCGTACTTTTTTGCACGTCTACCCAGTCAACGATGAAGATGCGTTTGCTCGGAAAGTAATAATCGCCGGTATTGTAGCCGGGCAATCCACCTGTATAGCCGAACCAGCCGGCGCTACAGCCGAGACCTAATCCGAAAGCGAGATTTCCGTCACCGGTTGGAATGCAGTTCATCAGCGCGCGGTACGTCGCCGGCTTGCTGACTTTACCGGTCACGTAGTCGGTGATCCAGCGTTTGATGTCTGGCATATCCGAAATCATCGCGCCCGCGGCGCCCATCAGCGAAACGGGAATCGTGCCGCTGACATCTTCCCAATTGCGGTTCTTATCAAGTCCATAACCGTGCGCCCAAGGACCGGGCATCGCTTGCGTGTCGGGATAGAACGTCTGATAGAGGCCTAACGGTTCGATCAATCGCTTGCGGATCTGGTTGCCCACGGTATCGTGCGTCAACCTCTCGATGATCAGCCCGAGAATCAGATAGTTGGTGTTGCTGTATTTGTACGCTTTGCCGGGCGCAAAATACGGCTTCTGCTGCACGGCCCAGCCGATCACGGTGCGCGGGTCGAACTTCATCTGCGGCGTGACGTTCATCTTATTGAACTGCGGGGAATCATATGCTTCGAAGAGCCCACTGCGCATTTCGCAGAGTTCGCGGACGGTAATATGATTCGCGTTCGGAACTTTGACGCCGATCGGAAAACGCGAGAGCGGATCGTCGAGCTTCAGCTTTCCTTCGTCAACTAACTGCAGTATCGTCCCCACGACGAAGGTCTTTGTATTGCTGCCGATGCGAAAATGATCGTCCGAAGACAACGGTCGTTTCTTCGCCACATCTGCAAAACCGAACCCGTGGACGTATGAACGCCCGGTGCCGTCCCAAATCCCGATCAACACGCCCGGAACCGGCGTGCGACCACCGTACAGTTTACGCTCTTTTTGAACCGCTGCGTCGATCGCGGATATCGTTGAAGCGCTCAATGTCGTCGCTGCCGGCGGCGTACTTGCACGTGACAACGCTCGATGAAGCAATTGCAGCCATCAGGAGAAGGCTGCCCATCAGGGCAAATAGTCTCATGTAAGGTCTCCTATCTCATTTCGCGCGTGGCGTGAAGATCAGCGTCGCATGCGGATAATCGAAGTGAAGCTTGGCAAGTCCCTTCAAGAAGTCGTAGCCCAGCAGCGCGTCGTGTTCGGTTCCAAAAGACGCCGTGCACGCATTCGGCTTATCGTAAACGATCGGCCCGATGCTCATGTCGTCCAGCGTTCCGCATCCGCCCAGAACGCCGGCAGCGCTCATATGCAGACCATACTTGTTGACGAGATCCTCGGAGATCAGGACGAATCTTGGATCGCCGGTGTCAAGCGTAGCGTTGACCGTCGTGCTCTTCCCTTGCACGTACATTACAGTCGATGGCGTACCGTTGCTTAAATCGACGCCGATATGGACGCCGGCAACAGATGCGGTGTCCACGGTGCGCGGATCCTGAAGTTGCAGCGTCGTGTGTTCGAAGTCCAGCGTCGTGAATGCCGCGGCGAACAGTGTGTAACCGATGAGCCCATCCGGCCCTTCCATGTCCAGCGGCGGCTGTCCGAAATAGAGTTTGACGTCATGCAGTTCGTTGCCGCCAAGTTCCAACGTGCGCGCGGTTCCGACGTCGATCTTCTCGATGCCATGCAATGTCGTGCCTCGGAATGTCCAGTGGCTACTAAGCCGGCGCGGCGCGCGAATGCGCCGGTTAAGAAGATGCTGGCGGCGCCTGAATCGAGCACGAAGTTTCCGTCGGCGCCGTTGACCCGCGCATTGACGATCACACGCCGTAGCGTGAGCCGGATCGGGAACGGTTTGGGGTCCTTGAATTCCCAGCGAGCCGTTTGCGCCGGCGGATGCAAATCCTGACCGGTAAGATGGGTGTTCAACTTGATGTCGGTGATCGCAGCAACACGCCGGCTCGAATCGAATTTCCAATGATTGATGAAACGCCGATTCCCAACTGATTGGTAATCGATGACCTGAATCGCTCGCTCGCCCTCGCCTTTGGGGTCGATGACGAGTCCACCGTACGCGCCGCTCTCTGGATCGACATAGATTTCCATCGGAAATGAAGCCGGCTGCTCGACGCGGACCACGACATACGATTTGTCCCAGCGCCGCTCAGTACGAACGACGCTCCAGGGAAGTTGGGTCACGGCGTCCGTAAAGAAAAGATCTTCCGCGAGCAATCTCTTCGCGGCATTACCGATGATTGGAACCGTGAATCCATTTTCGTCGGAATACCAAAAGAGATTGCCGGTAAAGCCGGCGGCCGAATCAGTCCCCGCGCGCACGTCATGAGAATCGACTCGATAGAGCGCGCCGATGCGGCGAACGCGCTGCGTCACTTCAGTTGTGCCGTCGCGCGTGAAGGTCTGCGTCATTTCGGACACCGTTGTCTGTGGGTCGCCGAATTGCCAACCGATGTACGCTTTGTGCTTGGCAAGCAGCGACGACGCGTCGTCCGCTGCAGAAACGGCTGATACCGCCAACCGACAACGGTAAGGCGAAAAAACAGAAGAGGAGACGCCTCAAAAGTGGCTGCATCGGTGGCTGGAATTCTTAGCAGCAGCCGGTCCGGCGACCCTCTCATCGAGTCTTAATCGACTCTCCGGATGTTGTCAGGAATCAGCCGTATTCTGATCCTGCCATGATTAGAAACTTAGGTCTGCCGCAGCCGATTATCGCGTCGCTGCCGCGCTTTCCCGACCTCATCAACGCGATAAAACGCCATCGGATCATCGCAGGAGCGGTCGCCATCCTGCTCGTTATCGCACTCCTATCCGGCATCATCGTTCGGGTGCGTTCAGGCGCATCGGCTGCGTATGTCACGCAACCGGTCGTGCAGGCGGATTTGACGCAAACCGTGACCGCCTCGGGCACGGTCAACCCGCAAAATACGATCAACGTCGGCACGCAAGTTTCCGGAACGATCTCTGCGATCTATGTCGACTACAACAGCCACGTGAAGAAAGGCCAAATTCTTGCGCGTCTGGATCCGGCGCAGTTACAGGCGCAGATGCAGCAGGCGCAAGCCGCGCTCGCTCAGGCGCAGGCGCAGGCCGACGCTGCCGGAGCGACGGCCGAGGGAAACGCAACGGCCATAACGGTCGCGCAGGAAAACGGTGCCGCACAGGCAGCCAACGCGCAAGCAGCGCAGGCCGCGATCGCGACAGCGGATGCCAACATCACGAAGTCACAGAGCGCACTGCAGGTCGCAAACCTCACCGTTCAGCGTGACAAAGCGCTCTTAGCGCAAGGCTACATCCCGCGCAGCCAGTACGATACGGACCAGTCGAGTGCCGTCGCCGCGCAAAGCGCCCTTGAATCAGCGAAAGCGGCAGTCACTCAGGCGCAGGCGCAAGCGAGCGCCGGCGCAAGTCAGGCTGCAGCAAGCGGTGCGCAAGCGATCCAAGCCGGATCGACTGCTGCGGGATCAGCAGACACCGCGCGTGCGGCGCAAGCTGCCGTCGGTGCCGCGCAAGCGCAAGTCGAACAGGCGCAATACAACTTAGATCGCAGCGTCATCACCTCGCCGGCGGACGGAACCGTCATCAATCGCGGCATTTCTGTCGGGCAAACTGTCGCCGCGAGTTTCCAGACGCCCAACGCTGTTCACGATCGCGCAAGACGTCCGCAAAATGGAAGTCGACATCGCGGTCGGCGAGCCGGATATCGGCAATGTGCGGCCTGGAGATTCGGTCAGCTTTAACGTGCTGGCCTATCCAAATCAAACATTTCGCGGTGTCGTCTCGCAGGTACGTGAGAATCCGACAACCGTGCAGAACGTCGTGACGTACACCGTCATCACGCTGGTCAACAATCCGAAGAACCAATTGCTGCCCGGCATGACGGCCAACGCCACGATCGGCGTCGCAACGGCGCACAATGCGCTCGTTGTGCCCACGCAAGCACTCGCGTTCCGGCCTGCCGGCCGCGGTACGACTCATCATGGCAACTCCGCCGCTCACGTTGCATCAGGCGGTGCGGGTTCGCCGTGGGGGCAGACGGCCGCGAGTGCGGGCGGCAGCGCGGCTGCCGGCAACACCGGTGTCGTGTTCGTTCAGAACGGTCGTACGTTAACGCCGGTCCGTGTAAAGATCGGCCTCATTAGCGGCACGCAAGCGGCAGTCACACCGTTGCGCGGAACGCTGCAAGCCGGCGACAATGTCGTCATCGGCCAAGCGAATGCGCAAAGCACTGCATCGACGACGCGTACCGCCGGCGCTCCGGGAGGACCGGGCGGCATCGGCGGCATCGGAAGGGCGTTGCACTAATGGCTGTCGTCAATGTCGAAGGCCTGCAGAAGACGTACGAGCTGGGAACACAGCGCGTCAATGCACTGGCTGGAGTCAACTTACAGATCGAGCCGGGCGAATTTGTCGCCGTCATGGGACCGTCCGGCTCCGGAAAATCAACCTTCATGCACATCGTCGGTTTGCTCGATGAGCCAAGCGCAGGCCGCTACATCTTTGAAGGCAACGACGTCTCGAAGTTGAGCGCCGACCAGCGCGCGGACATTCGCAGCCGCCGCCTCGGGTTCGTCTTCCAAGCCTACAATCTGTTGCCACGCACGAGCGCCATCCAAAACGTCGAGCTGCCGATGGTGTATGCGGGAATACCTGAGCCGGAGCGGCAGCGCACTGCGATCGAGATGATGGAGATCGTCGGCGTCGCGAATTTGCGCGATCACGCTCCGAATCAGATGTCGGGCGGACAACAGCAGCGCGTCGCGATTGCGCGAGCGCTCGTCAACGACCCCGGCTTGATTCTCGCCGACGAACCGACAGGCGCGCTTGACACAAAGACGTCGCAAGACGTCATGCAGCTCTTTACCAAGCTGAACGAAGAGCGCGGCATCACGATCTTGCTCGTGACGCACGAGCAAGATATCGCGGCCTACGCAAAGCGCATCGTCTCATTTCGTGATGGCCAGATCATCGGCGATCATAGCAGAGAGAAGGTGGCGGCATGAAGTTGTCAGCCACGATCAAAGTCGCGCTCGATGCGCTCCTGCGTAATCGCGCGCGCTCGCTTCTGACGATGCTGGGCGTCATCATCGGCGTCGGTGCGGTCATCGTAACGGTGGCGATCGGCGCGGGCGCGCGGATCTCCGTGCAAAATCAAATCAACAGTCTTGGGAGCAATATGGTGATCGTACTTCCGGGAAGCACGACGCAGTATGGAGCACGCAGCGGCCTGGGCGGAGCATCAACGTTGACTCCGGACGACGGGATGGCAATCGCGAAACTGCCCGGCGTCGCGGCCGTTTCACCGGCGGTCACCGTGCGCTCGCAAGCGGTTTCCGGCGGCAACAACTGGCAAACGACGATTACCGGCGTCGCTCCAAGTTATACGTTCATTCGAAGCTGGCCGATGGCGTCGGGAGCATTCTTCACGCAAAACGATGTTCTGTCGGCCGCGAAGGTTGCGGTGCTCGGGCAAACGGTCGTTGACAATCTCTTTCCCGACGGCTCATCGCCGCTAGGCCGCACGGTGATTATCAAAGGCGTCCCGTTCACAGTTGTTGGAACGCTGGCGCCGCTTGGACAAAGCGGAATCGGTCAGGATCAAGACGATACGATCCTCATTCCGTACACTTCCGCGATGGAGCGGCTTAACCGCGCAGACAACCGTAAACTCTTTATCCGTCTCCGCGAGCAGATGCCCAAGACGTGCAAGCGGTTCAGAGCGCGGTAACGTCGCTTCTCGAAACGCGCCACCATATCGTGCCGCCGCAGCAAGATGATTTTCAGGTTCGCAACCTGCAAGATATCGCTGCCGCCGCCTCGTCAACAGGCGCGGTGATGGAGTTCTTACTTGCCGGCGTAGCGGCGGTCTCGCTGATCGTCGGCGGCATCGGAATCATGAACATCATGCTGGTTTCGGTCACCGAACGCACGCGCGAGATCGGTTTGCGCATGGCGGTCGGAGCGCGCGCGGCGCTGATTCTTCGTCAGTTTCTCACCGAAGCGATCGTGCTCGCGAGCGCCGGCGGCGTGATCGGCATCATCCTCGGCATCATCGGAACCGAAGCCGTCGCATTGCTCGCCAAGTGGCCGATGGTCATTCCCCCGGCGTGGATTGCAAGTTCGCTGTTGTTCTCGGCGATGGTCGGTGTCTTCTTCGGCTACTACCCGGCGCGAAAAGCATCGCAGCTGCATCCGATCGAGGCCCTTCGATTCGAATGACCGCGCGCATCATGGTCGTGGATGACGAACGTCGTATTCGTGAGTTGCTTGAATTGAGTTTGAGCCACCACGGGTACGACGTTCGCAGCGCATCTGATGGACAAGCCGCGCTTACATTAGCCAAAGATTGGGAGCCCGACGTGATCATTCTCGACGTCATGATGCCGAAGCTCGACGGCATCACGCTCCTGCCGATGTTGCGCCGCTTTACGGAGGCGCCCGTCATCATGCTCAGCGCGAAGGGAGAGATCGACGATAAAGTTGGCGGTTTGAGTGTCGGTGCCGACGATTATTTGAGCAAGCCGTTCGAGCTGCCCGAACTGCTGGCGCATGTGGACGCAAAGCTGCGTCGCCCGCGAATCGAGCATCCCGAGCGTTTACAATACGCGGATCTCGGAGTAGACTGCGAAACTCGCACGGTAACGCGTTCGGGCAGGCCGCTTGACCTCTCGCCTCTCGAGTATAATTTGCTGCTGACATTCTTGCGCCGTCCGAAGCGCGTCTTCACGCGCGAGGAATTGCTCGATCTTGTCTGGGGCGACGAAGCGGAGGTTTCCGAAGGCGCGGTCGAGCGCTACATTTCCTACCTGCGCGCGAAGGTGGACGATGGTTTCGAGCGGCCGCTGATTCAGACGATCCGCGGCGTCGGCTATACGCTGCGCTCGGAGTAGTGTTCGCCTCATTCCGCCGGCGGCTGACGGGCAGTTATGTGATCCTGGCAGCCGTCCTGATCATCGTCGTCGTGGGGATCTCGACGGCGCTGGCCTTCCTTTTATATGCGCGTGGAATAAACGAAGCGCTCGCAGTGGCATCGCAGCGTGCGTCCACGGCGGCCGAGCGCGATCCACGGCCAATCGCTGGCGCAGGCGGCGCCGCGGCTCGCTCGGGATTTGGGGCGCTCGCATTTTCGGGTGACGGTCTTCGATACCGGGCATCGGCTGCTCGCCGCGAGTACGCCGGCGCACGCCGGCACGTCGTTGGCGCAGAGGCTCGGCGCGCTTGTCGGAATCGGACGCGTTCGCGTTCCGATACGTGGTGGAACGATCGTCATTGCTGCAGATTTCGATCGCTTCGGCCGCTTGTTGCTCTGGTACTGGTCGATCATGTTGCCCGCGGGATTCTTGGCGGTCTTGATCGCGTGGCTGATCGGACGCCGCATCACGGCCCGTGCCGTTGGTCCGCTTCGAAACGTGACCGAAGCGCTCAACTTCATTGCGTCCGGTCAGATGTCGCCGCAACGGCTGATCGCCGGCGGAGACGAGCTGCGTGAATTAACGAGCGCGTACAACGATGTCGCGTATCGTTTATCGACTGAAACGCTGCAACGGCAACAAACCGAGATGCAAATGCGTCAGTTCATCGCTGACGCCGGTCATGAGTTGCGCACGCCGCTGACCGTGATCATGGGCTATTTGGATCTGCTGCGTCGCGGCGGCGTCACGGGCGAAGCGGGCACGCGGCAAGCGTACGAATCAATGCTCGAAGAGAGTCGCCGCATGCGAACTCTTGTCGAGAAGCTTATGCTCTTAGCGCGCCTGGAGCGTCCGGTTTCGGGCGCGAACGTCGGCGCCGTCGACTTAAGTGACGTGATGCGCCGTGTTGCCGGCTCCTTAACTCCGCTGTCCGGCGATCGTCTTCATCTTGCGGATGGGACACCGCCGGTCGCCGTTGTAGCCGATGAGAGCGAGCTCTATGAAGCGATCAAGAACATCGTGGATAACGCGTTGAAATATGCGCCGCAGTCCGCGGTGGAATTAGATGTTAAGCAGGACGGCGATTCGGCTTGTGCGGTGATTACCGATCGCGGTCCGGGAATGGATCCGCAAGACCTCGCACATGCGTTCGACCGCTTTTACCGCGGCGCGGCTCGGGTTGAAGCGGAAGGCTCGGGGCTCGGCCTTTCGATAGCAAAACTTGCGGTCGAGCGCGCGGGCGGAACAATTACGATCGACAGCACGCCGGGAAGCGGCACGTCTGTGGCTCTCTGTTTGCCGTTAGCTTCATAAACCACGGCGCAGACACGGGCTATTGTTGCGCTGTAAAGCCGGCCGGGATCTCGAAGAGGCCTTTATCAGAGGTTGATAACGTGCGAAAGTTGCCGCGCTCAACGAGCGTGGAGAATCCGCCGCTCATTTGACCTTGTGCGCTCGGCGCGCCGGCACCGATCGTGACAAGCGTCCATATCGCAATCCGCCCCGTCGGTACTCGTCCGCTGCCCGAAATGTTCGTGGAAACCCGTGGTCTGCATCCTGGTCTTAACGCGAGCATCTCCGGTCGCGATAAGCTCGTCGTGCGCGGCAGCGTCGCTCGAACGCTCGCAATATGCGGCTCTGCGTACGGTGAAACGTACTCCGTGGTCGAGACTTGAAAAGCACCGTCAGCGCACGAACCCGTCGACTGCGTCTCACGCATGCTGAAAACGCTGCGATAGCCGGTCGTTGGAACGTTATCGATCAGCAGCGAGCCCAACGCTTGAACCGAAACGGTAATGTCGAGTCTTCCGCTTCCCGGCTGCCCCGGTTGTCCGCTAGGATTGCGCACGCGCTCGAAAGGCGGCTCAGTTGCACCGGCGTATTGCATTCCTGGCGTCACGACAAGGTACGTATGTTTTGCGAGATCGAGGTGGATGATTTGCCGTTGCTGCGGCTTATCGATGGTCGCGGTCTGTGCGCCGACATCATCGGTGCGCCGCCATCCGGAAAGATAGTATTCGCTCGACGCGGAGCCGGTGTTTAAGACGTTCATCGCGTTTTTCGCTGTATCGACCGCGTTCATGATGCTCCCGAAAGAGGCCGCCATGCGTCCCACCGCCGGCGACGGCTCGCTGCGCGTTGACCGCGGCTTGAAAATCGGCGCCAAAAGAACCAGGTGCCGGCGCGGAGCCTCCGAGAACGAGTCGCGTGACTTCGTCATAGGCGATGCCGGTTTGCGCGCCTTGCGCGCTCGTCGCAACGAGTGCGCCGAACAATGCCGCAAGCGCGGCCGTCAAAACAGAAAAACTACGCAGGTTCATACGTCCCTCCGAAAACAAGACGCAGTTCTGCGCAGCTCTTAGCCGGCCCTACGCCTATAAATGATGCCGGTGCCTAAGCGCTAAAGGCCGAAGGAAATGGCCGAACCGACCGAAGACGCAATGATTCGTGTCGTCTTAGCCGACGATCACGCGATCGTACGCGAGGGGCTCAAGCATCTGATCGACGGACAATCCGACATGCGCGTCGTCGGCGAAGCTGACGATGGCAACAGAGCGTGCGACGTTGTAGTCGAACTGCGACCGGACGTCGTCGTTATGGATGTTTCGATGCCTACAATGGGCGGCGTAGAAGCGACCGAACGCATTCATCGCGATTTGCCTTCGGTGAAAATCATCGCGCTAACGGTGCACGAAGAACCGGTGTATCTCAATCGGCTCTTTCGCGCCGGCGCTGTCGGTTACGTGCTCAAACGTGCCGCATCGGATGAACTCGTGCGCGCAATTCGGACGGTGTCATCGGGTAAGACGTACATCGATCCGACGCTCTCCGCCACGCTTGTCGAACAATATTTGGATCCGCCGGGACCTGATGGACCGCAAGACGCGTCGTTGAGCGAACGCGAACGGCAAGTTATCACGCAAATCGCGCGTGGTTTCACAAACAAGCAGATCGCTGCCGACTTGGACCTGAGCATCAAAACCGTGGAGTCATATAAAGCCCGCGTTGCAGAGAAATTAGGCCTGCGTAGCCGGGTGGATATAGTTCGGTACGCCATTAGGCATAACTGGCTGCAACAAGAGTAGCGTAGGGTAAATCCCGGCACGCGGCGCTCTGAATCCCGCTATCGTTTGTACGCCGGGCGTTTTACGCTATTATTAGTGACCTCACATAATGGGCGGCCGCATTTAATCGGTTCGATTTTAGCAATCGACGGTGCGATCGCTCCCTACTTAGAGCGCGTGCAACTGCGTCAAGGCGAGGTGCTGGTTCGCAAGGATGAGCCGATTACCCATGCCTACTTTCCGCGTGACTGCGTGATCTCGCGCGTCGTCCCGATCGATGAAGAGCGATGTCTCGCAGTAGGGCTTATCGGATCCGAGGGCTTTATCGGCCTTCCGCTGCTCTTCGGCATTAATACCGGCAACGCGAACGTGATGGTTCAGATTCCGGGCGATGCCATTCGCATGCGAACCAAAGATTTTTTGGAGCGCATCGTCGAGCGCCGCGGTGAGCCGTACAGGATGCTGTTGCGTTACGCAAATCTGTTCATCAGTCAAAGCGCGCAATTCGTCGCTTGCATCAGTTTGCATAGTTTTGAACAACGTTTGGCGACCTGGATTTTGATGACGCTTGACTCCGTAGACGAACGCGAACTGCCGCTCACGCACGAGTTCATGTCCAGCATTCTGGGCGTTCGCCGTCCAACGGTTTCACTTACGGCGCATGCGTTGCGGGAGCGCGGGCTGATCGAATATAGTCGCGGCAAATTGCGGGTCATCGATCGTGCCGGGCTCGAGCGGACGGCCTGTGAATGTTACGCCGCCGTGCGCGGATTCGACGGACGAGACATCTCTCAAGCGATCGCCATGTAGGCAAAATTTAGCGCCTTAACGTAAGTCCAATCGCGGAGGCGTTGCGATGAAGAAAAGCGCCCTCGAAGCAGCATTACGTGCGAGCGAAGCGCGATTCAGCGCCTTAACTGAGCTCGCGCCGGCCCTATTGTGGGAGACGGATGCGGCGGGAAAGGCGTTCACGCTGAACTCCCGATGGCTAGATTACACGGGCCAATCGTTGGAACAAATGCAAGACGCTGGTTGGCTCGACGCAATTCATCCTGACGACCGCGATTAAAGAGTCGCGCGGCATTCGCACATGCATTCGAGATGGGCGAACCGCTCGAGTTGGAACACCGTGTACGGCGGACGCGACGGCGCTTATCGCTGGTTTCTGGTGCGTCAGGTCCCGATTCACGACGAAGAAGCGCAGATCATACGCTGGCTTGGAGCGGCGATCGATGTGCACGCGCAGCGCGAAGCATTTGAGGAGATCGAACAGCGTGTGGAAAAGCGCACCCGCGAACGGGATTTGCTGCGGCGGCAATTGAGCATTGCAGAAGAAGAGGAGCGCCGGCGAATCTCGCGGGAGCTGCACGATGAAGTAGGGCAGCATCTCGCGGCGGTTTCCCTCGGGCTTCAAGAATTGGAGAGTCTTCTGACGACAGCAAGCGAGTTGTGGAACGCGCCGCTCAGTTGCGGCAGCTTGTTGCGAGACTTGGCAGAGAGCTGCACTCGATTGCGGTGCAATTGCGTCCGCGTGCCCTTGACGATTTCGGCCTGGACGCCGCGATGCAAACGCTCGTGCACGAGTGGAGCGCGAGAACGAAGATCAAAGCCGAAGTGCATTGCGTCCTAGAACCGCGTTTAACGAGTGCGCTTGAGAATACGATCTACCGCATTACGCAGGAGGCGCTCACAAACATCGCGCGCCATAGCGGGGCGAAGAATGCCAGTATCATCCTGGAACGCAGGGATGCCCGCGCACTCTTGATCATCGAAGACGACGGCCAAGGTTTTCCGGAGACGCCTTCGGCGAAGCGCAACGGCGACTCGAAATTGGGTCTTGTCGGCATCAGCGAACGGGTCAACTTGCTCGGCGGCACGCTGGACATCGAAAGCACGGAGCACGGTACGACACTTTTCGTCCGCCTCCCACTGGAAACGGCAACCGGGACAACATAACGGCGCCGCGCCGCTATCCTCTGTCACGCTGAGCTCAGCCTGCACTGAGCGGCGCCGAAGCGTCGAAGCGCCACGACGGGCGATGTGAAAAGGCGGCACACGAGCTAACCGTGCAACAACAGAGCATGGCTGTCGAGCGATCCTACACCGCTGGTCCTGCTGCCTGAACGCGAAGTCGGCGGATAGCGTATCCGTCACCTCGTTCGTGGGATATGCGACTCAAATCTACCTTATTTCGGCGAAACTGAAGAACAAGCTATGGCGAACGCACGCGAGGCGATCTCTTCTGCTTTCGTTCTTACCAGCGCCAACCGCGTAAGATAGCCCGCCAACCGATCTTGCGGCGCCCCGCTTCGAACGAATTGCAATTTCCGTCTAGCGGCCACAAAGAAAGAGCGCCGTGCAGCGGGCACCGCGAATTTCAGGGAAAGCCTGATCGCGGCGCTCCTACGCTGGAAGTTCACTATCTTGCGGCAGCAGGGCCTCACTACGTCTGCGCGTGCGGTCGGGCCAGTTCCTCGCCATTCCCGCAATGAGAGACGCCGCTTAAGCCAGGGACGCTAGCGAGCGCTCCGCGCCAAGCCGGTCTCACAATTCAGCAGCTTCCGCGGTCGCACCGACTGACAGGATTTTCAGCGTGACTCCGGCGGATAGGCCAGCATGAAGCTCCTTCTTATCGTTGCCTTGGCCCTCTCGTTTGTTCTCGCGCCACCTGCCGCGAACGCGGCTGCGCCGTCATCGCCGGCTCAGAAGTTAATGAGCAAACTGGAGTGGCGAAGCATCGGCCCGTTCATCGGCGGACGCGTCGTCGCCGTCGCCGGCGTGCCGAGGAAGCCGGATCTCTTCTACATGGGCGGCGTTCAGGGCGGCGTTTGGAAGAGCACCGACTACGGCCAGAACTGGACGAACATCACCGACGGGAAGATTCCGGGCGTCGCCGACCCGATCGGCGCGCTCGCGGTCGCCGACTCGAATCCGCAACGTCATCTACGCCGGAACCGGCGAAGCCGACATTCGCGGCGATTTCGACACCGGCGACGGCATCTACAAATCGACCGACGCCGGCAAGACGTGGTCGTACGCCGGCCTGCGCGACACGCACATGACCGCCAAGCTCGTCGATCGATCCGCGCGAACCCCAACGTCGTCTACGCGGCCTCGATGGGGCACGTGTTCAAGCCGAATCCCGAGCGCGGCATTTTCAAGACGACCGACGGCGGCAAGACGTGGCGCAAAGTTCTCTTCGTCGACGACAACACCGGCGGCGTCGATCTGTCGATGGATAAGCAGCATCCCGGACACGCTTTACGCCGCGATGTGGCAGGCGCAGCGCGTGCCGTGGAAACTCACCAGCGGCGGCCCGGGCAGCGGTCTGTATAAGACGACCGACGGCGGCGCGCACTGGACGAAGATTTCGCGCAATCCGCGGCTTTGCGACCGGCACGCTCGGAAAAATCGGCGTTTCGGTCGCGCAATCGAATCCGCGCGTCGTTTACGCGATCGTGCAGGCGAACGACGGCGGCGTCTTCCGCTCGGACGACGGCGGGCAAGACGTGGAAGCACGTGAACAACCAGTTGAAGCTGCGCCAGCGCGCCTTCTACTACACGGCGATCTTCGCCGATCCGACCAATCTGCGAAGCGCGCGTACGCGCCGAACGTCGACTCGCTGTACGTGACGACGCGACGGCGGCAAGGTGTGGAAGGCGATCGACGGCTTCCGCACGGCGACCACCACATCGTTTGGATCAATCCGCGCCATCCGAACATCTTGCTGGAAGGCAACGACGGCGGCGCGACGGTATCGGTCAACGGCGGCGAACACTTGGAGCACCGAGCGAGAATCAACCGACCGGACAGATCTACCACGTCGCGCTCGACAACCAGTTTCCGTTCCACGTCTACGGCGCGTCGCAAGACGAAGGCGCGTGGGAATATGCCAGCGCGGCCGTCGGCGGCGCGATTCCGCCGGGCGATTGGTACTCCGGTCGCGCTCGGTGAGAGCACGTTCATCGCGCCGGATCCCGACGATCCGCTCGTAACCTACGGCTGCGGCTACTACAGCTCGTTCGTGCGGTTCAACCGCATCACCGGACAAGAGAAGAACGTCTAGCCCGTGGCCGCGCTACATGGCCGGCTGCGTCGTCGGCCGAGACGAAGTATCGCTTCGGCTGGACGCATCCGATATTTGTTCTCGCCGGCCAATCCGCGCGAGCTGCTGGTCGCCGCGCAAGTCGTCTTCTCGAGCACCGATCGCGGACAGACGTGGAAGATCATCAGCCCGGATCTGACGCGCAACGATCCGAGCACCGAAGGCCGACGCGGCGGTCCGATCTATTACGATCAAACCGGCGCCGAAACGTTTCCCGACATCGCGTCGCTGGCGGTCTCGCCGCTCGACGCCGACGTGCTGTGGGCCGGCTCGGCCGACGGCCTGGTGCACGTCACGACCGATCACGGCGCGCACTGGACGCGCCGTGACGCCGCCGCAGCTTCCGCAGTGGGCGCAGATCAGCTCGATCGAACCGTCGCACACCGATAAGGGAACGGCGTATCTCACCGCGTCGCGCTATCATGTGGGACGACTACCATCCTTACGTGTACGAGACGACCGACTACGGCGCGCATTGGACGCACGATGACAGCGGCTTGCCGTCGGATCAGTACGTCTTTCGCGTGCGCCAGGATCCGCGCGAGCCGCGCTTGCTCTTTGCCGGTACGCGCAGCACGGCGTACGTCAGCCTCGACGGCGGCGCGCAGTGGCAGCCGCTGACGCTCAACCTGCCGGGCGTGCAAGTGCGCGATCTCGCGATCGACACGCGCGAAGGCGAACTCGTCGCCGCCACGCACGGCCGCGCATTCTGGATCCTCGACAACCTCGCGTTGCTCGAGCAGCTCGCGCGACAGACCGAGTTACAGCGTTGCGCAAACGCAGCTGTTCGCTCCGGAGACGGCATGGCTGACGCAATCGTACGGCACGCCGCCCTTTCCGATTCCGAACGCCGGGGAGAATCCGCGCTACGGCGCGCGCGTGTTCTTCAACTTGCCCGCCGAACTACAACGGCCGCACGCCGCTGACGCTGTCGTTCGTCGACGCCAAGGGCACGACGATCCGCACGTTCAAGCTGCATCTCGCACGCGAAAAAGCACGTCGACGCTCGAACGAAGACCAGCAGAATCGAAACGGATGCGAGCGTACCTGCGCGCGCGCGCCGAGGACGAAGCGACGGCGGTGAAAGCCCGGCATGAACGCGTTTCAGTGGGATCTGAAATACCCGCCGGCCTTCGATCCGCCGGGTTACAAGAACGATGTCACCGACGATTGGCCCGACGCCGGCGACGGACCGACGACCTTGCCCGGCTCGTATACCGTCGTGCTGCGGTACGGATCGCAGCGACTCCAAGCGCCGCTGACGATCGCGCTCGATCCGCGCGTGCATCCCGGCGGCCGGCGATCTCGAAGCGCGGCTGGCGCTCGAACAGCAGATTCTCGCAACGATCGACCAGCTCGACCGCGCGATCGCCGCGGCGATGGCGGCGCGTTCGCACCTATCGGCCGGCAAACGCGCGCAAGTCGACGCGGAGATCGCGAATCTCGTGCTGCTTCACGGAAGCTCGAGCGAGTACGACGTCGTACACGCGACGAAGGTTCGCGAACAGCTCGGCTTCTTGATCAACTCGCTCGAGGGCGCCTACGCCAAACCAACGTCGGCAGAACTCGCGACGTACGAAGAGCTCAAAGCGCTGGCCGACGCGGGAATCCAAAAACTCAGCGCGTTAACCACCGGCTCGGTTTCGACTGTGTCACACTGAGCGTCCCACTGTCACACTGAGCTAGTCGAAGCGCAGTGAAATGTTGCGCTTGAGGAAAGTTCCCGTGTCACACTGAGCTCGTCGAAGTGTGACTGGCGATAATCTCGCCCTAACTGTGTCACTTTTCGTCCCGAGGTGCTACTTCGAGACGAAACGTGTGCGAACAGTTGAGCGGATCGTGCGGACCGAATTTCCAAAAGCGCTTATTCCGAGCGTTGTAGCTCTCGCACCGGCCGACCGTCGCCGTTCGCATCGTTCTCGACGAACGGATCGATCGCGGCCTTGAAGTCTCGATGTGCGCCGCAGCAGCAGCCGTCTGCCGCGTCGGTAGCTTCTGTCTGCTGTTCGGCATTGACGGCCGAATGACCGTCGACGGCCGCATCGAGCGTCGATTGCGCGAGTTCGCCAATGGCACCGACCTGCTGGGCTAAGGCAGGTTCTCCTGACCCGGCGGAGCGCAGGTTCTCCAGGTCCGCCGCGGCATCGCGGGCGCTTCGCTGGTACGAACCCAAGCTCGGATCGTCGACGCAGTCGGAGAGCGTCCGATGTAATATCGCGCTGACGGCATCCCCGCGTTCTCGGAAAGCGCTAAAGTCTTGCTTTTGCGATGCGACAGCGGCACTATTGACGGCCGAGATGGCTTCGTTGCCCGTCGATGCCACGCTCGATTGCAGATCAGAGTGGTGGCCGGTAGAGCGAATCTCCGCGGATAGCTGCCACGCTGCGTAACTCGCGTTGGTCTGCACGATGTCGAGGGCGACGAGGCCAAGAGCGACGACGACGCACGAAGCAGCCGATGATGACTGCCGCGACCTTCGATTCATCTGGAATCGTCCATATGACAGTGCTTTGCGAGTCAACGTGTTAATTCCGGCCGGCGCCGTCTCGGCAAAGCTCCTGCACTGAGCTTGTCGAAGTGTCGGAAGTGTGACTTCACGCTAATCGCTGCTACATCTGTATCGGCAGAAACGGTGCATTCAACGCGATATGCCCAAACCCGAACGCCACGATCGCGATAAATAGCGCAATGTGCCAACGTCGTAACGGCCACCGATAAATCCCAGGCGACTGCAAGTTACTGCCGACAATGGCTTGCAGCGCAAGCCCCGCCGTCGCAAATCCGGCGAACCAAATGCCCATGCCGTTAACGCCATCGGTATTGCCCATCGACATTCCGACATGCATGACGGCGAAAAACAACGCCGCATATCCAAGGATGAAATGCGGCCGCAGTCGCTTGACAAACGTGCCGCGGCCCCAGCGACGCAGCGCCCATCCGACGATCGCCGTGCACGGCACAAGCGCGACGGCGATCCATGCGGCGATGTCGGAGAGGCTCAAGCGCTACTGCACCTTGACGTACTTTGTGTCGATGACCGCGCGCTTGATATCAACGTGACCCGGCTTTGTCAGAATGCCGTAGACAAATAGGATGGCACCCGGCACGACTTCGCGTGCGGTCCCCATGACGACGGGCGTTCCATCTGCGAAATAAAGAACGACTTGCTTTGGAGTTGCTTTGGCGAGCGCGTCGGTCTGATGCTGAAGCAATTGTGCAAACAGCGTTGAGCGACTGACGCGTTGGACGCGAACCGCGATCTGGACGTTTTGTCCGGCTTGGGCATGCGAGAATTCCTGGAGTGACATCGGTACCGGCGGCGGTCCCATCATTTGCGCGGCCGCAACGCCGGCAAGGCAAACACAAAACGCGCTGATCGCAAGAATGACTTTAAAATATTTCATGCCTTCACTATAGGTTGCGCACTGCTAAAGAACCATACGCCCAAGCCGCCTATTTACTTCAAGGTGTACTAATGTCGGCGCCGGAAATGGGGCCGTCAGAAGCGTCGGGGAGGTTCCAACACATAGTGGCTGCGCGCGAAGCGACGATCCGAGACCCAGGTCGAGAGTTATTGATTCTCGGCCTTCTGCGCCGTCGACCGATGTCGGCATATTCGTTGAGCCGCGCCGTGCGCCGACACGCGCCGCTCAACCGCAACTTCCGTGGTGGTAACGTGTACCACGCCGTTGCGCAGCTCGCGCGCCGTGGTCTGCTGCTCAGCAAAGAAGCCAAAGCGCGACGAGGGCCGGCGGAAAACAAAGCGATCTTTCGCCTCTCCGCCGCCGGCGAGCGTCACTTTGAAGCGTTGCTCAAAGCGATGTTGCGTGATACGCAAACCGCGGACTGGACGCTTGAGATCGCGTACGTTTTGCTCGGGCAGTTTGCGCGGCAACATGCGCTGCAGTTGCTCGCGGAGCGTTCAACGGAAATCGTTCAGCAGGAAAAGCGGCTCACGCGCATCTGGGGCAATCCGGACGATCGTACCGGCGCCAGCTACATCGCTTACTTGCACACCCTCTCACGTCTTCGCGCGGAACGCCGCTTTCTTCACGATTCGATCGCGCTGCTCAACGATGCGCGATGGACGCCGGACTGGGTCCGTGACGACGGCTCAGTCGAAGATCCCGCGCGCCGACTGTAAATGCAATTAACTCCAACGTGAAGTAATTCAGCGGCTGGAGCGACAGCCGGCCGCTCGTTGCGGCGAGAAGTCCCTAGCGTGCCGCTGACTCGTTTCTGCCTGAAAAATCCGATCGCCGTCACGCTATTCTATGTGCTCATCTGTACGTTGGGCGTCGTCGCGCTTTTACGCATGGGGCGCAGTATATTGCCGCCCATTTCCATTCCGGCGCTAACTGTATCCGCTGTCTATCCGGGCGCTGGACCTAAAGAGATCGAGCGTCTCATCGTTGAGCCGATCGAGGATGAGCTCAACCAGTTGCCCGACGTCTCGCGCGTTTCAAGTTCGTCGCAAAACGGCGTCGCAGAGATCGTCACGCAGTTTCGCTTCGGGAGCAATGTGGACGCCGATCGCGCGAATGTGCAGCAAGCCGTCGACGCAGCGCGCGCTAACATGCCGAGCGATCTCGTGGCGCCGGCGGTTTCCAAAGACGATCCGACGCAGGCACCGATTTACGAAGAAGCGGTCAGCTCGGTGCTGCTCTCGCGTGGCGAACTATCAGACGTCATCTCGCGCAACATTATGCCGGCGCTTCGTGCAACCAGCGGCGCTGGAACCGTCCGAGCCGAGGGAATCTTTGCGCGTCAATTTACGGTGCGACCGCTGATCGGGCCGCTGAATGCGCTCGGCGGCACTCCGCTTGACATGCTGCGCGGCCTCACCGTAAGCAACGATGTGTTGCCGGGTGGCACACTGCGCTCGCCGCTCTTCGAATCAACCATTGGCATAGACGCCGCTGCGACATCGAAAGAAGCGCTCGAGCAACTGCCGCTGGGAATTCCCGGAAGTCCAGCGACTCGCTTGCGGGATGTCGCAGATGTAGAAGACGGCTACGCCGATCAAAGCGTGATTTCGCGCGTCGACGCGGATTTGGCGGTTGTTGTCACCGTTTCGCCTACGTCGGGTCAAGATTCGCTTAGAACGATTCGGGCGGTGAGCAAGACGTTCGCGCGCCTCGCGCAACGCTTTCCGCTCGTCAGGTTCGAACAGCTCCGAACGGACGCTCCATACACCAACGCCGCGATCAACGGCGTCCTGCAAACACTGGGCGAGGGAACCGTCTTAACCGTCTTAGTGCTGTTGCTATTCCTACACGCATGGCGGAGCGCATTCATTGCAGCGATCGCGATCCCGACTTCCCTGTGTGCCACGTTTGTCGCGATGTGGCTCCTTGGTTTCACGATCAACGTGCTGTCGCTGATGGGCCTCTCCTTAACGATCGGCATTTTAGTCGATGATTCGATCGTCATCATTGAAGCGATTGCGCGCCATGTCCGGCGCGGCATTGACGCTGACGACGCGGCGTTGACCGGTCGGCAAGAACTTGGCGCGGCGGCCTTCGCGATCACGCTCGTGGATGTCGCGGTTTTCACACCGATCGGCTTGATGAGCGGCCTCATCGGCGAATTCATGCGCGAGTTCGGGCTCGTGATCGTGTTTGCAACGGCGTTTTCCTTGCTCGTCGCGTTTACGCTTACGCCATTGCTGGCGGCGCGCTGGTCGCTGCGCGCTCGGGATCTTAACCTGGACGGTTTGTCATTCGAAGAAATCCATACGACGCTGCAGTCGCGCGCGCGCACGTTTCCTTGGATGGTTCGGGCGCAATTCGTTCTTCGCGTTTTCGCGGCATGGCATGGCCTGATCAACGCTTTCAACGGATGGCAGCAGCGGGTGAGTCGTCGATACGCTTCGCAATGGCTTCCAGCGGCGCTGAATCGCAGCCGCTTAATTCTGATCTGCGCCGCCGCGCTTTGCGCGTTGTCGCTCGTGCCGTTGGCGCTGGGATGGATCCCTACGGAATTCTCTCCGCCGGTCAATCGCGGCGAAGTGACCGTCGATCTGACGTTGCCGGCTGGAACACCGCTCGCCGTGACAGACGCTGCAGCGTTCAAAATCAGTAATGCGCTGCTCGACGATTCACGCGTCAAGCATGTTGAATCGAGCGCCGGCCGAGCGTTCAACGGAACCGCGGACATCTTCGCCGGCAACGTCGCGCAGCTCGCGATCGTATTGACCGATCAAAGCGCCACAGGCAACGATCTCCTCGCGCACATCAAGACATTGACGCGTCTCGCACCGAGCGCATCGATCGCCGGCGCTGGAAAAGGAATGGGCGGCGCCGCCCCAATCAGCTACAATGTCGGCGGCGATCCAACCACAATTGATGAAGCGGCTCGCCGAATCGCCGCTGCGTTGCGCGAATCTCCGTACGCAACCGACGTTCGCTTAAGTAGCGGCGGCCTCGAGCCGCGTCTTCAGTTGACGGTCGATCCTGAAAAGGCGCGGCTGCTCAACGTTTCGCCTGACGATGCGGCACAAACGGCGCGCATCGCGAGCGGCGGTAGCATCGCAACGAAAGCGCGCTTGCCATCGGGCCTCGTCAATGTTGTTGTTCAATCAAACGCCGCGCGTTCCGGCGATCTCGATGCGTTGCGCCGCCTCACCGTACGCAGCACCGACGGCAAACTGATTCCGCTCGGCGCGCTCGTCACGATGACCGCGACGAAAGAGCCGACCGTTATTCAGCGCGAGGACGGCGAGCGTGTCGTTACGGTGAGCGCCAATCCGGTGGACGGCGCGCCGATCGGCCTCGTCACCGCGGCGCTTTCGAAAAGACTGCGCGACCCTGCCTTTCTGCCGCCCGGCGCGCGCATTCAGCCTCGCGGCGATGTCGAGCAATTTTTGAATGCGGTCGGCAATCTGCTCGGGGCGCTGGCGATGTCAATCGTCATCGTTTACGTAATTCTCGCGATTCTGTACAAGAGCTATACGTTGCCGCTCATGATCATGCTGACGGTTCCGCTGGCATCGGTCGGCGCTCTCGGAACGCTCTTTGTGCTGAACGTGCTGCGAACCATCGCGCCGAATGTTGCCGTGCTGCAGTCGCAAACGCTCAATCTCTACTCGATGCTGGGAATCTTGGTGTTGGTCGGACTTGTCGCGAAAAACGGCATTCTGCTCGTCGAGTATGCCGAGCGCGGCGTGCGTGCCGGCCTACTTGCACGTGATGCAATGCTGAGGCGCGGCCGAGCGTCGTTTTCGACCGATCGTGATGACGACGTTTGCGATGATCGCCGGCATGCTGCCGCTGGCGCTCGGCGAGACGATCGGCGCCGAATATCGCAAAGCCCTGGGCAGCGTCGTCATCGGCGGTCTCTCAAGCTCTTTGCTGCTGACGCTCTTTGTCGTGCCGCTGATCTACGTGATGTATCGCGAGCGATCGCGACAACCGCAAAGACGCGCGATGCAAAATGGCCAAGCTGCACCGTCCGCGCCGATAAGCGGCGTCTCCCTGCGCCGGAGCCGATCGACGACTTAGAGGGACTGGGCGCTCTGTCCAAACCAAACGCTCTCCACCAAGCGTCCGCACAGTAGCTTTGCGAAGGGAGCGACAGATGCCCAAAGTTATAGTCACTGCTCAAGTCAAAGATCCGAAGAAATGGGAAGAGAGCTTTAAGACCCACAACGATCTCTTCAGTCGTCAGCGCCTCACGAGGCCGATCGATTACGGCGTCAGCGATTCTCACGTCGCGGTGTGCTTTGAGACGTCTGATCTGCAGAATCTCACGAGCATCTTACAATCCCCAGAAACCGCCGACGCGATGGAATCTGACGGCGTCATGCGCGACACGGTTCATGTCTTCGTTCTCGACAAAGAACTGCGCGTCTAACCACACTCTGCGTACCGGCGTTTATCGTCGCCAGCCGTTATGATAAAGCTGCGCGCCTGGATCGCCATTGTCGCCGGGACATTCGTCGCCGTCTTAGTGGTCTGGGTCTGGACCTACATCGCGCACCAAAGCACCGTAGAAGGCGCGATCCTCTGCAGTATTGCGACGAGAGGCGTATTTCTTAACCGGATCTACGCTTCGTTCGCGCTCTTAATTCTCTGCGGATTGCTTGCGGCGGCAAACGGAGTAGTAATGCTTCGCTCGGGCCGCCCGAATTTGATCACCAACGTTGCCGTCATTGTGCTGTTTATCGCAGCAATTGCCGTCGGCGCCAACGGCGCCAACGCCTGCACCCCCACCTAACTGTGCGTCACGCTGGGCTACACTTGTGTCACGCTGAGCCTGTCGAAGCGCCGCGATTTGCCGGCGTTCCCCAACTGCGGATAATATCGAAAGCGCTGGCCTCTGTCCGCGCGAGAGCTACAGCATTAAGCGAAACCTTTGCCCCTGGCGAGCTCTGTCTGCTGAGTGTATTGCGAGCCGAGCATGGCGGCGAGTTCAACACAGTGCGGTAAGCCCGCAGCTGGCTAGCGCTTACCCGCTGACTTGACGCCGTGCGAAAAATCCTCTAAAAAGATTTCCTCGATCCTTTTTAGGGACCGCGGCCATTTTTATATTTTTTCGGGAGCAAAATTGAGAGTTCGCGCCATCTTCGCATCCTTTGTTGTTGCCTTCACCATATTTTATTCGAACGTGTGCCCGGCTCTCGCCGGCTGTCACGCGTCGCTCTATGCGGCAATGCCGTCATACAGCGGCGCTTCTTTGCAGCTATTTACTACCGAGTCAGTAGCGCAAGCGCACTGCCCGAAGGATGAAGTCGTATGGTTGAACACACGGAGCGGAATTTACCATGAGAAGGGCATGCGTTGGTACGGCAATACAAAACAGGGTGCTTACGTGTGTCGGCGCGAGGCTGATGCCGCCGGTGATCGAGATACCCGCAACGGCCAGTAACGGCCCGTTAGCATAGAGAGACTCTCAATTGAATCGAACGTCATGGATCGCAACGCTATGCGCTTTTCTAATTAGCGCGAGCGGCTCATACTTGTATCTTTATAGCAGCGATCATCAAATTGCACCATCTCACATCGCGGTTGAGCGGCAGCCCATACAAGCGCAGGCGCATCAAGCCGCGTTGAAGGGCGCCCCAAACCTCACAGCTGCACCGCCCCGCGCGCCGGCAGCGCCGCCGCTTTCGGAAGCGGAAAAGGAACAACTGCTAGTCAGTTATTACAACGCGATAAACGGTGGCGATTTTCAATCTGCGTACGCGTTGCTTTCACCCGCATATCACGCATACCAAAACTATTCCGATTTTGTTGATTCTTACAGCACTAAAGCACGCATTACGATCGATGGGGTGCTCGACTGGCCGGGTGCGCCAGGTATGGGAATTCGGATTATTGACGCTGAGAGCACTGATAGTGGTTCAGCAGTTAACTACTTCGTGGGCTATTTCAGATTTGCGTATGATGCCAGCGCGGGGCAGTGGCTAATCGATGAGCGACACCTTACAAAGGTTGCAAGTCGAAACATCGCGCCGCCGGACGACGCTGCTTCAGCAGACTCAAGTGGCGGCAATAATGGCGACAGCTCCGACGCTTCAGAGAACAGTGCCGCAACAAACGCTGGCCGCCCGGACAGCGCATCTCCAATCGCCACTGCCGCCCCTGAGAACGCGACGAGCTGCACGCCCGCCACTATAGCTGAGGTGGCGCCGGATGACAGCTACGTCACGCTCGACGGTGGCGCAAAATACGATGTCGTAAATATTCCATCCGGGGATTTCCCAATGGGCGGCGGTGATGCAGTCACCATCTGCGTCGGCCAAAGTACGACGATAACAAAGGGCGACCAGACGATTCAGGTGAGACCCCATGAGTGATCCTCTCGACGAAACGCGCCTAACAACGGTAGTAAGTCGCCATTCAGGTTATTGCCGGCACTGCGGTACGCCAGTCAATCAGGGCGCACGGTTTTGTGCCGCTTGTGGGGCAGAAGTCCAGACTAACTACCGCCCGCGGCGAAGCGCGCCTGCAGCGCTTCCATTCGTTCTCCTGATCGTGGCTTTCGCATTGGGCTTTCCTTCCGGCGTCGCTGCCTATCGGCTTGCTCATCACCAAAACGTTCTCGGGCCTCCGCCGCCAGAAGCTACGCACAATCTCGATGCCGCTCAGACCGTGTCACGATTTTATGAAGATCTTAATCGCCATGACTTCAACCAAGCTTATTCACTGCTGTCTTTGAGTCGTCGCGAATTAGCTCCATTTTCAACTTGGAAATCGGGATTTGACTCAACGATTGCTCAACATGCAAACGTTTCACCGAGTGGGCGAAATACTTACGCTGTCGACTTAACCGCGGTTGATAGAATGCCTGATGGCCAACTAACAACGACCTACGCGGGCTCTTGGACGGTGAAAGAGGATGCTCGGAAGTGGCACCTCGACACTCCGGCTTTTTCAAAAGTCACATCGACATACTTCGCTGATGCCAAGGCCGGCGATGTAGCGTCGACCTACGCGAAACTAAAACATAGCTTGGCGTTTGTTGCCAACGATCGCTCCGAAGGCATCGCGATGGGCACAGCGTTCTGTATTGCGTCCAATGCGACCACTGCGTACTTCTTGACGAATCATCATGTGATCGGCGATGAAGGTGAAATAAAAGTAGTGCTCTTTGATAAACCCAAGACGGTTCTCGACGGTCGAGTAGTGAAGATCGCGCCCGACCCGCTCGATGCGGCGATCATTGAAGTCAATGCTGGCGCATTACCGGTGCTGCGTCTTGCAAACGACCTGCCGTCGGAAGGGCGAGCGGTGGCGCTTGCCGGCTATCCCGCTATACAAATCGAACTGGCGTTACATCAATTGGTCTCGAGCCATCGTTGCACGAGGGCACAGTCAACGCTTTGCCTGACAACGGCAATGTAATTGAGTATGATGCCCAGACAGATCACGGCAACAGCGGCGGCCCTTTGTTCGATGCATCTTCTGGAGTCGTCTATGGAATCGCTACTTGGGGCGTACAATCGCCGATGTCCCCAGCCGTGCAGGGAAATTTCGCGATTCCGACCGCCCGATTGAGCGCATTCGTTAGTTCCGCAGGCTTAACGCCGCTCTCAAACACGTAGCGTTCCGCTCTGCCCCCTCCATGGGAAAGGCTGCCGATGGTGGACACTTGCGTGTCAACTGTCCTCGCGGTGTTTATTGCAGCAGTTGCCATCACCCAGCGGCCCTAAAGCCTACGCTCCAAATTAACTGCGAGTCACGCTGAGCTTGTCGAAGTGTGACCAACCTCAAACTCCAGCAATCTTGGCCCCGGCCCTTCCGTAGATAGCACATCCATCGGATTGCGCAGAGGACAGCTATCCAGCGACAAACAGCCACATCCGATACAGTCGCCAAGCTGATCGCGTAGCGCGACAAGCCGCTCGATCCGCGCATCGAGCTCGCGCTTCCAGCGATTCGACATCCGCGACCAATCTTTCGCTGAAATATTGCGCTTTGTTGGCAGCGTCGCGAGCGCGTCGCGAATCTCGGCGAGCGAAATGCCGGCACGCTGTGCGACTCGGATGATCGCGATGCGCCGCAGCTCCGAACGTTCGAAGCGCCGTTGATTGCCGGCGTTTCGAGCGCTGGTGATGAGGCCTTTGGACTCGTAGAAGTGGATCGTCGAGACGGCAACGCCGCTGCGCGTGGCGACCTCTCCAACGGTAAGCAAATCGGACATGGTATTGACCTAAACTATACTTGAGGTTGTACGGTTGCACCATGAACACTTTGTTGAAAGCGGGCCATGTAGCCATTGTCACGGGCGGCTCGCGCGGACTAGGCAAGGCGCTTGCCCGCGAACTGCTCGCGCGCGGTGTCGACACGATCATCGACAGCCGCGACCTCAAAGCGCTCGACGAGGCCACTGAGGAGCTGCGCCAACTCGGCAACGTCGTTGCTATCGGTGGCGACGTCAGCGACAAAAACCACGCCCACGCACTCATCGCCGCAGCGCGCGAGCTCGGACGTTTAGACTTGCTGGTCAACAACGCCTCAACACTCGGCGAGGTGCCACTCCCGCGCGTCGATCAACTCAAACCGTCCACGTTTCAAGACATCTTTAACGTCAACGTCTTCGCGCCGATCCACTTGATGCAGCACGCGACCGGTTCATGCGCGAAACCGGCAACGAAGGCGTCATCGTCAACATCACCTCCGACGCCGCCGTCGAGGCGTATCCAACATGGGGCGGCTACGGCGCATCGAAAGCCGCGCTCGAGCATTTCTCACGCGTCTTCGCCGCTGAACAAGAAGACGAATCGGTGCGCGTGATCGTCGCAGATCCCGGCGACATGAACACGCAGGCAACTGACTCCAGAACAGATTGAAGAAATCGTCGGCACAGTGCCGGGCGGGGCGGCAACGTGCAGGATATCTATCCGCTGGCCCCTTTGCAGGAAGGCATCCTCTTCCATCACCTGATGGGCGGAGACGGCGATCCCTATCTGTTGGCCCAGTTCGGCTTCGATACCCGCGAACGGTTGGACAGCTATATCGGGGCGATGCAGGCGGTGATCGATCGGCACGACATTTTGCGCACGGCGGTGCTGTGGGAAGGGCTTGCCGAACCGGTACAAGTAGTCTGGCGTCAGGCGCCTGCTCATGTTGAGGAGATCGCACTGGATCCGGCGGCCGGAGACATGCAGCGAGCAGCTATACGCGCGCTTCGATCCACGCCGCTTCCGCATCGACGTGCGCCAGGCGCCGCTGCTGCGGCTCTACATCGCCTACGACGCAGAAGGATCGCTGGCTGATGATACAACTGCTGCATCATCTGGCCGGCGATCACTCGACCTTGGAGGTGATGCGGGCGGAGGTGCAGGCGCACCTGCTGGGACAGGAGGCCTCGGCTGCCCGCACCGCTGCCCTTCCGCAACCTGGTGGCGCAGGCCCGGCTGGGGATGAGCCCGGAGGAGCATGAGGCCTTCTTCCGCAAGATGCTGGGGGATGTGGATGAGCCCACGGCGCCATTCGGGCTGCTCGAGGTGCGGGGCGACGGCAGCGATATCGAGGAAGCACCTCTGCCCCTGGACTACCATCTGGCCCGGCGTCTGCGCGCTCATGCACGCCGGCTGGGGGTAAGTGCGGCCAGTCTCTGCCATTTGGCCTGGGCGCGGGTGCTGGGCAAGGTCTCCGGACGCGAGGATGTGGTCTTCGGCACGGTGCTGTTCGGACGCATGCAGGGCGGCGAAGGCGCCGACCGCGTGATGGGGCTGTTCATCAATACCCTGCCGATGCGCATCCAGATCGGAGAAGAGGCGGTCGAGGCCAGCGTGCGCAAAACCCATGCCCTGCTGGCCGATCTAATGCGTCATGAACACGCCTCGCTGGCCCTGGCACAGCGCTGCAGCGCCGTACCCGCTCCCGCGCCGCTGTTCTCCGCCCTGCTCAACTACCGCCATAGTCCCGGCCGACAGAGGCCTTCCTCCGAAGCCATGCAGGCATGGCAAGGCATCCAGGCACTGCGCGCGGAAGAGCGTACCAGCTATCCCTTCACCCTCTCGGTCAACGACCTCGGTGAAGGCTTCTCGCTCTGACGCCCAGACTCCGGCCTCGATCGGGCCGATGCGGGTCTGCCAGTTCATGCGCACTGCGCTGAAGTCGCTGGCCGAAGCGCTGGAGACATTCCCCGGCAATCCGGTGCGCACGCTGGAAGTACTGCCAGCCTCCGAGCGCCATCGCGTGCTGTACGAGTGGAACGACACCAAGACCGAATATCCCAGCCGACAAGTGCGTGCATCAGCTGTTCGAGAGCAGGTTGCACAAGACTCCCGATGCCACCGCGGTGGTCTTCGAGGACGAATCGCTCAGCTATGCGGAGCTGAACCGCAGAGCCAACCAACTGGCCCATTATCTGAGAGAACTGGGGTCAGGCCCGATGACCGCGTGGCCATCTGCCTCGAGCGCGGCTTCGAGATGATCGTGGCCCTGCTGGCCGTGCTCAAGGCCGGTGGCGCCTATGTGCCTCTCGATCCCGCCTATCCGGTCGAACGGCTGCGCTTCATGCTGGAGGACTCGCGATCCGGTCGCCCTGCTCACGCAGAGCCACCTGCAAGGAACTGTTCCCGGAATCAGCGACAGCCTGCCGGTCCTCGACCTGGACCGCGACTGCCGCCCTGGCAAAGACAGCCCGAGACCAATCCCGATCCAGACAGCCATCGGACTCAATCCCAGCCACCTCGCCTACGTCATCTACACCTCCGGCTCCACCGGCAAGCCCAAAGGCGTCATGGTCCAACATCGGGGCCTGGCAATTGATTCACTGGCATGCGGAACCTTTGCAGTATCGAGCCGATGACACGCTTGCTCTTGCATCGCGTTTCGCTTTCGATGCTGTCCATATCGGGAGATCTGGAGCCGTTACTGCTCCGCCGGCAGCTGTGATCGCGTCGAGCTGATCCCCAGCTTGCGATGCTCAGAAGAATGTCATCTGGCACGGCGTGGAACAGTCACATTGTCTTGACTGATAGGCTTATTCTCCAGCATCGCTAGCGGAACTGCTTCTGCCGACGGTTCAAGCAATAGTCAGTCTGCGACTCTCTAGTCGCTGGCGAAGCACTGTCCAGCATGGTCCTGGGCAGAATCATTCACCAGTGCTCAGCTTGATCAATATGTATGGCCCCACCGAAGACCACCGTTGTACTCCATATGCCGTGCGACCATGCAAGCTCCGCCATTGTCCTCCATCGGCCGTCCGATATGCGAACACGCAGGTCTACATCTGGATGCGCAGGCGAGCCGGTGCCCGTGGGGGTAGCGGGCGAGCTGTACATCGGCGGTGCGGGGTGGCGCGGGGCTATCTGAACCGTCCGGAGCTGACGGCGGAGAAGTTCTTGCCGATCCGTTTCAGTCGAGCCCGGAGCGCGGATGTACCGGACCGGCGATCTGGGCCGCTGGCTTGCCGGACGGCAACATCGAGTTTCTGGGCCGCAACGACTTCCAGGTGAAGATCCGCGGCTTCCGCATCGAGCTGGGCGAGATCGAGGCGCGGCTGACTGGAGCACCCGGCGGTGCGCGAGGCGGTGGTGATCGCCCGCGAAGATACGCCCGGGCGACAAGCGGCTGGTGGCCTACTACACGAGCGCCTCGAGACAGAAGCGTCTCGGCGCAGAACAGCTGCGCTCGCATCTGTCGGCGCTTCTTGCCCGAGTACATGGTGCCGGCGGCCTATGTGCGGCTGGAATGTTGCCCCTGACGCCCAACGGCAAGCTGGACCGCAAGGCGCTGCCCGCCCCGGAAGCGATGCCTATGCGCACGCGCGGCTACGAGCCGCCGCAGGGCGAGATCGAAGACAGCTGGCCGCGCATCTGGGCCGAAGTGCTCAAGCTGGACCGGGTGGGCCGCCACGATAACTTCTTCGAACTCGGCGGCCACTCCCTGCTGGCGGTGCGGGTGGTCAGCCGGCTGCAGCAGGCGCTTGGGCATGGAGGTGGCGATCCGCGATCTGTTCGCCCATCCGGTGCTGGCCGATCTGGCCCGCAGCATTGGAGAGCGCCGCACACGCCGAACTGCCGCCCATCGCGCCGTGCGAACGCGAGCGGAGCCTCTGCCGCTGTCGTTTGCGCAGCAGCGGCTATGGTTTCTGGCGCAGATGGAGGGGGTCAGCCAGGCCTACCACATGCCCGTTGGCTCTGCGTCTGAAGGGCGATCTGGATCGGGACTGCGCTTCGTCGAGCGCTGGACCGCATTCTGGCGCGTCATGAGGCGTTGCGCACCACTTTCGTCTTCATCGACGGAGAACCTGTGCAGCGGATCGCTGCTGCAGAGGACAGCCGCTTCCTGCTCGTCGAACATGATCTGCGCCAGCACGGCGATGCGCAAGGCGGAGCTGGACGTCTGACCGCGATGGAGGCCAGCGCCCCCTTCGATCTCGAGGCGGCCCGCTGATCCGCGGCCGGCTGATTCGTCTTGGCCGAAGACGAGCATGCGCTGCTGATCACCATGCACCACATCGTCTCCGACGGCTGGTCGATGGGCATCCTGCATCAACGAGCTGAGTGCGCTTACGGCGCTTTCCTGCGGGCGAAGCCGATCCTCTGCCGACGCTGGCGATCCAGTATGCCGACTACGCCGTCTGGCAGCGGCAGTGGATCGAAGGCGAGATCCTGCAGCAGCAGGCCGACTACTGGAAGACGACGCTGGCTGGAGCTCCGGCGCTGCTGGAGCTGCCCACCGACCATCCCCGTCCGGCGCAGCAGGACTTTGCCGGAGCCTCTGCGGAGCTGGTGCTGGACGAGCAGCTGACGGCGGGCTGAAGGCCTAGCCGGCGTCACGGCACGACCCTGTTCATGACCCTGCTGGCGGCTGGGCGCGCTGCTGGCGGCTCTCCGGCCAGCAGGATGTGGTCATCGGCACGCCGGTGGCCAACCGCGGACGGGCCGAGATCGAAAACCTGATCGGCTTTTTCGTCAACACCCTGGCCCTGCGCATGGATCTGTCCGGCTCGCCCACCGTCGGCGAACTGCTCGAGCGAGCCAAGACGCAGGCCCTGGCCGCGCAGCAGCATCAGGATATTCCCTTCGAGCAGGTGGTGGAGCTGGTCCAGCCAGTGCGCAGCCTGGCCCACAGTCCGCTCTTCCAGGTCATGTTCGCCTGGCAGAACACATCGGAGAACGTCGCTTGAACTGCCGGGTCTGCAGATCAAGCGTCTCTGCGATCTTCGCCGAACCGCGTGGCCAAGTTCGATCTGACTCTCTCACTGCAGCGAAGCGGGCGACACGCATCGTCGGCGGACTGGAGTACGCCACCGCGCTGTTCGAGCGGGCGACCATCGAGCGCTATCTCGGCTACTTCCGCAACCTGCTCGCAGCCATGGTCGCCGATGATACCCAGGCCGTCGATCGCCTGCCTATGCTTCAGTGCTCGGAGCGCCATCGCGTGCTCTACGAGTGGAACGACACCGAGGCCGAGTATCCCAGCGACAAGTGCGTGCATCAGCTGTTCGAGGAGCAGGTGCAGCAAGACTCCCGATGCCGTGGCGGTGGTCTTCGAAGAGCGAATCCTGAGCTATGCGGAGCTGAACCGCAGAGCCAACCAGCTGGCCCATCATCTCAGCGAGCTGGGCGTCAGGCCCGATGACCGCGTGGCCATCTGCGTCGAGCGCGGCTTCGAGATGATCGTCGCCCTGCTGGCCGTGCTCAAGGCCGGCGGCGCCTATGTGCCTCTCGATCCCGCCTATCCGGCCGAACGGCTGCGCTTCATGCTGGAGGACTCCGACGCCGGTCGCTCTGCTCACGCAGAGGCATCTTGCAGGACTGTTCTCCGGCATCAGCGATAGCCTGCCGGTGCTCGACCTCGACGCATCGACGCCGCGCCTGGCACAGACCAGCCCGAGACCAACCCGGATCCGGACGCCATCGGGCTCAAGCCCAGCCACCTGGCCTACGTCATCTACACCTCCGGCTCCACCGGCACGCCCAAAGGCGTCATGGTCCAGCATCGGGGACTTTGCAATCTGGTATCTGCGCAGATGACGGCTTATCCCCGAACCTCGGAGCAGCGATCGTCCTCGCTTTCGCTCTTCGGCTTCGATGCGTGCGACTCTGGAAGTCTTCTGGCCCTCTGTCGACGGCGAGACGCTTACGATCTTACGCCGAGGAACAGACGTCGCTGACGAGCCTTGTAGCGACTTCGGACAGACATGAGCATCACTCATGTGAAGCTCTACGCCTCCTGCGGTTTGTGTCAATCATTGCGCAGGATGCTAGCTGAGCTGATTCACGCTGCGAAATCTGATCATCTGCGGGGAGACGCTCTTGACCTTAGCATACCCTGGTTCTACGCTGAGCGGATGCGCCATACCACGCTGATCAATGCATTATGGTCCCACTGAAACCACAGTCGTTGCTGACAACCATCTATATCGTGCCGTATCCGACTAGCGCACGAGTCATTCCCATTGGCCGTCCGATTGCGAACACGCGGGTGTACATTTTGGATGCATATGGTGAGCCGGTGCCGGTGGGGGTGAGCGGAGAGTTATACATCGGCGGGGCGGGTGTGGCGCGGGGCTATCTGAACCGGCCGGAGCTGACGGCGGAGAAGTTCCTTGCCGATCCGTTCAGCGGGAGCCGGAGCGCGGATGTACCGGACCGGCGATCTGGGCCGTTGGCTGCGCGATGGCAACATCGAGTTTCTGGGGCGCAACGACTTCCAGGTGAAGATCCGCGGCTTCCGCATCGAGCTGGGCGAGATCGAGGCGCGGCTGACGGAGCACGCGGGAGGTGCGCGAAGCGGTGGTGATCGCCCGCGAAGATACGCCCGGCGACAAGCGGCTGGTGGCCTACTACACGACGCAGCGAGGAGAGAGACGCTGTCGGCGCAGAACAGCTGCGCTCTCATCTCTCGGCGCTACTGCCCGAGTACATGGTGCCGGCGGCCTATGTGCGGCTGGAGTCGCTGCCGCTGACGCCCAACGGCAAGCTGGACCGCAAGGCGCTGCCGCGCCGGAAACAGATGCTTATTCCACCCGCGGCTACGAGCCGCCCGCAGGGCGAGATCGAAAGAAGCTGGCCGCCATCTGGGCCGAGGTGCTCAAGCTGGACCGGGTGGGCCGTCACGATAACTTCTTCGCACTGGGTGGACACTCCCTGCTGGCGGTGCGGGTCGTGACCCGCCTGCAGAGCACCTGAGCGTGGAAGTGGGGGTCCGTGATCTGTTTGCGCATCCGGTGCTGGCTCATCTGGCCCGCATCATTGAGAGCGCCG
>CAVRQT010000002.1:0-846547 GCA_963723515.1 Vulcanimicrobiota bacterium
CCGATGGAACGGTGCTTGCGCTCGCCTCACAGCGTGCAGAAGCGACGCTGATGCAAACCGTCGCGATCGAGGACGCGCGACCAAACCGCATCGCATTGCGTGCGCCATCGAAGCCGCGGGGGCACAAGCGCGTCCTGCACATCGCGATCACCGCGCACGAAGTCGACGGCGATCGGATGCGAGAGATTGTCGGCGCGGACTACCTCGTTGGATCGGGCAGCTGCGTCGACGATGCTCTCCTTGAAGCTGCCGCGGCCGCCGAAGTGACCGACGACGTGGTCGCCGATCCTGCGGGACTCGTCGCTTATCGCTTGGCGGGATACCAGTTGCTTATTTGGCACAGCGATCTCAGCGATCAAGAATGGATGAAGAGGCTTGCACGCGCTCGCGCACTCGAACTGCGGCTCTTCATAATCGTCATTAAGCGACGCTGCATTGCCTTTGCGGTCGATCCGGACGGTGCGATCGTTTGCGGCACGTTCGGGCGACTGCGCGTCGCAAACTTCTTCTTCTCGCCGCTTCGGACGACACAGACTGCCGTTGCCCCCGCGACTGACATCATTGAAGGACTCGAACGCGCCTCACTAACGCCCGCATAAACGGTGCAGACTGCAAGCCGGTTGAAACATCCGCGCGCTCTGATCGTTCTGGCCGCAACCTTCCTCGCGGCAATATCACTGGCACCGGCGCCACGTATCGCACAGTACGGCGCGGGAAGCTTTACGATCGAAGTCGACCGCGGCCCGTACATCGGCGGCACGACAATTCCAATCAAAACACGCGGAACCAGCCAAACGCCGACCTTTTCCGTGCTGGGGCCGGGCGCGATCGAGCAATCCTCATACATCGTTCCGATCACGCAAACGCATTTGACCGCAACGCTGATCGGAGCAACGCGCGGTGCCGTCGCGCTGCAAGAGCTCGACTTGGTTCCGCCGCCCGCCCCGCATTTGCCTTTGATTGCCGTCGCAACATACTACAGCGGGATCGTGCTGCATTCACCACGAGATTTTCATATTGTCGGTATCGTGCCGATCGACGGAGCCGCCGGAGATGTCGCTCGCGCGCCGAGCGGGAAGCTCTACGTGCCGGCAACCGATTCGAGCACGTTGTTCACTATTTCGCGCGTTCCATGGACCGTTCGACGCATCGATGGCGTTGCGTTCGGCAATGAAGCGGTCGTCGATCCAAGTGACGACGCGGTCTTCGTCAGCAATCGCGACGTCGGCGGCAAAGGGGCGTTGACGCGCATCCGCGACAGCGGCGTCGATCGCGTCGTGACCGGCACCACCGCCGAGGGGCTGGCGCTGGATCAATCCCGCCATCTCATCTATGTCGGCAATATCAATGACGGCACCGTCGCGGAAATCGACACGCGTACGCTACAGCTCTTACGCGAAGTGCGCTCCGTGCCGCGTACGTTCGGCATGGCTCTCGATGCAGTGCACCGGCTGCTCTTCGTCGTCTCGAACCAAAATGTCGGCATGGCGGGCGGCGGCTACGTCGCTGCAATCGACTTGCGGCGCTCCTCAGGACAGATCATCGCGCGTTCCGCAAAGTTCCCGTTCCCGATCGGCATCGCATTCGAGCCGCGTCATAACACGCTCTTCGTCACGGACGAAGATGCGGCGCAAGTCTACGTGCTCGATGCACACACGCTGCGCGCGCGTCATCCGCCATTGCGCGCCTGCGCGGTTCCATGGCGTCCGCATCTCGACGCGGCAAGCCGCCGTTTGTTCGTTCCCTGCGCGCGAGCGAATCGCATCGCGGTCTTCGATGTCGATCGTTTGCGCGCGGTGAACGGATCACCGTTCGCCACAGGAAGGTATCCGTTGAGCGTTGCAACGTCCGGGTGAATTCCCGTGAAACGTTTGCTATCGGCGGCGCTTATCGTCGCGAGTTTGGTTTGGCGCGCGGAAGCGGCGACACCGCTGCCTACGACCTTGCATCCGCCGCCACCGTTTCCGGCGATCGTCGGCACCGACGCAACTTCTGAATTCGTCGCCCCGGGCGTCGCGTACGGCGAGTATCAACTTCTAACTGCAGGCGGCCCCCTAAGCATCCACGTTCTCTTCGCCGATCCGAAGGAACCGACGCTGCGCATCGATAGCGTGCTTGCTTCGGATCACATCATCTCGCGCGGGGAGCGCCTCTCTGAGATGGCCGCACGAACCGGTGCGATCGGCGGAATCAATGCCGACTACTTCGATATTGACAACACGAATCAACCGCTTGGCGCGGTCGTGCGCTCCGGTCAACTGGTCAAGACGCCGAACGCCCAAGCGGCGCTCGCCATTACGCACGATCACCGCGCAATCATCGACCGCCTGCGCTTCAGCGCGACGGTTGCAGCCGCCGCTTCCGATCCTGCAGCGCAATCCGATCAACAGACAGGAACCGCCCCGCTAACCGGCATCAACACTTGGCCGCCCGAAGGCGGTGCGTCGTTGATGACGCCGGCGTTCGGCAATCTGCCGGCGGCCTCGGGCGTCGTCGTTGTGGCAGCTTCAGCCGCTCGACGAACCGCCCAAAACGTTCGGCCGCTATCGCGTTTCGCGCGTCTCAAACGCCGACCAGACGCTCGCGCCCGAATATGCGCTGGCCTTGGGTCCCGCCGCATTGGCAACGATGCATGCACCGCAGCCGGGCGACATTATGACGCTAACCGACAATTCGGCGCTGGATCGCTTTTGGGCAGTCATCGGCGGCGGGCCGCTTCTCGTGCACGACGGGCGTCCTTTTTCGGATCCGAATCCTCCGGCTGCGAGTGAAACGAACGTCCGTTTCCCTGTCTCCGGCGCCCTGATCCGGTTCGACGGAACGTTGTTGCTCGTCGAAGTCGACGGGCGCTCGCTGGATTCCGTCGGTCTGACGCGCCCGCAACTCGCTGCGCTCATGATGGCGTTCGGCGCGCGCGACGGGCTGGCGTTCGACAGCGGCGGCTCGGCGACGATCGTCGTACGGCGCCTCGGCGATCGGGCGGCGACGCTGCAGAACGTGCCCTCCGACGGGATGGAGCGGCCGATCGCTGATGGTCTCTTCCTTTATAGTGACGCTGCGCAGGGGCCCCCGGCCAGGCTGGTGTAAGGCCTGAGGCCATCCGCGCATTACCTGGCGCCCGCATTGCACTGCGGGTTGCCGCCACGGACTTTGCCGGCCATCCGGTACCGCTGCCCGCAGCCCTTGCGAAGCTCGGTTTCGTCCGCCGCACTCGGCACCGTGCCATCACCGGATCAGTTTGTCGCGGGCACTCGTGCGGTTGTGGGCGATTTGCGGGTAAAGAGCGGCAAGTTGTTGGCGAATGTTCCAGTTGAAATCTTCACTCGCGTGCAGCGAGTCATGATCCAACCGCAGCAAACGCACCTTATGCCGGGGCAGTCAACGCAGCTCTCGCTTCTGGCGTACGACCGCCACGGTGCAGCAATTACTACGGCTTCCGCGGTTCGCTGGAGCACAAGCGCGGGCCGCATCACTTCCGACGGCCGCTTCGTTGCCGGAAGCAGCGATGCGCTCGTGCGCGCGATAGCCGGCGATCAGAGCGCGGAACAGACGATTCGTGTCGGCGAGCATTTGATCGACTTTCCGTTCGGCTCGCAATGGCACTTCAACAGCGCACCAGCCGGCGGTCCCGGAGCGATTGCATTCGGCGCGACATGCGCAACGTGCGTTTCACTGCGCTACAACTTCACCGGAACCGAGCGCGCCGCATATTTGGCGACCAACCGGAACCTGCCTGATTTCCCGATCGGCTTGCGCCTCGACGTCAACGGAGATGGCCAAGGTGAGGTTCTCCGCGTCGCGATCAGCAACGCGCTCGATGAACGCTTTCTGCTAACTGTTGCGCGCGTCACGTGGCATGGTTGGCAGATGCGCGAAGTACGTTTTCCATCAACGCTGCTGCCGCCGCTTTCGCTGCAAGCCATTTACGTCGTCAACGCGCTGCGTTCGACTCCGCTGCACACCGCCGGAGAAATCGGGTTTCGTAACGTTAAGGTCATTTCGGCAGGGAGTCGCTGACATCGACTTCGATCCATGCGGCGCGCGCGCGCTCGATACGGCGACCAAACGCGGCGCGCAGTATGCCGACATTCGATTCGAAGTCGCTCGCAGTGAGGAGCTCGAGGTTCGCAACGGGGTCGTTTCGAGTCTTGCGGACGCAACGACGCGGGGTTACGGTATCCGAGCATATGTCGACGGCGCGTGGGGATTTGCGGCCGGCTCCGACTTCGAAGGCGGCGGCATCGACCGGACCGCCGCGCGCGCCGTCGGAATTGCGAAGGCAGCCGCCGACGATTCAAACCGCCGCATCGCGTCGTTGCCTTCAGCCGCCTATACCGATCGATTCGTCAGCGCATTCACACAAGATCCGGCCGGCGTGCCGCTGGAGAGACGCGTCGAACTACTGCTCGAAGCGGAGAAGCGGCTTCACGTCGACACACGGATTAGAGCAGGTCGTGCGTGGATCGAACTTTGGCGCACGGAGAAGACCTTTTACAGCACGATCGGTTCGCGCATCGAGCAGACGACTTATCAAAGCGGCAGCGGTATTCAAGCGATCGCCGCCGATGAAGGGGACATGCAGGTGCGCAGCTTTCCAGGCGACATCGGACTTTACGCTACAGGCGGTTGGGAGGTCATCGAGCGCGCGCAATTGCGTGAGAATGCCGCACGCATCGGAGAAGAGGCGGTTGCGCTGCTCAGCGCGCCGCAGTGCCCCGCAGGCGAGATGGATCTGATCTTGGGCGGCTCGCAAATGTCGCTCCAAATCCATGAGTCGTGCGGCCATCCCGCCGAGCTCGACCGCGTCATGGGGTGGGAAGCGAATTTTTCCGGCGTCAGTTTTCTTGAAATCACCCAGCTCGGAAAGTTGAAATACGGCTCGGACATCGTGACGATCGTCGTCGACAACACCTTGCCGGAGGGCCTAGCGACCGTCGGTTACGATGATGAAGGCACGAAGTCCGTACAATCGGATATCATTCGTAACGGCATGCTCGTCGGCTACGAGATGTCCAATGAGACAGCGCACACCATTGGGCGCCGCAGCAACGCGTGCGTTCGCGCGCAAAGTTGGGAATTCGTGCCGATGATCCGGATGTGCAATCTCAACCTGCTGCCCGGCACCACCCCGTTCGAGGCGCTTTTCGATGACGTCAAAGACGGCGTCTATATGGAGTCAAACCGTTCGTGGTCGATCGACGACCATCGGCTCAACTTCCAGTTCGGATGTCAGATCGGATGGGAAATCCGCAACGGAAAACGCGGCCGCATGCTGCGTAATCCAACATACGGCGGCATCACGCCGCAATTTTGGAATTCTTGCGACGCGATCGCCGATCGAACATCGTGGGTTGCTTGGGGGACGCCGCATTGCGGCAAAGGTGAACCGATTCAAATCGGCCGCACCGCCCAATGCGCGAGCCCGGCGCGCTTTCGAAAAGTGAAAGTCGGCGTCGGTTATGCGCGACAAACGGCATGAATAAGCACGAGCGCGAGGAGCTGGCCGAGCACATTCTCTCGTATTCCGAGGCCGATCAAACCGAAGTCGTCGTAACCGCTGAAGATGCCTCTTGGAGCCGCTTCACACGAAACGCCATCCATCAAAATCTTGCCTATGCGGACACCAACGTTTCGGTTCGAACGATCGTCGACAATCGAACCGGCGTTGCGCGCACGAACCTTCTCACGGCAGACGCACTGCACGAGACCGTGCGCCGAGCGATCGCAATGGCGCGGCTTGCGCCGCGCGATCCGGCGCAGCCCCCGCTGCCGGAGCAGGATCGCTACAGCTTCGCGGAAGGCGCTTTCGCGCCCAGCACGGCGCAAGCGACGCCGCAGTTGCGCGCAAGCTTATGTGAAGCGCTTTTTCACAGCGCTCGGTCCCGCGACTTTTGGTGCGCCGGTTATGCGCGCACGGCGCAAGCCGGCATCTCCATTCTGAATTCGCACGGCGCACGGGCCTCCTTTGACGGAACCGATGCGGGAATCAACGTGAAAATGAATGCCGCCGATTCGAGCGGCTACGCCGAGGCGTACTCGACCGACGTCTCGGCGCTCGATGCGGCTCAGCTCGGCGAACTCTCCGCGCAAAAGGCGACGGCAGCGAAAGCGCCGCGCGCCGTTACGCCCGGGCATTGGACGGTGATCCTTGAACCGGCGGCCTTCGGCGAGTTCTTTCATTGCATCGCACATCATTTTTCGGCGCAGGCAGTGGACGAAGGATCGTCGTTCCTGTGCGACACGCTCGACCGCAAGTGCGCCGGCTCCAACGTGACGATTTGGGACGATTATGCGCATCCGCTCGCGCCGGGAATGCCGTTCGATTTCGAAGGCGCGCCCACGCAACGCATCGCGCTGGTGAAAAACGGCGTAGCGGCCGCGTACGTTACGGACAGCTATTGGGCCGCCAAATTACAAAAAGCAAACACCGGTCATGCGCTGCCCGCGCCGAATACGATGGGGCCGATGCCGCGCCACACGGTCGTGGAAGCCGGTACCAAACCACTGGAGCAGCTGATTGCCGAAACGGAGCGCGGCCTATTAGTGACGCGTTTTTGGTATTTGCGGCCCGTTGACGAACGGCGAACGATCATCACCGGCATGACCCGCGACGGAACCTTCTTGATTGACGGGGGCAAAGTAACGCACGGAGTGCACAACCTGCGATTCAATCAGAGCGTTCTCGAAGCGCTCGGGGAATGTGAATTCTCCGATGCGCAACGTCGAACGGCGTCGTATCACTACTCGACAGTCGTTCCCGCGGTAAAAATCGAGCGTTTCGACTTCACGAGCGAAACCGATTTCTAAGCCCCGCATACCAGCCTAAACCGCCGAAGAATCCGGCAACGCCGACCAGGAGAACCGGCAATGCCGGAGCTGACGCTATGACGACCTGCGGATAGTCCTCGATCGCCGCGCCGATCACAACGCCGTCAATATGCACCCGCGTATCGCTCGCAAGCAATCGCATCGCGCCCGGAAGAACTCTTCCATGTTGATCTTCGACCGCCACGAGAAGCGCTGGACGCAGCGGCAGAACGATTTTGAATCTGGCTGAGCGTGGCCGGGGGAAAGAAGACAACCTTCACAACACGCTGCACGGCCGGCAGCGAAAATGAATCGACCGGCAAGTTTCGTCCGCCGATCTTGGCAGTTTGCGAAAAGAGCAGCACCGGCGAGAGAAAGGATGCGTTTGCCGGTTGCGTGATCGTCAAGCGCCGGCCGGAAGTATCTGCCGCCGACAGCACGGCGACGGAATGAGGCTCGCTCCACATCACGTACGCGCCGGAGTATCGCCGGCGGCCCTCAACGATCTCGAAACTTCGTCCCCCTCCAGCCGCAAACCGCACCGCTTGTGCATTGCTCCTCGGACCGGTAAGAAAAGGAAAGGCTAAACTTCCGGACGGTTCATTTACCGGAATCGTAGCGCCCGGCGCGGCGGCGTACGTCTGCGTGTCGGGCCCGAGCAAGCCCGCAGCCAATCCCAATAGCGTCACAAGCGTCGCCGATGCGGTTACGCAAAACAGCGGCTTCAGCGACGCATCTGGCAGGCGAGAACGCTTCTTCAGTCGCCACAGCAGCAGCGCCGCGAGCGCTGCAAGGACCAGCGCATAGGAGCCGCTGTGAAACCACCACTTCCCAGGAGCAACGTCTTGAAGCACAACCGCGGCGATGCACGCCGCGGCTAAGACAACGATCACCAAAGCACGATTCTCCCTACGCCACGATCAGAGCAGCGGCGCGACGGCCGCCTTCATTTGATCGAAGGTCAGCGCGCCGTCGAAGCCCTGTACGACCGTGCCGCTCGAGTTGATGATGATCGTCGTCGGCAAACCCAGCGCCGCGTACACGCGCCCGTACGATTGATTCTGATCGAGAAGGACCGGCAATTGAATGTGCAGTGCGCGTGCGAATGCGCGCGCTCGATCGGCTGATTCGCCTTCGTTGACCGCGATGACCGCAAGCTTTCGGGCGCGATAGGTATCGTAGAGCCGTTGAAGATCGGGCAATTCCGCGCGGCACGGCGGACACCACGACGCCCAAAGATTGAGCACCACGATGCGGCCGCGGAAATCGTTCAGCGAACGCACCGGTCCGTCGAGCTCTTGAACGGCAAAGCTTTGCGCGCGTGATCCGCTCAGCGACGCGGGACCGATGCTTCTCTGCGTTGTTCCGGATTGCCAATAGACCGCGATCACGCCAATCACAACAAGCGCGACAATACCGCTCGCAATCAATGTCACTGCGCGATTACGCATCGCAAGCCGTTCGCATTCGAGGGTTCCTCACTTGCTCTCCGAAAGCGCGTGCCGTGCCCGCGAAGATTATCGACGGACGTGCGGTTGCGGCGGAGATACGGAGCGAGCTCATCGGCCGCACTACTGCGCTGCGCCAAGCCGGTATTCATCCTCGACTGTTGATCGTCGCTGTTGACGGAGATGCGGCAATTGCATCATATATTTCGGCTCTGCAACGAACCGGTCAAAAGGTCGGCATCGACGTTCAGCTCGAGCAGCTTTCGGAAGATGCAACCGCGCACGAAGTGCGCGAACGGCTCACGCGAGCCGGGACCGACGATGCGATTCATGGCGTCTTACTGCAGCAGCCGCTGCCGCAGCATCTCCCGATCCGGGCGATTGCAGATTCGATGCCGGTCCACAAAGACGTTGACGGAACGCACCCGACAAATCAGGGTCACCTGGCATTCGGCCGTCAACCTGAATTCGTGCCGGCAACGCCGGCTGCGGTGATGGCTCTTCTCGAGCGCAGTCCGAGTTGGCCCCTGGCGGGACGGCGCGCAGTGATGATCGGACGCTCGGCAGTCGTGGGACTGCCCGTCGCGACGCTCCTGATCGCGCATAATGCGACGGTCACCGTCTTGCATCGCAGCTCGCAAAGTTTACAGCCGTACACCAAACTTGCCGACGTTGTCATCGTGGCGGTCGGCGTGCCCGGATTGATCACCGGGTCGATGATCGCCGAAGGCGCGACAGTGATCGACGTCGGCACAACGCCGTTTAATGGCGAGATGAGAGGAGATGTCGATTTCGAATCCGCAATCGAAACAGCGGGAGCGATCACGCCTGTACCCGGCGGCGTCGGCCCCGTGACGAACATGGCGCTTCTGCGCAACGTGATTAAAGCCGCGGAGGGAAAACTACGATGAAGAATCCGTTGGACTCACTCTGGGGGACCGTCATCTGCGGAGTGATCCTCACGATCGTCCTTTTCTTTATCGCGCGTGCGATCTATCCGCACGTGTCGGCGATCGGAGGGTAGCGCAGTGGATTGGTTATCAGCGATTCTCCGGTGGTTTCACTTCTTAGCCGGAGTCATGTGGATCGGCTTGCTGTACTACTTCAACTTCGTCAGCGCGCCGGCCACCGCGCAAGCCACCGCTGCCGGTGAAGCGGCACCGATCGGCAAGTACATCACTCCCTTAGCGCTCGTGTATTTTCGCTGGGCAGCCGTCGTCACGTGGGTCGTGGGCGCCGCCCTCTTAGGCAACAATCCTTACGGGCCCGGGCCCAACGGTCTGAACGGCTTCTTAGCCGCCTTTCAGTTTTCAGGGCCAGTATGCGCTGATCGGGTTCGGAGCGTGGCTCGGGACCATCATGCTCTTCAACGTCTGGGCGTTGATTTGGCCGAATCAAAAGAAGATTCTCGGCTTCGTTCCCGCGACGGATCCGGAGAAGGCAAAGGCGCGCCGCATTGCATTCCTGGCTTCGCGCACGAATACGATGCTCTCGATTCCGATGCTCTTCTTCATGGGCAGTTTTCACTTCAGCCAACTCTTCGCGCGCTAAACGCCGCCAACGGAACAGTTGCAGCGCCCGGTTCCGCCGCTCGTGGCGGAACTTGAAGATCGCGCGCGGCGCGACGGCATCACGACGATCGACCGTTCCTTAGGCCGCTTGCTCTCGACGCTCGTTCACTGCATGCAAGCGAATCGGATCGTCGAACTCGGGACCGGCTACGGCCATGCAACGTTGTGGATGTCCCTTGCGCTTCCGCCGGCCGGGAAGATTTGGACGATCGAGCCGTCGATCGAACGCACTCGCGTCGCGCAAGAGTACCTTGGACGCGCGGGAACGGCGAAGCAAGTCGAGATGATCAACTCGCCGGCACTCGATATTCTGCCGCGGTTCCCGCTGCGGAATTTGGATATCGTTTTCGTCGACGCGCCGCGCGAAGAATACGTCGCCTACCTCGAGGACGCGGTACCGCTGCTCAAGCGTTCAGGGCTGCTCCTCTTTCACGGGCTCGGCGATGCGGAGCATCCGTCAGCGGAGAGCGAGCCGTTCCTGCGCGTATTTCTCAATCGCAGCGACATCGACGCGACGATCGTTCCGGTCGGTGATGGCACCGGGATCGGTGCGCGCGTACGCTGATGGCTCCGATCGCCGGCGATGCATTTAAGGAAGCAATGCGACGCTTTCCGACCGGCGTCACGGTCGTCACCAGCGTCAAGAACGGTGAGCCGCGCGGCGTCACCGTAAGCGCCTTCGCGAGCGTTACACTCGAGCCGCCGACGATATTGATTTGCGTCAACCGTGAGGCGCGCAGCTACTTGTTTATCTCGAGCTCGAAAATCTTCTGCGTCAATGTCTTGAGCGCCGATCAGCAGCCGCTCGCGGAGCGCTTCGCGGCACGCATTCGCGAACGGCAGTTTGAAGGCGTGCCGTATTCGATCGATCGAACGGGTGCTGCAGTATTGGAAGGCGTGCTCGCGCATTTGGATTGCGAGGTCGTCGAAGAACACCACGCCGGCTCGCACAGCATCTTCATCGGGCGCGTCATATCCCTAGCGGTGCGCAACGGATCGCCGCTTGGATATTTCGACGGCCGCTACCACGATTTTGCGCTCCGCACGTCCTAAGGGATGATCGTCGAGCATTTGGTGCTTGGCGCGCTCGCCTGCAACTGCACGATCCTGGGCGATGAGGTTTCGAATGAGGCGGTCGTGATCGACGGCGGCGACGGTGTCGAAGAGGTCGTCGCCCGACTCAGCGCACTTGGGCTGCGAGCGAAATATTTGATCCACACGCATGCGCATATCGATCACATCGGTGATGCCGCCGCGCTGCGCGCCGCAACCGGCGGCGAAGTGCTCTTGCATCCTGCCGATTTGCCGCTCTATCAAACGCTGCCGTTGCAAGCACAGTGGGTCGGACTTTCTCAAGCACCAGCGATCGCGCGGTTGGACGGCGAGCTAAGCGACGAACAAGTCTTGCGTTGCGGAGCGCTCGCCGTGCAGGTGCTTCATACGCCCGGACATACACCGGGCAGCGTCTGCTTTGTCGGCGAGTTCGACGAGAAGCCGGTGATCTTCAGCGGCGATACGCTGTTCGCCGGCTCGATTGGCCGTTGGGATTTAGGCGGAACATCGCAAGAAGACATCGTCGCGAGCATCAAGCGAAAGCTGCTGCCCTTTGCGGATCGAACGCCGGTAGTGCCGGGACACGGCCCTTCGACAACGATCGGAATCGAGCGCGGCAATAATCCATTCTTGGTGTAATGGGTCCCGCCCGCGCAGTTTGGGCGGGGGCGTAAAGTCCGCTTTCGGCGCATCGTGCCGAAAGCGGAACGGAACGCCAAGCGTTGAGCGAAGTTCAACGCTCAAAAAAAATCAAACTCTTCGCCGGCATTGCCCTCGAAGAGCCGGTGCAACGAAAATTATCGGAGATCTCAGAACGACTGCGCGCTCGCGGACTGGACGCGCGTTTTGAAGGCAGCGACAAATACCATCTGACGCTCGCGTTCTTGGGATGGGTTGAGCCGGGACAATTGCCGCCCCTACTCGGGGCGCTGCAATCCGTCGCCGCGCAGTATCGTCCGTTTGCATTGCGGTTGGATCGAATCGGCGCATTCCCGCACGAACGCCGCCCGCGCGTTGTCTGGATCGGTTCTCAAAAGCAGCCGCCCACGTACCGCGACCTCACGCGGTCGCTCCAGAGCGCATATGCCGGTTTCGGCTTTGAATTCAAAGATGATCCCGTCGCACACGTTACGATCGCGCGCATCAAAATGGCGCGCAAGCCGCTTCCGACGATTTCGGCATTTGCACCGATCAGCATACCTGTGAGCACCTTAACGCTCTTCGAATCGCTGCCTGAAGCCGGTACGACGCGCTACGAAGTGCGCGCTTGTGCGCCGCTTAGCGCAACTTGATCAGCAGTTTTCCGTCGTCGCTGACCGGCACAGTAGCCGGTTCTGGATTTGGCGCAGGTGCGCGTTCTGGCGCCGGCATCGCGGCGAAGTCGGGCACGGCGCCCGCACCGACCTTCTGACGATAGTCATCGAGCGCGACTTGAAGCGCCTCGAGTGCGCGCTGCGGGTAATCGCGCTTCTTTTCAGGATAGCCGTCGAGCGCATCGATCACTTGCTGTTCTGTGATCTGCGTCGCCTCATCGATTGTCTTACCTTTCGCGAGGTCAACGACGAGACTGCAGGTGGCCGTTCCGAAGCCGCATCCCGTCGTGAAGTACGAGATGTCCTCGATGATTGCGCCTGGGCCGACCTTCAAGAAAAAATTGTACATGTCGCCGCAGGAGTCGCTCAAATACTCACCGCTTGCGGTCGGGTTCTCCATCGTGCGAAATCCTGTGCGCTCCTCGACGAGCCGCTGAAACTTTTCAAAATTCATTTAGAAGGCGCTCCGCTCCAAGCTCCGCGCCCCCCAGCCGAGCTGGGGCCCCCACGCACGCCATCGCTCCCTCTCGATTACGATGGGGCGAAATTCCCCGTGGGGTCGCGTATTAAGCATTTACTTTTACCTCGAAGCGGCATTCATTGCCGCCGGTCGCGAGCGATTCGGTTTGGGCATGCGTCCCGCCGACGGTCTCGTCCAGCACCCGATGAATCACCGAGCAGACTTCCGGGTGTTCCTTAACGACGTTCGCATACGGACAGTTGTGTTCGTGCAGTTCAAACCCGCCGTCGATGAGATTGTATTCGGCCTTCACGCCTTTTCTGCGCAAGAGCGCCGTTATGCCGGCCATCTTGCCTTCGGGCGTCGGATCGGTGATGCGTTCCCGCGCGCTATGCGCCGTTCGCTTGGCAATGGCCTCAAAAATCCGCGCCACACCCTGGGCGCCGTCTCGTTTTCGAACCTCACTGAGGACCGCGCTGAGCATGCGATCGTAGGGTTGAGAAAAGAGCTGCTCCCCACGAGCCGTCAGCGAGAACTCGAGCGTCGGTTTTGTTGGCCCGCGGCGCACAGATTTTTCCGAGACGAGCCCGTCGCGTTCAAGGATCAGAAGCTGCTGCCGGATAGCGTTGGGCGTCAGGCGGAGGTCGCGCGCCAAATCAACCGCCGAGGCGGATTCCCTCCGGTGCAATTCTTCAACGATCTTCCCGCGCGTCGTGCGGAAAAACGTCGTGTGCAGCGGCAGCGTGGCGCTCAACTGTTCGGCGTGCATCTCGCGGCCAGAATAGCAAAAAAAGGGAAGATAGTCCAGAGTTTCCTTGACTTTCCCCATCACCGCCCGTAGCATAAGAGGCGGCTTCGCGGCGAGCTATTCACCGCGCCACGGATAAGGAGAAACAACCGAGTGCCGGATCGAGGCCTTCGCATTTCAGGACTGCGCGTCAACGTGGCGGGCAATGAGATCCTCAAAGGGATCGACCTCGACGTCGAGTCCGGTCACGTCCACGCGTTGATGGGCCCCAACGGGAGCGGTAAATCAACACTCGCGCTAGCGCTGGCCGGCCACCCCGGTTACGAGATCTCCGGTTCAGCGACGCTGGACGGCCTCGATTTGCTCGCGATATCGCCTGACAAACGGGCGCGTGCAGGCCTCTTTCTCTCCTTTCAATATCCGGCCGCCATCCCGGGCGTCAAAGTCTCCAGTTTCTTGCAAGCGACACGCCAAGCGGTCAAACCCGGCGACTTGCCCCCCGCCAAATTCCGACAATTAGTCATGGAAAAGATGGATCTGCTCGACATGGATCCGTCATTCTTAGGCCGCTACTTGAACGACGGCTTCTCGGGCGGAGAAAAGAAGCGCTTGGAGATGCTGCAACTGGCCGTGCTAGCGCCGAAATACGCGATCCTCGACGAGACGGACTCCGGCTTAGACATCGACGCGCTGCGCGCCGTCGGTGAATCGATCGACGCGATGCGCAAAGACGCGACGACCAAAGATATTGGACTGCTGATCATCACGCACTATCCTCGGATGCTGCAGCACATTTCAGCCGACGTCGTTCATATAATGGTTGACGGGCGGATCGTTAAGGAAGGCGGTCCCGAGCTGGCGCACGAGATCGAGCGCGAAGGCTACGACGCCCTGCGCGAAACCGCCGGTGTCTGAAGCGCTCGTTGAAACCCAACCACGTGCCTGGGAAGCAGCGCTTGATGCGATCCGCTCGGATAGCGCCGCTCTTTCGTTTTCCGGAATTGACGGGCGCACTTCCGCGCTCGAGCGCTACCGCATCACAACGGCCAATCGTGAAAAGCCAGGTCGCTATTGGAAACTCGATCTCGATCGACTCGAGCCCACCGTCGAGCCGACATCTCAGCCCGCGGTCGTACAGTTTTCCGGCGGCACGGCGCCCGGTGTGGTCTTCCACGATCTCGCAGGTGCGGTAAAGCAAGATCCATCTGCGTTTCACGGCACATTCGGTCGAGCGCTCGCGCATGCGCCGGGCAAATACGCCGCCTTAACGCAGGCGCTGCATCGCGGCGGTGCCTTCATCCACATTCCGGCGGATGTCTGCGTTGACGAACCAATCGTCATCACCTATCGCGCCGAAGAAGGAACCGCAAGCTTTCCATACACGCTCGTTGTCGCCGATCAAGGTTCCAGCGCCACGATCGTCGAGCGCCACGAATCGCCGGGTGCAAATCTCTTTGTTGCCGGCGTCAGCGAGATCTTCGCGCATGATTCCGCATCGGTCACGCACGCTGTGGTGCAGCGGTTGCCTGAAGATGCAATAACCTTCTTCACGCGAGCCGCCGTGCTCGAGCGTAATGCCGCAATCAGTTGGTGTGCGGCGGATCTCGGCGCGCACATCTCCGGCTCGACGATTTTTTCGGCGGTCGAAGGACTCGGCGCCGACTCGCACATCGCCGCGCTCTTCTTTCCATGCGGCGAGCAGCATGTTGACTTTATTACGACGACCGACCATCTCGCCGGCCAATCGCAATCCCGTACGGTGATCAAATCCGCCGCAACGGGCAGCGGACAGGCGCGCTATCTCGGCAACATCCGCATCGCAGCCACGATGCACGGCTGCGACGCAAGCCTCAAAGACGATGCGCTGCTGCTCTCTGCGCAAGCGCACATCGATTCCGTTCCGGCGCTCGAGATTGCCGCGAACGATGTGAAGGCGTTCCACGGCGCGACGGTCGGAGCGCTTGACGATCTGGTCATCTTCTACATGATGAGCCGTGGACTCGATCGCTCGACCGCGCAGCGGATGATCACGCTTGGATTTTTCGAACCGGCGCTCGACCACTTTCCGACGAACGCCTTGCGCGAAGAACTCCGGAACGAGCTCGCGCAAAAGATTGCCGCAACGTGATTGCGCAGCAGCTCGATCCGAAAGTAGAGCGCGTCCTTGAGGACTTCCCTATCCTGCGCACGACAACGTCGCACGGCAAGCGCCTCGTTTATCTCGACTCGGCAGCGACATCGCAGAAACCGCAATCCGTCATCGATGCGCTGACCGATTACTACAGCGCGTACAACGCAAACATTCATCGCGGCGTGTACGAAATCGCCGCGCGGGCGACGGACGCATTTGAAAGTGCGCGTGCAAAAGTCGCACGCTTCATCAATGCCGCCGAGCCGGCGGAGATCATCTGGACGCGTAACACGACGGAGGCGATTAACCTCATAAGCTACAGCTGGGGGCTGCACAATCTCAAGGCGGGTGATGCGATCCTCATTACACAGCTCGAGCACCATTCGAACCTCGTCCCGTGGCAGCTGCTGGCCGAGCGCACCGGTGCGAAACTGCGTTTCATTCCGGTCAATGCCCACGGGTTGCACGACTTGAGCGATCTCGATCGTTTGTTGGAGGGCACGAAACTCGTCGCGCTTTCGCATGTCAGCAATACCCTCGGAACGATCGCACCGCTCGAGAAAATCATACCGAAGGCGCACGATGCCGGCGCAATCGTCGTCATTGACGGCGCGCAATCTGCCCCGAACATGCCGGTCGACGTGCAAGCACTCGACTGCGATTTTTTCGCCGCGAGCGGCCACAAGATGTGCGCGCCGACCGGCATCGGATTCTTATACGGAAAGCGCATGTTGCTCGATGCGATGCCGCCGTTCTTAGCGGGCGGCGATATGATCCGCCGCGTCTCGTATGAGAAGACGACGTTCAACGTGCTGCCATGGAAATTTGAAGCCGGCACGAGCAACATCGGCGATGCAATCGCCTTCGGCACAGCGATCGACTACCTGAGCGCGCTCGACATGGGATGGGTCCGCGAGCACGAGCATGCGGTAATGACGTATGCGTTCGCGCGGCTGAGCGAGCTGAAAGATCGCGGCTTGATGGTCTACGGGCCGCAGGATCCAAACCTCGTCGCGGATGTCGTCTCATTTAATCTCGGCGACATCCACCCGCACGATTTAGCATCTATCCTCGACACGGATGGCATTTGCATCCGGGCGGGCCACCACTGCACGATGCCGCTGATGGAGAAAATGGGGTGGCCGGCGACGGCCCGCGCGTCATTTTATATCTATAACACTGAAGCCGACGTTGACGCGCTGATTGCGGGGTTATTGAAAGCCGCGCACGTCTTCAAATTGTAGGCAGTGGGACGCTTACACTTAGATGGATGACTTTTATAAAGAGTACATCCTCGACCACTACCGCAATCCGCGCAACTTCGGCCGGCTAGACCCGCCGGATATCACCGCGGAAGACAATAATCCGCTCTGCGGCGATGAGATTCGCATGGATCTCGCCGTAAAAGAGGGCGTTGTCACCGACGTCCGCTTCTCCGGCAAAGGGTGCGCGATCAGTCAGGCATCGGCGTCGATGCTCACGGACAGCATCAAGGGGCAGAAATTGGAAGACGTCGCCCGGCTGCCGGCACAAACGGTTTTGGATAACGTCGGCATCGGGATCAGTCCCACACGCATGCGCTGCGCGATGCTGGGTCTCAAGGTGCTCAAGAGTGCGGCTCTTGGCGAAATTGCGGGGTGGCCGGACGAAGAGTGAGCCCGGTTCTCGATATCTTCACGCGCTTGATCGGCGCGATCGTCTGCGCTTCAATGGCATTGATCGTCTGGGATATCGGGACGCGTTCTGTATCGCGCCTGATCTTCGACATCGCCAAGGCATCTCATGAGCCGAACGAATTGGTGAAGGGAAGCGTGCGCTTCTTTACCGGGCTCGTTTTTGTTGCACTCTCCGTTGCGCTGATGTTCTTTGCTGTTCCCGACAACGAATTCTCCCGCTACACGCTCTATGAGATAGGCGCATTCCTTACGGCTCTGACGGTCGAGTTGCTCGTCGGAGAGGACATCCGGCGCTTTTTCTCGCGCTGGACGGCTCCCTCACGCTGACTCATCTGTTACCGCGAAACCGGCGCTGCTACTGCACTTTGATCGGATAGTGATCCGTGATCACGTTTCCAGAGATGTGGAACGTGACGAAAAACGTGCCGTGCGGTGAAGCGACTTCCGCTTCCACCTTGTACGTGCCGTCGCCATTCGGTGTCGCGTGCAAATCTGTAATGTGTGATGACGGCGTCAAGAACGATTGTTCGGGGAACTCGGGCAAGCTGCTCGGCGATTTGCCGAGAAGGCTGTTTGCGGTTCGATTATCGCCGCGCATCAGTGCGGAAAGATAGTCGCGCGCCACAGCCGCGGCGGCGTCCGCGCCGTTTTGCGACGGCGGAGGCGCAGCGGCACGAGCAATGTGAATCGGTGTCGAGCGAATGATCGGCGAGCGCGTTGCCGCCGGCACGGCCACCGGCTTCGGGGCGGCCGGCTTGGGCGTCCTCAACGCAACGCGAGCCACCGGACGGGGCGTCGACCCGATGGGCGTTCTCGACGGCGATGCTGACTGCGACGGCAAGCTCGAAATGGATGGTGTCGGTAGGGGCTTGCGGCTCGGTGCGACGGCCCTCGTCTTGACTTTGTTCAACGAGAGAGACGCGCGACGCAACGGCGTCGGCGTTATTAACGGCCCCGATGTGGGCGTGTGCGTTGCAAATTGCGGCGGAGAGGACGATCTCGCACTGAAGCGTTGCGAAAGAAACGCACCGAGCGCAAGCCCGGCCAGCACGACGACGATAAATAGCGGGAAAAGCGGCAGACGTCTTTCGGACGCCGGCTGCATTGAAGAGCGTCGTCTGCGACGTGGTCCGTCGCCGTTCACGGTTTTTTCACTTATCCTTGGCGGCAGGCGGCTCCTCGGGTCGTGAGAAAACTGCCAGCGTGATTCGCGTCAGCGTGCCGCTTGATCTCTCCATCGTGCGCAGCACAGCATGTGCTGCGTTTGCGCTCGCGACACCGCTGCGGATCGAAGAGATCATCACGCTCGCCGTTCGCGAAGCGCAAGGCGCGAGGGCGCCCGGCGATAAGATCAAGCGCTGCATTCGTGCGACACTTGCCGGTTTTCGCGCCGGGAATTTCTTTGTCGACGTTGACGGGCGCTCGTTTCACGATCCTCGCGCCGTCATTTTGTGCGAGCGTTGGGCGAACGTCCGCTTCTTCTTGCGCGCCGGGGCAGCCAGGCGTAAGCGCGCGGCGGTTCCGGCCTTACAGATCTAAGCTCGCGCCTTTATCGTCGTTATTTCGCGACGCGGCCCGGGATGAGGCCGCGGTGGTTGAGCACAAGCTCCGCGAAGAGCGCATTCGGCCACGCGAAATCATCGCGCGTGTACGCCTCGGGCCAATCCGCGTTGAACGATTCGTGCAGAACGTGGTCGCCTATGTCGGACGCCGCTATGAATCCCAACACCCGCTTGACCTCATCTTGGTCTGTCGAAGTCAGCGCTTCCATGACGAGCGACAGCGGCCAGATATAGCCGTGCGGCGTGTGTTGGCTGCCGATGCCTTCCGCGTACTTGCCCCGATAGAAATACGGATTGCGGGGAGAGAGGACGAAGCTGCGCGTGTTCTTGTACACCGCGTCACGCGCTCCGACATACCCGTAGTATGGGATGGAAAGCAGCGAGGGAATGTTCGCGTCGTCGATCAGCAGCGAATGGCCGTGGCCGTCGATTTCGTACGAGTACATCTTTCCGAAGCCGGCTAAGTTGACGGTGCCATATTGCTCGATGGCGCGCTGAATTTGCACGCCTAAGCCCCATGCGTTCTGCCCGAGTTTCTGGTTATGGTAGACGTTGCGCTCGATTTCGGTCAGATCGCGTAAGACGACGACCGCAAACATATTGTCCGGGATATTGTAATGGTAGTACGCGGGATCGTCCGACGGCCGAAATGCCGTCCACACCAAACCGGTATAACCCACGGGTCTGCCCTGACCGTCGTTTGCGAGCTCGGGATGCCGGTAATGCGACCGGCTTGCATGATGCTGTTCGGTGCGCAGCACGCCCATGACGCGGTCGAATGCGCGCTCGACTTCCGGCGTAAAGACCGACCGGTCGCCGCTCGCTTTCCAATAGAGGTAAGAGAACCAAATCGGATAGAGCAGCGAATCCATCTCGAATTTGCGCTCGGCGACCCGATAGTCGAGCGTGAATGCATTCGCGTAGGGATCGAGGAGAATGTACTTCGCCTGTCGCGAGATCACGCCGCGCAGCGTCTCGCGCACATCGGAATCGCTCAGCGAAAGCCCGATGTATGGTTTCACCACGGCGCTGGCGTCACGCAGCCATTCCGCATCGATGTCGCCGGTCGAAACAAAGGTCGTTCCATCTCGCTCGATGATTGCGTGGCGGCTATACGCTTCGTCGTACGCATTTTGGTAAAGACTCCATAGCGTCGAAGCGACCGCGCTGGACATTTGGTTGGTATGCGTGCTCGTTGTGGCGTTCGAAGCGCCTACGGCCGGGAGGCCGGACAATAGCAAACCAAGCGCGAGGACAAGCGCGGCGCTTCGGGCGCTATACATTACGCGGTTCTTTTTCGCAAATTGAACCATTGCCTGCCCGTAGAGAGTTTATAGAATCGCCCGCTTTGGGCATAATTCGGAAACCAGCGCACTGTAAAACGGAGCACGCACATCACTCGACTGCTGGTATCGTTCCTTACGCCGATCGCACTACTGGCGATCGTTGCTCCTGCCATTGGCGATCAGCGGTACGTTCTCTCAGGCTTCGATCGCTATCGCGTTGGCTCAGGTGATCTCAACACCAACATCACCTATGCCGGTAAGGAGACGCTCAGCGTCAACAGCCGAGGGCGCACAAAGCGCTACGCCGCTCGCGCAACGTACACTCGAAGCGCTGAAGGCGGCCGCACGCACAGTAGCGCTTCATTTTCCGCAACGCTGCTGCCGAGCGGAGAGCAACGTGACGAATCCAACGGTGATCCGAACTATCTAACCGTTCTCAACCAGCCGTTCTCGATTCAACTCGATTCGCAGACGCTTGCGGATCTGGCGCATCTGCAGGGCGGCGTGCCGTTTGATTTTCCGTCGCCTGTGACGGGCGGCACGCTGCGTGGGTTTCTGCGCCGCGGCCCATCGGGACGCGTTGCGGGCCGGCAGGCGCTCGGCGTTTCTTTCGATGCACGAGGCGCGATGCGCGGACCGTTGCCGGACCATCCAGACATGATTCTCAGCGGAACGATCACGATGCGCGGGATCGCCTACTACGAGTTGAAGACGTCGTTGCTGCTGGCGCTCGATGCGACGCTGACGATCCAAGGAAAGCTCGATAATGCGCGGCAGATGACGCCGGTAACGATCGTTTACAAACGCTCGATCACCGCCGAACGTAATGCTTCGGCGATGAACGAAGCCGCTACACCGCGGTAGCTTGTCCGACGAGCTCCACTTCGATCGGATGTTTGAAGGGAACCTCGTCCATGTGAATGAGCTCGGTGAACGCCAAATGATTCTGATGGCAGTCGATCAATTCTTGAATTCCCCGTTTGACGCTGCCCGTCGCCTCGATGTATTTGTTGAGCTTCTTCGTAAAGTACGAACGCGGATCGCGTAGCACTTTCGCATAGTACGGGTCGTCGGTCAAACCGGCAGCACTGATTCCGTCTCTAGGAACGAGCCAAACAAACGAAGGATCTTCTCCGCTGCGACAACCGATCAGCACTAAGGGTATCGCGCGCGACGATCCAAGCGTCGGCACGAAGCTGCACATCGTGTAAGCATCGAAGATAATCTCGTTCGGTTCGATCGCTGTTCCCACGTTCAAGCATCCTCCTAGAAGACAAAAAACCGCTCGGCTTTATGTTGCCGAACGGTTCAAATTCATTTTTCTTTCGCGCCGCTTCCAGGCGTTGGCGTCATGGCCGCTAATTCGCGGAGCGCTCGATGCGGGACCTGCGGGGCATGTGTGAAACCCTAGGCTCGCACGGCGGTGTTGGGACGCTTATGACCGCGCTCGCGCCCCTGCAAAGGGAGTATATCGTGCCTTCTTCGGTGCATCGGCCGGCGCGTAAGCGAGCGCCAAAGCCGGTGCCGAGCACACAGAACTTCGAGTCGATCGTTGCGGAGTACCAGCGGCGCCTCTACGGCTTTGCCCTGCGCATGACCGGCAATCGCGAAGATGCCGAGGAGATCGTCCAGGATGCGTTCGTGCGCGCGTACCGCGCGCTCGGCAAGATGTCGCCTCAACAACGCGCTGAGCTTCGGCTGCAGCCGTGGCTCTACACGATCACGCTGAATGTAACGCGTAATCGGTTGCGCTCGAAGAAACCCGCAAGCGTCGCGCTCGATGCGCTGGCTGATCCCGACGCGATCTTGCGTGGATCGCACGAAGGGCCGGCACGCCCTGAATCGATCGTTGAGCGAAGCGCTGACATGGCGTTGGTGGAACGTGCGTTGCTCGGCTTGCCCGTGCATCTGCGCGCCGCGGCGACGTTGCGGTTCATCGAAGGCCGCAGCCATCCCGAAATCGCGGAGATCCTCAACCAGCCGATCGGCACGGTCAAGTCGCACGTCCACCGCGCGGTCAGGATTTTGCGTCGCGTTCTCGGGCCGCAAATCGGCCGAACCCTCACACAAGGAGCCGCCGTCCATGCGATGTCGTGAAGTAGAAGCGCTGTGGGATGAGGTCCGCAGCGCGGAAATGCCCTCGTTGCGCGAAGCCGTCAAGCTGCATCTGCGCAACTGCCCACCTTGCCAAGATCTCTACGAAGAATATGAAGGCGTCGCGTACTGCCTCTCTTGCCTCGAAGTCCCCGAACCGTCGTGCGATCTGGCGAAGAAAATCGTGGAGCACATCGCCCAAATCCGGCAACGCATGCGCAGCGAACCGCTCTTTCTGACGAGTTTGGGCTCGCCGCTGGGCCGGCTGCACATCGGCTACAACGGCGTCCGGATCGCTTTCGTCGGACTGGACCGCGGCGAAGCGCTCAAGGCGCTACGGGCTCGCATCCAAGGCCGTCTCAAACGGGATGTGCTTCTTCAGGAGTATCCTCCGACGTGGGTGCGCCGCATGTTCGCGCGATTCTTCAAGACCTGGCACGTCGATGACGAACACGTCGATCTGAGCGACCTCACGCCGTTCGAGCAAGCGGCACTCAAGAAAGCCGCGCAGATTCCGCCCGGCCAAGTTCGCTCGTACACATGGGTGGCTCGCGAGATCGGCCGTCCGAAGGCCGCGCGCGCCGTCGGTCAGGTCATGGCACGCAATCCGCTGCCGCTCCTCTTCCCCTGCCACCGCGTCGTCGACTCGGCAGGCCACTTGCATAACTACGGATACGGGCTGGAAATGAAAGCGCGCATTCTCGAGATGGAAGGGTACCGCGGCAGCAGCGGGAACAACGAACGCTTGTAATACGTCCGCGGTCCCTCCAGAGTTAGAGACGAGCGGAGGATAACAGCCGGACAAGGGAGGTGATCATCGTAACGAGTGACAGTTGTAAACTATCAAAGACTACGATGATTGGGGGTGCGAGCACCTAAAGCTCGCAAAGTCTACCTGAAAAACTCTCTCGTGCCGCCCTTCGACAAGCTCAGGGTGACACAAGCCGGCTGGTGTCGGCTTTTTTTTGTTATTGCGGCATTCTTTTATTTGCTGTCAAGGGACCAACGCTAAGGCCACCTAAAGTGAGTCGTCCTTGAGCGACCCACGAATAGCGGCGATCCCGGACGTTCACGGCCACGCTAAGGGCGAGCACAAACCATATGCTGAAGAACGGCCGATCGCGTACTCCGCGCGCATGCTTTTTCTTTGGTTCTACCATGCTTGCCGGCGCACGGCGCCGCGCTTCTTGATGGTCAGCGACCACAGCAACTATCTGACGTTCGAAGACCCTGCCGCGGTCAACTTGGTCCGCCGTGCGCTCAAACTGGCTGAAGCCGGCGATCTATACGGTGCCGCTGAAACCGCCGGTGTCGACGTCGCTCACGCCGCCGTCGTCTCTGACGGCCTGCGCAAAGGCATGCGGTTCTCAATCGGCGCCGAGGTCGACAACGATCCGCGCGCCCGGCCGGACGCGCAGAATATCGTTGATGCGATGCGGCCGGACGCGATCGTTCGTTCCGTTCACTTCATCACGATCGAGCATCCCGAAAAAGGCCCGGACTTTCAGTGGCCGTTCGACCGGCCGGAATTTGTCTCGCTCTTCGACCACGTCGGCACGGATCGCACTTGGCAGCTGTATGTCGAGACGCTCTTTGATGCGCTCGACAAACTGCCGACGCATATTGTCGGACACTTTTACGTTCCCGGAACCTTCGGCAAGTGGCCGGCCGTCGCGACGCTCGAGAAGTATGAGAACCAACTGCTCGACCTCTGTGCGCGGCGCGGGCTCGCCGTCGAGATCAACTCACGATTCCTGTATCGCGATCATCCTGAAGATCTTAAGAAGAAGTATCTTGATGCCAATCGCCGTTTGATTCGCAAGGCGAAAGCGAAAGGCGTCGGCATCGCGATCGGTTCCGATGCGCACAGCCCAAAAGACCTGGGTGCGGGCTTCGGGCAAATTTTGAAGCTTCTGGACGAAGCACGCGTCAACGAGCTGATCTTCCCGCTTGCAGGGCGTCTGGCGCGCGTTGCTTTGCGCGCCACGAAGGAGCATCTCGAACGGCGCGCCGCGGTGTCGGTTGCGCCGCAGGTCGGCAGCAGCATCACAGGATTCGGGCGTGCGGAGCTGGCCGAACTGCAAATCAAAACTCCGCGCCGCGGCGGCCCGCGTCGAGCAACCGCTCCGGCACGCCGTGCGAAAGCTACCTCCAAACGCGGCGCTAAGAAGCCGGTACGCAAGGCGAAGGCAGCAGCACGAAAGCCTGCCGGTCGTAAAGCCGCCACAAAGCGGCCGCGTCGCGGCGCGCCGGTCCGGCGCACACTGAAGAAAGCTAGCCGCAAGAGCACTTCCGCACGCATGAAAAAGTCGAGCCGAAGGCCGGCCGCAAAAAAGAAAGCCGCGCCGAAGAAGGCGCCGCGCCGCTCGGCGAAAGTCTCTAAAGCGCCCAAACGTTCCACGACCGCTAAGAAAGCGACCAAGAAAAAGAAAGCCCGGCGTCGCTAAGACCGACCGCCCTTAGGAGAGTTCAATGTCTGATATCTCGCGCGTGAGAAACATCGCTTTTGCCGGCTCCCATCACGGCGGGAAGACGACGCTGATCGAGTCCATCCTCGCGCACTGCGGCGCCGTCGGCCGCAAAGGTTCGGTCATCGAAGGGACGACCGTGACGGACCACGAGCCGGAATGCATCGCGCATGCGCAATCGACGGCGGTCAGCCTCGCGCATGCGGATTGCGGTGATGTGGACATCACGATGGTCGATTGCCCCGGGTTCATCGATTTCTTCGAGGAAGCAAAGATGGCGATCGCCGGTGTTGATGCGGTCGTCATCGTCGTCGAAGCGGATCCATCACGTATCGCGCAAACGCAGGCGCTCGTCGAATTCATCGAATCACGCAAGTTACCGCATCTTTTCCTAATCAACAAACTGGACCGGCCGGGTTCGGATTTCACGGGGACGCTGGCCACATTGCAGTCCGCTTACGGCCGCCATGTCGTCGCCGAGCAACTTCCAATTGGGACGGCGGAGAATTTCACCGGCTACATCGATCTCGCAAAACGCGCGGCCTACGCCTACGACGGCTCATCGCAAAAGGAGATACCTGTCCCCGAATCGCTCCTTGACGAAGCCACGAACGCGCGCAATCAATTGCTCGAGGCCCTAAGTGACTTCGACGACCATCTGATGGAAGAGTTGCTCGAAGGCGTTGAGCCGCCGCTCGACGAGATCGAAAAAGATCTGTGCGCGGAGTGCGCGCACGATCAGATCGTTCCGGTGCTCGTCGCCGCGAGTCTTCCGGGATTCGGAACCGCGGCGCTCATCTCCGCGATTGAGAAATGGTTTCCATCCCCGCAAGAAGCGGCACAAGTCGATGCCGAGGGCCGGCCGATCGAAGCAAAGAGCGATGGACCGGTCATCGCGCATGTCATCAAAACCGTGATCCATCCACAGTCAGGCAAACTCTCCATCGTCCGCGTTTTGACCGGCACATTGCGCGCCGACGCAACGCTCACGAACATATCGAAGAGTAGCGAAAAAGTGCGCTCCGGCGGCCTCTACCGATTGCAAGGCAAGAAACAGGAAGCGATCACGCAAGCGGGACCTGGCAGTATCGTCGCGATCGCACGATTGGACACGGTTGCGACGGGCGATACATTAACGACCGACAACTTCAAGATTCTTCTTCCCCGCGTCGCCCCGAGCGAACCGACGTTCGCCGTTGCGATCAAACCGAAAGAGCGCCTCGACGAAGCGAAAATCTCACAGATGCTCGCGCGGATTCTCGACGAAGATCCGTCGCTTCGCTTAGCCCGCGCGGAGTTTACGAACGAGTTACAGTTGCTCGGCAACGGCGAACAGCATGTGAGCACAGCGGTCGAGCGGCTCGCACGCAAATACAACGTCGCAGTCGAGATGCATCCGCCGGCGATTCCCTATCAGGAAACGATCACCGGCGATACCGAAGTGCACGCGCGCTATAAACATCAAACGGGCGGTCACGGGCAGTTCGGGGACGTGTGGCTTCGGATCACGGCGCGAGATCGAGGCCACGGCGTCACGTTCGAAGAGAAGATTGTCGGTGGCGTCGTGCCCCGTCAATTCTTTCCGGCGGTCGAAAAAGGCGTTAGAGAGGCGCTGCAGCATGGCCCCACAAGCGGCTACCCCGTCACCGATTTGCACGTCGTCCTCTTCGATGGTTCTTACCATAGCGTCGATTCGAGCGAACAATCATTTAAGACGGCAGCGTCAATGGCAATGCGTGAAGGGCTTCCCAAATGCAATCCGGTCGTGCTGGAACCGATCGTCCGCGTGCAGACGACCGTGCCGTCAAACTATACATCCGCAGTCATTGGGCTGCTCACCGGAAAGCGCGGTCAGATTCTGGGCATGAATCCGGCGGAGAAATCCGGTTTTGACGTCGTTGAAGCCGATGTGCCGCAAGTCGAACTGTCCCGCTACATCACCGAATTGCGCACCGCGACGCAGGGGCTTGGAAGCTTTGCGTGGCGGCACGAACGTTTCGATGCCGTGCCTTCGAAGTGGGTCGCACCCAAGGCAGCGGTATAGCGATGAAGCACGTTCTGGCGACGGTCATCCTCATGCTATCGATTGCCGGTTGCACAAAAGTCGGCACGCAGCAAGCCGGCGTCCACAATCCGGGCACGATTCCGGGCGAGGTTCGAATTGCAATTCAAAGCGAGCCCATCAACCTCAATCCAATTCTTGCCTCGAACACGACGGACGGGATGGTGGACGCGCTGATCTTCGACTTTCTCGTCACTGCGGATCCCCATGGCAACCCGCTGCCCGATCTTGCTAACCCAGTGCCGACGCTCGAGAACGGCGGCATCAGCAAAGACGGCCTGACGATCACGTACCACCTGCGCAAAAACGTCAAATGGAGCGACGGCATTCCATTCACGAGCAAGGACGTCAAATTTTCGTGGCAAGCGGTCGTGAATCCGCAAAATAACACGACGTCCCGACGCGGCTACGATCTCGTGCGAAGCGTCGACACGCCCGACCCCTACACCGTTGTCTTTCACATGAAGCAACGGTTTGCGCCGATCGTCAACACGCTCTTTGCGGAAAGCGACAACCCGATTTGGGTCGTTCCCGCACATATCCTCGGCCAGTATCCGAACATCAACCGGGTCCCGTTCAATAATCAGCCGATCGGAACCGGGCCGTTCAAGCTCGCTGAGTGGGTTAAGGGCGACCACATCACCGTTGTGCGCAACGATAACTACTTCATGGGCCGGCCGAAGCTCGACAAGATCGTCATCCACGTCATTCCGGACGAAAACACGACGATTAACGAGCTCAAGACGCACGACATCGACTGGATGTTCCAAGCGTCTCCCGACACGTGCAAAGAAACGAAGAACCTGCCGGGCGTGAACGTCTTCTACAACGATGTTGACGGCTACGAGAGCGTTCTGCTCAACTTAAAGCATCCGCCGCTCGACGATCCGCTCGTTCGTAAAGCGATTGCGTACGCGATCAATAAGAAAGAGCTCGTCGATACGCTAACGTGCGGCACGCAAAAGATCGCAACCGAAGATCATCCCGACTTCATGTGGGCGCACAACCCAAAGGTTACGGTGTACGACTACGATCCGCAAAAGGCGAAGCAACTGCTGCAGCAAGCGGGGTATGCACCGGGTCCAAACGGCATGATGCAAAAGAACGGGCACGGCATCTCGCTGCTCGGCGTAACGAATACAACGAACGTGACTCGACGGCAGCTCTCCGTTTTGGTTCAGTCGCAGCTGCGCAGCGTCGGTATCGACATGGCGATCAAGAACTACCCCGGCGCGCAGCTCTTCGCACCCGCCGGTGAAGGCGGCATCCTGCAGCTCGGCAGGTTCGATTTGAGTTTCTCCGGCTGGTATGCCGGAGTTGACCCGGACGATTCATCGCAGTTCATCTGCGCGATGATGCCACCCGGCGGCTACAACTACACGCGGTACTGCAAACCGGCAATGGAAGTGGCGCAGCAAGATGCGCTGACGCACTTCGACCGTCCGGCGCGTCAAGCGGCGTACTACAAAATCGAGGGGCTGCTCGCCGATGACGTTCCGCAGATTTTCTTCTGGTGGGTGCACGCCGCGCAACCGATCAATACCGATCTCAAAGGATTCGATCCGAACCCTGCAACGGAAAGCTGGAACGCGTATCAGTGGAGTATCTAGACTCCAACTCCTTACGCCCCGCTGAATTGAACTGGCTTCGCAAGACGATCGTCGAACGCGCGGTAACGCGCGGCGATTACGTCCTCTCCGGGGGCGCGCGCAGCGATTACTACATCGACAAGTTTCGGCTGTTCTCGGATCCTCGAATTTTGCGGCGCATCGCGCGGATGTTTACGCCGATCGTGGCGCAGTCGGCTCCCGACCTCATCGGAGGCACGGAGCTAGGGGGCGTCATCATTGCAACCGCCGTCTCTCAACTAGCGGACTTGCCGATGCTGGTCGTACGAAAGGTGCCCAAGTCCTACGGCGCGTTTCCGGATGAGTACGTTGAAGGCGCCTACGAGCCGGGCCAGCGCGTTCTGCTCTTGGAAGATGTCGTCACGAGCGGCCGTGAAGTGCTGGCGGCGAAGGCCCGTTTGGAAGAACTGAACCTGCGAGTGACCGTGTGCGCCGTTGTGAGCCGCGGATTAGCGCCCGTGCGATCGCTGATCCAATTCTCTTTGCCGCGTGGCGAGGCGAAAACCGAAAACTAAATCCACTACCGAGGCGGTTATGACGGTCGAGGCGATTATGACGGTGCCCTTTCTCGTTTGCGCAATAATAACCGCGATCAGCGCGCTGATAAGCCTCGGCTTCTCGATCGCCGCCTGCCGTTCAGCGTCAGGTCAGGCGCGAACCGTGGCGCTCTATGCCTCGGCACGGAGCCTGGCGCTGGCCGTTGCGAGCATCGCCGCGTTCCCAATCGGCGCGCGGGCGTGGCTGGAAGCTGTGGCCTGCTGCATGATCATCGTCCAGGCGTGCGACGCCGGAATCGGTGTAACGCTCAAGAATCGCGTTGAGACTTTCGGGCCTGCGGCAACGGCGCTTCTCAATCTCGCAGCACTCGGCTGGCTACTCTCTTGATCCAAGCCGTTGCTATGATCGGCTGCTAAAAAGAGGCTAGGTGGAGAAGCTGCCCACAGCCACTGCGGAACATGTCCCGTCAGTCCGCGTCAAGAGTGCGGTGTAATTGTGACCTGCATTTAAGGTCGGAATGTTCGACCCGTAATAGAAGTCCGACGGGTATGGATGCGGCCCTTGCGGGAATGCTACCGCGTTCATGGTGGATCCGTTGATGAGGGCGCCGGCAGAGGTGTCGTTTAGGATGATCGCCCACACGGACGGGTTATCGTGTAGCGTGTTCGTGCTGCCGTTTGCCACGATGATGATTTGTCCGATCGTCGTCGAGACGCCGGTCGCGCCGCTGGGGTAAGGTTGCGCGATTGTAACGCTGGTTCCGGGGTTGCAGGGCTGTGTGCCGTTCCCAAGGACGCCGCCATTGTAACCGTTCCCCGAACAAGCGGCCAAGACGGCGAACGCGGCTACGGATAAAGGCCGCGCGAACATGCGAATCGCCATTACGATATGCCTCCGTGGTGCGAAGTATTTACGGGGATAACGTATTGCAGGCTGCTGAGCGTTTCCTTAGGATGCACTTTGGTGCGGGCGACCCCGAGAGGCAAGCTAGCCCACGATGATTTGCAAGAAGTCATCCGCGACGCCGCATTCGCCCTTGAAGTGACGCCGCGCTTCCTCCGCGAGCGACTCGGGAGGGATGCCGCTCCCGTAATGCGTGAGCATTAGGGAGGCGGCGCCGCTTTTTGCAGCCATCCCCGCCGCTTCGCGCGCCGAGCAGTGCCCGCGGGGTTCGCCTTCGGATTCGCTCGCACCGAGCGTCGACTCGCACAGGAAGAGATTCGTGTCTTTCGCAAGGGCCACGAGCTGCTCGTTCGGCGCCGTGTCGGCCGAGTAAGTGAGCGACGTTCGGTTGATCTGGGCGCGAATCGCAAACGCCTCGATGAAATGCACCCCTTTGGCGAACTTCAATTGAACGTCTTGGATCTCAAGCGGTCGCCGATCGTCATAGGCGTGAAGCGTAAAAACTTCATCCAAGAAGTCAACGCCGGCATCTTCGGATTCGAAAGCGCTGACCAGCCGGCGCAGCATTTTTTCTCCGGCCGGCGGCAAGTAGACGTCGAGCTTTCCGTGGCGGCGCGATGAACCGTACTTCAACGCGTAACGCAGCGGAATCAAATCGAGAAAGTGGTCGGCATGCATGTGCGTGATCACGACGGCGTCGAGCCGATTGTAATCCACGAGCTGCCGAAGATGCGCGAAAGCACCTGAGCCTAAATCGAGCACGATCGACGCACTCCGGCTCTGCACCAAATAGCAGCTGCAGGCACGGTTCGGTCGCGGGATCGAGCTGCTCGATCCCATGACGCTGAGCCGTAAGAGATGCTCGCTTAAGGTATCGATGCGTACACCTCTTGCGCATGGCCGTTCACGGAGACTTTGGGCCACGTCTTGAGGATCTTGCCCTGGGAATCGAACAGAAATGTCGAGCGCTGAATGCCGCGGCTAAGCGAGCCCAAGTTGTTCTTCTCAACGATAACGCCGAAGGCGTCGCAGAGCTTGGAGTCAACGTCCGCGATCAGAGCAAACGGGATCTCGTAGCGGGCTTTGAACCGCTGATGCGATTGCACGGAGTCACGGCTCACGCCGACGAGTTGCACGCCTTTGCTCATGAACTGCCCGTAGGCGTCACGGAACTGTGACGCTTCATTCGTTCAACCCGGGGTGTCGTCTTTGGGATAGAACCACAACACGAGCGGTTTGCCGAGCCAATCGGATGTCGAGAGTTGGTGTCCTTGATCGTCGGTGACTTCGAGTTTCGGCAGTTTGTCGCCGGTGGCTAACACAATTGCGGTCTCCTTTCTCTTAAGTCGCGGCTAATTCTGAAGAGCGCTCACCGGCGGGCGCCGCTGGTTCGCTGCCTCTGAACTGTGAGAGCGGAACGATGAAGAGGAGCCGGTCATACGGCTTCATTTCAGAGAAGTCATGCAGCGGAATCAGTGAATCTTCGCGCCAGACGTAGAGGGGGATGCAGAAATCCGCGGGCGGCGGAGCCGGGATCGCCCCCTGCAAACGCTCCCCGACATTGTACTCTTCATTATGAAATGCGATCCGCCCACGCGTTCCCGGAAAGCGTGATAAACCGGCGATCGCCGGCGCGGTAAGGTCAATCGCCGAAAACGACTTCGTAATGTGAAATTGCCGGCTCACGGAATGCGCGAACGCGGAGTCGCTGATTCGCAGCACGACGCTCAGCGGCGCCGAACCGGCGCGGGCGCCGAGACCGATCTCCAAATTCGCCGTATCGCTGCCTGTGAGCGCCACGAGACTGCTCGCATGCCGCAGATTGCAGAACCGCAACGTGCCGTCGCTGGCGGCGTCGCCGGTCAAGAGATCGAGCCGCCGGTCCCGTGCGCGTTCGATCAGCAGGTTGTCCGGGTTCTGCTCCACGACGACGACCTTGCGCTTCATCTTCAGCAAGAAGTCGATGACGCGCGTTCCGATGTTGCCGGCTCCGCAAACAACCACGTGATCGCGTGTCGAGAGATGGCGCAAGCCACGCAATGCGGTTACTTGCGCACGGTTGAGCGCCGCGGTAATTGCTGCGATGAATACTCCCGTGATCGCAATGCCCGTCAGCATGATGAACATCGCGACAAAGAAGCTGTGGGTCGGTCCGCGGTTGACCAGCGGCGTAATGTCGCCGTAACCGACCGTCGCCATCGTCGTCGTCACATAGTACAGCGCCTTGACGGGATCGAGGTGGAGCGACCACATGAAGTAGAGTACGGCGAGGACAAAGATCGCCAGTCCCGCCGCAAAAATACGCAAGAGGAGCGGTTCCATGCGACGTGCCGCGCGCACAGCAGTGCTCGTGAGAGAGCTAATGCGAACGCCGATTGCCTCCTCGATCGGTGGCGCGGCTTCGCGGGGCCGGCTTTCGCTCAGTTCGCTCATCGGTCCAAAGGCGACAACGCGTTCTTGCGGTTGAAGCATCTGGCTCATCTGAAAATTTGTCTGGCCGCCGACGGAAATGATGCGTGATTTCAAGCGTCTCTCGGCATCTTCAATCGTGAGATCCACAATGCGAAAATCCGCCGCGGCGCGTTCCGAGAAGCCGAGCAACGGTCCGTCAAAATCCGGAAACTGCAGCGCAAAGAAACACGCCGGATCGATCGATGCGCCGGCGTACGTCGCCGCTGCGTGGGCCGAAAGCGAAACGGCCGAACAGTCCGGGAGGTTCTGTTCGAGTTTTCGCGCCAGCGTACGGTTGAACTGACGCAGCACGACGCGGATCTTTGGATTGAGGTCGCGCGCTTTGAGTGCGACTTGCAGGTTCAAACGATCTTCTTCGGCCACCGGCATGATCGACGTCGCGTGCATGACGCCGACGGTCCGCAGCGATTCGTAATCATTCGGAGGCAAGCCGACGAAGGCGGCGCCGACGCTCTTTGCCCGCGCGGCTAACTCCTCGTCTGCGTTCCACAAAAGAACGACGTCATGCCCGCGTGTCGAAGTCAACTCTTCGCAAACCCGCAGGGCGAGTTCATCACCACCAACGACGATGATGAGAGGCAACTGCGCCATACATGAAATCTTCGTCAGCAAAGCAAGCGATCTTTCGTGAGCCGCATCCGCTCGCGCGCGAGCTGCTGGAACGCATCCAACGTGGATCGCGCGTGCTCGAAATCGGTCCCGGCAGCGGGCGAAACTTTGCCGCCTTGATCGCAAGAACCGACCTTACCGCAATCGAGTCCGATCAACGCCGAGCCATTGCGCTACGCGCGCAATTTCCGGATCATGCAGAACGCATTTTGAGCGGATCCTATGCGCAGATGCCGTGCTCGGATCGACGTTTTGACGCGGTATTAAGCAGCCATGCGTTTCTGCATGGAACGCCGGCGCGAATCGCTCGCAGTTTGGCTGAAGTCGCTCGCGTCACAAAAGAGCGCGGGTTATTCTATGCAACTTTCGGGTCACGGCGGGATCGGCGTTTCGGAGAAGGTCAGCAGATCGGGACAAACACGTTTGCTCCTACCGAGGGCGATGAAATCGGCGTCCCGCATTCATACTTCGCGACAGCCGAGCTGCGCTCGTTGTTACGGCATTTCACGGTCGAACGTCTAGAGGAAGTCGAAGTGGACACGATCGCCGGCACCTGGGCGCACACGCAAATGCCGCTGCAGGGTGCCGTGCACTGGTTTGTCGTCGCTCGAAACGAGCGTTAACTTCAGTCGGATCTAGCCGGGTTCGTCGAAATCAGGTCTTGCATCGGGCTCGACGCGTTCGCGTAGAGCCGCTTCTCCATGCGACCAGCCAAGTACGCCGCACGACCCGCCAGAACCGCATGGCGCATCGCTTGCGCCATCAATACCGGATCCTTTGCCGCCGCAATGCCGGTGTTCATCAGCAGCGCATCGACGCCTAGTTCCATTGCGATTGCCGCATCGGACGCTGTCCCGACGCCGGCATCAACGATGACGGGGACCTGCGTTTGCTCGCGGATGATTCGGATCGAATACGGATTGCAAATCCCAAGCCCACTTCCGATCGGCGCAGCCAGCGGCATGACGGCGGCGCACCCGATCGCTTCCAGCCGCTTGCAGAGCACCGGATCGTCGCCCACGTAAGGCAGCACGGTAAAGCCGTCTTTGACTAAGGCGTCCGCTGCAGCGATCGTCTCCTGACCGTCCGGATGCAGCGTCTGCCGATCGCCGATCACCTCTACCTTGATCAAGTCGCTTTGCAGCGCTTCACGGGCAAGCTGCGCGGTTAAGATTGCATCCTTCGCCGTAAAGCAGCCAGCCGTATTGGGCAGGATCGTATAACGCGACCGATCGATGTGATCGAGCAGCGTCTTTCCGGATGGATCATCTAAATGAATGCGGCGAATCGCGACCGTCACCATCTCCGCGCCGCTGGCCGCGTGTGCCGCACGCATGACGTCCAACGACGAATACTTTCCGGTGCCGACGATCAGCCGCGATGTGAAATGATGAGCGCCGACGCTCCAGCCTCGGTCTTCCATTATCCCCCTGCCACCGCGCGAATGATTTCGATGCGATCGCCCTCTTCAACGCGCGTGGCGTTATGGTCATCTCGGGTAACGACGCGCTCGTTGCGAGCAACTGCAGTACCCTTCTCCGGCACTTGCATCACTTCAAGCAGCCGTGCCACCGTCAGACCTTCGGCGACCTCGCGTTCTTCGCCATTGACGATCAATCTCACAACGAATAAAGTTCGGTTAAAGCGACGCGTGTTCCGGCTGCGCGCGTTGCAAAGCAAACAAGCGAAGTGCGTCGTTGCTCGTTCCGCTTACGGCATCTGCGATTAAGGTCGCAGTTGCCGGAGCGAGCAAGATGCCGTTGCGAAAATGCCCCGTCGCCAAGTAGTAGCGTTCTAACGGCGTCGGTCCGATGAACGGCTTGCGATCCGCGCTTGCAGGTCGTAAGCCGGCCCACGTTTCCGTCAATGCGAAATCGTTTAGCGCCGGCACCGCGCTCAGCGCTGCATCGAGCAGCGCGCGAATCCCCGCCGCAGTCACGCGCACGTCGAAGCCGCACTCTTCAACAGTCGCACCGATCAAAAGACGGCCGTCATCCCGCGGAACGAGGTATGCTCCTGGAACCCATACGGCGCGCCGAATCAACGCAGCCGGAACCGCAAGCGCGAGCATCTGACCTTTTATCGGAAAGACGGGCGGTACGCATTCTTTGGGCAAGCCCGCAACGCGCGCCGCCCAAGCGCCGGCCGCATTGATCACCGCGCCTGCGGCAAAGAATCCGTCGTCGGTGGCAACACCCAGCGCTTTGCGTTCATCGTGCCGAACTTCTACGTGCCGAACGGGCGCATGAATCGCGACGCCGAGCGCAAGACAGGCTGTCGAAAGCGCACGCCCCAGACGCCGATTGTCGACGTGTCCTTCGTTTTCCATGAGAATCGCCCCGACGACGCGTTTGCCGAAAACGGGCTCGGATTCGATCGTTTCACGATGATCGAGCACGCGAACCGCATATCCGCGCTGTTGCAACATCCGGCCACGCGTTCGAAGCGCTTCAAATTCCACATTCGAGAATGCGGCGTAGAGCAAACCGTTGAGTCGAAGGTGCGGATCGATGCCGGACTTCGCTGCGACCTCCCGTGCGAACGTTGGATAGGCGCGCAGCGATGCTTCGCAAAGGTCGCGCACATCTTCATCGGTGATCGTCTCCGTTAGCGGGGCGAGCATGCCGGCGCCCGCCCACGAGGCGCCGTGCGCGGGTTCGGCGGTGTCGTAGACGCGCACCGTCGCGCCGCGGGACGCTAGTTCGAACGCGATGGAAAGGCCGATAAGTCCGGCGCCGACAATTGCAACGTCAGGAGGTTCGGATAAGCGCTTCATGGAGTCCGTGATTTCGATCGTTTCCGTTTTCATCGCGCTCGTAACGGTCACCTTATCGAGCATCTTGCTCAGCCGTCAGATCAAGCACATGGAGCGCGAACGGAATGCGCTGGCAATCCTCGCCGCGATCGACCGGCTCGCCGACGAAAAGATGGTGCGCGTGTTCACGCAGCTGCAAGGAGTAGAAAAGCGCTATCCAACCGACGACGATCTCGCGCGAAAATATTCAAACTCCGAAGATGAAGCCGACTTAACGGCGGTTGGACAATATGTCGAGACCGTGGCGACCCTTGCCCGGCGCGAAGTGATCGACGCCTCGCTCATCGTCGATGCCGTCGGCCTGATGATTCGCACGCGCTGGAAGATTATTCGTGACTTCGTGCGTCATCTGCGGCGCTTCTACGACAATGGCTACATGTTCGAGAATTTTGAGTGGCTCGCGAGATACAGCGAATGGTGGAAAGAAATTCCTCGCGAGCAGAATCCGAACTACGACCCGTCGCGCTGGCCTGACGTCGCATAAGCGGTTAAGTTCCTAAAGACCCGTGTAAACCGGTCCTTCGCCGCCCTGCGGCGGCACCCACGTGATGATCTGATACGGGATCCATGATGTCGCACGTCTTACAGTGCACGCAGTTCGTGAAGTTGATCTGCAAGCGGCCCTCGATCGAACCGTCCGTCCGCTCGAAGAGCGGTTCATAGACTTTGGCCGGACAGAAATATTGGCACGGATTGCCATACTCAACCGTGCAGCGATCGCGACAGATGTTCGTGTCGCTGACATGCAGATGGCATGGCTGATCCTCTTCATGCATCGTGCCGCTGTTGTAGACGTCCGTCAACTTATCGAAGGTTAAGATGCCGTCGATCGGCGCGCGCGGCGCTTCCGGCGGCTTGTACCCGGCTTTCTTCATCCGTTGATATCCGGCTTCGCCATGTAAACGATCGCGAACGCCGAAGCCACGGCCGCCGCTGACCATCCCGAGCGCGACGTTGAGCATGCCGGCAATCATGCCGCGTTCAAAACCTTGATGGAAATTGCGAGCGGCGCGCAATTCGTCGTAAGCCCAGGACCCGCGAAAATCATCTTCATACTGACGAAGCACCTCAGCGTCGCTGCGATCGTTTGCAATCGCATTGTACGCCGTTTGCGCGGCCAGCATGCCGCTCTTCATCGCCAGGTGAATCCCTTTGAGGCGCATGCCGTTCAGGAAGCCGGCGCTGTCGCCGATCAGCATCAAGCCGTCGGCGTAAAGACGCGGCATCGCATACAGCCCGCCTTCGGGAATCGCCTTCGCACCGTAACGCAGTAGCTTCGCACCTTCGAGCATTTCACGAACCGCGGGATGCATCTTAAACCGCTGAAATTCGTTGTGCGGATCGGTCGTGGGATCGCGGTAGTCGAGCCCGGTGACGAAGCCGACGTCGAGCACGTCGTCCGCCATGCCGTAAATGAAGCCGCCGCCGAAGGTATCGGAGCGCAATGGAAAGCCAAGCGTATGGATGACGCTTCCGGCTTTGACCGTGCCGGGCGGACACTGCCAGATCTCTTTCACGCCGGCCGCATACACTTGCGGCTCTTTCCCGGCGTCGAGATTCAGTTTCGCAGTCGCCTGCTTGGCGAGCGTTCCTCGCGGACCCTCACCTAAAACCGTAATCTTGGCGAAGAGATCAGCGCCTGGTTCGTAGTTCGATTTCGGCTGCCCATGGCGGTCGACTCCCTTGTCACCGGTTCGCACGCCGATGACGCGATCGCCATCCCACAACAACTCTTGACCGGGAAAGGCGGGAAAGACGTCGGCGCCCGAACTTTCCGCAACGTCGCCCATCCACTTCGCGACTCGCTGCAACGAGCAAACGTATTTGCCTGCATTGTTCATCATCGGTGGGACAATCGGGGCTGCGATCTTGCCGCGCGTCGTCAGAAACCACAAGGCGTCGCTCGTCACTTGCGATTCGATCGGCGCTTCGCGCGAACGCCAATCAGGCAGCAATTCATCGAGCGCACGCGGATCCAAAACGGCGCCCGAAATCCCATGGCTGCCGATGTCGGCACCTTTTTCGATCACCATCACGGAGATCTCGCGACCGTTTTCTTGTGCGAGCTGACGCAGGCGAATTGCGCCGGCCAGACTTGCTGGACCACCGCCGACGAAGAGAACGTCGACTTCAAGCCTATCCCGTTCCGGCATGCTGCCTAGTTCGTTGAGTTCGAGGACGCCACCTTAGCAAGCACGCTCAGCGCACATTGCACCGCCGTTCGATGCATGCCGATGCGGTCGTCCCTGGGACGTGCGCCGGCACTTTCAAGCGTTAGAGCGAAGCGGGCTGCACGCCGGGCCATGTACGCAGTGAACGGCAGTCCGCGTTCCCTGAAATAATTGATCTCCGATTCAATGTCGACAGTGATGCGGCCGCGCTCTAATCGCGCATCCGGAACCAATCCATCTTCGTATCCAAGGTCGAATTGCGGCGTCAATGCTTGCAGCGGAAAGCCGGCTTGAGCGATTGCGTTAATGACTGAATCGCTCAAGGCGTGTTGATCTGGCTTCGTCGGTTCAAAACAGTAAAAGCCGCTCGCATCGAGATCTTCATGCACATCGACTGATGCAAGAAACCGGCGGTCGCGATTGGCCGTGATGATCGCCTTCGACTCCGGCGTCGAACCGGCGCCGGTGAAGCTGCGGTTGATGTCATCGCCGTCCGCATTGGCGCGTGTGTTGCTCCGATATCCCGTCGGATTGATGCACGGCCAGATCCGATACGACAGCAAGGGGTGCAATAATCCGCTCTCGACGATGTTCAGCAATGCCAATGGCGCAGCCGGTTCGTTGCCGTGCGTCCCTGCCGCAAGCATCACGCATGGGAGGCGGACGTCGCCAACTTCTGCCGCTAAGAGCGTGCGCGCGGAGCCGACGCAGGCGACTTCGCGCACCGTGACATCGTGCGTGCGCCGAAGGCGCTTCCACGCCTGCTCGAGTTCTTCGTAATCCGACAGGGTGTTATGCGCGCCAGTCGAGCATCGCCGGCCACTCATCGGGCGCAAAGATGGCTTTGGATTTGATCGCTTCGACGTACTTGCGTTTGCCGGCCATGTTGCCTTTGCCCAGCAGCAACCCCCCGGCAAGTCGACCCTTCAAGAAATACAACGCGCGATAGCGTTTCGTTTCCGGTTCTAACTTGCGAACCGTCTCCAAGTCGTCGCGGTACTCCGGCGAAAGACCGAATTGCAAGATCGTCTGTTCGCTGAACAATTTACTCGAATACTCCGGAACGTCATGGTATCTGCTGTCACCGCCGGCCATATTGATCGCGACGACTTTGCCGTGGGCGCCGGCATTATTCCACGTTCCCATCCGATAGCGCATCTCCAGAATCGGGTCGTAAAAATCCGCGACATCGCCGGCGGCGAAGATGCCCTTGACGTTCGTTTCCAAACGGTCGTCGCAGACGATGCCGTTGCTGCTGAGCTCGACGGACGTTCCTTGCAGCACTTCATTATTGAGCGCCAGCCCCAAGCCGAAGCCGAAGCAATCGCCTTCGATCTGCTTGCCGGAAGAGGTGATGACTTTGGTGACGACGCCGTTGCTGCGCGCCAAGTCCACAATCTGCTCGCCGTAGTGCATGTGGACGCCATCTGCGCGCGCCGCTTGATCCACAAGATCGCCGGCATCTTCATCGAGCATGCGGCGCAAAAAGCGAGGACCGCGCATGATCCAGTGCGTCTCCATGCCGCGTGAGGCGAACGCCTCTGCGAGTTCATATGCGATGAACGATCCGCCGACTGCGATGGCGGCCTTGGAGCGCTCCAGTTGCTCCGAAATCGCCAACGTATCGTCCATGTATTGAAAGTTATAGACGTTCGCGGCGCCGCTTGCGCTCTCGTAGGGCGGCAGATGGGGACGGCCGCCGGTTGCGACCAGCAGCGCATCATACGGATAGGACTTACCGGCGGCGCTGACATAGCGCTCCTGCGCATTGACGCTTTCGACGCGCGTGCGCAAGAACAGCGCGATGTTGTGCTTCTCGTGCCATGCCTCATCCCGAATGATCACCTTCTGTTGGGTGACTTGTTTGCGAAGCAGCGGCGGCAACGCGATGCGATTGTAGAGCGTGTATGGCTCGTCCGTGAACAGCGTTATGGAGCAGGCAGGGTCGGCTTTGCGCAATTGTTCCGCTGCGGTCGTGCCGGCAAAGCCGTTTCCGACGATCACATACCGCCGGAAGCCGTTCGATTGCACGCCGTTCAACCTGCTTCTCGCCCTTCGCCACCTCGAAATGCGCTCCCGCCACGCAAGTCGAACAGCATCGCGTTGGAAATGGAAACGCGACTGGTTCAGTTGCTTGGTTCGTTCATCGGCGTCACCGCCGATTACGCGCTTGCGCGGCTCGAGCTGGCATATCGCTATCCGTCACGGCTCGTCCCGCCGATCATCGATCGACTGAGCGATGCATCAGCGGATACCTTACGCGACCACTGGGGCAGCGTCGAAGCGCAATTGGAGGCGGCAATACGCTACGTGAAACAGATCGAGGCGCTTTCCAGTACACCAATTCGTTCCGATGCCGCCTTCGGGTGGCTGGAGCGCAGCGTCCGCGAGCTCGACCAATATGCTCGCGCGGTGCGCTGGGTTCTGACCGTCACCGAACGCGGCCCTTAGACAGGCTGTAGGGTGACAGGAGCCAACCCAATGGCCACGAGGAGAATATGAAAAATGAATAACGAGTTGATCGACAAGGCGCTCAAACACGCGCGCGAGATGCAAAAGAACATCGGCGATGCAGTCAACAAGCAGCGTGAAGCGATGACGCCGCTGATCACTGAGTCGCTAAAGAACGCGCAAGAGCTGCAAAACACGCTTGCCAAGCACGCCCAAGAGAGCGCTGGCATCACGAACGAGCAGACGCAACGGGCCATGGGCCACGTGCAAAAATTCATGCGCATCGGCGCGGACGCAATGCGTTCATCGGCCGATCAAATGCGAACGCAAGTGCAGCAGATGATGGATCAGTCAAAAGAAGCGGCTAACTCAACTGCTGAGGCGGTCGGCAAAGAGCCGGAGGATGTTAAACCTTAGGGGTTCGTCAAATTTGGGCCCTTTTCAGAATTGGTGCGAATTTTGATCGAAGACGAGGCGCGACGAGGGAGCGAAGCCGGAGCTTCGTGACCGATGGCGCAACGAAGTATTCGGACAAAAGGCACCCCAAAGGCGATGAGGAGCCCAAGTTTGACGGACTCCTAACCGTGCAGCCCTAAACCGACCATCATTCGAAAGCCGACGTCGAGCGCGCGTTCATCGATGTCGAAGCGCGCATTGTGGTGCGCGAACGATGTTGCATCGTTTCCCTTTGAGCCGACGATGAAGTAGGCGCCGGGGCGCTGCTCTTGCATAAACGCCATGTCTTCGGCCCACATGACGATGTCGTGCTCGACGACCTTGTCGTCTCCAAGCATCTGGCGGCCAACGTCGCGCACGATATCATTGACGGCTGCATCGTTGACGGTCGGCGGATAGCCGCGGCGATAATCCAGCCGGTATTCGACGCGCATTGCACGCGAGAGTCCATCGAGAATTCGTTCCATGCGCGCCGGCATCGCATCGCGCACCTGCGCATCGAAGGCACGCACGGTCCCTTCCAACTCGGCTTCGTCGGGGATCACGTTGAACGTCGTTCCGGCCTGAAATTTTCCGACCGTAAACACGGCCGGATCTTTCGGCGCCACCTCGCGGCTAACGACGGTTTGCAGCATCGTGACGAAGTAGGAAGCCGCGGCGATGGGATCGATCGCCCGATCCGGCATCGCGCCATGTCCGCCTCTGCCGTAAAACATCAGCTTCCACTCGTCGGCCGACGCGAAGAATGCCCCGTCGCGAACGCCGATCTTGCCGACCTCCAAAACGCTTGCCATGTGCAGCGCGAAGGTGCGATCGACGTGCGGGCTCTCAAGCGCACCGGCTTCGATCATCTGCCGGTTGCCGGCATAGCCTTCTTCTCCGGGCTGAAAACAGAACACGAGCGTGCCTGGAACTTCATCGCGGCGACGCATGAGCTCACGCGCTGCCGACAGCAGGATCGCGACGTGAGCATCGTGCCCACACGCGTGCATGACGCCGTCGTGCGAAGACCTGTAAGGAACCTCGTTCAGTTCAGTGATGGGCAAGGCGTCCATATCGGCACGTAGCAGCGTGACCGGTCCGGCCCTGCCGCCTTTGAGCGTTGCGAGGACGCCCGTCTTGGCGACGCCGGTTCGCAGATCGTCGAGTTGCAGCTTGCGCAACTCACGTTCGACGTAGGCCGCTGTTTCATGCTCGACCATCGAGCGCTCGGGATATTGATGAAAGTGCCGCCGCTCCTGAACGAGCGCGTCATGCGGCACATCAAAGTTGCGCCGCAAGTGATGCAAAACCGTCATGTTCCGAAGAGCGCCTTGAAAAGGTACGTTCCTGTGCTCGGCATGCAGTCGATTGTCGCCGGATTGTACGTCGAAGCCTTCGCGCTCTCGAGCACCGCGCCGTTCAAACGCGGAAACGGACTGCTTTGAACGAGCTCGACGCCGAGCGGCTCGCCGCTCGGACTGACGTGGACGAGTGCGACGACGGGCGTCGGGCCTTTCAGCGTCGTCAAATCACCCGCGTCGGGCTTAACTTCATCTTTGATCGTCGGCGTTTGATCGGGCGCGGCGCAATCACGATGAATTTGCGCGACGACCTCCGGCCGGCTCATCTGTGCATCCCTCGATGCGGCCAAAATGCGCTCGTTTGCCGCTTGGCGCGCGGCCAGATCGGCGTGCGTCAGACGGCGATCGTTGAAATACTCGTGGGACGCCTTAAACGGATCGAGCGGACACGTGATGTCTTGTTGCGCTTCCTCCACGCGCGAGACCCAGACGTAATCGACCCCTCTGGCGCGCTCGAACGAAAAAAAAGTGACCGTTCCACGGCCGCCGCTAAAGTTGAGATCGTTGAACCTCGTGCGATAGACCGCTCCGTTGGCCGCGATCGACAGCTCGACCGTTGCCGTCCGGGGCGCTTCCGAGAGCAGCTCGACCCCGAAACGGCGATCGACGGCGCGACGGTAAGCGTCTAAGGCGGAGAATTGCAATGCCTGAATCGCACCGACCGAAACCGGACAATACTGAAACGCGACAACGGGTTCGCGCAACGCAAAGACGGCAGCCGCAAGGCCAATCAGCACGACGCCGACGCGTGCGACAAACATGTGACCGTATTTTAACGTACGTCGCCGTCGGTTCCGCCTGCGCTCGCTTGCAAATCGAGCGGAACGGCACCGGAAAACCCGAAATGCCACGGCGATGGCCAAGGCTGCCGCATCGAGCACAGCAGCGACGCAATTCGACCGACAAGGTCTGAGCAACGACCAGCTTCAGAGCATGCTTCGAACGATGCTCATGCAACGCGGGCTCGAGAATCGCGGCTTTCAATTGAACCGCCAAGGCAAGATTCCGTTTGCGAGTGCGAGCGAAGGGCACGAAGCGGTTCAGGCCGGCGCTGCAATGGCGTTCCGGCGCGGCAAGGACATTCTCGTTCCATACTACCGCGATCTCGGTCTGGACCTAGGCATCGGACTGACCCCCTACGAGGTACTGCTTTCGCTTTTTGCGCGCGCGGCGGAGCACTCAGGCGGACGGCAATTCTTGCATCACTACGCGAGCCGCCGCCTCGGCATCCATACGATCTCATCGGTTATTGCGGCGCAACTGCCGCATGCCGTCGGCGCTGCATTCGCGCTGAAAGCGCGCCGCGAAAGTGGCCGCGCGGTCCTGACAACGTTTGGAGATGGCGCGACGAGTGAAGGCGAGTGGCACGAATCGATGAACTTCGCGGCGGTTCATCGGCTTCCGATCGTCTTTCTGTGTGAGAACAACGAATGGGCAATCTCGACGCCGCAGCGCATGCAGATGGCGATACAAGACATCTATCGCAAAGCCGAGGGGTACGGAATTCCAGGCGCCGGCGTGAATGGTTTCGATCCGATCGCCTGTTATGGCGTGGTGCGTGACGCCTTAGAGCGAGCGCGCAGCGGCGGCGGTCCGACGCTCGTTGAAGCGAAGTGCTATCGTTTTCTCGCGCACTCGACCGACGACGACGACACGGCCTATCGCTCGCGCGAAGAAGTCGCCGAGCGGCGCAAAGAGGATCCGCTTCCCCGTTTCGAGCGCTTTCTCGTTGAGGTCGGGGTCCTGACCGCCGCGCAAGCCGAGGAACTGCGCGCCGCGGTGCTGGCGCAGATCAACGACGCGACCGACCGCGCCGAGCAGATGCCGTACCCGTTAGCCGAGGACCTTTATACACAGGTCTATAGCGAGCGTCACGAGCCGTGGCGGTGAATAATGCAGCGGCGCGCAGGGCGAATCTCAGCCCTTTGTAAAGGATGGGTGCGATGACGACGGCCTCGGCAGCGGCGGCAGCCGGCAAACTCGAGCGTTACGGCCTGAGCGACGACCAGCTCCGCGCGATACTGCGCACGATGCTGATGCAGCGCCAGCTCGACAATCGCGGTTTCCAGCTCAACCGTCAGGGCAAGATTCCCTTCGCCCTCGGAAGCGAAGGCCATGAAGCGATTCAAGCCGGCGCCGCGATCGCGTTCATTCGCGGCAAGGACGTTCTTGCGCCGTACTACCGCGATCTCGGCCTCGCCGTGGGCATTGGCTTCACGCCGCTTGAGGTTCTTCTTTCGCTCTTCGCGCGCGCAGCCGATCACAACGGCGGACGCCAATTTCCGAACCACTATTCTTCCCGCCGCATCGGAATGATGTCATTCTCGTCGATCCTTGCGGCGCAAATTCCGCATGCCGTGGGGGCGGCGTATGCCCTGCAATACCGTAAAGAAGGCGGGCGCGCGGTGCTGGCCACCTTCGGCGATGGAACGACGAGCGAAGGCGAGTGGCATGAATCGATGAATTTCGCCGCGGTTCACCGGCTGCCGATCGTTTTTCTGTGCGAGAACAATCAGTGGGCGATCTCGACGCCGCTGAGCAAGCAGATGGGCCAACCGAACATCTGCAAACGCGCTGAAGGATACGGGATGCCTGGCGAGCAGTTCGACGGCTTCGATCCGATCAAAACATACGACGTCGTCAACCGCGCCATGCAACGCGCGCGTTCGGGCGGCGGCCCATCGCTGATCGAAGGGATGTGCTACCGATTCCTCGCGCACAGCACCGACGATGACGATCGCACCTATCGCACGCGCGAAGAGGTCGAAGAGCAACGCATCAACGATCCGGTGCCGCGATTCGAACGCGCGCTGATCGACAACAAGATTATGACGCGTGAAGAGATCGACGCGATGCGCAAAGATGTGCTGCGCGAAGCAAATGAAGCGACGGACGAAGCAGAGGCGATGCCGTATCCGCAGGCATCCGATCTGTACACGAACGTTCATGAGGGAGCGTGGCAGCCATGGCAATAGCGGCGCCTTCCAAAGTGATGACCAACGTCGAGGCCGTGCGCGCGACGCTCTACGATGCGCTTAAGCGCGACGAGCGCGTCTTGATATTGGGCGAGGACGTCGGCAACCGCGGCAACGTCTTCTTAATCACCAAGGGCTTCATCGAGGAGTTCGGCGCGCAGCGCGTCGTCGACACGCCGATCGCCGAGGCTTCGATCGTCGGCGTTGCCGTCGGCATGGCGATGGAAGGCTTGCGGCCGATTGCCGAAATTCAGTTTGCGGATTTCATCTATCCCGCGTTCAACCAAATCGTCGGCGAAGCGGCGAAGATCCGTTATCGCAGCAACGGAGAGTACACGTGCCCGATGGTCATCCGGGCACCGTACGGCGGCGGCGTGCGCGGCGCGCTCTCGCACTCAGTATCCGTTGAGGCACTCTTTTACCATGTTCCCGGCTTGAAGATCGTCGCGCCGTCAACGCCCCGCGATATCAAGGGCTTGCTGAACGCGGCGATCGAGGATCCGGATCCCGTGATGTTCTTTGAACACAAGCGAACGTACCGTTTGATTAAAGATGAGGTCCCGGCAGAGTACTTCACGATTCCCATCGGCAAGGCAAACGTGACGAAAGAGGGTTCCCAGTTGACGGTCGTTTCATACGGCCTCAACGCGCACCAGGCGCTCGACGCGGCAAAACGACTCGAGGGCGAGGGATTATCGGTTGAAGTGATCGACTTGCGTTCGATTCGGCCAATGGATCGCGGCGCGATCCTCAACTCCGTTCGCAAAACGCATAAGCTGCTGATCATCCATGAAGACAACAAGTTCGGCGGAATCGGCGCCGAGATCAGCGCGATGGTCGCCGAAGACGCGCTCTTCGAGCTCGATGCACCGATCCGGCGGCTCTGCGGCCCGGATGTTCCCGCGATGGGTTACGCTTTGCCGCTGGAAGAGGAGTTCATGATCTCGACGGATCGGATGGCCGATGTGATGCGCGAAATGGTGACATTCTGATGCCGACAACGATTACGATGCCGCAACTCGGCGAAACGGTCACCGAAGGCACCGTTGCGCAATGGCTCAAGAAGCCGGGTGACGATGTCGAGAAGTACGAGGCGTTTGTTGAGGTTTCGACCGACAAAGTCAACGCGGAAGTTCCCTCTCCGGTAACCGGCCGCCTGAGCCAACTGCTCGTCAAAGAAGGCGAAACGGTTGCCACCGGCACTCCGATCGCGATCATCGACGAAGGCGAGGCGCTGACCGAAGGCAGCGCTCCGCAACAAACGCAACCGCAGCCGCAGGCAGCACCGGAGCGCCCGCAAGTTGCCGCAAGCGCAGGCAATGGCGCGGCACGCGACGGCGCGGCCGCACTGCGCGGCGCATCGCCGGCGGTTCGCCGCCTTGCGCGCGAACATCACATCGACATTACGAGCCTTCGGGGCACGGGCCAAAATGGGCGCGTCACGGTTGACGACGTCATGGCAGCGGCACGAATGGGACCGGCCGCCGCAGTGGGGCAAGCGGTCGCTGCATCCGCCGCACCGCCACAACCGCCGCCGGCACAAGCACCCGCCGCGGCCCGAGCGCCAAGTGCACCGCAGATCCCAACGCCGGCACACCCGCCGCCGGCGCATGCGCCGACGAGCGAAACCAGCACCTACGCAGCCCCGATTCCGGGCACGATGATTCCGCTCAATCAAGCGCGCAAGATCATCGCGCAGCGCATGGTCGAGAGCAAGCACAATGCGCCGCACGCGTGGTCGATGGTCGAAGTTGACGTCACCAGCCTTTGGAAGTGGCGCCAGCGCGAGAAGGAAGCCTTTGCGCGCGATCACGGTTACTCGCTGACGCTTCTTCCTTTCTTCATCCGCGCAGTCGTCGAATCGATCGGCGCATTCCCGTTGATGAATGCACGCTTCACCGATGAAGGTATTTACGTTCATCCGGACGTCAACATCGGTATTGCGATCGGCCTGGCGACGAATTTGGTCGTGCCCGTCATCAAGCATGCCGATAAGCTCTCGATTCGCGGCTTGGCGATCGTCGCGGGTCAACTGATCGAGAAGGCGCGCAATAACAAATTGAACGTTGATGATTTAGCCGGCGGCACATTTACGGTCAACAATAACGGCGCCAACGGATCGTATGCTTCGGCGCCGATCATCAACGCGGGACAAGCCGGCATCGTCACGATGGAGGCGGTCGTGCGCAAGCCCATCGTCTTGCGCGACGACTCGATCGCGATCCGCTCGATGATGAACTGCTGTCTCTCGCTGGACCACCGCGTCGTCGACGGCTACGTCGCGAGCGGTTTCTTAGCGGACTTGAAAAAACGGTTGGAGGCCATGGGCCCGGATGGCTCGCTCTAACGCACAGCGGCTCGCGCAGTTCGCTGCGCTGGCTACCGCCCTAGCGTTCGGTTCAGGAATCGCCCGCGCCGCCGATGACGCGGGCAAACTTTTTGCAAGCGGCAACTTCGATGCGGCGGCCAACGCGTACACCGTCATTTTGCAACGCGACCCCCAAGACGCATCCGCAAATCTTGGCTTAGGAACGATCGAACTTTACCGCAACCGCCTGACAAACGCCGAATCGCTCTTGCGTAAAGCGCTCGCAGATACGAGCACGGCATCTCTCGCCCAACGCGAATTGAGCGTTTTGGTACAGCGGCGCGGCGTGGCGGGACAGTACCGGATTACTTATGCAAGCTCCGCGGGCACCGCCGTGCCGTTTGTTCAAGTCGATCCGCTTCCGACGGTGCGCGTTCGCGTCGGTAACCGCGATAGTTACTTTTTGATCGACACCGGTGCACCCGATATTGTCATCGATCGGATTTTCGCTCGGGAGCGGAAGCTCAAAACGCAGGCGGCTGGCGTTGGCGTTTTTGCGGGTGGTCAACGCGCCACTGTTTACTCGACCATTCTTCCGTCGTTGACCGTAGGCGACAGTCGAATTGAAAACGTACCGGCGCGAGTCATGCCTGTCCGTGGGCTCGGTGGACGCTTCCGCATCGATGGGATCATCGGCACAGGCTTGCTCGCGCACTTTCTCAGCACACTGGACTACGTGCACCAAAAACTCTATCTACGACCCGGGGCATTCCCGCGTGCGCAGTTGGGCGCGGCGCCGGAAAAAACGACGGCCGTGCCCATGTGGCTCGTCGGCGACCACTTTATCTTTGCGCGCGGCCGGATCAACGATGCGCCCGAAGCGCTTTTCAATATCGACACCGGGCTCGCCGGTGGTGGCGTTCAGGCAACCAAAGCGGAAATCGATGCGGCGCATATCGTTCTCGACCAAGCACATGCATCCAGCGGAATGGGCGGCGGCGGCATGGTGAAGTTCATTCCGTTCCAAGCGGTCGTGAGCGTCGGTGAGGCCAGCGTAACGGACGTTCCCGGCATCTACACTCCTGAAGGCGATCAGTTCGGAATCTTTCCCTTTGCGGTTGCGGGGACAATATCGCACGAATACTTTCGTCGCTTCGCGGTAACGTTCGACTTTACGAATATGCAACTGATCCTTCAGCGCCCATAGCCCAACAATGCAGATACGCAAGCAATTCAAGTTTGAAGCGGCTCATCAATTGCCGCATCATCCTGGAAAATGCGCGCGGCCGCACGGCCATTCGTATCGTTTGGACGTTGCCGTCCGCGGTCCGATTCAACACGCCGGAGCAGCGGCGGGCATGGTCGACGATTTTGAAGCGCTCGAACACGTCGTGCAGCAAAAGGTCATCGACTCCGTCGACCATCGCTCTCTCAACGACATCCTCGAAAATCCGACCTGCGAGATGATTTTGCAGTGGATGTGGAAGCAGCTTCATCCATCGCTGCCGCGACTGGACGAGCTCGTGCTTTGGGAAACTGCAACCTCGTGTGCGGTGATGCAAGCCAATGATCAACAGTGATTCAGCTCAACGAGATCTTCTATAGCATTCAAGGTGAAGGGGCATTCACGGGAACGCCGGCTGTCTTCGTGCGCCTGGCCGGCTGCAATCTTTCATGCCGTTTTTGCGATACGGACTACTCCCTCAAGCAGTTGGCCACGATTGCTGATATTGTCGATCGCGTGCGAAAGATTGGCAATGGTTGCGCCGTGGTGATTTTGACCGGCGGCGAGCCGCTCGCGCAAAGCGAATGCCTTGAACTGATCGAGGCGCTGCGCGTGTCGGGGTACCGCGTGCACATCGAATCAAACGGGACGATCGCGACACCGCTTGAGGATGATGTGTGGTTGACCATCTCCCCCAAGGAACGGCTTTCGGACGCCATGGCGCGACGCGCGAACGAAGCGAAACTCATCGTCGATAAGCGCGTGCCGCTCGAGTGGGTGCGGCACTTTCCCGCGAAGACGATGATCTTCTTGCAACCTGAAGGGAACAAACCGCAGAACGTCGCGCTCGCGTTGGAAGCGCTCAAAGAGGATCCGACGCGGCTACGACTCTCTCTGCAAACGCACAAGTTCATCGGCGTGAAATGATCTTGCTGACGTGCGCGGTTGGACGTGAACTTGCGTTCTTCACGCCGGTGCCGCACGTCGAGATGCTGGTGACGGGCGTCGGTCCGATCGAAGCTGGGATTTCGGTCGCACGTGCGCTGGCACAGAGTCCGTACTCGCTCGTCATCAATGCCGGACTGGGGGGCGCACTCGAGGGCTGTGCAGAGATTGGCGACGGTGTCGTCGTCTTCGAGGATCGCATGGAGATCGGGCTTGAGGATGGCAAACCGTTCGCTTTGCCGGACGGCGCCCGCGTGATTGATGCCGCTTCATCGGATCTTTCGCTCGTCGAGCGGCTCGTCGAACTCGGCTACGCGACCAAGCGCGGCATCACCGTCTCGCGCGTTACAACGACCGAGCAAACAGCGAAGCGTTTGGCGGCATCCCACGCTGAAGTCGAATCCATGGAGGGCTTCGCGGTGTTGCGCGCCGCGGAAATGGCCGGCGTAGCGGCAATCGAACTGCGCGGCATCTCGAACATCGTGAGAGATCGTGCGCGCAGCGGGTGGAACTTTGAGAAGGGGCGCGACGGTCTCGAAAAGATTCTCAACGAACTTCTCGCAATCGTTCCGGCGGAGCCGTAAATGGAGCGACCGCTCTCTTTAGCCTATTCCCCGTGCCCAAACGATACGTATATCTTTGCGGCCCTCGCTAATGGTTGGCTTCCAGATGCCCCGCACGTGGACGTGACCTTAGACGATGTTGAAACGCTCAATCAGGCGGCGCTCGATGGCGTCTACGACATCACCAAAGTCAGCTATGCCGTCCTTCCCGAGATCGGCCCGAGTTACAAATTGCTTCGCAGCGGCGGCGCATTGGGCTACAACTGCGGGCCGCTTTTCGTCGCCAGAGCGGAACACCGCCATAGACTGGAGGATTTCCGCGAGGCAACAATTGCGATTCCAGGAAAGAGAACAACGGCGTTCTTGCTCTTGAGAATGGCGCTTCAGCCGGCAGGCCCGATGAAGGAGCTGCGGTTCGATCGCGTTGCGGCCGCCGTGCGCGGCGGTCAGGCGGATGCCGGTCTGATCATTCATGAAGCGCGGTTCACCTTTGGAGATGCTGGATTGGTTGAGATAGCGGACCTCGGCGAGTGGTGGTTTGCGCAGACGGCGCTCCCTTTGCCGCTCGGAGCGATTGTTGCGCGCCGCGGTTTGCCGAACGATGCGCTCGGCCGCATTGAGAGGGCAATCCGCGCCAGCCTCACATTCGCGCGCCGACATGAAGATCAAGTGCTCGACTACGTACGGCGCAGCACGAGTGAAAGCGACGTCGTTATTCGCAAGCACATCGCGCTGTACGTCAACACGTTCAGCGAGGATCTGGGAGCCGAGGGCGAAGCCGCCGTGCGTGAACTGCTTTCGCGCGCCGCCGGCATTCAACCGATCGAATCAAAAGCCGCACCTTTTGCCTAAACTCGTCGCGTCGGCGGCGCTGGCGGTCCTGATGATGCTTCCGTCGGCGCTGCAATCAACTTCGCTACCGCCGGCACGCGTGACCTTAGGCGATGAGGTCTTTTTGCAAGATGCGTGGCGCGAGCTCAACGGACGGTGCGTCGGCGTGATCACGAATCAAACAGGCGTAACATCGCATCTTGAGTCGATCGTCGATGCGATCAAACGCAACGCGCATATTTGCATCAAAGCGGTCTATGCGCCGGAGCACGGCTTACGCGGCGATCGTACGGCCGGAGCGTACGTCCCATCGTACACCGACGGCCACACCGGCTTACCGGTCTACAGTTTGTACGGGGCGACGCGGCGCCCGAGCGCCGCCATGCTAACGGGCATCGATGTGTTGCTCTTCGACATTCAAGATGTTGGCAGCCGCACGTACACGTACATTTCGACGATGGCGTACGCGATGCAAGCGGCGCGCGAGTTTCACAAAGAGATATGGATCCTCGATCGGCCGAACCCGATCGGCGGCATGGTTGAAGGGCCGGTCCTCGACCCGCATTTCGCGTCGTTCATCGGGCTGTACTCCATTGCCATGCGGCATGGAATGACGGTTGGTGAACTGGCGCGGCTCTTCAACGAGCACTTCGGCATCGGCGCAAAGCTCCGCGTCGTTGCGATGCGCGGCTACCGGCATTCGATGCTGTGGCCCGCAACGGGGCTGCAGTGGGTGCAAACTTCACCGAACATTCCGGAGTGGGATACCGCCGTCGTCTATCCGGCGACAGGTCTGATCGACAGTGCCGGCTTGAACAACGGCACGGGATACACTAAGCCGTTCAAATACGCCGGCGCATTAGGCGTTGATGCCGAGCGCCTCGCGCAAGGTCTCAACGCGCGCAATATTCCCGGCGTTTACTTTCGGCCGGCATACTGGACGCCGTCATCCGGATTTTGGAAAGATAAGGAGCTTTCGGGGGTCGAGCTGGTCGTTTTCGATCCGCATGTCTTCCCGGCGGTGCGAACGGCGGTCGAGATTCTTGCTGCCGCGCGCAACCTCGCGCCCCAGCTACTGAAGATGGATAGCGCGGCTCTCGATCGCGATTGGGGGACGGATCAACTTCGGCTGCGCCTGCAATCGGGTGCTCCGCCGAGCGCGATCGTCAACGGTTGGGCCGCAAGCAGGCAGTCCTTCGAGACGCTGCGCAAACACTATCTGCTCTATCCATGAAGTTACAAGAACAGTTGATCGAGGCGCTCGGAGGCGAGGCCGTCAAAACGCAGCCGGAAGACCTCGCGGTTTATGCCTTCGATGCCTACTCCCAGGCACGACCGCCGAACGCGGTTGTCCTGCCCTCGAGCACGCAAGACGTTGTGGCCGCGGTAAAGATCGCAAACGCCTGCGGCGAGCCGATCGTCCCGCGCGGAGCCGGCACCGGACTCTGCGGCGGCGCCGTTCCGGCTAAGGGCGGTGTCGTCATTTCGTTTGCGCGCATGAATCGTTTGCTGAACCTAGACATTCGAAACAAGCGTGCGCGCGTGCAGCCGGGTCTGGTCAATCTCGAGCTCTCGCAACAGGTTCGGGCAAGCGGCCTCTTCTACGCACCGGATCCATCATCGCAGAAGGTCTCAACGATCGGCGGCAATTGCGCGACGAATGCGGGTGGTCCGCACTGTCTATCCTACGGGACGACCGTCAACCACGTTCTCGGTTTGGAGATCGTCGATGAGCAAGGCGAACTCTTCACGACGTCCGTGGACGATGTCGGCTATGACCTAACGGGAACGCTTGTCGGCAGCGAAGGAACCCTTGGCATCATTTGTTCGATCGACGTTCGCTTGATGAGGCTGCCGGAATCGGTGCGCGTTTGGCTCGCCGCGTTTAGCGATGTTGAAGCGGCCTCGGAGACCGTCTCGGCGATTATCGCGGCTGGAATCGTGCCGACGGCACTCGAGATCATGGACGATGTGATCGTCGCCGCCGTTGAGGCCGCGTACAACGCCGGGTATCCGACCGATGCGGGCGCCGTCTTGTTGATCGAGCACGCCGGATTTTCGGATGACATGGACGAGCGCCAAGAGGCGATTCGGCGGATCGCGCACGATCACGGCGCGCTGTCATGGCGCGCCGCGAAGACACAGCGCGAATGCGATGCGCTCTGGGCCGGCAGAAAGGGCGCCGCCGGTGCAACGGGACGCTATGCGCCCAACTATTACATTCAAGACGTCTGCGTGCCGCGCTCAAAACTTCCAACCGCGTTGCATTCGGTCGCGCAATCGGCGCAGCGGCATCGCATCAAAGTCGGCAACGTCTTTCATGCGGGCGACGGCAACCTTCATCCGCTCTTGATGTACGACAAGCGCGATCCCGACCAGGTCGCGGCGGTCATCGGCGCCGGCAACGAAATCTTGCAAGCATGCATCGATCTCGGGGGAACGATCAGCGGCGAACACGGCATCGGCTACGAGAAGCGTGACACGCTTCCGCTCGTCTTCTCAGCCGACGATCTGGCGACCATGGCGAAAGTGCGCGAGGTTTTCGATCCACGACGCGTCCTAAATCCGGAAAAGATCTTTCCGGCCGGAGTTGGATGCGCCGAAGTTAGGCCTCCCGATACGGCGTATGTTATCGCAAGTCGCTAACGCGGCCACGGCGGATCGGAAAGCTCCGAAAACCGTTGAAAAATTGCAAGAAGCGATCCGAGAAGCGCATTCGCGCCACGAAGCTCTGGCGATCGAAGGCGGCAACACGCTGAGCGGCATGGGAATGCAGCCGTCGCAGTCATGTGCCGTGCTTTGCACGACTGGGCTGCGCAAGATTCACGCCTATTCGTTTGGAGATCTCACGATCAGCGTCGGCGCTGGCCTGACGTTGCGGGCTCTGCGCGCTGCACTCGCCGAACACGCGCAATTCGTTCCCCTTGATGCCCCATGCCCGCAACGGGCAACGGTGGGCGGTACGCTCGCCGCCGGCTGGTTAGGGCCTCGCCGTCACCTGTACGGGCGGCCGCGCGACTATGTGATCGGAACGCAGATCATCCTTGCCGATGGAACGCTCGCCAATGCGGGCGGTATGGTGGTCAAAAACGTCACCGGCTACGACATGAGCAAACTGTACATCGGCTCCTTCGGGACGCTCGGCGTCTTAACGAGCGTGAACTTTAAAACGCTGCCGGCGCCACAATGCGCCCGCGTCTTCATTGCGCGGCTTCCCGAAGAGTCTCGCTTGCGCGCGATCGAAGCCATCGTGCAACTCGATGTCACGCCCGCCGCCGCCTTTTGGGTCCATGGTTTCCGTAAAGCGATCGACGGCGAAGATGGGGCGGATGGCCGCATCTTTTTGCTGCATGAAGGCTCAGCCTCGCTGATCGAACGCGCTAGCCGCGACGTCCGCACGGCGCTCGGACGAGCGGGTGTGCCGGAGACGCAGATCATCGACACGGGCTCCTCTGGAGCATTCGATCGCGTCCTCGACGCATGCATTGCGAGTGTCGGTCAGCGTTCTGTCACGTACCGCATCAACGGCAATCTCGACGATGCGGAATCGCGCTTGCGCGAGACGTACGTTGCCGCGCACAAGAGCGGCCTGGCCGCGGAATCGCTGCTGGATTTGATGAACGGTGATCTTTTTACCCGCATCAGCGGAAAAGACGCGCACGCATTTTCGGAGCGGATCGAGGCGCTCGACGACGCGTTGCACGCGCGGCTTTCCAAGGTGATCGTCGTCGCAAGCGATTCTCCGATTCGCAGCGTTTTGAACGTCTGGGGTCAGACGCCGACCTCACTCGATCGGATGCGCGCCGTCAAGGCCGCTTTCGATCCGAACGGCACGCTCAACCCCGGGCGTTTTATGGCCGGCCTTTAACGCTTCGAGCAGCGACCGCGAGGGGTGCCGAATCGCTTTGGCGCCTGTACGAAGGCTCCAAAACAAGCCTCCCGGAAGACGTGAACATGCAGCCTTATTCTGGACGCCGCAGTTGCTTCGCAGAGGCGACTCCCGATGCAATCGCCGTCATTCCGAGCGCTTCGATACGCCTTCGCAATAACGATACGGAGTTTGAGTTCCGCCAGAATTCAGATTTTCATTATTTAACCGGCTTTCCGGAACCCGATTCCGTTTTAGTTATTCGGCCGAAAGGCGTCGAGGAGCGCTTCGTCCTCTTCGTGCGCCCCCGCGATCGCACCAAAGAAATTTGGAATGGGAAGCGTTTCGGACCCGAAGGCGCGCGCGCAGACTTCGGAATTGACGCGGCCTACGATATCTCGGAACTTGATACCAAACTGCCGGAGTTCATGGTTGGCGCGCGCACGCTTTACTACCGGTTCGGTGAAGACGAACGGATGGACCGTCGCGTGCAAGAGGCGCTCACAGCTGCGCGCGAGCGCGTCAGGCGCGGCGGCAACGCACCGCGCACGATTGAGGAGCCCGGGACGATCGTGCACGAGATGCGCCTGCTGAAGACGTCAGCGGAAATCGATAAAATGCGCCGCGCATGCGAGATTACGCGCGAAGGACACGTTGCGGGAATGCGCGCGACGCGCCCCGGGATGTACGAATACGAAATCGAGGCGACCATCGAGCATGCCTATCGTGCTCGTGGCGCGCAGTATGCGTATCCCTCAATAGTTGCCGGCGGCGACAACGCGACGATCCTGCATTACCACGAGAACGCCGAGAAATTACAAGCCGGCGATTTGCTTCTGGTCGACAGCGGCTGCGAATTCGATCTCTACGCATCCGATGTTACGCGCACGTGGCCGGTCAGCGGCCGATTCAGCGCCGAGCAGCGCGCCATTTACGAGATCGTCTTAGAGGCGCAAAAAGCCGCCATCGATCAAGTCCGTCCCGGTAAACAATTCGTTGCCTACCATGAAGCGGCGGTCAACGTGATCGTCGATGGATTGATCGAGCTCGGGCTGTTGAAAGGGACGCGCGACGAAAATTTGGAGCAGCAACGCTACCAAGACTACTACATGCACCGCACCGGCCATTGGCTCGGACTCGATGTGCACGATGTCGGCCGCTATCTCGAGATCGATGGTTCAACCTCGCGGAAGCTTGAGGCGGGCATGGTCCTCACGGTCGAGCCGGGCATCTACGTGCATCGTGATCTCAATTGCGACGAGCGCTTCAAAGGCATCGGCGTGCGAATCGAAGACGACGTCCTTTGCACGCCGAGCGGGCCGGACATCTTGAGCGCCGACATTCCGAAGGAAGTCGACGAACTCGAATCGATCGTCGGAGCCGACGCCTTAGCGCACGTGTAGCAAGACGCGCGTCGGAATACTGGGCGGCAGCGGCTTCATCGGCAAGCATCTGACCGCCGCTCTCGCTGCACGGAACGATGAACCGCGCACGCACAGCCTTCGTGATCCCGCCGCAGCTGCGCAAGCGCTAGCAGACTGCGAGGTCATCATCAATTTAGCCGGCGAACCGGTCGCGCAACGTTGGACCGGCGACGTGAAGCGCAAGATTGCGGAAAGCCGCACGCTCACACCCCGTTCGTTCCTCGATGCGCTGCGCGCGTTGGGATCAACGCGTCCGCAGCGCTACATTTCGGCATCCGCAATCGGCTACTACGGAACGAGCGAAACTGCAACGTTTACCGAGCAGAGCCTTCCGGGCGATGATTTCTTGGCCCGCGTCTGCGTCGATTGGGAACGCGAAGCGCAGGGCGCCGAGCAACTCGGAATGCGCGTCGCCTGCATTCGGACCGGCTTCGCGCTCGGCAGCGACGGCGGAGCGCTGGCGAAAATTCTGCCGGTATTTAAAGCCGGGGCAGGCGGTCGGGTCGCAAGCGGCCGGCAGTGGTGCTCCTGGGTTCATATCGATGACGTTGTGGGTCTCTACCTTTTGGCGATCGATGGCGGCGACGGCGTTTGGAATGCCGTCGCCCCAAATCCGGTGCGCAACTCGGAATTAACGAGTGTCCTTGGTAAGGTGCTGCACCGGCCGACGATTTTTCCCGTGCCGAACATCGCGCTCAAAGCGGTGCTCGGGGAAGGCGCATACATTGCAACGCAAGGCCAGCGCGTTGAGCCGAAACGTGCGCTGGCCTGCGGCTACGAGTTCAAGTTTACGGCCTTAGCGTCCGCACTTCGTGACCTCGCTCTCTAGGAGTTCACGGACCTGGCGTGGCGGGTTGCGGGTTGTTCAGGGCCGGTGCCGCCGGCGAGGGCAGCGTCATCGGACGTCCGGCGAGATAATCTTGCGCCATCTGCAGGTGTGCTTGCAGAAGCGGAAGCGTGCTGCCGACGAACACTTTGATGTCCTTGTCGACCCCGTCCTTGGCCTCGTTTTGAAACAACGCGATTGCGTTTTGGTGGTCCGTGACTTCTTTTTGCATGTAGGCCCTAGCATCGAGGACCGGCGTGTTCGTGCTCCCCGGTTGATCGGGCGAAGTGTTCATGTCCGTATTGCCCTGCGAAGTGACGTTCAGATTGCTCTTGGGATACGGGATGCCTTTTTGCTCGGCCAGCTGTCCGAGGTGCGTATTCGCAGCCACATGATCGGTGATCATCTGACGCGCGAAAAGGACGATCTGCGGATCGCGACTCGATAGCTCCGCCCGCGCTTGCGCGATCTCTTGATCGCCCGCGGTGATGGCGTTGCTCACGAAATCACGATCGTACTGATTGTGTTCGGCGGCGTTCGGTTGGGCTCGCAGTGCACCGGCAGTTGCGACTGCGGCGACCACGATGCCCAGCGCGAACGCTCTCATCTTCTTGTGCATCGGGCTTCCTTCCATACAATTGCGTTAGAGCGGCCTCGGCGACGGCGTCGCGCCTTGCGGATTATTTTCGGATGGGGCTGCCAGTGGCGGCATCACGATCCTGCGGCCGGCCAGATAATCCTGCGCCATCTTTAGATGGCCTTGCAACAGCGGAATCGTGTTGCCGACGAAGACCTCGATATCACGATCCGTGCCGTTTCTCGCCTCGGTCTTGAAGAGGGCAATGGCGGCTTGGTGGTCGCTCACTTCTTTTTGCATATAAGCGCGAGGGCTTAACGCTCGCGCCATCGGCTGCGTCGTGCGCGTCGCGGTGTTCGGTTTAACGTTTCCCGGCTCGGATGTCACATTGACGTTGACGTGGGGATACGGGATGCCTTTTTGCTCGGCGAGTTGAGCGAGATGCGTGTTCGCCGCGACATGGTCCAAAATCATCCGGCGCGCAAAGGCGCGGATGGTTGCGTCATGACTCGATAATTGTGCGCGCGCCTGCGCGATTTCGGCGTCCCCTGCGACCATGGCTTTCATCACAAAATCACGATCAGCTGATGTATGTTCGGCGGCACCCGTCGCGGCATAGCCGACGCGGGCCAATGCCGTCAGAAGTATCGCGATGCCGATCGCACGGAGAGCGGTCTTAATTTGCATTTCCATTCCTCCGAAGCGTTTACTGCTCGTCCTATGCCCACCCAAGGGGACGCTTTAACCGCGCTACGGAGAAACGGGAACGGAAAACTCGAGCGCCTCAAGATAGCGCTCAGCGTCCATTGCTGCACGACATCCCAAACCAGCGGCCGTCACGGCTTGCTTGTAGCGGATGTCGTACACGTCGCCCGCCACAAAGACGCCTTCGATATTCGTGGAGGTCCCATCGGGCGAATCGATGTAGCCGCCACGGTCGAGCTCGAGCTGGCCCTTGAACAGCTGCGTATTCGGATCGTGCCCTATCGCGATGAAGAGTGCATCGGCGGCAAACGTGCGATGTGTCTCTTCCTTGAGATCGTACAGCTTCAGCCCCGTAACGTGCGTCGTTCCGAGCACTTCTTCAACGACGCTGTTCCAAATGAAGTCGATCGTATCGTGCGAGAGCGCGCGATCCGCCATGATCTTGCTGGCGCGCAGCGTATCGCGACGGTGAACGATAGTGACGCGTTTTCCAAACCGGGTTAGGAAGAGCGCTTCTTCCATCGCCGAGTCGCCGCCGCCCACGACGACAATGTGCTTGCCTTTGAAGAACGCGCCGTCGCACGTTGCGCATGTTGAGACGCCGTGGCCTCGAAGCAGCTCTTCGCCGGGTATGTTAAGCCATCGAGCGCTGGCGCCGCTGGCGACAATGACGCTCTTCGCGAAATATTCCTGATCTGGCGTTCGAACGCTGAAGGGACGGCGGGAAAAATCAACGCTCGTTGCATCGACGTTTTCGATGCGCGCGCCGAAACGTTCAGCCTGTTCCCGAAACGCGATCATCAGGTCCGGGCCGAGGATTCCCTGCGGGAAACCAGGGTAGTTCTCGACCTCGGTCGTGAGCATCAGCTGCCCACCGTACATCCCACCGGCAACGACGAGCGGATTCAGATTTGCTCGGGCAGCGTAAATTGCCGCGGTCAAACCCGCGGGGCCCGAGCCGATGATGATCACGCTCTCCATTGCGCGTCCTTCGACCGTGGAATTGACCGCTCCGGTTGCGTTGCGAGGCCATCGCAATGTCTCGTCCTGAGCCTTCTCGAAGGACGAGGCCGCATGCTCGAAGATGAATTTGTCGACGTCTTTGGTAAGGCGATGCGCGGAACGCGCCTTTCGGTCGAACAGCTGGCGCAAACCACGGGGCTGCCGCGCGCCGACATTGCGTCTTGGGCGAAAGGCTCAGCCGTGCCGAACGACGAGGAGGCTCGCGCGCTCGCACGCCCGCTGCACCTCGATGCTGCAAAGTTCGCCGATGCGGCAGCGGTGCGCTGGCATCCGCAACCGATCGATGTGCCGGATGTTCGCCATCATCCTCAAAACCCGCACCCGAGCAACGGCTATGTTTTCTTTCTCGAGGGAAGCCGGCGTGCGGCGCTCGTCGATCCTGCGGGCATTCCGCAAAACTTGATCCGGATTCTGCGCGATGGCGCCTACAAGCTGCAGTATATTTTAATCACGCACAAGCATCCGGATCACTGCGATGCGACGGACGATGTCGCAGCCGCTTTTCCGCAGGCTGACATCGTCATGCACAAAGCAGACATCTTTGCGATTGGGAAACTTGCCAGCCGCGCGACGCTGATTCGCGACGGCGAAGAGCTCGCGTTCGGCGAGGAAGCACGCATTCGAATGCTGCACACTCCCGGCCACACCGACGGCTCTTCTTCGTTCGTCTTTCGTTCGACCGTTTTCACCGGCGACACGCTCTTTGCCGGCAGCGTCGGCGGTGCATTCGGTGACGTCTCGACCTACACCGATATACTCAACAGCGTGCGCTCACGTCTGTTCACGCTGCCGGACGATACGGTCGTGATGCCCGGACATGGGCCGCCGTCAAAGATCGGCTGGGAAAAACAACACAACCCGTTCTTCGGGTAGCGAAATTTTTTAGTGCGCGGAAGCCACCATGACGGCGCTTGCCGCCGATCCACCGACGCCGTTCGCCTCCACGCGGAACGTCGTATGTCTGGGCGCACGCTTTTGATTTTGGATCAATTGGAGCTCGACGATTTTGACGCCGGATTGCGGCAAATGCAGCGCAAGCTGCATCGGCGAGCAGAGCCGGTCCGAACAGAACGACGCGATCCAGCCCTTCTTGATGTTCGTTGCACGCAGCTGCACCGTGGAATCGGCTTTGCCCGAGACGACGAGCCGATATTTGATCGTGCTGGCGATACTGCCCGGCAGATCGGCTCCGGTCCAAGGCGCCAATGAGATCGCGGGGTGGTCGCTGCTGCCGATATTGAGCGCGACATCGGCCTCTTGCGATTCTTCCGTGTACTTCTCGTAGTCCGTAGAGCCCGTTGGAAGCAACGACCCGTAGTGCATCGTCTTGATGAAGGCGAGGTGCGCGTTTGGTTTGTCGTTCGCGATGGCGTAGGCGCGTCCCAAATAGAGCCACGTATAGGCGGTCTCGACGATCGTGTCACGCGATTTCTTCTTAGCGAGCGCAGCTTCGGCTAACTCAACCGCTTTCCGATCCGACGCAACGGCATTCTTATAGTCTTTGAGCTGCAGGTACGCTTTGCCGATATCGATGTAGGTGTCGGCGTCAGGCGTGAGTGCGACGAGCTGTTGGTACGCGTTGATCTCGCCGCCCCAGTCCTTCTGCTCGTAGTACGCGAAGCCCAGGCCCGAAAGGGCGTCGGTGTTTTTAGAGTCCAGTTGCAGCACTCTTAGGTATGCGGGTATCGCCTGATCCCACTGCTCGCGATCGGTTGCCAGATCGCCTTGCATGCGGTAGAGGAGTTTACGATCGTCCGGCGTGGTCGCGACTTTCGCGAGCGCCGTGGTCGCGGGGTCCAGCAGCGCGGCTTGCGCTGCGCGCGTCTTCAGATAGTCGGCAACTTGACCTTTGGCGGGATCTTCGTCGCCCAGCAACTTATTCGACTGATCGATCGCATCGGTCGCCGCTTTGACATTCTTGAGCACCGTATCATGGTCGCCCGAAAACGCGAACTGCTTCAAATCAAGCGCCGCATCGATCTGGGTCTGGAGCGGCGAGACGATCGTCCCATTTTGTTGCGTTTTGGCCGCTTGGACGAACCCCGCGAGCTGATTCTGCGAAATGATGTCGACGAAGCGCGCGCGCACAATTCCCTTTTCGTCGATCACGTAGGTCGTCGGAATCCCGCGGACGTCGTAAGCGCTGACAGCACTCTTGTTCGGATCGAGCGCGACAGGATACGGAAGGCCCTTTGCCGCCACGAACGCGCGGACAATCGGCGCCGACTCCGTTGAATCAACTCCCAAAAATGCAACTGAAGGGCTGCGCAGAGCGTGGTAGGCGCGGACCATATCCGGCGTCTCGGTCCGGCACGGCGGACACCATGTGGCCCAGAAATTCAAGACGAGGACCCGACCTCGGTAGGATGCAAGCGTGATCGGCTTCCCGTTGAGGCCGTTGACCGTAAAACCGGGCGCCGGCGCTCCCAAAGCGGGGCCTGGGATGGCCTGTGCATCGGCAAGGGCCGGAAAGAGAGCCGCGCCAGTGAGAAGAGCCGCGAATAGATACTTCACGTTAAGAGTCCCCCTGTGCAAGAAGTATAACGCCTAAGGGCCTCTAAAGGTGTCAGGCACGCAACTTATACCCCACCGCCGTCATCCGCAATGCGGTTCCGAGCGCAAGAGCGGTTAGGATGCCAATGACGCCCAGCGAGAACCAGAGCGGCAGATAACTCTGCGAGGTATAGCTGTAGCGGAAGGCGTCGATCGTATAAAACATCGGATTGAAAAGAGAGAGATTTCGCACCAGCGGCGGCAAAAATTGGGTCGAAGTAAACACCCCTCCGACAAAGACGAGCGGCGTAATCGCAAACGTCGTCAGCACCGCTAAGTGATCGAAGCGCTCCGCCATCAACCCAAAGATGATCCCCAGCGCTGAAAACAGCACCGAGACCAGAATCATCGCCAAGAAATAGAGCGTGAAGTGGTGCGGCAGCGTCCGAACAAAGGCCCAACCCAAGAGCATGATGATGTTGGCGATGATCACCGCGCGGGCGACGCTGCCGAGGATGTACCCGGCGACGATTTCCGCGGCGGACATCGGCGCAATCAGCATTTCCTGAATCGAATTCATGAAGCGCCCTTGGAAGACGGAGCTGCTGCACTCTGCATAGGATGAGTCGATCACCTGCAGCATGATCAAGCCCGGAATCAAGAACGCGGCGTAGGAAACGCCTTGCACGTTCTGTATCCGGCTGCCTAATGCAAGTCCGAAGATGAAAACGTAGAGCAGCGTTGTGATGATCGGCGGCCAGATCACTTGATTGATGATCTTGAGCGTGCGCTTCATCTCACGCTTCATCAACGTCCACGTTGCGTAGTAGTTCACCGGCGCGTCAGTTCCAGGAAGACGTCTTGCAGCGTCGCACGTTTGTAGTCGACGCCTTCGATCGCAAAGCCCGCACCTTCAAGTTCCCGCAGCGTCCCTGAGAGTTCATCGGCGGCGACGCCCGCGAAGACAACTCGATCGCTGCCGGGCTCAAAGTGCGCTCCGCGCGCGGTGAGCTGATCGGGCAGCTGTTGGATCGGCCGATCGAGCGTGATCGTCAGCACCGTGTCTGGCCGGCGTGCGAGCAACGACTGCGTCGACTCAAGCGCGGCGAGGCGACCGCGTTCGATGATGCCGATGCGCTTGCACAGCAACTCCGCTTCCTCGAGATAATGCGTCGTGAGGAAAATCGTCGTTCCTTGAGCATTGAGACGCCGCAACAGGTCCCACAGCTCCAGGCGCAACTCGACGTCGACTCCCGCGGTGGGCTCGTCGAGAATCAACAATTGCGGCGAGTGAATCAACGCTCGCGCGAGCGTCAAGCGGCGCTTCATGCCGCCGGAGAGTTTCATGTAATCCTGCTTGGCGTTGCTCGCCAGCCCAAAGAGTTCGAGCAGTTCGTCTGCGCGGGCCGAGACATCGCGCGGCCGCAGTCCGAAATAACCCGCCGCGAAGATCAGCACGTCGCGAATCGAGAGATACCGGTCAAAGTTGTACTCTTGGGGCGCAAGACCGATGAGCCGGCGTGCTTGCCGCCATTGCAGCGCGTTGTCAAAACCAAAGACGCGGATCGCGCCGGACGTCGGCTTGACGAGACCAACGACGGCATTGATCGTCGTGGTCTTGCCGGCGCCGTTTGGTCCTAAGAAACCGAAAAATTCGCCCGCTCCGACCGTCAGCGTAACGTCGTTTACCGCGGTCAGCGAACCGTAGCGCTTCACGAGGTTATGGACCTCGAGCGCCGCAGGGTTCGGCGGTAGGAACGAATTGGAATTTAGTTGCGCTTGATCGATAGGATCAAACTCGACGGCACGAGGCCGACTTTGCCAAAATCGTAGAGATCGATCGCTTCAACGGCGATGTGGTTGCCGTGCAGCATCGGGAAACTCGGCCGGTACCGCAAGTCGCCGATGACGCGCCGTTCACCCAACGCAAAGACGCCCGCAGCGAGCTCTTGCCCGAGCTCAACGCTCAGGAGGTTGAACCCCGAGAATGCCGCGCGATCCACGCGATTCGGCGCAATCACAAGCGTGTCGGAAGCAACCGCGTTGACGACGCTGCGCAAGGAGCGCACGGAATCGTCTACGGAGACCTCAATAGGCTCGTAGCCATTGGCGCGCGCGACTTCGGCGAAGCCGGCGCGTCCGATCGCGTTGGAACGCTTCGTGCGGCCGATGAAGGCTGTATTACCGGCGAGCAAGACATCCGTTCCGTCGAGCAAACCGGGCGTCGCAATATGGCCGCCGATCGGAACGTCCATCTTCGTCAATTCAGCTTCAAGCAAGTCAACTTCGGCGCGCCGTTCGAGCGAAGAGGGGCGCATGATGACCGCGCCATGCTCGAAGCAAACCGCCAAGTCGGCGGCCGCGCATGCCAGCGGCGCGCGGTCCGGCGCATCGATCACGGTCACGTCGACGCCGTAGTAGCGCAATGTTGAAGCGAGCACGTCGTGCTGCTCTACAGCGCGCTTGAAAATTGCTCCCGGCTCGCCTTGAAGCGGCGGCAGCGATTCGAGTTCCGCGGTCGGTTTGACGAGCACCGCTGCGCGCAGCGTCCCAGTCGGATGCGCGATCAGCCGTGGGCCGTAGCGGACGTGCGCGTGCGCCGTCACGACGGCACCGGAACGGTAGCTTCTTCTCCCTCCGTAACGGCCAGCGTGCGGCGCGCAACAGCGTCCTCTATTCCCGCTTGTGCAACCGCTTTTGCAACGGCGTCAACGACGCGTGGATCGAAGACGCTTGGAATAATGTATTCCGCATTGCGCTCGTCGTCGCCGACGATCGAGGCGATGGCTTTGGCCGCCGCGATCAACATGTTTTCGGTGATCTTGCGCGCACGGCAATCGAGCGCGCCGCGGAAGATTCCGGGAAAGGCCAGCAGGTTGTTGACCTGATTCGGGAAGTTCGAACGGCCGGTTGCGATTACGGCGGCGTACGGCGCCGCAATCTCCGGCATGATTTCCGGCGTCGGATTAGCCATCGCGAAGACGATCGGATCACGCGCCATCGTCGCGATCGCCTCGGGCTGCAAAACGCCGGGGGCGGAGACGCCGATGAAAACATCCGTGCCGCGCAAGACTTCCGAAAGTGAACCGCGGCGGTTTTCCCGATTCGTGTGTTCGGCGAGCCAGCGCCAATGCGAGTTCTCGTACCGCTCGGAACGATTGATTGCGCCCGCGCGGTCGACCGGAATGATGTCGCGAACGCCGGCCTTTAAGAGCATCTTGATCGTCGCGGTTCCTGCAGCGCCGCTGCCCGCGACGACGATCGTCAAATCTTCCAACCGCTTTCGCGACGACTTGGGCAGCGTTGATGAGCGCCGCAAGAATCACGACTGCGGTGCCGTGTTGATCGTCGTGCATGACGGGGATGTCGAGCGCTTCGATCAAGCGGTTTTCAATCTCGAAACACCGCGGCGCCGAAATGTCCTCAAGGTTGATGCCGCCGAAGACCGGCGCAATCCGAACGACCGTCTCGACGATCTCGTCGACATCTTTGGTATCCAAACAGATCGGGAAGGCGTCGATCGCGGCGAACTGCTTGAAGAGCATCGCCTTCCCTTCCATGACCGGAAGCGCGCCAAGCGGGCCGATGTCTCCGAGCCCGAGCACGGCCGTACCATCCGTGACGACAGCGACTGTGTTGCGTTTGATCGAAAGTTGAAACGCTTTGCGGGGGTCGGCGGCGATCGCCATTGAAACGCGCGCGACTCCGGGCGTGTAGACCATCGAGAGATCTTGGCGCGTCTTCACAGGGATTTTTGGCTCCATCTGAATCTTGCCGCCGATATGCGCGAGAAAGGTGCTGTCCGAAACGAAGACGACCTTGACGCCTTCGATCTTTTCGACGGCGCGGCGAACCGCTTCGGCTGTTGCTTCCGACGCAACGGTGATCGTGACATCGCGCACGACGACGCTGCGCGAAACGGAGCCCATGTCCACAGCGCCGATGATGCCGCCGGCGTCACCGATCGCGGAGGCGAGCATGCCGAAAGAACCCGCTTCGTTCGGCATCTCAAGCCGCATGATGACCGTAAATCCGATTGGAGCCGCCGTTGCCATGGTCTGCTGTTTCTTAGGTTACTTCAAAACTCCGCCAGCCGCTCGACCGCGCGCGCCATTCGGCCATCGACATTATTCGGATCATCGCCATTCGCGATCAAGAATGCAAACGCGAATGTTCCCGAGCGTCTTGAAACGACATAGCCGGCAAGCGCCTCAACGCCGGCGAGGTGTCCGCTTTTCGCACGAACGCGTCCGCGAGCGCCGCCAATGTCGTAATATTTGACCGTCCCTTCAATACCGGCTCGAGGTAATGCGTTGAACAAGCGTTCGCCGCGATGACGGCGATCGTCGTCAAGCACTCGTGCGAGCGTCAAGGCACTCGAACGGTTATCAGCCGACAAGCCGCTTCCGTCGACGAGGTAGAGTCCCGTGCGAGGAATCCGATTCTTGCGCAGGAGCTTTCGCTCCGCCGTGAGGCCGGCTCGATCGCTTCCAACACCGTTGACGACGCGGCCGATCGTGCGGAGCAACTGCTCCGCTAAGTGGTTGTTCGATTCAAAGAGCATCTTGGAAACGATTTGCATCAGCGGCATCGAGCGGTGCCGCCAAAGCACATGAGCGAGGCGCGGCGCCACGCCGACGCTTGGCGGCTTGACAATGCGGATGTTGCGTTGCTGCAGCATGCGAGTGAGAACGTCGCGCGACATACAACGGAATGCCGCGAATCGGAACGTAGAGCACGGCCTGGTGAGCGTCGGCGGCGACTTGTCCACCGATTTCAAAGGCATTCGTTTGCCGCAGAGGGTTGATGGCGATGGTCGTCGGCAGGCCGGCTGCGACCGTCAACACATCGCCGTTCACGCGGACGGTGTTCGAAGGTGGTTCAAGCCGAAGGTGCGCCGCCAAGCCCTCAACGCTCGGCGTCGCGTGAACTTCGATCGTATCTTGATCGAGCGATATCGCGCTTGTGGCGGCCGAAAAGCCGTATTGCGCATCGCTTACTTCCCACAACGGATTGCGTTCGGGACCGCTCAAGAAACTGGCATCGACGCGGACGGCGCCGCGCACGATACTCAGGCCTTGCGCCGCGAGAATCTTGACGGCGCCGCGCAAATCGTTTGAAATCAGAACCGGGTCGGCGCCGCCGATCAGCCACAAGTCGCCGTTCAAAATGCCGCTCTTGAGCCGTTCGCTAGCCGCCATCGTGGTCGAAAAACGGTAGGCGCCGCCCAGGTCCGCCAACGCGGTAGCGGCCACGATCAGTTTCTGCGCCGATGCCGGCGGAATGGCTTGTTCAGCGCGGCGTTCGTATGCGATCATGCCGCGATCGTCGATGACGCAGAGACTCTGCACGCCGCCGCCCGGAAAGGCGGCGTCAATTTGCTCGCGGAGCTGATGCTGTTGCGCGACCGTCAACGGCTTCGGCGAGGCCGTGGCGGCGGAGAATCTCAGCGGTTGCGGCTGCGGGCGCGTGACGTGCGGCTTCGCGCACGCGCACAATAAAGCGCACAGCGCACAGATCAGTGCAACCCTACGTTGGTTTATTGCCTGCGCTGAGCAGCAGCCTGCGCTGAGCTTGTCGAAGCGTCGAAGCGTTCGTACGCTCCAGTCAAACCGCCACTCACGTCGATGACGGTGCCGGTCAAATAATCCGCGTCGTCCCGGATCAAAAACGAAACGACATCCGCAACGTCTTCCCAAGAGCCGGCTCGTCCGACGGCGTTTTCGGCCGATTGCGAGCGCGCATCGCTGCGGGAACGATGTTTTTCACGAATATCTCCCGGCTGAAGAACGTGAACCGTGATTCCATGGCGGCCTTCTTCTAAGGCGAGTGTTCTAGCAAATGCAATCAACCCCGATTTGGCTGCTGCGTACAACGACAAGCCTCGTGCAGGCATCGTCACGTTCGAGCCGTTCATGCCGAAGAACACGACTCGTCCAAATTTGCGTGCGCGCATACCGGGCAGAAATGCCGCTGCGACTTGCACGGCGCTGCGCAGATTGCCGTTAATCATTTCGTCGTAATCTTGCGGCGTCGCCCGCTCGAAGCGCTTCACGACCATCGGTCCGACCCCATGGACGACGATGTCGATTGCAGTTTGACGCGCGATCTCTTCGAGTTGCGCCGCCACCTCTGCCGGATCAGCCAAGAAGTCAATGCCGTGAGCGTGCGCCGTTACCCCTGCGCTTTCGATCGCTTTCGCCGTCGCTTGCGCTTCCGTGCCGCCGGGCCGAAATGTGAAATGCACGTCATTTCCCGCGCGCGCGAGCGCGATTGCGATGCCGCGAGGAAGTCCCGCTGCAGCGCCGGTTACAAGCGCCGTCCGCGATAAAGAAGAGGGCCGCACGTCTGGCAAGTGCGACCCTTTTTTGATGGCGTCCTGGTACGTCTTACGACGGATAGTTCACGGTGCGTGAGGTGGATGCACCATTCGGCGCAAGCGACTGAATTAATACCTGGACGTTGCCGCCCGGAACGGCGTTGACGTTTACCTGTAGCGCGAATGATCCCGCGCCGTCGGCACTCGTCTGATCGTGAAACGTTCCGGTCCCGATCGAGAAGATGTGACCCAACAGCGTTTGTCCCGTTGCAGTAACGGTGACCGTCGAACCCGGTGCGGTGCGACCGGTCAACAAGAACGATCCGCTGACGCGAGCGCCCGGCGTTGGATTGAGCGCAGTGATGAAGTTGCTCACGCCCGCTGTTGACGTAAACGTCCAGCCTCGCGAAAACGAAGCGCCGGACGTCGTCGTTCCCGTCACACGGACCGTGTGCGCGCCGGGGGGCACGTTGTATTGCGGTGTGAAGTTAAAGCCGTTCGCGTTGGCGTAGGATTGCGCGGTCACATCACGATTGTCGAAGTAAACGCGCAGTGAATTGGGATCTACCGATTCCGTGAATTGCGCCGAGACATTTGGTTGGATCGCCGGCGTCGCGGTATTGGCTTCCGGAATGCGGCCGGTTAAACGCAGCTGGCTGCCGGGCATCGGCTGGGGAGCGGGATTGACATTGCCGCCGCCTCCACCGCCGCCGGAGTAGATCGCGACGGTTCGCGTGTTCGAATTCCAGTTGACCGTCGCGCCGAGGGATTGCGCGATAAACCGCAGCGGCACCATCGTTCGCGGACCAACGAGGAACGGCGCGACGTCGATCGCTACCGGTTGTCCGTTGACGGTCGCACTCGTTGAGCCGATATGCAACGAGATGTTTCTGCCGTTTCCCGTCGCGTTGATCATTCCGTTCGCATAGACGACGCTCGCGCCTAGGCGCTCGAAGACGCCTCGTAGCGGCACGAAGACGCGGCCTCCGCGCTCGATGGGAGGCTGATCGAAGGTGACGACCTGTCCATTGACGGTGATCGTGACCCCTTGCGCAGCCGCGATCGTGGGTTGGCCGAAGATCGCGATCGCGGCCGCAAAGGCCACGATCGCGACACGATTAGTGAATCTTAGCATGATGTGCGTGCTCCATTTACGGCAAGAGAACTAGGCTAGCATTACGGCGCCGTCAAGAAGTTCCATCCGCGGCTGAACGACGCTCCGGAGGTCGTCGTGCCGGTTACGCGGACGTTGTGCGGCCCGTACTGAACCGAGAACGGCAGCGTCAAATTGAAACCGCGGCTGCCCAAGTACGACATCGACGTGATGTCGCGGCCATCGAAATATACGCGCATCGACGAGCTGACGACGGGTTGGGTGAAGTTCGCGCTGATGCGCGGCGTCGTTGTATGAACCGTTGATCCGGGGGCCGGGTAGCGTGCGACCAGTTCCAAGCCGACGCCGGACGGCGGGTATTGGCCGCCCCCGCCACCGCCGTTAATCGTCACCGTCCGATTGCTGTCGTTATAGTTGACCGTCGCGCCCAACGATTGCGCGATGAAGCGCAGCGGGACCAGCGTGCGTGGTCCTACGAGGAACGGCGCGACATCGACCGTGACGGGCTGCCCGTTGACGGTCGCGTTTGTCGAGCCGATTTGCAACGATACGGTACGGCCGTTGCCGGTCGCGTTGATCTGGCCATTGGCGTAAACGACGCTTGCCCCTAGGCGCTCGAAGACGCCTCGGAGCGGCACAAAGACGCGTCCCGCGCGTTCGATCGGCGGCTGGTCGAAGCTCATCGGTTGGCCGTTGACGATGACGGAAACGGTTTGGGCGTTCGCGCTCGCCGTCACCATTAGCACCGCCACCGCCGCCGCGGCCGTAGTGCCGGCGATTCGCTTGAGTACGTGCTCGTAAAAAGACATTCAGGTGTACCTCCGAGAGTAAAAACGAAGATCGATGGTCTCGTTGCTTCGTACCCCAAAAGCACGGAAGGCCGCACCACGGGCGACCTTCCTCTTACTTGTTTTGGGGCGCTTGTTACGTGGCGAGCACCGGTTCGCGGAGTTCCGCTTGCATCGCCCGCTGATCCGCGCGGCGCTCGAGATAGCCGATCCACGTGTTGTAGATCATCGGCACCAAGAAGAGCGTCAGGATCAGAGAGCTGAGCAGTCCGCCGATGATGACGGTCCCCATGGCCTGCCGCCATTCAGCTCCTTCCGCAAATCCAAAGGCAAGCGGCAACATGCCGAAGACCATCGCAAACGTCGTCATCAAAATCGGACGGAACCGTGTGGCGGCTGCTTGCAACACGGCGTCGTGCACGCGCATGCCGCGCTTGCACAACGTATTCGAGTAGTCCACAAGCAGAATGCCGTTCTTCGACACCAATCCGAAGAGCATCACGATGCCGAGCATCGAGAGCAAGTTCAACGATTGTCCGGCGTCGGGCTGAAGGCGATGCATCAGCGCCAATGCCATGAACGCACCGACGATAGCGACCGGAACGCTGAACATCACGATGAGCGGCTCGAGGAACGACCCGTACAGGATCACCATCAGCATGTACACGAGCATGAATGACGTCGTGAGCGCGATGCCCATGTCGACCATCGTCTGTTGCAAGTATTTCGTGTCGCCTTGCGACTCGAGGCTGACGCCGGCCGGCAAGAATCCCGGCTGATGCAGCTTTCGCTCCAATGGGCTCGTCACTGCGCCGAGCGAGTAACCGGGCAACACATCGCCTAGGACATTGACGACGCGCTGCTTGTCTAGCCGGTCGATCTTCGTCGGCGCTTTGGTCCATGTAAAGGTCGCAACATCGGAAAGAGGCACCAGCGTTCCATCGCTCGCGCGCACTCTCACGCTTTGCATCGACTCGACGGTGTTGCGGTCTTGCGGCGGAAACTGCACGCGCACGTCAACGAGGCCATCCGGCGTTCGCACCTTGGTTGCAACGGCGCCGTCCACGGCAATGCGTGCTGCCGTCGCAGCTGCACCCGGAGAGACGCCGAGCACTGCCGCTTTAGCGGCATCGATCTGCACGTTCAGACGCGGCGCGGCAACTTCGTTGCTGGTCTGCACGTTGACCGATCCCGGCGTGTCGCGCAAGAACTTTGCGACTTTCTCGGCCGCCGGTCCGATAGCGTCTTCAGGGCCCTGCAACGCATAGAAGATCGCCGCGCCTGAGCCGCCGCCGGTATCGCCTTGCACTTGAAACTGGCCACCCGGGACCAAATACCCCAGTTTTCGGACATCGCCGATAACGCGATTCGTTTCGCTGCGGCGATTCTTGTACGTTTCGGCATCTAACGTGGCATAGTTGCCGCCGACAACGCTGCCCCAACCGAACGGTTTGCGGCCCACGGTCGAGCTGATCGACTGAACGCCGTCGACTTTCAGAATCGCGTTCTCGAGCCGATCGACATACTTCGCGGTCGTCTCAATCGGGGTTCCCGGCGGATAGGTTACGGTCATGGCGACGTGGCCAGTCTGCGTGTTGGGAACGAAATCGAAGCTGATTTGACCCAGGAGCGGCATTACGATCGCAAGCACGATCGGCACGGCGAACCACAGCACTGCAGCGCGCCGTCGCGTACCGAAGTCGCGAAGCGCGCGGACCTGCGTGCGCAAGATATTCTTTGCTATCGCAAATCGGTGCCAAACGAAGAATCCGACCGCGGCGACGACCACCAAAAGCGAGAGCAGCGGATTGATGCTCGCGGCCAACGCGGCGAGAACCAGCGTGCCGACGGCTCCGAGCGCAGTCCACAGTATCGCCTTCTTGTCGGCAGTCCGTGCTGCGCCGTTGCTGTCGCGAGGCTGTTCGCGGTAGCGGCGCAAACTTATTTGGCGCGAACTTGCGCAAGAGCAAGCCCCCCGCAAGCCCGCCCAAGAGCAGCGCAAAAACGAATACGTCGAAGCGCATCGCCGTCGTTCCGCCGCCGAGCAAGAGAACCGAATTCAGAAACAGCATGGAGCAGACGAAAACGACGAAGAAACCGTGGCGCATCGCCATCGGCAGCAGCTTTGTGCGATAGGCCGTGAGAATCTCGTCGTAGCGCTGCACGAACGCATTCAACGCCAAAACGGCCAGCAAGAATACGCCGATGAGCCGCGCAAAGAGCCACGGCGTAAACCACGCTCCGACCGCGAGCGCGGCCAATCCACCGTTCAGCCAAGGGTGTTTCGTGATCTCAAGCCATCGCGGCGGCGCACCGCTGCGCTTGCGAACGCTCCACTTCGCCGCAAGCAGCGGCGTGAGCGTGAAGGAAACAAAGAGCGAGAAGAGCGTCGCCACCACGACCACAAGGGCGAACTCCTTGAGGAACTTGCCGACGATGCCCGAGAGAAATGCGATCGGCAAGAAGACGACGACGTCGACCATCGTGATGGCGATCGCGGCGCTGCCGATCTCCGTGCGCCCGTTGATCGCGGCGTTGACCGGCTCTTCGCCTTGATCGCGATGCCGCGTGATATTCTCCAAGACGACGATCGAATCGTCGACCAAGATGCCGATAATAAGCGAGAGTCCCATGAGCGACATGATGTCGAGATGGAAGCCGAACGCTTTCATCAGGACCATCGTCGCGAGAATCGACGTCGGGATCGCCAGCATGACGACCGCCGCATTACGCCATGCGTGCAGGAAGAGCAGCATGACGATTGCGGTCAAGAGAATTCCCTCGCCGAGGGACTGCCAGACGCCGCTCAACGATGCTTGCGTATAGTCAGCGGGAGCATCTATCTCGTGAAAGTTCAGCTGCGGGAATTGTGCGTTGATCTTCTTGAGCTGGTCCCGCGCAATCTTCGTCGACTTGATTTCGTCCGCGTTGATGTTGCGGCCGATCTCGACGTACAGGCGCGGCTCGCCGTTGAAGTGAGAAATCGTGCGTTGCTCGGCGTGGCCGTCGACAGCAGTCGCGATGTCGCCTAAGCGCAGCTCTTTGTTGGCGCCTCCCGGAACCGGCAGCGGGATGCCGAGCATGTCCGACGCCTTATTGATGTCGGCATGGATCGAAACGCTCGCCTCTTGCGTCGGCTGCAACAGCCGTCCGCCCGGAAGCGTCGCATTGTTCGCGGCGACCGCGGTGAAGATGTCACCGAGCGTCGCATTGACGCCTTGCAGCGCGATCGGATCGGGCTGAAGCTGGAACTCACGCTGCTGCGCGCCGTAGACGTCAACCGTTTGCACGTTCGGAATTTGCTTGAGGACCGGCACTAAGCGGTTGTTGACCAAGTCCGCGAGCGCTTCGGGACGTAAAGACTTCGAGCTGATCGCGATGTCGAGAAGCGGCTGCGAGGCGCCGTTCTTAAAAACGTAAGGCGGATCGAGGTCCGTCGGCATGAACGCTCGTGCGGTATCGACGCGCCGCTGCACGTCGATCGCGCCGAGATCCAGGTTCGTATCGATTTGGAACTGGACGACGATCGTCGCGACGCCTTCTTGCGCACTGGCGGTCATCTGATCGAGGTTGTCGATGCCGTCGAGCTGATCTTCAATCGGCTTGATGACCAAGCGCTCCATCTCATCGGGAGATGCGCCTGGGTAAGTGGACTGTACGACGACAACCGGAAAGTCGGTGCCGGGCGGGTTCGCGCTGCGCCCTAACGTCAGATAGGCGATAAAGCCGAACACCGCGAGTGCAATAAAGATCATCGCGGTGATGACGGGGCGGTTAATTGCGAATCGAGTCAACCACACAATAAGAAACTCCGGGGGCTGTTTTTCTTGAAAGGGTACGCCGGCGCGGGGGCCGATGTTTCAGGTCGCCCGCCATTGTAACCCACGAGCCCCTCCCTACACTATCAAGAAAGTCTAAATATTAAGGAAGGCCGGCCAGCACCGCTTCGTCCGCCCTCCCCACTGCAGTCCGGCCTCGCGCACGATCACGATCGCCCTTCGACAAGCTCAGGGTGACAGACGGCGGGGCAGGGCAATGGTTCACTCGGGGGTGTACGGAGCGGGCATCTTCCATTTATCAGATTCCGCGGAGTCAAGCGCACGAGAGGGAGCGTCCCACGAGTCGGACCGTTGCCCTGACCCGAGCAGCGCGATGATTGAACCGGGTGAGCATTTGCGCGAGACTGGACTCGAACCAGCACGCCCTTGCGGGCGCTAGCCCCTCAAGCTAGTGCGTCTACCAATTTCGCCACTCGCGCTTAGGCCAGGAACAGCGGAACTTCGCAAGTTTAGGGCTCAGCGCATATTCGGGTCAAGCGCATCCGCAACCCGTCGCCCATGTAGTTGATCGCCAGCACGGTGACGAGAATGCAAAGGCCGGGGAAGACGGCCGCCCACCAAGCGACCTGCAGATTCGAGATCGCGTTGCTCAGCATGTTGCCCCACGACGCCGTCGGCGGTTGAATTCCAAATCCTAGGAACGATATCGTCGATTCAAGCACGATGACATTCGCGACGTCGAGCGTCGCTTGAACGATCAACGGTGCCATTGCATTCGGCAAGAGGTGCCGGAAGATGATGCGGGCATCGTTGTTACCTACCGCGCGCGCGGCTTCCGTATATTCGCGTTCCCGCAGAGAAAGGAATTGCGCGCGAACCAGTCGCGCGGCGGAGGGCCAAATGAGGGCTCCGATGACGATCACGATGACCCCGAAACTCAGCGACGCCTTACTGGAACTCGCGGCCACGATCGCCGTTAGCACGAGCAGCAACGGCAACAGGGGGATCGACAAAAAGACGTCGGTGATGCGCATGATAATGTAGTCGACCCAGCCGCCGTAATAGCCGGCGATCGCGCCCAAGACCGTCCCGATGATGATTTCCATCAGCGTAGCGCTGATGCCGACCGTCAAAGAGATCCGCGCGCCGAACATCAAACGCGAAAGCAAGTCGCGGCCGACTTCGTCGGTGCCTAACGCATGATGTGCTATGCCGGGCGCAAGCGGGGTGCCGAGCCAGTGGACGTTGTCGATTGCATTCGGATCGTAGGGCGCGAGCTGCTTCGCAAAGATTGCGATAAGCACCATGAAGCCAAGCACGATGATTCCCGCAAGCGCGAGTTTATGGCGGCGGAAGCGCTTCCAAACGGTGACCTTACTGACAACGACGTCGTCTTCAGCTGCGGCGATCCTTTGATCGATCGGAATGCTTACAGCCATCTCGAGCTCCCTTGGAACCTCTGGATATCCAGAGGTTCCCTAATCATACTTCACGCGCGGATCGAGCCACGCGTACGCGACATCCGCCAAAAGATTCGAAAAGACGACGAAGAACGCGCCCAGCAGCAAGTAGCCCATCAGCAGCGCGATGTCGCTCTGTCCGAGAGCATTGAAGAACAGGCGTCCCGCACCGGGCCACGCAAAGATCGTCTCCGTCACGATGGCGCCGCCGACCAAACCGGGCAGGGCGAGCGCGACGATCGTCACGATCGGAATCATCGCATTCTTGAGGCCGTGTTTGAAAAGAACGGTTCGTCGGTCGAGACCTTTGGCTGCCGCCGTCCGCATGTAGTCGGTATGAATGACTTCCAACATCGAGCTGCGCATGAAGCGGCTATAGAGCGCCAACTGCAGGAGCGCCAAAACGATCGTCGGCAAAATCAAATGCACGATTCGATCGCTCAATACGAAATTGTCATACGTGCTCAAGCTCGCCGACGGCAACCGAATTTCATAGCCGAACGCCTGGATGCCATGCACGGCAAACGCAAGCTGCAGCATCAAGGCGAACCAAAACACCGGCATCGATTGACCGAAGAACGCGAGCGTGGTGATGAAGTAATCCGAGAGCGAATACGGACGAACAGCGGCAAAGATGCCGGCCGAAAGTCCAAACGCCAGCGCCACAACAAAGGCGCTGACCTGCAACTCGAGCGTCGCCGGCAGCCGCTCCACGATCGCCTGCAAGACCGATTCGGAATTTGAGGTCGAGTAACCGAGGTCGCCGTGCAGCAGCTGTCCGAGCCAGACGAAATACCGGTAGATGAGCGGCTTGTCCAGCCCCAAATTATGCTTCAAACGCGCGATGTCGGCCGGCGTGATGTGCGGATTTTGCAGATATGGCGCAAGCGGGCCGCCCGGAGCATTGTTCAAGATGAGAAACAAGATCAGCGAGATCAGAATCAGCAGCGGAATCGCTTGCAGCGTGCGCCGAACTACATAATTGAACATCGCGGAATGCAGGCCGATTAGGGCCTGCTTGCAGGTTCTCCTGTAACGGTTGCTTCGTGTCTGCGCAGCCGCAAAATCGTGCGCGCTTCGTTTGGCGTGCACACCTCGCGGCCGGCTTCGGCGGCGAGTCGACGCACGCGCGCCACGAGCTCTTCGTTCGTCGCTAGGCGCCCGCGCGAATAGTAAATGTTGTCTTCGAGTCCAACGCGCACGTGACCGCCCATCGCGATCGCGACAACCGACATCGGCAGTTGACCGCGCCCGATTCCCGAGGCAGACCATGTGCATCCCGCCGGAAGATTGTCAACCAAATCGCTCAAATTGTGCACCGTTGCATCGAGGCCGCCAGGGACACCGAGAACAAAGTTGACGTGCTGCGGCAGTTGCAATACGCCTTCTTGCTCGAGCCGGCGCGCATTGCTCAGATGTCCCTTATCAAAGATTTCCAGCTCCGGCCGAACGTCGTACATCTTCATCTCTAGCAGAAGTCCGCGCATAATCGCGAAGCTGTTTTCGAAGATGTGCTCGCCAAAGTTGACGGTGCCACATGTGAGACTCGCCATTTCGGGTCGCAATCGTAGCGGAGCGCGACGCTCTTCGGGCGTCATTCCGATTGCGCCACCCGTCGAAAACTGAACGATCAGATCGCTGTTGGCGCGAATCTCTTCGAGCGCCGCGGCAAACCGCTCGACACTGTGAGTATTCGTTCCATCGTCGTCGCGGCAATGAACGTGAATAATGGAAGCGCCTGCCTCTTGTGCCTTAGCAGCAACCGCCCCTAACTGCTTCGGCGTAATCGGAAGGTGCGGAGTTTGGTCAACCGTCAGTTCGGCGCCGGTCGGCGCGACGGTGATGATCAGCGGCTGCATCGCGACAAAATGTCCTTGGCGCTTTGAACGAGCTCCTTGTCGAGCCCGAGCCACGCCGCGAGCTCGAGCGCATCGGAGGCCGCCTCACGTGCCTGAGGCGCGCGTTCGATTCGATAGTCCATGCGTTCAGCCAACGCGCGCAGCGCATCCTCCGTGCCGGCAAATTCCGGCGGCGTGCCATCGCTGCGCAGGCGGCCGACGGCAAAGTGTGCGATCTCAGCCTGCGCATCAAGCTCGATCAAGTGCGTCGCGGCGATGGCGCATCCGTCGCGCTTGCGCAACGCTCCGAGCAGCGCCAACAACAGCGCGTATGCCTCGCCGGGCGCCGTTGTGCGCGCGAATTCATCGATCAGCCAAAGCGTTCTGGGCCGCTGCTCCAGCAGTTCGCGCAGCCGCACGATCTCGCGCGCAAACGACGAGAGCAGCGGCTGCCGATCGTGAGCGCTGACATCGCGAGACGCCGAGCCACCGAATGCGCTCGAACAGCGCGACGGACGCACTTTTTGCCGGAACCGGTAAGCCGAACGCTGCACAAAGCGCGATGAAACCGGCCGTGCGTAATGCCGCGCTCTTTCCGCCCATGTTCGGACCCGTAAGCACATTTGATTCTCCAAAAGCGAGATCGATTGCAACATAGCGTTGTTCGTTGAGCGCGAGGTTCTCTTCGAGCGGCAAAAACCGGGCGCCACGGACCTCGAGCGCTGTATGCGCCACATACTGAGGAACGACGCAACCGTAACGCTGCGCGAACAATGCGGCCGCTATCAGGACATCGGCATCCGCTGCGTCGAGACCGCCCGCATTGAGCGCACCGGCAAAGTTTGCGACGACCGCGGAAAGGTTCTTGCGAACGTCTTCCTCCGCAGTTGCGGCAGCCGTCGCGCATCGATCGCGCATTTCGAGGGCCTCGAGCGCGGGCCGATCCAATTCCACCTCGCATAACAGATAGGTGGGCGCTTCACGAATCACATGAACGCCTGCCGGCAGTTGACCGCGCAGCTCATCGCGCATCACGATGAATTCATCGGTTGCGATCCCCTCGCGGCGGAGGGCCTCCGCAACGCGCGCATTGAGCGTTGCTCGCAACGCTTCAAATCGGTTCTCTGCTTCAGCAAGCTCGCGCCGTTTTTCGGCAAGCGTCTCAGAGAACCGATCGCCCAGAAAGAACGAGAATCCACCGCTTCTTCCCGCTGAAAGCGCTTCGAAGCACCGGGCCGCAAAGCGTCATTCCTCCCGGGAGAATCACCGCATCGATCAGCGCCGCAAGTTCTTTCATTCCGTCGCAAAATTGAAGCACCATAAAGAGATCGGGATCGCCTAGCGTCTCACCAAGCCGCGCGCGGCCGATTGCCGAGCGAATGTCGGGCAGGCGGCGAAGCACTTCGCGAATCGATTCTAGAGTGTCGGATGCAAACGTACGCGCAACGTTGGCGATGCGTTCGCCGTGTTGTTGCGCCGCAGCTTCATCGCCCGTTCGAAATGGTTCCCAACGCGCAAAACGATCAGCGCCATATTGAGTTAGGGGCTGGAGTTGATTGGCGACCCAATCGAAGCGCAGCTCCGCGGCAGTTATGGCGTCACAGAGTGCACGAACGTTCATGCGGCGGCACGCGTTCCGGCGTACGCATCAAATGTGGGCAGCCCCGTCTGCTCGGCGACAGCGCGCGCAAACTCGCGCGGTTCAAAATATCGGTCGCGTCCGATCGAGGCAACCGTTACTGCAACGATCCGTAAGGGATGCTCGCAACGGATCTCGAGCGCTTCAGACGCTTTGAGCAGCGCGTTGCCATGCAGAACGATGCGCGTTGGATCGGTTACGACGACTTGCCGCCTCTCATGGGCGCCGATTAATGTCTCTGCTGCGAGCGGAATCTAAGACACCGGCGATACGCACGAACGGTCTCGCCGGATCGAACGCGGGCGTCTGCAGCCGCCGAACGAGTGCGCCGGTTTGCGTCGCCGCCGCTTCAAGTGTCGCAGCCGCGGAAGCACCCGTTGCGACGATAACCGCATCATCTTCACCCGCAAGCGCCGCCAATCGATCGACCGCTCCATCGATGATGACGCGTTGGGCACCATGGGCGAACAACCGCCGCTTCACGCGGTGCATCGCCGACGCATTCGGCGGACCGACGAGCTCGATGTTCGCCGGCGCACGCGTTCGGATAAAGACGATGGCGCCAAGTGCGGTCGCCATATCTGAAACCTCGAGAATCTCGCACGCCGGCGATGGCGACAAAGCGTCGCGCGCAGTCGCGGCAAAGACGTTCGCTTCCAACCGCAGGCGCGGCTTGGGCATCGCATCGACCGCATCGATCGCTTCACCATCGCGTCCAACGGATGCAACGCCGAAGGGCCGCTGATGTTTCTGAAGCGCGCCGCACAGCGTTCTCACAACGACCGTCTTGCCGACGTTCTTCGCCGTGCCCACGACGGCAATCGAGCGCGAGCCGTGCGCCTCACAAAGCTCCAGCAAGGATTCGCCGACGTCTAAAGGCCCCAACGCAGCACCTTATTTGCGATAAAAAACAACCCGGTGACGAGCAGCACGATACCGGCCCAAAGTTCAGCGCCTTCTTCCGCGCGCCGCCCCAGCGTGCGACCAAGTGCTATCCCGGCAAACGTTGCGATTACGGACGCGACACCAATGGCGATCAGTGCCGTATACAACGGCACGCCGATATAAAGGATCGAAAAGCCGATTCCGAGCGAATCGAGACTGATTGAAAGCGACGCGACCGCAAGGCCCCAGCCCCTCGTCATGTCGAGTGCGCTGCCCGAACGGGCCTCTCGGAGACTCTCAGCGATCATGTAAGCGCCAAGCGCGACCAACGCGATGAATCCGAGATATCCCGCGACGCTCCCGATCAACTGTCCAAGGACCGAGCCGAGCCCTACACCGACCAAGCTCATCGCGATCTGCGCCACCGCAAACGAACATCCTATGCGCCATTTAGTCGATGGGCGAACGCCACGCATTCCGACGCCGATACTCACCGCAAAGCAGTCCAACGCCAACGATAGCGCAACGAAAAGAATCTTGAGCGCGGCCACCGTTCGCCATCATACCACTGATTTTGGTAGAGTCTTTTTTGTGAAACGCGCTGCCTGGCCGTTCGTCGTCGCATTAGCGATATTGGCGTTCGCGATGCTCTGGCCGACGCTCGCACTTTTGACCAACGTTTCGCCTGCCGCCGTCGCAAGTGTCTTCGCCGGTCCGAGCGTTCGCAACGCTGCGCTCGTTTCGCTTATCGCATCCACGGTCGCCGTATTGGCGGCAACGATTCTTGGCGTGCCGGCGGCATACGAACTCGCGCGCTGGCGTGATGGTCCACGAAGTGTTGCGTTGTTCGTCCTTGGATTGCCGCTTGCGTTTCCGCCGGTTGCGAGCGGCATCATTCTATTGAACGTCATTGGAGTGCAGACGCCGTTCGGCGCATGGTTGAGCCGCCACGGAATCTTCCTCGTTGATTCTTTGGGCGGCGTCGCGCTTGCGGAATTCTTCGTTTCCGGATCGTTCGTGGTCATCGCTGCGAGTGCAGCGTTTCGAGCGGTCGATCCGATCTACGAGGAGGCCGCCGCGACTCTCGGCGCATCTCGGGTGCAGACGTTTTGGCGCATCGCTCTACCGCTCGGGGCGCCAAACATTTTCGCGGGTGTGCTCCTCGCATGGCTGCGCGCGATCGGCGAGTACGGCGCGACGTCGATCGTGGCCTATCGGCCGACGTCCTTGCCGGTCGCGCTCTACGTTACGCTGTCGGCGCAAGGCCTCGCCCCTGCGCTGGCGTTGAGTTACGGATTCGTCGTGCTTGCCGCACTCGTTATTGCCGTGCAATGGGCGGTCCGGCGCCACGTCGTATAACGCCGCTCGTGGCTCTGCTCGAACGCGTTTTTGCGCCGGAATCCAGCTTTCAAAAGCGCTTCTTTTTCTTGGCAAGGCGGTTCGTCGCCGGAGAGACGATCGACGACGCACTCGCCGCCGTCCGCGCGATCAATGAGCGCGGCATGAGCGCAACGCTCGACTTCTTGGGAGAAGATGTAAGCGAAGAGAGCGCTGCGCTGCATACGCGCGACGTCTACTTCGACATTCTGGACGCGATTAAACGCGAGGGCGTCGACAGCAACGTTTCCGTCAAGCTGTCGGCTCTCGGTTTGCTGATCTCCGAAGACCTTGCAACGCAGCACCTGACGTCAATCGTCGAGCGCGCCGCGAACAACCGCGATCCCTTCGTGCGAATCGACATGGAAGGTTCCGGCTGCACGCAACCGACGCTCGGCGTTTTCGAGCGGGTCTTCGCTTCTCACGCGAAACGTTGGGCCGGTGTTGCAGGCGCTGTTGAAGCGAACGCCGGCTGACGTAGAGCAAATGATCGGGCTAAAAGCACGCGTTCGTCTGTGCAAAGGCGCCTACAAAGAGCCCGCGGCGATCGCGCACCAATCGATGCCGACGATTCGCCGCGAATATTTGCGACTGGCCGAGCGGCTGCTGTCGTCCGCAACCTATCCCGGGCTCGCGACACATGACCTGCGTTTGATCGGCGCGATCAAGCGTTTTACGAAACAACACGCGATCGCACCGGATCGCTTTGAGTTTCAGATGCTCTACGGCGTGCGCCCGCACATCCAACGAGAGCTCATATCTGAAGGGTATCGCCTTCGCATCTACATTCCGTTTGGAACGCATTGGGCGGCGTACTTCTATCGTCGCGTGCTCGAGCGCAAGGAGAACGCGCTCTTCGCCTTGTCCTCGCTCTTCTCGCGCTGATGCGCGCGGTCGTGCAGCGGGTTTCCTCCGCGGCGGTTGACGTCAACGGGGAGACAACTGGAGAGATCGCAGAGGGCCTATGCGTGTTGCTCAGCGTCGGTGTTGACGACGCCGACGATGATGCCGCCGGCATAGCCGACAAAATTGCGGAACTTCGAATCTTTCGCGACGAGCAAGGCCAGATGAACCGCTCCCTCATCGATACCGGCGGCGCCGTGTTGCTGATCTCTCAGTTCACGCTCCACGGCGACGCGCGAAAAGGACGCCGGCCCTCCTTTATAACGGCCGCTCGTGAAGAGCAGGCAAAGCCGCTCTACGAACGAGTCGGGCAACTTCTCGAGCGGCGCGGACTCACTGTTGCGTACGGTATTTTCGGCGCGCGCATGAGCGTTCAACTCGTCAACGAGGGTCCGGTAACGATCCTCTTAGATTCGAAGAAGTTGTTCTAAGTTCGCAATGCCGGCCGAACGCTGCATAAACTGTCACGCTGAGCTTGTCGAAGCGCCACTGTAATTGTCATCGTCGCCACGTGACGGGGTGACATTTCCCTCGGCGGACGTGACACTGTCATCGTTGTCACCCTGAGCCTGTCGAAGGGGCCTCCTTTCAATAGCGGGAGTCGCCTGCTCCATACGCCCCCGAGTGAAACGTCACCCCGCCACATGACAACGCGTTACGTCTGCTCACAACGTCGCCGAAAGTCTAGCGTGAGTCGGGGATTTGCTCCACGCGCGTCATGCGATCGCTTTCCACCAGACGGCCGAGCACGTCGAAGCCGCTGCTCACCTCTCCGAATACCGTGAAATCGCGATTTAAATGCAGTTGCGGCGAGAGGGTGATGTAAAATTGCGTCCCTGCTGAATCACGAATCGGGCTGTTGTCTTTGTAATTCAAGCCCATCGAAATAACGTAGCTGCGCTGCTCGAGCGGATTCTCTTCGGCGGGAATCGAGTAGCCGGCATCGCCCTCACCATTGTCACTTGGATCCCCGGTCTGCACGACAAAGTCGGGGACGATTCGGAACCAGCGCAGGCCATCGTAGTAGCCGCGGTTCGTGAGGTTCAAGAAGTTCTCGACCGTCAACGGCGCCCATTCGGGATAGAGCGTGAGGATCAGCGTGCCTTTCGTCGTGCGAATTCGAACGCGCGGGTGCGGTCCGGGCATCGGTCCATCCATGAGTGCGGACGTCGTCGGATGCAAACGCGGGCGCGTGATGATGCCTTGCGGATCGGGGGCCGATGGTTTCCCGCTAAACGTCGGGCGTGGTAACGGCGCGATTTCCATGAAATTCTGCACGTGCACCGGCGGAACGTGAACGCCGGCAGGCATCTCTTTCAGATGATCGGTGGGTGGCTCACCGCGCAGCGCTCGCATCGATTCGATCGTTTGCAGTTGCACGCGCCACGATGCATCATTGAGCAGCGGTTGCAGCGTCGAAAGCGCATCTTTGTTTTTTAGGCGACCGTACGCGCGAACGGCTTCAATGCGTACGAGCTCGTTACGATCGTGCAATGCGTTCGTCAAAATTTCGCGAGGAACACGGATCGCATATCCGCGGTAGATCGTCCACATGATGTGCCAGCGAACGTCATCATCGCGTTCGCGGGTGAAGGCGTTCGCAAGCTCGCGCGAGGCGAGATCGCCCATCAGTCCGGTCCGAAACGCTTCGAACGCCGCCGCCGCGCGACCCCGAACTCGCGGATCGCGATCCGCCTTCAGGGCGGCCACAAGTGCCGACGCGGCTGACGATTCATCGTTACCGCGGAATCGTTGCGCAGCCTCATAGCGTGCAATCGCATCGATCGCCGCGACGCGAACCGCGGTCGAGCGGTCGCTGTTGACGTCGCTGATCAACGTCGGTGCGCTCGCGCCGTTTGCAATCAGGCCCAGACCATACACCGCCATAGCGCGGACGCCGTCATCTCGATCGTGGATGTGGCGCTGGAGCAGCGACACGCCGTGCGGATCCTTCGTCCGCCCAATGGCGAGCGCAGCACGCGCTGCAATCGAGGAGTCCTTAGAGGCGAGATAGCCGGCGAGCGCTCCTCTGCCAAGCGAGCGGGCTTTCTCGAGACCGGCCATCGACTGGTACGGGTCGGCTGCGCTGGCCAAGGCCGCCATTGCCACCATGAGGGCAGCCGCCTTGAAGAGCACTGGGAGCGACCGATTGTTCAGAAACATCTAACGTTCGGGTGGTTCAGTGCGTTGTAGTATATGGAGCACTCAAGTGCCGTCCTCCCAGGGCGGACCAACGGAAAGACAGGTTCAGCACACCATGCCCAGCAGTCCCCAATCCAGAAAGAATGGCGGTATGACCGTCCGAGAGGCCGGTCAAAAAGGCGGCGAGACCGTCAAGAAAAAGTACGGCCCGGAGTTTTATGAAACGATCGGGCGCAAAGGCGGCCAGGCGACGAAGCTGGCTCACGGTCACGCCTTCTACGAACAAATCGGTAAGAAAGGCGGGAAGAAAGGCGGCGAAGCGACGCGCGACCGCTACGGCCCGAATTTCTACGAACAGATCGGACAAAAAGGTGGCCAAAAAGTCAAGCAACTCATCGAAGAAGGAAAGCGAGCTGCTGCGGCATCGCGCCGGGCGCAGAGCGCCGAAGAAAAGCGCGCGTCCTAACACCTTGCGCTGGTTTCTTGTCTGCCTTGCGGCCGCATCTGCGGCCGCAATGAGTTTGCGGGCGATACCAACGCTTGCCGTCCCTGCACCCCAATCGTCACCCGGGTCGTCAGCGACGAGCGCGCCGACTGCGTTGCCGAGCGGCGCACGCGTCTTGCCGCTTGATTCGAGTGTGCTCTTCGTTCTCGACGACCGCATCGGCTCACGCGTTTCGCAGACGGGGACCGAAGCCCGCGCGCATCTCAAAGATCCGCTCGTTCTCGGCGGCATCACCGTAGCACCCGCCGGCACGCCCGTACGGATAAAGATTACCGACGTCCATGGCGCACAGGCGCCCGATGTTGACGGGTCGATTGACATTCTGTTTGAGCCGATGCGGCTTGCGAATCAGACGCAACTGCCCTTACGTACGCCGACCGCGCATGTAACCGTTCATGTTACGGCCGGCGAAGCATCGACCGCCGGCGTCGCGGACACGATCAAAGACATCTTCATTCCTTACCACTATCTCTATCGGCTCTTCCGCAAAGGGGCAGAACTCGATTTGCGCCCGGAACGATTTTGCGAGCGCGCACCGCGGCGGTCGTCAGAGTTGCAGGCGGCCTGGTCAGCGTCGTCGCCCCGCCGCCGTTTCACTTGAGCGTCGATCAACCGCACGCGCATTTTTCGCCGCTGCCTTTCTTGACGGTGGCGCCGAAGATCACTCCGTCCCCAAGGCCGCGACCGCAGGCAACGCCGCCGCAGTAGTCCAAGAGCGCTTGATGATGATCAAGCGCTTTATTCTTACGTTCGCGATCGCCGCCGGCGCCGTATCGATGCTGGCGGCAGCACCGAAACTTTCCGGAAAGCCGGTTGGCGCCGAAGTGCAATTCATTCGTTCGATCCAGGCTGACTTAATGCGCCGCTTCCCGACCGCGGCCGATGCCGAGAAAGCCGGCTATATCCGCTACACCGATGAGGATTCGACCGGCGCAATCAGCTACGCGAACCGGCAATGGGAATCCGCGGATCCTCAGCACCCGAGCCAATTGTGGTACGACGTCAAAGGGAATTTGCTCGGCGCCGATTTCTCCGTGCTGCAATCAAAGAGCAGCGGTGCGCCGCACCTTTGGGGCGTCGATCCGTCGCGCTGGATCAAAATTCCGGCACACGTGCATTACATAACGGTCGACTCGAACACAAAACAGCCCGCATACAGCGGCATGCGAATGAGCCGGTTTACGGCAGCGGGCGGGGATCCGGCGAATCCAACCGCTGCTGCGCTCGTGAAAGCGGGCGTCGTCAAAGATGCAAGCGCCGTGCAAACGGTCTTTCTCTTTCCCGCGATTTGGGATCTGATCGTGTGGGTCAAGCCGAATCCGCTCGGCGCATTCGCCGAGAAAAACCCGAACGTCATTCCAAGCAAGAACGCCGAGAAGGGCAGTATGTAACGCCCTAGGTTAACAGAACTTCTCGAGGACCGTTTGCGCGTATTGCGCCGAGCGCACTTCCGCGTCACGCAAGCGATCGCGCATCCCATCGAAGCGCAGATACGACTTGATGTCCTTCGCTTCGGTTGGCATCTGCAAATCCTGGAGCGAGATGCCGCCGATCGGTTGCCCAGTCAAGTAACGCGGATGAATACCGGCGTAGTCGATCATCGCCTGCACCAGTCCGAAGACGTCGGTTGACATCTGCTTCTGCTTATCGAGCGCGCGCTGCATCTCTTGCGCTAGCATGTGGATGTCCGAAGAACGTTCGGGATCGGTTGAGAAGGTTTGCGCTTCTCGCAGCGAGTTGATCTCGCGCTGAATGACCACGTTATTTTGCTGCATAGTCGTGACGTAGTGTTCGAGCCTAAGCCGCTCGTCGTAGAACTGCTCCTCCCAATCGATCTTTGAGAAGAGATTGTTGACGTTGTCGAGCGAGACGCTAATCCGGTCCAGCGTAAAATCGTTTTGCAACAACGGATGGACCGCACCGTTAAAGTGGTTGTAGAACGCCGTGCAATACGGCGTCGAGCGCACGGACCCGATTTCTTTGAGGGGCGGGCCGGGGCTTGGGGCAGGGACCGGTGACGCGACCGGCGCGGAAATCACGGCCAGCGTCAGAATGAGGCGGGCGATCAACTCTTAAGCGCTATTCGTTGCTCCAGTAATCCTTTAACGCTTTGCCGCGTGAGGGGTGACGCAGTTTGCGCAACGCTTTGGCTTCGATCTGACGGATCCGTTCGCGCGTCACGCCGAACTCCTGACCGACCTCTTCGAGCGTTCTCTGATGGCCGTCTTCAAGTCCGAAGCGCAGCACGAGCACCTTGCGCTCGCGCTCCGTCAAATTTTGCAGCACGTCGGCCATCTTCTCTTTGAGCAGCATCACTGAGGCGGCTTCGGCGGGCGCGACGGCTTCCTGATCTTCGATGAAGTCGCCGAGATGCGAATCTTCCTCTTCGCCAATCGGCGTCTCGAGCGAGATGGGCTCCTGCGAAATCTTGATCACGTCGCGCACTTTCTCCGGCGTTAAGCCCATCTCGGAGGCGATCTCTTCAACGGAGGGATCGCGACCAAGTTCTTGCAGCAGTTGCCGCGAGATCTTGATCAAGCGATTGATCGTCTCAACCATGTGGACGGGAATCCGGATCGTACGCGCTTGATCGGCGAGCGCGCGCGTAATTGCTTGGCGTATCCACCAGGTCGCGTACGTAGAAAACTTATAGCCCTTGCGGTAGTCGAATTTTTCAACGGCTCGGATCAGCCCTAAGTTGCCTTCTTGAATCAAATCCAAGAACAGCATGCCGCGGCCGACATATTTTTTGGCAATCGAGACGACGAGCCGCAAATTGGCTTCGGTCAATTGGCGCTTCGCCTCTTCGCCGCGGACGACGATCGCGGAATTCGCAGCGCCGTCTTTGAGCGCTTCAAGCTCACCGGACTCGATGCGCATCGCTAAACTTCTCTCATCTTCCATTGTAAGCAGCGGCACGCGTCCGATCTCTTTAAGATACATTCGGACCGGATCGTCCAAGGCCAAACCGGCCTGAATCGCGGTCTCGTCACTGTCGTCTTCCGAGTCGGATTTTTCAGCTTTTTGCTCGTCGCCGACCTCAATGCCGGCAGCGGCAACCTCTTCAAAGAGATCGTCCAAACGCTCGGGGCTGACGTCTTCAACATTTTCAAAGACCGCATTGATCTCTTCATACGTCAGCGAACCGCGTTTCTTGCCGCGCTCGATTAGCTTGCGGATCTGCTCTTCCAATGGCGCGGGCGGCATTGCTTCAACGGTGGCAGCAGCGCCGGATTTCTTGCGAGCCATAATTACTTCTTCACCTCCTTTCAAATTGGCAACGCACTTCGCGCGATTGCCCCCCGTTTGGCAGCGCCCTTCTCGCTTGCCTAGCGGCCCGCCAGGCACTAAGCCTTTTGAAGAGTCGCAGGCGGGAACCCCGTCATTTCTTCAGCTTTGCGACGAGCGTGTCATAGTCGTTACGCACATTAGCCGGTACATCTTTCCCAGCGCCGACCAGCTCGTCGATTTCGCGGGACAGTTCCTGATAACGTTGTTTTTCGACCTCGAGTTGCAGCCGATCGATAATCCGTTCCAGGTGCCTGCGCCGCTCTTCACTGTCGGCATAGCGAACGGTCGAGCTTCGATCGGGCTTCTGCAGGCCGGAAAGCACCGCCGTCATCTCGGGATCATCGGCAAAAATCCCATAAATGTCGGCGCTTGTGCCCAGACGCGGCGCTTCTTCTTGCAGCCGTTCATAGATTTTCCGGTAGACGTCATTGAGAAAGCGGCTCGGCGGCGGAAGTTCCGCGCCATAGTCTACGAGGAGAGTGGGCTCCTCTAAAACGATCGCTAAAATTTCGCGCTCGTACGACGAGGGCTGAAAACTCGGAGCAGCATGGCGGCTGCCCAGCCTCACCGGTCCGCGCGGCGCGAAGTTCGCCGCATTGGCGAGAAAGCGGCTGTTGCGAAGATCATTCGGGTTCACCTTAAGGCGACCCGCGACGTAAACGCGCCACCGGTCCCATTCCGCAACCGGCGTCATCTCTCGGATAAGGGTCTCGCCTTTGCGCGCGATTGCGCTCGGTGAATCAAAGCCCGACTGAAATCGCAGGAGCTCGCGCTCCAATCGAAATTCAATCGCCGGCTTCGATTCTTCGAGCAAAGAGCGGAACGCCTGAGCGCCGTGCGCGCGCACAAAACTATCGGGATCCTCATCCTTCGGCAGCAGAACAATGCGAACGGAGGAGCCGGCGTTTTCAATCACGCGCAGCGCGGTATCTATCGCCTTCTCCGCAGCGGCGCTGCCTGCCGCATCCGCATCGAAACAGACGTAAATGTGCTCCGCGTACTTGCGAAGCTGTCGCGCTTGGTCTTCCGTAAACGACGTCCCTAGCGAGGCAACGGCATTTTCGAAACCCGCTTGATGCAGCGCGATACAGTCGAGATAGCCTTCGACGACGATCAGCGCACCTTCGGCCGCCGCTGCGCGACGCGCCAAGTTGAGCGCAAAGACGTGGTGACCTTTCGTGTACACCGGCGTCGTTGCGGTATTGACGTATTTTTGCTCCGCATCGCCCAAGGCGCGGCCGCCGAAAGCGATGATCTCGCCGGTCGTGGCAAGTGTCGGAATCATGAGGCGGTTGCGATAGAAATCGTAAAAGCCGCCGCTTTGACGCGGTTTGATGAGTCCCGCCTTCGCCGCAAGCGCGAGATCGATTCCGCCTGCGCGCAGTTCATTAACCAGCGAATCCCAGCTCTCAGGCGCATATCCCAACGAAAAGCGCTCGACCGTCGCAGCGGTGATGCCTCGCTGCTCACAATAACGCCGCGCCTGCGCGCCTTCTTCGCTTGCCAACGCGCGCGCAAAGAATGTCGCGGCAACTTTGTTCGCTTCGTAGATCGTCTCTCGTTCGCTCCGGCGCCGCGCGTCGACCGGCGTCTCAGCCGAAAGTTCGATTCCGGCGCGTGTCGCCAAGACGCGCGCAGCATCGGGAAAGGCGAGATTTTCCATGCGCATCATGAAGCCGATCGCATCACCTGAGGCGCCGCAGCCGAAACACTTGAAATAGCCTTCTTGCGGGTGAACGTGGAACGACGGAGTTCGTTCGCTGTGAAATGGACAGAGACCGACGAGATCGCGGCCCGCTTTACGCAATGAAACGAACGAACCGACTAAGCTCGCGAGGTCGGTCCGCGCATGAATCTCGCGAATGGTCGTTGAGTCGATCCGCATTGCTGCCGCGAAGGTCAGTTCGCCGGAGTGTCGGCGCTTACCCACGAAAGTGCGCGCGGTGAAGCGGATTTTCGATCCGATCCACCATTTTATTGAGCTATCCACAGCCGAGGCGAAGCTGCTCGATTCCGACGTGATGCAGCGGATGCGTCGTTTGCGTCAGCTCGGGCTGGCTTATCTGGCCTTTCCTTCCGCCGAGCATTCGCGCTTCAGTCATGCGCTCGGGGCGTTGGCCGCCGGCACACGTGTTTTCGAAACGCTCGTCAGATACTCAGCAGAAGCATTTACCGACCAAGATGATATTGACTATCAGCGCCGGCTCTTGCGCGCCGCGCTCCTATTGCATGACATCGGACATGGCCCATACAGTCACGCATGCGAAGCGGTGCTCGGCATCCGGCATGAACAACGAACGCAGGCGCTCATCGAGCTTCCGCACATGCGTGAATTGATTGCGGCCTTGGAGGTGGATCCGGCCGACGTTCTCTCGCTGATCGTCGGTAAGGGAGGCGATCGGCATCGCGTCTTAGCGGAGATCGTCAGCGGTCCCAACTTAGACGCCGACCGCATGGATTATCTATTGCGCGACGCGTACTTTACGGGGGTTGCGACCGGCCACTATGACAGCGAACAGCTCTTCGGTTCGGTGCGGATCTATCACGATTCGGGGCAGGCGATTTTGGGAGTCGACAGCCGCGGCGTCGTTGCGTTAGAGTCGTTCGTGTTGGCTCGTTACATGATGTTTGCCACCGTGTACTTTCATCACACCACACGGATGTACGAACGGATTTTGCAAGAAGCGTTGCGCGAATTGTGGCCGAATCCACGGTCGCTCGATGATATTCAAGAATTCCTGCGCTGGGACGATGCGCGCGTGATGACCGAGCTTGAACGGCTTGATTCCGATGCGGCGCGTGCATTGCGCGGGCGCATTCGCGTGTACGCGCTCGCTGCGGAGTTCAATGCGGAGGACGACTTAGGTGTCTTCGAGACCTGCGATGCCGCCCTGCGCTCGCGATGGAACGGCGCCGTCTGGGCGGATTCGCAAGAACAGTTGATGCATCGTCTCCCACTCGGCTCCGACGATCGGCGCGCGACGGTGATGGTTGGGACGGGCGATTCGTTCGTGGATGCGCGCGAAGCATCCGATTTGATCAAGCGGCTCGCCGAACACGCGTACTGGCGTAAACTCTTCGTTCGCCGCGATCAAGTGGAGGTCGAAGCGGCGCGAGAAATATGTCGGACGATCATCAAGGCGCAGCGTTGATGCGCCGCTCAACGAAGATCTTCGCCGCTTTCACGCTCGCGAGCATCGTCGCAAGCACGGCGCTATTGCCGGCGTTCTCAAAGCCGCCCAAAGTTCATCCCCGTCCCTTTGGACGAGGCCACGCATACGTTCACCAGACCCAGATTGCGCCGTATCGATTCGAGAAGCAGACGATCAAAGCACGTTTTAACGTTCATGCCGGTACGCTCGATGCGATAACGACGAGCATCATGGTTGCGAAGCATGACGGATTAACGAGCGTTCCGTTTGATTCGCTCGGCCTGCACTATAACAGCGTCACGCTGAACGGCTCGCCGGTGCGCTTTCATACGACGCCGAATCGACTCTACATTGATTTGCCGTCGCCCGCAAAATCGGGCGAACGCATGATCGTTGCGGCCGCGTATAGCGCAAGACCGAGCAGCGGCGTCTATTTCATGCGGCCGGATCGTTTCTATCCCCACTATCAGCCGGAGATATGGTCGCAAGGCGAGGCCGAGGACAATCGGCGATGGTTTCCAACCTGGGACGAGCCGAACGAAAAGACGCCGACCGAGCTCATTTTGACCGTTCCGCATGGTTGGAGCGTCGTCGCAAATGGCGCGCTTCTCTCGCACCGCGACGATGGACGGTATGCAACGTGGGATTGGCTCGAACGCCATCCGCATTCGACGTATCTGACGGCCTTTGTCGCCGGTCCCTATGTGAAGTTGCTGGACGCGCTGGGATCGCTTCCGGTCAACTACTACGTCTCAAAAGAGGATGCAAATTTGGGACGGCTGTGCTTTGGACGCACGCCCGCGATGATCGCGTTCTTTCAAGAGAAGATCGGTGTGCCGTTTCCCTGGGAGAAGTATTCGCAGAGCGCGGTCGAGCGCTTTACCGCGGGCGGCATGGAGAACGCTTCGGCAACGACGGAAACCGAAACCGCGATTCATCCGCCCGAAGCTGAACTGACGAATTCGTGCGAGGGGCTCGTCTCGCATGAACTCGCGCATCAATGGTGGGGCGACGACGTCACGACTGTCGATTGGCCTAACATCTGGATCAACGAAGGCTTCGCAACGTACTTTCAGGAGCTGTGGTTTGAACATCGCTTCGGAGAGGCGGAGTTTCAGTACCAGCGTTACCACGCGCAGCAGAGTTACTTCAGAGAAACGAAACGCTACTGGCGTCCGATCGTTGATTACGATTATGCGCAGGCCTTTGATCTCTTCGATGCCAGCGGCTATCAGCGGCCGGCGCAGGTTCTCCACATGCTGCGCTATCTGCTCGGCGAACATGCATTTTGGAAATCTCTGCACGATTATCTGGTCGCATATCAATGGAAGAACGCCGATACGCGACAGTTCGAAGCGGCGATCGAGAAGTCGAGCGGCCGCGACCTGCGCTGGTTTTTCGACGAGTGGTTCTTCCGGCCGGCCTATCCGAATTTCATCGTCGGTCAAACATACGATGCGCGGCGAAAACTGTTAACGCTCGACGTTCGGCAGCACAACCACGATGGCCGGCCCTTCACGATGCCGGTCGCGATCACGATCCAAACGGCGAAAAACGTGCGGAACGTTCACTTCAGCGCCCACGCGCTCCATCAAACACTTTCGCTTAACGGCGTCGCGAGCGCCCCTCTGATGGTGCTCTTCGATCCGGATAACAACCTCGTTCGTAAGCTCACCTTTGCGAAGTCTATTGCGGAATTGCGTTATCAGGCGCGCAATGCGCCCAGCGTTGCGGATCGGCTCTGGGCAATCGATCAATTGGGAAATTCCCGCAAGAGCGGATCGTGATGCGGCCCGTGCAGCGGTACGCGATGCAATCGCGCACGATCCGTTCTACGGCGTGCGTGTCGATGCGCTCGATGCAGCTACTTCGCTCGACGATGCCCTCGCGGTCGATGTCGCGCTCAACGATCGTGACCCGCGCGTCGCTGTCGCCGCCGGCAACGCCGTCGCGGATCTCGACCATCCACAAGAGGGCTCGCTCGTCGCGGATCTCCGGCGTCTGGCTTCTTCTTCGAATCCCGTGATTGCGGGCGCAGCGCTGCATGGGCTCGGTGCAACAAAGGCGCCTGGTGCGTATGCAATCCTTGTCGACGGATTGCAGCAGCATGTTTTTCATGAATACATCGCCCGCGGTGCTGTCGCCGGCTTCGGCGAGTTGAAAGATCTGCGCGCCGTGCCGCTGGTTGAAGCGCACAGCGGGTACGGCATTGATGAACTGGAGCGGTCCGATGCGATTCACGCGCTGGGCGAGCTTGCAAAAGATAAACCGCCGCTCGTCGTGCCGTTTCTGATCAAAATCGCAAGCCACGATCCATATTTCCGAGCCCGCACCGCGGCGGTTCAAACGCTTGGAAAGCTCGGCGATCCCGCTGCGATTCCGGCGCTCGAACGCATTGAAGACAACGACACGGAGTCGAGCGTGCGCAACAACGCTTGGGATGCCGTGGCGGATATTCGCGACGCCGTCAAAGCCAAGCACGAAAAGAAAACCGCGGCGCGTTAGACGCCGCGGTCAGAGTGCAGACGATTTAGAGAGTTATTGGCCGGGGTGCTGCAGATCCCACTGCTCCGCAAGCAGCAACTGCTGGCGCGCCTGCTGCATCAACTGGATTGCGGCGACACGATGGCCGCCGTAGTCGTGCGGATCCCGCTGTAACTGGTCGAGCAGGCGCTCGAGCCGTATGCGCACTTGGTAGATGTTTCGCGCTCCGCCCCGCTCACCGCGCCGATAGGGGTTCGGAGTTTGGTAGATTTGCGCTACCTGTTGCGGGGCGCTCGATGCGGGCGTCGTTTGTGCGCTCGCCGCACCGGCGATCATGGCTGTCGCGAGCACGCCGCTCGCCAGAATGAGTTTGAGGTTCATGCATAGCTCCTTGAAATGGGAGTGACTATGCCGCTAAAACGCCGCACATATTTCCCGCTGTTCCTTTAGAGTACGAATCTAATAGGGAACTAAGCGCCGCTTAATGCAGTCCTAATCGAAAAAGGTGCTGTCAGTTCAAAATCGGGTTCAACGCTGAATTAACGACTTCACCTGTTTGAATGCCCGGCATGAACGCTTCCCAATCGGCGTAGTGCTGTTTTCGTTGCGGCGCAGTTAGTCGGATGCCGTCAGCCATGTAGATGACCGTCATAACGGCGCGAGGTCGATTCGTTTGATTGGGACCGGTGTGATGAAATGTCCAGCCCGAATGAAAACTGACGTCACCGACATCGAATGCAGCGACGTCTTCCGGATAAGAGCCGCTTTGCAATCGATCACGAATGAGCCGTTCGCTTTCGTCGCTGATCTCGAGGTCGCGGCCGAACGTCATTTTGTGGCTGCCGCGCGCAAAGGCGATCGGTCCCATTTCGAGGGGCGTTTCCTGCAATGGTATCCATGCGGTGATCGTTTTGTCGGAATCGAGGGGCCAGTAGAATTGGTCCGCATGCCAAGGCGTGAATCCGCCGCTCGGCTCTTTGAACAGCGCTTGATCGTGATAGAGACGCACTTTCGGAACGCGCAGCAACGCCGCCGCCGCCGATGCAAGACGTTTACCAAAGACAAATGTCTTCGCAATCTCGCTGGTGCGCCAAAGATTGGTGACTTGCAGAAACGCGCGATGGTACGTGTCACGCTTTTCGAGCGGTACCGGTACGGGGTTGCGTTGGACGACTTCTTGTGCAATGTGTGGCCCAAAGCGATTCAGTAAGCCGGTGCTCAAAAGCGCTTTAATGCGAAGAAAGCCGTCGCGCTCGTAGGCAGCGATGCTCTCTTCGCTAAGTTCAGCAGCAGTGTCTAAATCAAGAAGCATGATTTTGGTTGCGCTTCGACTCGAGGCTCAGGGAAGTGAGCTCACGGAAAGGCGAGGCGCAACGCCTCTACGTGAGCGAACCCAAAGCCGCTTGCGCTGCCGCGAGGCGCGCGATGGGCACGCGATAAGGCGAGCACGAAACGTAATTCAGCTTGAGTTGATGGCAAAACGCGACGCTCGACGGCTCGCCGCCGTGCTCGCCGCAGATGCCGATCTTCAAATCAGCGCGCGAGTCGCGTCCTCCGCGCACCGCCTCCTGCATCAAGGAGCCGACGCCTTTGCGATCGAGCACCAGGAACGGGTCGTCTTTGAGAATCTTCAATTCCAAATATTTCGGAATGAATGATGCTTCTGCGTCATCACGGCTGTAGCCGAAGGTCGTTTGCGTTAAGTCGTTGGTTCCGAACGAAAAAAACTGCGCTGTTTTGGCTAGCTCGCCGGCCACGATGCAAGCACGCGGCAATTCAATCATCGTTCCGATCCGATATTGAATCGAACGGCCGCGCTGCGCGCAAACTTCGTCGGCGACGCGTTTGGCCGCCGAGTACGTCGTCTTCATCTCCTCCGGCGTGCCCACACCTGGAATCATCACGTCCGGACGCGCATCGACACCTTGCTCATGCAAGATGCACGCGGCTTCAAAAATCGCACGCACTTGCATCGCGTAGATTTCGGGATAGACGATGCCTAACCGGCAGACGCGCAGGCCAAGCATCGGATTCTGTTCGTGCATTTGCCGTACGCGCTGCAAGACCGCAAATTTCTGCTTGTATTCGGCATTCTGTTCGCCACGCTGCAAGCGCAGCTCGGTCGTTTCAACGAGCAGCTTCTCAAGCGACGGCAAGAATTCGTGCAGCGGCGGGTCGAGTAGGCGAATCGTGACTGAATAGCCTTGCATGGCTTTCAGAATGCCGATGAAATCGTCGCGCTGGAACGGCAGCAGCTTCTCGAGCGCTTCAGCACGGGCTTCCGGAGTATTGGCCAGGATCATTTGCTGTACGATCGGCAGCCGGTCTTGCTGCATGAACATGTGCTCCGTGCGGCAGAGCCCAATGCCGGTCGCGCCCAGATCGCGCGCCTTGCCTGCATCTTCCGGCGTGTCGGCATTTGCCCACACTTCCATTTCGCGCGCCTCGTCGGCCCACGAGAGAAACTCCGCCAGCCAATCAGGCAGTTTGGAAGGCGGATCGATCAGTGAAAGCCGTTTGGCAATCACGTCTCCGGTCGAGCCGTCGATCGTGATCCAATCGCCTTCGTGCAACATCGCGCCGTTCATCGAGGCCGTTCGTTTGCGCGGATCGATCTCCAATGCTTCACATCCGGCGACACAGGGTTTGCCCATGCCGCGCGCCACGACGGCCGCATGCGACGTTGCGCCGCCTTTGGCAGTCAACACGCCACGCGCGGCGATCATGCCGTGCACGTCGTCGGGCGTTGTCTCCGTGCGTACTAAGATCGTCTCTTTGCCGTCTTGCTTCCACGCGACCGCAGCGTCAGGGTCGAAGACGATTTGGCCAGTTGCCGCGCCCGGCGACGCGTTCAATCCACGCGCGACGGCTTCAAAGTGCTCGGAAGGATCGATGCGCGCGTGAAAGAGCTGGTCGAGCGATGCGGCGTCGACACGCGTCACCGCTTCGCGCCTTGAGATGATCCCTTCATCGACAAGCGCCATTGCGATCCTAACGGCGGCTTGCGCGGAGCGTTTTCCGTTTCGCGTTTGCAGCATGTAGAGCTTGCCGCGCTCGATGGTGAATTCGAGATCTTGCATGTCACGGTAATGCCGCTCTAGCTTGCGAGCGATGTTATCGAATTGAGCATACACCTCGGGTTGCAAGCGTTGCAGATCTGCGATTTGCTCGGGCGTTCGAATGCCGGCGACCACATCTTCACCTTGCGCGTTGCGCAGATACTCGCCAAAGAGCTTCGCTTCGCCGGTGTTGGGGTCGCGCGTGAACGCAACCCCGGTTCCGGAGTCGTCGCCTAAATTCCCGAAGACCATCGCCACAACATTAACGGCCGTGCCCCAGTCGTCGGGAATCTTATGGTAGCGACGGTACTCAATCGCGCGCTTTGAGTTCCACGATTCAAAGACGGCCCGAATGGCGAGGTCCAGTTGTTCGCGCACATCTTGTGGAAAGTCGTGCCCGCGTCTTTTCTTTGACGATCGCCTTGAATTTGTCGACGAGCGCACGCCATGTTGCGGCATCAAGCTGCGTATCGTCCCGCACGCCGAGCCGTTTTTTTGCGGCTGCGATCTGCTCCTCAAAGATGTGCTTATCGACATCCAACACGACATTCGAGAACATCATGACAAACCGGCGATAGGCATCCCAGGCGAAGCGTTCGTTGCCGGTCATCTTGACAAGCGCTTGCACCGTCTGATCGTTTAAGCCGAGATTCAGAATGGTATCCATCATGCCGGGCATCGAGGCGCGTGCGCCGCTGCGCACGGAAACGAGCAGCGGGTTTTCGCGGATCTCCGAAACGTTTGCCCGTCTGTTTTTCAAGCCGTTGCATCGCATCGTCGATTTGCGCCTGGAGGCCACTCGGATAGCGGTCGCCTTGCGCGAAAAATTCCAAGCAGGCTTGCGTTGTGATCGTAAAGCCATCCGGAACGGGTAGACCGGCGCGCGTCATCTCGGCCAAACCCGCGCCCTTGCCGCCGAGCAGCTCCCGCATCGACGCATCGCCCTCGTCGAAGAAGTATACGAATTTCGCCGCTCGCTCAGAGGCGCTCATCGAAGTATCCTTTCAGCGAGTCAACGCTGATGCGGTCCTGCCGCATTGAATCGCGATCGCGAACGGTCACGGATTGGTATTCTAGTGTTTCATAATCAACCGTGACGCAGAACGGCGTGCCGATCTCGTCTTGGCGCCGGTAGAGTTGTCCGATGTTGCCCTCGTCATACTGCGTCCGAAGCTTCTCGTGGAGTGATGATTCGATCGAACGCGCGCGTTCGACTAATTGCGGCTTGTTTCGCGGCAAGCGAAAAGACGGCGACCTGCAGCGGCGCAACCTTCGGATGAAACCGCAGGACGACGCGCTCCGTCTCTTTACCGTTCGGATCGACGCTCTTCTCCAATTCGTAGGCATCGATCAGCATCGTCAGCGTCGTGCGGTCCATTCCGGCCGAGCTTTCGATCAAGAGCCGGCGTATAATGCGTTTTCGTCGCTTCATCGAAGAAGCGCAAATCTTTGCCGGAGAGCCGCATGTGCGCATCGAGGTCGTATGTACCGCGGTGGGCGATCGACTCCAGTTCGCCCCAGCCCCACGGAAAGAGATATTCAACGTCAACACCGGCTTTCGCATAATGTGGACGCTCTTCGGCGCTCAATTCGTAGAAGCGCAAGCGATCCGGTTTGACGCCGTAATCGGCGTACCATTTCTTGCGAGCCTGCACCCAATGCTCGAACCACTTCAAGTCGTTGCCGTCGTCGGGAACGAAATATTCGAGTTCGGCTTGCTCGAATTCACGCAGGCGATACGTTAAGTTGCCCGGCGTGATTTCATTGCGAAACGCTTTGCCGAACTGCGCGACGCCGAATGGCGGCCGCTTGCGAGCGGTTTGATAGATGTTTTTAAAGTTAACGAAGATGCCTTGCGCGGTTTCGGGGCGCAGATACGTGCGCGAAGCTGAATCCTCCATCGGCCCGAGCGATGTCTGCAGCATCAAATTGAAATTGCGCGGCTCGGTAAACGAATGTTTCGAGCCGCAGTCCGGACAAACGTCTGGATTCTCGAGGTGATCCGCGCGAAAGCGATGCTTGCAGACGCGACAATCGACGAGGCGGTCGACGAAGGCGTCCAGGTGCCCGGAGGCTTTCCACGCCGAGTGGGTGCATCAGAATGGCGGAGTCGAACGCCACGACGTCGTCACGTGACTCGACCATCTCGCGCCACCAGGCTTCCTTTATATTGCGCTTTAGGAGCGCTCCAAGCGGGCCGTAGTCATAGACGCCGGCGAGGCCGCCGTAGATGTCGCTCGACGGGAAGATGAAACCGCGGCGCTTCGCGAGTGCCGTGATCTCTTCCAAAGATGCGCCGGTCGCTTGGGCATGCTGCTCGACCGTCACCCCTGACCTCGCTTCGCGAGAAATGCCGCTGCCATGCGCTTCGGCGCGCGCGCGAGCCATGCTTCGGTCATGAGATTCTTCAATTCTCGAATGCCGATCTTACTGAGCTGCACCAAGATGGCCGGATAGCCGTCGAAATGCGGCGTCGTAAAGTACACGCGGGGGTTGCTTGCAAGGAGCACGTCCTTCATTTCAAGGTCGGCAGTCCGCACTCCCAAGATCTGGCCCTTCGGCGCTTTATCGCCAAGCGCAATCAGGTCCGAACGCCGCAGCGGACGCTCCCAAACGAAGAACTTATCGCCGACCGTCCACGCCGCGCGCTCGTGTGACTTGATTTCCTTGGCCGCCGGAAATGCGAGCGCAATCCGGCGCACATCCCGCCAAGAAGCCATAAGAGCGCGACTTTGTTGCACGTAAAGCACCGGTTCCTTGAGGAGCGCTGGGAACGCCTACGAGGCTTTAGGAGAACCGTCCGATTCAGGCGGTGGTACTGGCCAACGACAATGTAGTTCCATCCGGTGCGTACCGCGAGGATAAGAACTCCAGGATGAGACTTTATCCAGTCTTCGGACAACGCTGCCAAATATTCAAAGTTCTCCCAGCCGGCGTTCGTGTCCATCAACTCACGACCAGTGCAGTGAAGGGCTCGAGTCGCTTCCACGCCCCCGATGTGAGGGCGCAATACTGGTCCACAGACAACTTGGGGTCCACGATCTGGTGGCAGAACCATCAGACCAAGTGAGTCAAAAGTGTTTCCAACGAGCACGACGGCGTGATGCATGTCGACGTACTCCTGTTTAACATCGGACGGCGGCGGCAGAACGCCGCCAGATCGAGATCTTCATAATCACGATAACGCGGATCTTCGAGCAACACCTCAAGACGGGCGTTGGCTAATGTGAGCCCTTGCTACGTTAAATTGCGGTCGTTCAGTTGGCCGTCGACTGTGAGCAGGGCTTGAATCTGGTTTCCGGCTCGCAGATGCCTCAGCTGCACGAGCGCTGCAATCGCCGTCGCGGCAATGATCGCGACGGTTGCGAGCGCCGCGATTGCGTTGATCACCTCGAGCCGCACGTCATCTCCTTATTGCTGAGGGTTTGGCAGAACCGCGCCGAGCATACGTGGCTCGCCGGGTGGATAATCGCCATGCGGGTGCTGATCCTGCCAACGCTCGGCTCGCGCTGCGAGCCATTCGAAATTCTCGAAAACGTACGGAAGGCCGCGACGAACCTCCGCGACGACATCGCGCAGCAACCGCCAGTAAAGATGGACGTTCCACCACTCGGTCTGAAGAAAAACCTTCTCGTCGATGAGCCCGCTGCGCACGAAGGAACCGACATGGTTATACATATCGCAGAGATAAAGTTCCGGATGCTGGCGGCGGTCGACCGGAATTTCGCGCAAGCTAGCGACAAACTATTCGTCCGTCATCCGATCGCTCCAGATCGTGCCGAATGTAGTTGACCAACTCCCGTACAGCGGGATCCATAAGCATGTTGAATGCGCTTTGCAAGCCCGCGAGTTGGTTCGAAAGCCGAATGTGGCGAAGTTGTACAAACGCTGCGATTGCGGTCGCAGCGATGACGACAAATGTCCCTATCGCGGCGATCGTGCTCCAAGCTTCGAGCGACATCCCGGGCTGGTTCCTTTAGGTCCTATAAAATACCGTTACATGAACGGTACTTACGGACGATGCGCTGAAAGGACGGCGTAATGAGCAAGGTTCGCGTTGCAGCGTTTTCAGTTTCACTCGACGGGTTCGGCGCCGGGCCGAGGCAGGACTTGAACAATCCACTCGGTGTTCGCGGCGAAGAACTTCACGGATGGTTCTTAGAGACGGAAGCGTGGAATCAGATGCACGGTCAGAACGGCGGAAGCCGCGGCATCGATAATGATTTCGCGGTCCGATCTTTCGAGAACATTGGCGCTTGGATATTAGGACGAAACATGTTCGGCCCCATTCGCGGACCTTGGGAAGACGATTCCTGGAAGGGGTGGTGGGGAGACGAGCCGCCGTACCACACACCGGTCTTCGTGCTCACGCATTATGCGCGATCGCCGCTTCGGATGCAGGGCGGCACGACGTTCTACTTCGTCACCGACGGCATCGAATCGGCTCTGCAACAAGCGAAAGTGCGGCCCAAGGCAAAGACGTTCGAATCGGCGGTGGCGTCTCAACAATACGCCAGTATCTGCTGGGCACCATATTGATGAGTTGCAGCTTTCAATGTCGCCCGTGCTACTGGGCGACGGTGAACACCTGTTCAACGACATTAACTTGCCGGCGCTAGGCTTTAATTCGATCGAGCGAGTTCCCGGCGAGCGCGCGACCCACGTCGTCATTAGGAAGGCCTGACGTTAAACGCGGGTTGGGAGCGCTTCAGTCCCGTTTGGCTGCGTCTCGGCACGGAGTCGAACACCGCTCCGCGCCAGTGAAAACCCCTACGGACAGTCGTGCCGCTGTGGGAACGCACGCCAAGCGCGGTTTGCTGCGATTTGGGCACCGTGAACATCGCCCGGATGACCGTTAAGATACGCCGATCCAGATTGCGCCGAGGTAATGCGTATCTGCGCTCCTTCGGCAACACATCGCCGAATGAAGACATTGTGGATCAGCGGTAGGTATTTCTCCGTGGAACGAAACTGTGCGAGAGCCTGCGTGTATTTGTGCCGGTCCATAAGTCGCTCTCCCGGCGCCCAACTCGCTTGTACTTCGTCGATTGCAGGTTGATCCGCTCCAAAATGAACGCATGCGCGCACATCGGACGGGAAGAACACAGCTAAGCTCAATGCGACATATGCGGCGCAGATTGAGAGCCTGCTCATAGCTACATAATCTGCGTACCTCACGTCAGCTTCCTCCGGCGTCCTACCGCCGCTGCGTGGAACGCATTGATATCTCTTCAGCGCGTGCAACGGGTGAGATAACTCATGGGGGACTAGTCGTCTGCGCTGCAGAGAGCGATTGAAAACCGCTGGGGCGCTTCGATGGTGTTGACTGGCGGCTTGATACCCCGTCCAGCCCCGGGTTCGATTCCCGGGCGCTCCAGCCGCCGCAGCGCTTTGCTGTTGTGAAGTCGTGAGACGTGTGGTATTGTCGACTGGGGTATCAAGCCGAAAGACACATTGAAACGCGCGAGGCGTCGCAGTAATGCGGCGCCTCGTTTATTTAGCGGCAGCCGCTGTCATCGACCGAGACGCCTCAGCTTCTTTGCCTCGACGGACTCGTCCGCCCTTGGACAAGCTCAGGATGACAAAGAGTTGCGCGCTATCGGGCAGCGCAGCGGCGTTAAGCCGTTGCTTTATGCGCCTTCGGTTGTGTTTCCGCCCGCAGTTGGCCGCACGCGGCGGTGATATCGCGGCCCATGTTCGCGCGCACCGTCACCGGTACGCCGGCCGCTTCTACGATCGCCGCAAATTCCCAAATCCTTGCATCCGGCGTAGCGCCAAAATTCCCGTCCGGCGTCGCGTTGTATGGGATCAGGTTCACATGATAGAGCCGCCCGCGCATCAACGCAGCCAACTCCTGCGCCTGTGCAGGCGAATCGTTCATGCCGGCGAGCATCACGTACTCGAAGAACACTTTGCGATTTGTCTTCTCGATGTAACGCTCGCAGGCACTCATTAGCTCGTAGAGATTCCAGCGCCGGTTCACCGGCATCATCTGCGAGCGGAGCGCGTCATTGGGTGCATGCAGCGAAATCGCCAAATTGACCTGAACCGCCTCCTCAGCAAACCGATCGATCTTCGGCACGACGCCGACGGTGGAGATCGTGATGTGACGCTGCCCTAAGCCGAAGCCGCGCGGATCGTTCAGCAAAGCCACCGCATCCATGACGGCGTCGTAATTGGCGAACGGCTCACCCATGCCCATAAAGACGATGTTTGTTATGCGCTTGCCCTTTTGCGCAAGTGTTTGTGCAAAGAAGCGTGCCTGTTCGAAAATTTCCGTGGCGCTTAATTGCCGCGTAAAGCCGCCTTGGCCGGTCGCGCAGAAGGCGCAGCCGTACGCACAACCCGCCTGACTTGAGATGCAGACCGTGTTGCGGTCGCCGAAATGCTCCATCAAGACCGTTTCTACTTCGACGCGATCGCGCAAAGCGAAGAGCGCTTTTGTAGTTTGCCGATCGTTCGAGCGCTGCACCGTAATCGGCGAGAGTGAATTGAGTTCGAAGCCGCTTGGCGCAAGCCAGAGCGCAGATCTTTCGGCAGTACACTGATGTCGTCGATATCGCTAAGAAGCTCTCGCGTTGCGGCGCGATAGAGTTGCGCGATCCGGTAGGGTTTCAATCCAAAGCGGCGCGCAAGGTCAGCGCCGTCAGAAAAACCAGCCGTGCGCGCCTTCTCGTCGATCCAAATCGCGCGTGCCTCTCGATTCACGGCGCTCATCCTACCATAGTCGCTTTCGGGGGTCGACGCTGAGACGCTTCTGAGACGCCCCATCGGCTATGCTCGCCGGAAAGGAGGCAAAACGATGCAGAATTCTAGCCGCAGCTACATTGACTGCCGCGAATATCCGAGTGAAAAGAATTGCAGTTTGCGCATTTCAGGCACCGAGCAAGAGGTGCTACCAACCGCTGAGGCCCACGCCGTTTCAGCTGACGGACACACGCAAGGCTCTGAACTGCGCGAGAACTTGCGCAAAGCGCTCAAGAAAGAGGGCTAGACGATGGCCACGCAACTCGACCAACGACCGATAGACAGCGAGAAGTCCGAAGCGTTCTTAATGAAGATGATTGCTGATATCGGCGCGACGATAACGGGCGCATCCGTGATCGTCGGTGACAAACTTGGACTCTACAAGACGCTCAACGAACGCGGACCGATGACATCCGTCGAGCTGGCAGCAGCGACCGGCACACACGAGCGATACGTTCGTGAATGGCTCGCAAACCAAGACGGCAAGCGGCTATCTCGAATACAATGCAGACGCGAAAACCTTCACCTTACCGCCTGAGCATGCGCCGGTGCTGGCTGATGAAAACAGCCCTGTGCTCCTGTGCGGCCTCTATCAAATCGCGCAGACGCTCTACACCGACGAACCTGCGATCACCAACGCGTTTCGTCAAGGCAGCGGGGTTGGATGGGACCAGCATGACAAACGTCTTTTCGCAGCGACGGAGCGCTTCTTTCGACCTGGCTACAGTGCGAACGTGACGACGAACTGGATTCCGGCGCTCGACGGCGTTGACGCGAAGCTGCGCGCCGGCGCATCTGTCGCCGACGTCGGGTGCGGCCTTGGCACCTCAACGATCATTATGGCAAAGGCCTATCCAAAATCACGTTTCGTCGGTTTCGATTACCACGATGGCTCTATCGACGCGGCTCGCAACGCTGCCAAAGCAGCCGGAGTCGATGATCGCGTTCGGTTCGAGGTCAGTTCGGCGAAGGCGTTTCCCGGGAGGGATTACGACTTCATCGCCTGTTTCGATTGCATCCACGACATGGGAGATCCGATCGGCGCGGCGATGCACATCAGAAAAGCGCTAAAACGTGACGGAACATTCATGATGGTCGAACCGTTTGCGAACGACCGCTTTGAGGACAACCTCAACCCGGTAGGACGCATCTACTACGGTGCATCGACGTTTCTCTGCACGCCGGCATCGATCGCGCAAGAAGTTGGCGCGGCGCTGGGAGCTCAGGCCGGTGAGGCAAGGCTTCGTGCGGTCTTTGAAGAGGCGGGATTCAGCCGCTTCAGGCGCGCGACTGAAACTCCGTTTAATCTGATCTTCGAGGCGCGGCCGTAGCGAATAGTGTCTGGTTAAACGGCAGTGCCGCATAGGCGCGGCGTGTTGGTTCATCCGGAATGCGTGCGAGGCGCTCTTCAAAGATGTTGAGCGCCTCGCCGCGCAGCGCTTTGCTTCTTTTCGTCTGATGTGCAGCTGCGAACACGTTGGCAGCGCCGATTAGCCACTCTACCGGCTGCGGCGCGAGCTGACGATTTGCGGCGTGCATTGCAACAAGCTCCTCAGCAGCGGCAAGTGAAGCTGCAATTTCGCCTCGCGCCGACAACGTACGCGCCAGCGCGCAAAGATTATCGCCGAGCCGCGGAGACGGCGCGCCGCGACGAAGCTCGACGGCTCGCTCGAGCAATTGCTGCGCATCCTGAAGCTGCCCGAGAAAGAATTGCGCTGTTCCCAGTGTGCCCAACGCAGCCGACTCAAGTTGCGGCGATTGAAGCGCTTTAGCACCTTTCAGCGCACGCTTCGCGTAACGCGCTGCGCCGTCGTAATGCGCTTGAAGCCGCTCACAATACGAAGCGTTGATCGACGCGCAGCACGATATCCACGTAGACCCGATATCGGCGGCGAGCCGAAAGGCTTCTTGATTGAGGTTCTCAGCTTCCCGAAATACGTCCGAGCTCGGTATGAAAGAGCGCTTGATCGACCGCAATCCCGGCGAGTCCGACGGCGTGGTTCAGCATGGCGTATAATTGACGCGCGCGTGCGTAGAGCTCTCGCGTTTGCTCGACATCGAAAGTGTAGAGCAGGCCGTTGGCGATGTTGTGCAGGGCGAGTGCTTCGCCCTCACGATCGCCGATCGCCGACACTGACGGCGTGCGCCTGCCATGCATAATCTGCCATCGAAGCATAGTCTTGTTGCACGAGTGCGGCTCGGGAGAGCGCCATCAATACTGACGCAAACTCGCGTCGCTGCTCATCTTTGTTCAGCGTCGCGCGAACCCGATCGAGGAAGGATCGCGCCTCCGTCAGGCGCCCCTGGTAAATCAGCGTATCCGCATGGGCTAGGAATGCGCTTGCAAAGCGCTCGCTGTCTTTGTCGAGGAGTGCCGTCAGCTCATTGAAGCGCCTTTCCTCTTCGTCAAATCTATTGAGACTACGTAATCGCTTTGCGTCGGCTTCGAGCGCAGAGGCGACCCACTGGCGTAAGCCATGCCGATCCGCCAGCGTGCGAAGCTCTTCGATGTCGTGCGACGCCGCATCGTGCCGGCTCAGACTGTTTGCTAAATCGATTCGGCGCCTCAGCCAAGGGCAGCGTTCTTCCGGCCCAAGCAAAGCAAGTGTCTGTTCTGCAGCGTCCAGCAGTTCGTGCTGTTCTTGCCGAGCGCCCCGAAGGGACGCGATGCCCTCGAGCAGCATGAGCGTCTCAAAGCGGAGACGCGCGTCGCCTACGAGCTCAAGTGCGCGCTGCAACGCGCTTTGCGCTTCGTCTAGCGCGAAAATTGCCAGAGCACGCCGCCCGACTTCGGCATAGTACTGCGAAGCGCGGCCGGCATCGCCTGCGGAATCCCAATGCCGAGCAAGTTGCGAAACGACGGCGGAATCGCGCACGGTGTGCAATCGTTCTAGCACTTGTGCCACGCGGCGATGTTGCAGGCGTCTAATAGGTTCCGGGATCTCACGATAAAGCGCGTCCCGAATTAAGTCGTGAGAAAACGTGTACGTGCCGCGCGCGCAGTTCAAAGCTTTGCATGATGATGTGCCGGTCAGTCAGTTCGGAAAGCGCATCCGCGACGTCAGCTTCCGCCCAATTTGTGACTTCACGCAGGAGTTCGATCGAAACATCGCCCGTGCAAATTGCTGCAACTTCTGCTAAGCGATCGCATGCGAGCACCCAGCGTATCAAGTCTTCGCAACAGGATCTGCGAAAACGTTGAATGATCTTTTGCAAGCGGCATGCCGCCGCGCAAAATCTCCGTTACAAAAAGTGGATTGCCGTCGGTCGCTTCAATCACCCCGGTGAGCGGGAGGTCTGAGCCGGCGCTTCCCGCCTCTAAGAGCCGGGCGACGTCGTCTTCAGTCAACCGCCGTAGTGGAATGTCGACGGATGATGCCTGATCGGATTCGCGACGAATTTGACGCAACTCAGGCGGCAGATGCGGTTCGTCATCACGATATGACAGAGCAATAAGCGTCTTAGAACGATGCAGGCGCCGCTGCACGTAACCGGCCATTTCCAACGTGCCTGAACGTGCGTTATGGAGATCCTCGATCACGACGCATACCGGCCGGCGTTCCGAAAGCGCGATCAGCGCCAATGAAACGGCCTCGAAGAGACGTGCTCGCTGACGCTCGACCTTAGAGAGTTGCGAATCTTTGGCAGGGCGGCGTTCTGCCACCAAATCTGCCAGCGCCGACCGCCATACGTCGTCGAGCTCAACGGTTTCCAGAAACGGCAACGTAATTTTTATCAGCTCTACGAACGGCTCGTACGGAATTTGTTCCGGCGTGGAGACGGCCGTCCAGAAAACCCGTCCGCCGCCGGCTTCGCACTGCAATGCAAACTCACGCAGCAGTCGCGTCTTCCCGATGCCGGCTTCGCCGACGACGTACGCTGTTCGCTGCTCTCCGGCGGAAGCTTCCGTCCATATCCGTTTCAACTCTCGCAGCTCATTCATCCGTCCCACTAGCGGAAGATCGCTCAACGGTGCGGATTGAATTGAAGCTGCGCCCAGCGATCCCGCGGGTACAATGTCGCGCCGGATCGCTTCGTATATTGTCGCCGTTTCAGACATCGGATCCGTCTGCAGTTCCTCGCGCAAGCGTTCGCAAAAACGTTCGTACTCCGCAATCGCCCCCGCCCGATCTCCGGCCTCATACTTCGCGAGCATCAGCTGGCGAATTGCGTCCTCGCGCCAGGGATCGTACGCGAGCAGCTTGCGTGACCAGTGCACGGCATCCCTGAGCGAACGGCGTGCGCGGCACGACATCGCCAGCTCGGCCAGCATTGCCGTATAACGCTGAGCCAATTCGCGGCGAGCCTCTTCAAGCCACGGCTCCTCCATTCCATCGCAGAGGTCACCGCCGTAGAGAGCGACAGCATCTTCGAACCGCTGGGGATCAGCAGACAGACGATTAAACTGGTCAACATCGAGCGAGCACGCCGACCGTTCGTTCCAGCGTACATGCGAAGCCGCCGTGTGAAACCATTGGGCGCCTTTGGGCAGCCATTGCTTCAGGTAAGCTAAATGGCGGCGCAGATTCGCGCGAGCTTCTGAGTCGCTGTATTCGGGCCAGAGATCTGCCGCGATGTGATGACGCTCTGCGCCTGCATGCAAAAGTAAATAGGCCAGTAAGGGCAGTACTTTTGGACGTGCGGCGCCTGCGATGAAGTTGTCGCCGTAGCGCACTGCCGGCCGCCCGAGCAAAGAAATTCGTAACATCTACGGATTGAAGAGCGAGGCTTGTTCCGCGGAGCCCGCGGCATTTGTGCGTTCGGCAAGCAGCGCGCCAAGTTTATCGCGCACGGCTTTCAAGTCGTTCCAAACGAGCCGCTTGACACCGGTGATTTCTGCGCCGCTTTGGCGCAGCACGTACGCCGGGTGAAAGGTGATCATAAGCGGGATACCGTTTGGTCCCGCAAACCACTGTCCGCGCTGTTTGGTGATGCCGAATGTGGGTCCTAAGAAGCAGCGCGCGGCGGGTGCCCCCATCGCGAGAATGACCTCCGGTTGGATGATGGCGATCTGCATGTCCAAGAACGGCCGGCAGTTCGACATTTCCACAGGGTCCGGCGGCCGATTTCGAACCGCATTCCCGTCGGTCAATGTCGGCCGGCACTTGACGGTGTTGCAAATGTAGACGTCTTCACGCGGCAAATCGATCGCGGCGAGCATTTGGTCGAGCAGCGCGCCGGCACGTCCGACGAACGGACGCCCAAGCCGGTCTTCCGTTTCACCCGGCCCTTCGCCGATCACCATCAGACGCGCGCACGGATCGCCTTCACCGTAAACGTTTTTCTGACGCGTATAGCCGATCGCGCATTTGCGACAAGCGGCCGCACGCGCGGCTTCCTTTTCCAAGAGCCGCTCGCGACGCGCCCGCTCTTCTAAGTTCATCGCTTCGCTAAGCGGCGAACCGCCAAAGCTGTGCCCGCAAGAATCGCGCCATAGAGAAGATAACGCGCGACGAGCGCGGCGCTCAACGAATAGTACCAGAGCCGGCCGTGATGCTTGACCCAATACTTGCGGCGAGAGCGCTGCTTATACGACTCGACACCGCGGCCCCCGGAACTTCCTTGCCCGCTATGCGTGGCCTCGGCGCTTGGAACGAACCACGCTTCGTATCCAGCTTCGTGAACGCGTTTTGCCAGATCAACCTCTTCATGGTACATGAAGAAACGCTGATCGAATCCGCCGAGCGCCTCGAAGACCGAACGCCGCAGCATGAGCGCTGCGCCGATCAAGAGATCAACCTGCCGTTCATCCGAGTAGTCCCACGCGCGGAGGGCCGCTCCGTTCGCGAACCGTCGCAGCGGCGGCAATTCGCCCCAGGCGCTGGAGCGCAAGAAGGCCCCGACCCATGTATCAAACTCGCCGCACGACTCCGCCACATTTCCGTCAGACTCGTAAATCTTTGGTCCCGCTAACGCACAACGCGGATGCGCTTCCATAAAACCCGACCAAATTGCGAAGCGCTCCGCTCTTGAGCGTCGCGTCCGGATTGAGCAGCAGAATGTATCGTGCATCCGTCTCCTGGACGGCACGATTGACGCCTGCCGCGAATCCGAGGTTCCGAGCATTTTCAAGGATCCGAACTCGACCATTGTAGCGCGCGCGGACGCGGACGATGCTTTCGTCGGTCGAGCCGTTGTCCGAAACTGTTACTCTTGCAAAGTCAGGATCCGCCTTCACTTCCGGCAACGCAAACACCGAATCCAGCGCTGTTTCTAAATTATCAGCGTCGTTCCAGTTGACGACGATGACGTCGACGAGATTCACCGCGCCGGCTCGGCTGCCGGCCGTCGCTGCAAATACGGCCAAATGAAAAGGTCGATCGCGCCGTCGAGGACGGCTTGCGTATTGCCGGTCTCGACGTTTGTGCGGTGATCTTTTACCAGAGTATAGGGATTGAGCACGTACGAGCGGATCTGCGAGCCCCACTCGGTCGCTTTGCGCTCGCCGCGCAGCTCCGTCAGGCGCTGATCGCGCGCTTCCATTTCGCGTTGCACGAGTTTGGCGCGCAAAATTTTCATCGCGACCTCGCGGTTTTGCATCTGCGACCGCTCTTGCTGTGAGGCCACGATGATGTTAGTTGGAATATGTGTGACGCGAACCGCGGACTCTGTTTTATTGACGTATTGGCCACCCGCGCCACCGGCTTTAAACGTCTCGATGCGCAGATCTTCGGGACTGATCTGGATGTCGGTGGCCTCTCCGGCTTCGATTTCCGGAATCACATCCACACCCGCAAACGACGTATGGCGGCGATGCGCCGCATCGAACGGTGAGATGCGCACCAAACGGTGAACGCCGCGCTCGCTTTCCAGAAGTCCGTGCGCGTTCCGTCCGCGGACGAAAAATGTCACCGATTTGAGGCCTGCTTCTTCGGCGAGCGATTCATCCGCAATTTGCGTCGCGAAACCTTTGCTTTCGGCCCAGCGCAAATACATTCGCAGCAACATCTGCGTCCAATCCGCCGCATCAACGCCGCCGGCACCGGCATAGATCGTGACAATCGCGTTGTGGTCGTCGAATTCGCCGCTGAAACTCGCTTCGATCTCAAGGGCATCCAGCGCCCGTTCTGCCCGCGTGATACCGTCATCGATCTCGGCATCAGCACCTGGCTCGTTGCCGAGCAGTTCCACCGTTTCGCGCGCTTCAGTAAGCGTTCGACCGATCGACGCAATGCGCTCGGTGTCCGCGCGCAGATCGGCGAGCTGCTTCATCACGCGTTGCGCAGCAGAAGGGTCGTTCCAAAAGGCTTCGTTGTGAGTCTGGGGCTCGAGTTCGCTCAGTGTGCGCGTCTTGCGCGCGTAGTCAAAGACGCTCCTTGAGCGCATCGAGGCGCTCGCAGAGGCGGGTGATTGTCGAAAGTTGCGCTTCACTCATGGCGGCGCTCGTTTTTCTGCCGTGCCGAAGTCGACCCCTTGAGCAATCGCGCACCGCGCGTGAAAGAACGCAGACCGCAGGAGGTGCTCATGGATCAGCTTTCCGTTCCGCTTGACCGCTTGCCGCAATTCGGCTTTCAGCCGACGGCGTATCCCGACGGCGATTCAGACGCAGTCAACAATTCATCATCGCCGCCGATCTGGAATGCCGACGGACTTTCGACATTGTCGATGCCGGCGCCCAACGGCAGCGACGCCGGCCCCTCGTCAGCCTTCGGTTCCTTTGGTTCAGCGTTGGGGTTCGGCAACATCGGGTCGATCGTTCAACAACTCGTCGGATTGTTGCAGCAGCTGCTGCAAGTGCTCACTGGCGGCGGAATCTCGCAATCTGGTGCGGTGAATTCCCCATCCACAGACCCGCAAGAATATTTCAATAGCGCCAACGGCGCATCGCAAGGCGATCCGCATCTCTCGTTCAGCGGGTTGGACGGCAGCAACCACTTGGAGACGTCCCGCTTCGATAGCATGACGGATCATCCGAATCTCTTGAATTCGAGTTCGTTCCCCGGCGGATACCAACTCTCAACGACGGTCGGAGCGCCTCGCTCCAACGGTGCGACGCTCAATCAGAGCGCAACGATTGCCACGAACTTCGGCCGCACGAACGTCTCGATGAACGGGGACGGCAGCGTATCGATCTCGCGCTGCGGAAAGCCGCTCTCGATTGCCGATGGGCAAACGCTGGACCTCGGACACGGTGAAACGGCGACGAAAAACAGCGACGGGTCGTTAACGGTTGTCAACACGAACGCCCAGGGTGGCCGCATCGCCACCACGCTCAAGCCAAATTCCTCCGGCGGAGTCGACGTCTCAGCAGACGCCAACGGCGTTGATCTCGGCGGCGATCTCGTGACGGAAGCGCAGAACAATGGGAACTTCGGTCTACAAAATCTGAACGGTTCTTACGAACCTCGGCCGCGCTTTTGGTTCGCGCCTACGATACAGTAGCGGACGTCGAGGTTAAGCGGCCGCGCCGTGGCAGCGTTTGTACTTTTTGCCTGAGCCGCACGGACAAAGTTCATTGCGCCCGACTTTCGCGCTCGCGCGCACCGGCTTGCGCGGCTCACCATCTTCAGTATTTGTATGCATCACGCGCTGCGGTTTGCCCGGAACCGGCCCGAGCAGCTGCTCGGCGGCGGCCGGATCGAGGCGCGGCGGCGCTTCTGCCGGCTGCGCGGTCAATTGACCGGATGGAATCGGCTCAAACATCGGTGACGGTGCTGCAGCCCCTTCGGGGGCGCCATGCTCGACGACAACGTGGAAGACACCCTTGACGGCTTCGTCGGCGATGTTGTTCTTGAGATCTTCAAAGATCTCGTAGGCCTCTTTTTCGTACTCGACGCGCGGATCTTTTTGCCCGTAACCGCGTAACCCGATACCGGTCTTGAGCGCATCCATCACGTGCAGATGATCGACCCACATGCGATCGATGATCGGCAGCATCAAGTACCGTGACTCGACGACCCGCATGATCTCCGGCGTGATCTCGCTTTCTTTGGCTTCGTAGGCTTCAAAGGCCGCGTCGCGTAGGCGCTTGCGAACCTCTTCACGATCGAGTTTCTCGAGGGTAGCGACGTCGATCGCTTTCTTGACCGGAAAGATCAAATCGAGCTCGTTGAGGATTTCGGGCAGATCCCACTCGCTCGGATGCATGTTCTCGCCGGCATACTGATCGACGACTTCATTGACTTTCTCTTCGAGCGTCTGGAGCATGAACTCGCGCGTATCGAACTTTGCCTTCGAGGATCGCGCGGCGGTCGCCGTAGATCACCTCGCGCTGCTTGTTCATGACGTCGTCGTACTCGAGGACGTATTTGCGTGCTTCGTAGTTATGGTTCTCGACTTTGCGCTGGGCGCGTTCTAGAGATTTCGTGACGAGCGCCGCTTCGATCGGCGTCTCATCGCTGAAGCCGACGCGATCCATGATGTTGCTCATGCGCTCGCCGAAGAGCCGCATCAGCTCATCTTCAAAGGAAACGTAAAAGCGCGTGCTGCCCGGATCGCCCTGGCGGCCCGAACGGCCGCGTAACTGGTTATCGATGCGCCGCGACTCGTGGCGCTCCGTACCGATGATGTGCAGGCCGCCCATGCCCGGAATGCCGTCGCCGAGCTTGATGTCGACGCCGCGGCCGGCCATGTTCGTCGCGATCGTCACGGTGCCGTATTGACCGGCGTCCTTGATGATCTGCGCCTCTTGCTCGTGATACTTGGCATTTAGCACGCTGCACTCGACGCCGCGCCGCCGCAATTTTGCGGCGAGATATTCGGATTTCTCGATCGAGCGTGTGCCGACCAGCACCGGGCGGCCTTTTTGATGCTCCGCGATGATCTCGTCGATGATCGCGTTAAACTTCGCCTCTTCGCTCTTGTAGACGATGTCGGAGTTATCGGTACGAATCATCGGACGGTTCGTCGGAATCACGAGCACGTCGAGCCCATAGATGTCGCGGAACTCGCGCTCCTCCGTCTTTGCCGTCCCGGTCATGCCCGCGAGCTTGTCGTACAAGCGAAAATAATTTTGAAAGGTGATCGTCGCCAGCGTCTGATCTTCGCTGCGAACTTTGATGCCTTCTTTGGCTTCGATCGCTTGGTGGATTCCGTCCGAGTAGCGACGTCCGTACATCAACCGGCCCGTGAACTCGTCGACGATGATGACCTCACCGTCTTTGACGATGTACTGCTGGTCCTTATGAAAGAGATTCCAGGCCTTGAGCGCCGCGTTCAGTTGATGCGTCAGCTCTAGATTGCGCTGATCGTAAAGATTTGTGACGCCCAGCATCGTCTCGACTTTGGCCACGCCCGCCTCGGTGATGGGCACCGCGTGCGCCTTCTCATCAACGGTGTAGTCTTCGTCTTTTTTCAAGCGCGGAATGATCTGCGCGAACTTTTGATAGAGCTCAGTAGCTTCTTGGCCTTGTCCGCTGATGATCAGCGGCGTACGCGCCTCATCGATGAGGATCGAGTCCACTTCGTCGACGATCGCGTACGAAAGCCGGCGCTGCACCATGTCATCGAGCGACCACGCCATGTTGTCACGCAAGTAATCGAAGCCGACTTCGTTGTTTGTGACGTACGTGATATCGCAGTTGTAGGCCGTGCGCCGCTCGGCGCTGTCCATGCCATGTTGAATGATGCCGACCGTTAACCCCAAGAATTCGTAGACCGGTCCCATCCATTCGGCGTCGCGCTTTGCGAGATAGTCGTTGACGGTGACGATATGCACGCCTTTGCCGAGCAGCGCATTGACGTAGGCGGCGAGCGTTGCCACGAGCGTCTTGCCCTCGCCGGTTTTCATTTCGGCGACCTTGCCCTCGTGCAAGACTAGCCCGCCGATCAACTGCACGTCGAAATGGCGCATGGCGATCGTACGCTTTGCTGCTTCACGGCAAACCGCAAATGTTTCCGGCAGAATCTGGTCGATCGTCTCGCCGTCTTCGAGCCGGCGCCGAAATTCGGCGGTCTTGGCAAGCAGCGCCTCATCGGAGAGCGCTTGGATCTGCGGCTCGAAAGCGTTTATCCGCTCAGCGGTGCGGCGATACCGCGCGATTTCGCGCTCGTTGCTGTCAAAGAGCGTCTTGAGCAGGGCCATACGGTGTTCTATAACGTTCGGCGGGCCGTGCAGTTGCACTCTCGGTGCTTCAGGGACCTCTGAAGAAACCTCCGTGCTCCAGCGTCGCAACGATTTTTGGTCAGTTCGAGGCGCGAGAACGGACGCAATGCAGCGCATTGTGGCCGCCGCAGCAACGACGAAATGGCCGAAAAGCGATGCGGCGATGGGGCGCGTGGGGCTTCTTCAGAGGTCCCTTAAGGCGAGAAAGCGAGGCCGATTACATTGCCGGGCGGCGTGATGACGGCGGAGGGCGCAACATTGACGTTGCCTTTTAGGCCGCCGGGAAAGACGAGAATCTTGCCGTTCCCGTTACAGACGTAAACGTTATTGGCGCTATCGACCTTGACGTCGGTTGGACTAAAGAGTTGGGTCTGGCTGCCGCCGATCGAGGTGATCGGCGGAACGTTACCGTTCTTGCTCGCGATGACGCTTGCCGCAAAGATCAAAATGCGTGACGTTGCGACGTCTGTGACGTAGACGTTGCCTGCTGGATCGAGGCTGAGTCCCGTCGGCGTGTTTAGCGTCGTCAGCGGTCCGCCGATCGTGATCATCGGCGCCACATTTCCCGGTGTGCCGTTTGTGAAGACGCTGATCGTACCGGCGCCGGCATTGGCGGCGTAGACTCTGCCGCTCGTATCGACGGCAATCCCAACCGGGCCGTTGAGCCCGGTCAGCGTTCCTGAAATCGTCCCAGGCGTGACGTTTCCCGACGAGTTCGCCGGAAAGATCAAGATCGAGCTTGTGGCGAGCGGCGCGTTGCTGACGTTGGCCAAGTAGATGTTGCTGACCGTATCGAGCGCGATGCCGCGCGCCGAGCCGATGCCGGTCGAGGTGCCGCTGATCGCCGCGACGGGAAGCACGTTGCCCGTTGCTTGCGACGCATAGACGGTGATCGAACCGATCGTCGTGCCTGCGTTGTAATTGCTGACATACAGCCGCTTGCCTGAGTCGAACGCATCATACTGTGGTCCGTTCAGTTGTGTGTTGCTGCCGCCGATTTCATTGATTGGCTGCGTCGAAGAACTTGGATTCGGCGGGTAGATCGAGATCGCGTTCTGCGTGCTATTGGTCACGTAGAGGGAGAGCGTATTGAAGTTCGGCCCGATGCTGATCGACGACGTGGAAGAGCTGCAGCTCACGAGCACAACACTTGCAAACAGGCCGAAGGACAAGGCGACAATACGACGCGGCATATACTCTCCTACTCTCTGGGAAACGTTCGCCCGTCGTTTTTTCTCTTACGGGCGATTTCCTGGCCGCGTTCGCAAGTGTCCCTAAACCCTCACGCCATGCATCGCGATTGCGTAAGCAAGCAACGCGAGCGCCATGACCACGACCGCGACAACAATGACTCGCCGCGCGACACGGCGGCGATACGCGGGGCGGCTAGACTCCGTATCGATGATCTGACGCGGCATCGAACGTTAGACCGCTCGCCGCAGCGGATGGTTGATCTCTTGAATCGATGCTTTCTGCATGAGTTGGCTCATAGTGACGAATTCGTACCCGCTCTTTCGAAAGCGTCCAATGATTTCCGGCAGCATGGCAACAGTTGCCAGATTACCGCTGTGCAGCAAAATGATTTCAGGCGCTGTCGCATGCGCCTCGATGTGATCGGCTAAGGCGCGCGGACCCAAGACACGCCAATCACCCGGATCATCGTTCCAAAGGATCGTGTAATAACCCAAGTGCTGCGCCGCGCGAAGGGTCGCTTCGGTATAGCGCCCATGCGGCGGCCGGAAAAGAATTCCGATTCCCGGGTCATTCGTAAACGACTCCAATGCGGCGCGGCCTTTGATCAACTCGCTGACCACAACAGCGGACGGCAATTGGTCGAGGTTCGGATGCGAGTATGTGTGGTTGCCGATCTGGTTTCCCAAGCGCTCGATGCGGCGTGTCAGCTCAGGGAAGTCGCTCGCATCGCGTCCGATCAGAAAAAACGTCGCCGGCACATGGAGATCGTGCAGTCTTGCGAGCAACAGCGGCGTCGTAACCGGATAAGGCCCATCATCGAAGGTCAAAGCGATCAGTCGTGGACGATGCGAACGGTCCCCGCCGGAGCGATCGTGCAATAGACGCGCGACACGCGCATCGAACGAAGTTGAGATCGCCGCATGCACGTCCATCGCCGGAGTGACGATTGCCGGGGTCGGCGGTGCGCTCGAATGTAAAAAGAGCCGGTAGCCGACCGCTACAACGACGACCGCGATAACCGCCGCCGCCAGTAGGCGGGGGCGGTTCACTTCAGGGAAGCTTCAGGCGCAGATGCGGTGATGTCGCGTCCGACGATGATCGTGACGTCGTTTTGCGGCGCGGTACTGGTGGGCTCGGTTACGATTGGAACGTTCGCAAATGAGCCGGGCAACGCGGAACGAACCTTCGCGCCCGCAAGCATCTGCGTCGTGTAGTCGTGGATTTCCGTGTTGTATGCGGCCGGCGCATTGCCGATCGCCTCGATGACGAAGCCCTTGTTTCGCAGGCCGTCGGCAATCTTGCGCGCCTGTCCCGCGATCCCGGTCGCATTCATCACCGCGACACGCACTGATGAAGGCAGCAGAGCAATCAGCTGTTTGCGCTGCATCGACGGCGGTGGAGAAGGCGGAAGCAAAAGTGCAGTGACAAGTTTCTTCTTTGCGTCTTCGTCCGGAATCAAGACATTGCCGGCGGTCAGCGTATCTTTGGTATCCACGTACGGGATTTGCGCCGTTTTCATCATCTTCGGATCGAGATTAAAGAACGCAGCAGCCAACGCCAACATCTCCGTGCTGTTCAAGTCGGTGTCGACGTTGCGCTGAAAGACTCCGATCAGCGTCCCGGCATGCGTTAGATCGTTGAACTTGTTGTTCTTCAGCTTGTTTACGATGATTCGCAGCACTTGCTGCTGACGCGTGATGCGGCATGGGTCGCCGCATGAGTCGTGCCGGAAGCGCGCGTATGACACGGCTTGCTCGCCGTTCATGTGATGGATGCCGGGCTTGAAGTGGATGTGCAAATGGCCCCAACTATCGTCGTAGTCCATCGGCTCTTTGACCGGCACATCGATGCCGCCGATCGCATCGACGATCGATTTCGTCGCGTTGATCCGCAAAACGACGTAGCGATCGAATCCCGGAACGCCGAGAAATTTTCCAATGACGCTCTCGGCTTCCGGAACGCCGCCTTCGGAGAGCGCCTCGTTAATCTTCGATTCCGTGCCGTTGGGGAGAATCGTATCCATGTCGCGCGGGACGGAGAGTTCGTTGACGCGATGGTTGATGAGATCCAAGGCGTACACTTGGATTACGTCGCTGCGCGCTGCTTTCGACGTCTCGTAATCTTGCGGGCTGTAGTCGTAGTCTTTGCCCATCAGCAAGACCAGGATGCGATCTTTTCCGAAGAGCTGGCGCGGATCGGGCGCTACGGCCTGGGTGAGTGCGGTGAAGAAGTTTTCGTGCCGCGCGACGGCGAGGCCGTAGATCGCCGCACCGGCCGCAATGAGGGCGATCGAGACGGCGATGGTGATCACCCGCCATACTGAAGACTTGCGCCCCTGCTTTGCCGGCGCGAGATGCTTGCCCAACCTTCTAACTCTCCTGAACCGACCTGAGCATTCGCTGTGTAAGCTGCGGCTGCGCTGCTGTGCCCGCATAGTCGAACGGGCCAGCCCACTCGAGCTTCACATCGACAAAACGTCCAACCGCTGCGTCTCCCGAGAAGTAAATCCCTCCATCGACACCGGGCGCTTCGCCCATCGACCGGCCGTACCAGAGGGTTGCGCCGCCAAGTTGACGGCGCACCGGATCGGTCCGACGCAGCCGGCGTTGCTCTTCGGCAAGCACGCGCGCGGTGCTTCCGATGCGCCGCTCGCGCGCTCTTTGCGACGCTCGGCGCTGCGTTTCGCGTAGTTGGATCAACCGCCGCCGCTTGACGGAAGCTGGAATCTGTCGGGACAACCCAGCGGCGGGCGTACCGTCTTCGCGCGAGTAAGCAAAGAAGCCGACGCGATCGAGCTCCGCTCTTTCGATCCAAGCCGCTAAATGCTCGACATGCTCCTGCGTTTCACCCGGAAAACCGACGATGAAGGTGCTGCGCATCGTCAGCTCCGGAATCCGCGCGCGAAAGTCTTCGATTAACTCCAGATAGCGATCACCGTTCGATGGCCGCTGCATATTTCGCAAGATGTGCGGATGGGTGTGCTGCAGCGGCATATCGACATACTTGCAGACCTTCGGCAACGCCGCAATCGCATCGATCAATTCACGATCGACCGTTGCGGGGTAGAGGTAGAGCAAGCGAATCCACTCGATTTTTTCGATATCGTGAAGCCGTTCGAGCAATCTGGCGAGGCCGCCCCGGCGGCAGCCGCGGTCGCGACCATACATCGACGTATCTTGGGCAATCAAGATCAATTCTTTGGCGCCGCCCTCGACGAGCGCCGCCGCCTCTTTGAGAATCGATTCCTCACTGCGGCTTTGAAACGCGCCACGCAATTGTGGAATGATGCAAAAGGTGCATGGGTGGTCGCAGCCTTCGGCAATCTTTAAATAGGCCGTTGCACGAGGCGTCGTAACCAGGCGCGGCAAGAAGTCGTGCTCCGGAGCTGCGTCGAGATGCAGCCGAATCGGCCGCTCCCCCGCGCGCACGTCCTCGAGAAGATCGACGATCCCGGCGTAAGCACCGGTACCGACCACTCCGTCGATCTCAGGAACGAGCGCCTGAAGCTGCTCGCCAAAGCGTTGCGCTAAGCAACCCGCAACGATCAGTTGCTGGTCATTTCGTTTTCGCGCGGCGACCTCCAAGATCGTCTCCGTAGACTCTGCTTTTGCGGCATCGATGAACGCGCAGGTGTTGATGATGATTGCGTCCGCATCATCGTCGTCGGAGGTCAGCGCCCAATTTGCGCCCGCCAGCTGGGCCGCCATCACCTCGGTGTCGACGAGATTCTTCGCGCAGCCGAGGCTGACAAAACGAACCTTCGACTGCTTCACCGGTAGTTGACGAACTGTAGCGGCAGCTCGAAGTCGAGCGCGCGTAAGGTTTGCTGGGCCTTTTGAAGATCGTCTTTGCTCTTCGACGAAACGCGGATCTGCTCGCCCTGGATTTGTGCGTTCACTTTGAGTTTAGTCGCCTTGATTGCCTCGATCAGCGGCTTACTCTTTTCCTTCGGTATGCCGCTGCGCATCGTAATGACGCGCCGCACGGTGTTCTGCGCCGCGGGCTCATCACTTCCCCACTCGAAGGCTTTGATCGAGACACCGCGCCGCACCAGTTTGCCCTGCACGATGTCGATGACATTGCGCATCTTGAGCTCATCATCGGAGACGATCGTAATTTCTTTGTCGGTGTCTTCTATGCTGGTCTTCGAATTCTTGAAATCGAATCGGCCCGCAATTTCTTTGCGAGCTTGATTGAGCGCATTATCGAGCTCCTGTTGATCGATCTTCGAGATAACATCGAATGAGTATTCAGGCAAAGTGGCTCCTAATACCGAAGAGCGGCATGACTGCAAAGCTATGATTGAGACGGTGCACTAGAGGATAAAGTTGCGCTCGACGACGTCACCAGGACCGCCGAGCTTTCCCACCGGTTTTCCGTCGACTGCAAGATCGACCCCGCCGGCATTTCCAATCCTCACCAATGCCGCACGTCCATGAAACGATTTCGCAGTACCGGCCGGAAAAGTACCTTCCATACTAACATTTCCGTCAATTGTGACGCGCACCCATGCGGGTGCTGAGATCCGCAAGGTCAGGGTGTTCGGCTGCCGTTGCGGCGTGGGCGACGCTGACGGGGCCGGAATACCGCTTTGCGACGCAGTCGGCAGAGGTGCGACGGCGACGTTTCGGATAGGGGTGTTACGGCGGAGCGTAGCGGCATTGTAGATGACAAATGCGATCAGGAAAATCGCAACCGCGCCCGCAATCCAGATCAACGGAGAGAGACCGCGGGGCGCTCGCTCCGCCGATTCAGCGGCATCTTCTCGCGTCGCCGGGATCGGCGTTGCGGGGAGAGTTCGATTGAATTCGGCAACCGCTTCTTCCGGATCGAGGGCGAGAAAGCGCGCATACGTCCGCAGGAATCCGCGAACATAGACCGGCGCGCCGATGGCGCGCCAGTTCTCCGCCTCGATTTCGGCGAGATAGACCGCTCGAATATGGATTTCTTCGGCGACCTCCGACAGCGAGAGGCTACGCGCTTCGCGCGCCGCCCGAAATTTTGCGCCGACGGGAGGCATGGATTTTGAGTTTGCGTCTCTACCCTGTTATCCTGTTCTCGTTATCGTGAGAAATCAACGCGTCATCGCTGCAATGAGCGGCGGAGTTGATTCCGCCGTTGCAGCCGGCTTGCTGCACGAAGCGGGATACGACGTCATCGGCGTCACGATGAAGATGTATTCGCCGAAGAAAGCGCCGCATGCGCGCTCGTGTTGCGGCAGCGACGACTTTGACGACGCACGCCGAAGCGCTGCAATGTTGGACATCCCGCACTACGTCTTGGATTTCGAAGACGTATTTCGCCGAGGCGTGATCGAACGGTTCGTTGATGACTACTCGCACGGCCGTACGCCGAACCCATGCGTATCCTGTAACAACTTCGTCAAGCTTGGTACTCTGCGGACTTATGCCAAACAGCTCGGGGCGCGTTACATTGCGACCGGACACTATGCGCGCTTAGAACACGGTCGCGATGGTCCGCATCTCTACCGCGGGACACGTCTGAAAGATCAGGCGTATGCGCTCGCTCAATTGACGCCTGCTCAACTCGAGATGCTCTTGCTGCCGCTCGGCGCGTTAGACAAAGACACAACACGCGCGCATGCGCGCCGGTTGGGCTTACCCGTTCATGACAAGATCGAGTCGCAAGATATTTGCTTTGTCGAAGGCGCCGATTATCGCGACATCCTCGCGAAATTTCGCCCCGATGCCGTCCGCGAAGGTGCCTTCGTAACGCCAAACGGCGAAGTTGTCGGAAGACACAGCGGCGTCGCAAATTTCACGATTGGACAACGCCGCGGTTTGCCAAGCACATCGAGCGGCCCGCATTATGTCACGCAAATCGATAGCGCGAGCAACACAATTGTCATCGGTCGCGAAGATGAATTGTTTGCGAACCAGCTCTACGCTAACGAAGTGAACCTCATCCGGCCGGAACGGTTCGCGACGGGCTCTCAGACAGCGGTGCGCGCAATGGTCCGCTATCGCGCCGAGGCAGCGCCCGCGCTCGCGGTCGTCAACGCGAATGGGATGCTGCATCTGCGGTTTGACCGGCCGCAGCGCGCCGTTTCACCGGGCCAGCTGGTGGCACTCTTTGACGCTGACGGCGACGAAGTGCTCGGCGCGGCAACGATCTCCCAAGCGGCCTAAATTGATCGGGTTTGCGCGCAGGAGAGCGGCTTAGTGGACCACCGGCGGATTGTAGTCGCTGCGTTGCGGCTACTCTTCGGCGAACGGTGTGCGCGGGATTTCTCGGTACGGCTTTGGGACGGTACGACGTTGCCTGCGACCCGAGCAGCGCGTTTTACTATGTTGATCAACGAGCCCGGGGCGCTTCGAGTCGCGTTCAGGCCGCCGATCGATCTCAATGCGGGCCGTGCCTTCGTCTGCGGACTCCTCGATTGCGAAGGCGACATCGAAGCCGGCATCGCCGAGCTTCAAACTGCTGCCGAGCGCTTTCCTAAACGGAAATTGCCGCAACTCTATGCGCTGCTGCTTAGGCTGCCGAAAGCGCAACCTCACGAACTGCGCGAGGCGCGTCTGGGTGGCCCGCTACACTCCATCAGTCGCGACCGCGCCGCCGTCGCATTCCACTACGACCAACCCGTCGCATTTTATCGCGCGTTTTTGGATCGCGAACTCGTCTACTCGTGCGCGTATTTTGACGATGATATCACCTCGCTCGACGAGGCCCAAATTGCGAAGATCGACTATACGCTGCAGAAGCTCCGCCTGCGCGGGGGTGAGAAGCTGCTCGACATCGGTTGCGGCTGGGGAGCACTCGTGATTCGCGCGGTACAGAAATTCGGCGCTCGTGCGCTCGGAGTCACGCTGAGCACACGCCAGCACGCGGAAGCCAATCGCCGTATCACTGAATTGGGCCTCGCAGATCGAGCCGCTGTCGAGCTGCGTGACTACCGAGAAGTCACCGGGACCTTCGATAAGGTTGTGAGCCTCGGGATGTTCGAGCACGTCGGGCGAGCCAAACTCGCCCGCTACTTTAGCGCGGCCTTCGAAAGGTTGCGGCCGGGCGGGCTCTTTTTGAACCACGGAATCGCCGAACAAACCCCAAGGCGAACGGGCGGAAGGGCACGCGGTTTCATGGCGCGTTTCATCTTTCCCGACGGCGAGCTTGTCGCGGTATCTGATGCGCTGCAGATCGCCGAACGGGTGGGCTTTGAAGTGCGCGACGTCGAGAACTTGCGCGAGCATTACGTTCGAACGCTGCGCTGCTGGGTGCAGAATATCGAACGCAACTACGATGCCGTCCTCGCCAGCGCCGGAGTAGCGTCATACCGCGCTTGGCGCCTCTACATGGCAGGTAGCGCACGCGGTTTTTCCGTGGGCCGCCTGGGGTTATTTCAAGCCTTGCTCGCTAAACCGACCGCTGCCGGCAGCGTCTCTATCCCGGCGACGCGGCGCGATCTTTACAAAAGCGCGCCCGCCGTTTAGCGTCGTTGCCCGGCGGCGCTTCTTACCCGGCGGTTGCGAGCGCAACGTCGTCGCGCAAGTTCCAGTACGTGTCGCGGATAACGGGCCGGAAGCCGGCGTCGATGATGAGCTCTTCCAGTTGTTTGCGGGTCGCCTCGTTCGTCGAGCCGGCATCATGGACCACCTGCTCCTCGATGATCGTGCCGCCCATGTCGTCGCAGCCGTAAAAGAGCGCCAATTGCCCTAACTTCACTCCAGGCGTCAGCCACGACGCCTGCAAATGCGCAAAGTTGTCGAGGTAAAGACGAGAGATCGCCAGCATGCGCAGATAATCGAGACCGCTTGCTTCCCGGCCGCGTAACGGCGTTTTGAACGGCACGTAATACCACGGGATGAAGGCGGTGAAGCCGCCGGTCTCATCTTGGAGGTCGCGCAACACCGCCAAATGTTCAATGCGCTCTTCGTGCGTTTCGATCGACCCGAACATCATCGTTGCGGTCGTCGGCATGCCGAGCCGCTGCGCTTCGCGCATCACGCCGAGCCACTCATGCGGCTTGACCTTGCGCGCGCTGATGCGCTTGCGCACGCGCTCGACTAAAATCTCCGCGCCGGCGCCAGGCAACGATTTCATGCCGGCTTGCTTCAGGCGCACGAGCACTTCGCGCGTCGTCATCTCCTCAATGTGCGCGAGTCCGACGATCTCCGAAACGCTGAGCGAGTGGATGTCTGCGTGCGGATATTCGCGGTGGACGCGCTCGAAGAGTCGCTCGAACCACTCGAGCCGGAGCGCCGGGTTGACGCCGCCTTGAATCATGATCTGCGTCGCGCCCTGGTCCGCCGCGAACTTGACACGCTCCAGCACCTGATCGTGCGTCATCGTTTCGCCTTCCGCATGGCCTTCCGGCCGGAAGAAGGCGCAAAAGGTGCAGTGGACGTTGCAGACATTGGTGTAGTTGATCGTCGTGTCGATCACATAGGTGACGCGGTCGGCGGGGTGCATTTGCAGGCGGCGCGAGTGCGCCGCAGCACCGAGCTCGTGGAGCGGTGCTTCCTTATATATACGCACTCCCTGCTCGAACGAAAGACGGTCACCGGCGGCGGCCGCATCCAAGAGATCAGCGAGCGACACTGGCTACCTCTTCGCCAATGTCCGGCACCCGTTCGATCTCGCCCATCGCCTGGAGCTCGGTCCAATACCGCATCAGGCCGCGCGCGCGCACTCCTGTCCAGCTTAAATTTCAACGCATCATAGTAGAAGTCGTAGAAGCCGTCCGGCCGCGGCCGTATCCGCTGCGCCGCGGCGGCGACGCGCTCGAGGTTGGCGAGTCCCCAATCGCGTGCTCGGAGAAGCGCGTTCAAGCAATCGTTGACCTCGTGCGATCGCGTTTCACAGACGTCCCTGCGCGCAGCCCAAACCGCGAAGACGCTCTCCTCACCGGTCCAGTCTCGCCATAGACGGCCGAGATCGTAGACGTTCTCCGCTTCAAAGATGAAGCGTGCATCGATCGCACTATCGCCGATCAGCAACGCCGGCTTACCCGCCCGAGCCGCGTTGAGCGGTCCATGCGTTCGCCGATACGTCGCTCGAACGCCGTAGTGTCGCAGGAGCAAGATGCGCAACAATCCCACCGCGCTGGCCGATTCATCGGTGAGCGCTATCGTTGCGCCGTCCAGCCCCGATGGGGGCGTCGGGGAGACGAGCACAACAGAGATCACATCATCTCGCGCACCGATGCAGAGTTCCGGAAGCATGACCAGCTCATCCGCATGCTTCGCGAGCGCAAATGCGCTGATTGGGCTGAAATCTAGCTTGCCCTCAAGCAGCATCGCGTTCAATTTCGAAGGTACGTCGCTGTGCAGCGTCCCGGGATAAGCGAGAACGCCCTCATCGAACGCCGCGTAGATCGCGAGATCGTTCGTGTAGGCGATGCGCCCGCAGCGCAACGGCATTATATTAGGGCCATCTCAGCTTCAGGCTTCCAATCGAACGCAAACTCCTCGTAGGTAGAATTGCGCCGCACCGGCTCATATCCGGCTTCTTCGATCAACCGGCGAAACTCGCGATCGTCGACATATTGTCCCGACTGCGTGCCTGCACTGTGGTAAATGCGCTCCTCATCGGTGCTGCCGTGGGTGCCGTCCATATCATCGGCACCGAAATCGAGCGCGACTTGGCAGACCTTCAGGCCTTGAATCATCCAGTACGCCTTGATGTGGTCGAAGTTGTGCAACATCAATCGCCCAACCGCAAACATCCGGATATCATCCAAACCGGTCGTCCATCCGCAGTAACTCAGTTCGTTGCCGTCCGGGTGAAACGCCAGTGGAATGAACGCATTGTATCCCGGTGAGCGCGCTTGGCTTTCACGCAGCCGCACGAGGTGATCGAGCCGCTCCTCGAGCGTCTCGATCGTGCCGTAGAGCAGCGTTGCATTTGAGGCGATGCCTTGGCGATGCGCCTCTTCATGAATTTCAAGCCACTGTTCGGCCGTGACCTTATTCGGACAGATCTGTTTGCGAACGCGCTCGGCAAAGACTTCCGCTCCGCCGCCGTTGATGTTATCCAGGCCGGCGGCGCGCAACTCGGCGAGCAATACTGCATACGTCGCCCGATGACGGCGCGCCATGTAGTCGATTTCAGCGGCGGTGAACAGCGAAAGCTGAACGTGCGGCAGCTTCTCTTTAAACCGGCGCATCAGCGGCAGCCAATAGTCGAGCGAAAGCTGACGCGGATCGTGGCCGCCGACGATATGAAGCTGATTGAAGTTGGTACCGGTTTCGAGCGCTTTGGCCATCACTTCGTCCGCCGACATCCGGATCGCCCTCTTGGCTTCTTTGAATTCATCCGCCGCAAAAGAGCAAAACCGGCAGCCGGCATAGCAGACGTTTGTTGAATTGATGTAACGGTTCAGGACGTAGAAAACTTTTCGTCCGCTCTTTCGCAATTTCGCTTCGCGCGCTAGTCGGCCGAGCGTATGAAGATCCGCCGTCCGCAAAAGCGTGAGCCCGTCTTCGATTGAAAGCGGGATGCCTTCTTCGACTTTATGTTCGATCGGCAGCAGCGCGCCATCCGCAATCACAGCCATGGCGCCCTACCTTTAGAGAGAGTGCGCCTTCAGTCCCCGAGGAAGCCGGGGAAAAGCTCGATCCGCAGCACGAGACAGAGTGCCAGCGCGAGGTTGATCGCGGTGAATCCGAGTAAGAAGCCGCCCGCGAGATCGCTCGGATAATGCGCGCCCAAGGCAAGCCGCGCCCAGTAGATCGCCGCGACCAAGAGCGCAAGCGCGCAGGCGAAGATCGCGCGCGCCTTCCCCGTCAGGTCACTCTGTAAGATAAGCCAGAACCAAAAACCGTAGAAAGCGACGGCGAGCGTCGCGTGCGTGCTGGGATAAGACGCCGCCGTTTCGTGTTTGACGACCCATGCGAGCGGCCGCGCGCGCATGAACGTGCGCTGAAAGAGATCCGAAGCGCCCCACGCGACCAACAGCGTCACGATCGTCACCGCGACGCGAGCGCGCCAAGCCGGAAAGACAAGCGCCGCGATGACCAGCACCAAGCACAACGGCATGAGCCAGTAGCCGTAGAGCGTCCATGTGAGAATCCACGCGATGAGATCGCTGTGCCCGACCAAGGCTTGGGCCGCACGATCGAAATCAACCGGCGGACGATGCGAGACGAGCATTCCGAGAGTTAGGAAGAGCGCGTAAGCAATGATCGCGCTGATTAAGGGGCGCGCCGCAGCGCGTGCGATCGGTCCGCTAGGAGCCGGTCGCAAACAAGTCTTCTTGGATGTTCTTCGTGAGCCGCTGCGAGATCGTCTCCAATTCCGGTAAGCCGATCAGGATGCGCCGCGGTTTTGTGCCTTCGTGTGGGCCGACGATGTTGAACTCTTCCAATTGCCGCATCAAACGCACAGCGCGTGGATGTCCGATCGAAAATTGCGATTGCAACTGCGCGGTTGACGCGTAATTCATTTCAATGATGAACTTCGCGGCCTCGTAGCAGAGCGGATCGAGATTCTTCGTCAAGCTTTCATCGTCCGAAATCGGCGTGACATCGACATCGAGCAGGTTGTCCGGCCGGCCTTGCTTCTTCCAGAAGTCGACGAGGCGCGCGATCTCACTGCCGGTGATCAATGCGCCTTGGGCTCGAATCGGCTTCGGCGAATCGATCGGCAGATACAACATGTCGCCGCGGCCGAGCAAACGTTCTGCGCCCGCCATGTCAAGAATCGTCCGCGAATCGACCTGCGAGCTCGTGGCAAATGCGATGCGAGATGGAATGTTGGCCTTAATGATGCCGGTGATCACGTCAACGGATGGCCGTTGCGTTGCGACGGCGAGATGGATGCCGGTGGCTCTTGCAAGTTGCGCCAGACGGCAAATCATTGTTTCAACCTTGGCAGGCGCGACCATCATCAGATCGGCCAGCTCGTCGATCGCAATGACGACGTAGGGCAGTTTCTCGTCGGGATACTTTGCGTTGTATTCCTCGATCTTGCGCACGCCGGCTTTCGCAAAACGCTCGTAACGCTCGTCCATCACCTTGGTCATCTCAAAGAGAGCGCCGGCGGCAAGGCGCGGATCCGTGATAACCTCCTTGATCAGGTGCGGAATACCATCGTAAACGGCGAGCTCGACGCGCTTTGGATCGATCATCAATAACTGCACTTGATCGGGCGTTGCGGAGACGAGCAGCGACGCGATGATGCAGTTGAGACAGACGCTCTTGCCGCTTCCGGTTGCACCCGCGATGAGCAGATGCGGCATTCTTGCGAGATCGCCAAAGACGGGGCGGCCGGTGATGTCTTTGCCGAGCGCCATCAAGAGCGGCGGAATGACCCCGCGATTCGGCAGCGCCTCCAGAATTTCGCGCACCGCAACGATGGAAATCGTCGCGTTCGGAACTTCGATCCCGACCGCAGATTTGCCGGGAATCGGCGCCTCGATCCGCACGCTCGTGGCCGCTAAGGCAAGCGCGAGGTCGTCGGCAAGCGACGATATTTTCGAAATCTTGACGCCGCGTTCAGGGCGCAGCTCGTACCGTGTGATCGACGGACCGCGCTCGATGTGCGTCACCGTGGCGCCGACGCCGAACGATCCAAGCGTATCCTCCAAGACGTGCGCTCGGCTCGAATCGTCACTGATTTGCGCTTGCGGCGGATCGAACAGCGCAAGGTCGGGAAGGCGATATTGGCGAGAACCGGGCACGGCCGGTTCGTAGTCACCGGCGTCTTCTTGTAAGCTTTCGCCGACGGCTATTTCATCGTCAACATCACGTTCGTCGGCCGCATCTTCTTCTTGCACGATTTCGAGAGCGCGAGAAGGCTCCGGCGGCCGCTCAAATGCCGGCACGAGCGGCGACGGCTCAATTGTCGCGGAGGTCAGGCGTGCATCTTGCGATTCCGGCAACGCGAAAGCTTCTCGGATGCTCTTGTGGCCCTCCGGTAAGGCGAAGCGAACGTTCCAGCGCGGAATCCGAATGCGCCGCAGCTGCATCACGCACCAGCCGATCACTTTCTTGACGGAAACTTCCGTCAGCCACACCGTCAAGAGCAGTGCGATCAGCACCAGCACGACGCGCGCACCAGCGATGCCAAGCAACGAGCGTAAACCGTCCCAAATGTGGGAGCCGATCGCTCCGCCGCGACGCGCGAACGCCGCATCGATCAACAAGAAATAGCTCAGCGCTGCAAGCCCAAAGGTCGCAATCAACCGCGGAACGTTGATTTCTAGGAAGACGATTGCGGCGCAAAGTGCGACGAGCAGAACAAAGAGCGGCGCGGCATTACCGAAGAGCGCATGCAATGCGTTTGCAACGCCGCGTCCAACGACGCCGGCATGCGCCGCTGGAACGATGAGCGCGATTCCTAAGAGGACGGCTAGGCCGAGTGCGGCAATGCCCGCAATCTCGTAGTTCCAACGCGCTTTCGCGGTCGCCTTGCGGCGTACGCGTGCCATGGGTTGCTTTTCTTCGTCATAGAGACAGGAGTTCTTTTGAGCGCAGCTACCGTCGTCGTTTTAGAAGGCGATCAAACCGGTCAGGAGTTGCTGCTGGAAGCATTGCGCCTTCTGGATCGCTCGGTTATTGACGTCGATCTCGATCTGGAGCGCTACGATCTCTCACTCGAGAACCGTCGCGCAACTGCGAACGCCGTCGTGCTGGAAGCGGCAGAGGCAATCAAAGGGCACAAGTTCGGAATCAAAGCCGCAACGATTACCCCGGAAAGCAGCGAGGACGTCGGCTCGCCGAACGCGATTTTGCGGCGCGCGATCGACGGCAAAGTGATCGTACGGACTGGGCGACGCCTTCCCAAAGTGCGGCCTGTCGCGGGAATTCATGCGCCAATTTCGGTGGTGCGGATGGCAGTCGGCGATGCGTACGGCGCACAAGAGTGGCGCGACGGAAAAGGCAACGACGAAGCGGCCTTTCGCACCGAACGCATCGAGCGCGGCGTCTGCCGAGCCGTCGCCGAGTTCGCATTCGTGCACGCAAAAAAGATGGACGCGAAAGTCTTCGGCGGCCCAAAGTATACCGTCAGCCCCGTGTACGAAGGCATGTTAAAGGAAGAAATGGATTTAGCGGCCGCGCGTCATCCGGAAGTGGCGTACGACCCGCAATTGATCGACGCGACGTACGCGCTGCTGATTTCAAGCCCTGGCGATGCGATGGTCATTCCGTCGCTGAACCGCGATGGGGATTGCCTTTCGGACCTCGTCATGCAATTGTTCGGGTCGATTGCGGGCGCTGAATCCGTCTTGCTGGGGTTCGACACGTCGACGCTGCTCAACGCAGGTCGCAGTTGAAGCCGACAGTCGTCGTTTCGGAAGCACCGCATGGAACGGCACCGGGTCTGCATGGCCGCAACGTCGCCAATCCAATGGCGATGATCCTTGCCGCGGCGGCACTGCTTTCGTACATTGAAGATCGACGCGCATCGCAAGCATCGCGCGCGATTTACGAAGCGACGCTGGAAACCGTACACGAAGGCATTGCCACGGCAGATCTCGGCGGCACCGCATCAACGAGCGAATTTACGGACGCGGTAATTGAGGGGGTCAAGCGTAAGCTGGACGTGTGGTCGAGCCTTTAAAGTTATTGCCACCCTGTCACGCTGAGCTATTCTGTCACCGAAGGGCCACCGCAATCTTAGTCAAGCGGTGGTTACGGTGTCACATTGAGCTTGTCGAAATGTGACATCACCTCAAATCATGCTTCGATGCTTCGACGTCGCTCAGCACAGGCTAAGCTCAGCATGACACCGGGACGATCTCAGTTCGCATGATTTCAGTGGCGCGAGCGCGTTGATCAAGATTACGGTTACCCTTCGACAAGCTCAATGTGACACTGGGACTAGCGCAAACTCGGATCGAGAGCGTCGCGGAGGCCGTCGCCAAGCAAGTTGAATCCGAGCACCATCGTGGTGATCGCAACGCCCGGGAAGATCAGCGCCCACGGCGCCGACAACCAATAATCGCGCGCATCATTTAACATCGCTCCCCACTCGGGCGATGGCGGCCGCGCGCCGAGCCCGAGATACGACAACCCCGCAGCCTCAAGCTCAGCGGTCGCAACCCCGAGTGTTGCTTGAACGAGCAGCGGCGCGAGGATGTTCGGCAAGATGTGCCGCCACAGAATGCGCGGCAGCAACGCGCCGAGAGCGCGAGCGGCTTCAACATATTCCAAATTCTTGATCGCGAGCACCGAAGAACGGGCAAGCCGCGCATACTGCGGAATATAGACGATACCGACGGCGATCATCAGATTGTTGATGCTCGGTCCCAAGATCGTCGTGATGCCGATTGCCAAAATGATCGACGGAAAGGCGAGCATCAGATCCATCGCCGCCATGAGCACGCTCTCGAGTTTGCCGCCGACGTAGCCAGCAAGAACCCCAACGAGCGTACCAACCGTAATCGCAAGCCCGACTGCCAAGAAGCCGATGCGAATCGATATGCGCGCCCCGTATACAATGCGCGCGAAGATGTCGCGCCCCAGCTTGTCCGTTCCCATCAAGTGGTGAAGCGTGGGTCGCGACGCCTGGTGCGCGAGATCTTGTGCCAGAGGATCGCTATGCGCGAGCAGCGGCGCCAGCATCGCTGCGGCTGCGATGGCACACACGATCAACAATCCGATCACGGTACCCGGCGATCGGCGCAAACGGACCCAGACGTCGACGAAGTAACTGCGCGATGCCGGCGCAAGCTCTTGCTGTTCGGAGAGCGTAATCTCCAAACGCTAGATTTCCATTACGACCGGAATCACGATTGGGCGGCGTTTGGTGCGGGCGTACACCGACTCGGCGAGCCCGGTTCGGATGTGCTCCTTGACCGTGTTGACGTCGCGGATGCCTTCCACCGAGCAGTTCTCGATGATGCGAACGAGCTCACCGCGCAGTTCGGAAAGAACGCCGTCTGATTCCGCGAGGTAGAAGACACCGCGCGTCACGAGATCGGGTCCCGCAATCACGCGCGCCTGAGCGCTGTCGATCGTGACGACGACCATCATGATGCCGTCATTCGAAAGCGCTTTGCGATCGCGCAATACACCGTCGCCGACATCACCGACACCCGATCCATCGACCATGACATGGCCACCGTACGTCCTGCCGATCTTATCACCGCCGCGCGCTGTGAACTGGAGCACGTCGCCGTCTTCGGCCAAGAAGACGTTCTCAGGCAAGACGCCGGTGCGCATGGCCAACTGTCCGTGCTGGACCAGCATCCGGTATTCGCCGTGCAGCGGCATGAAGTACGTCGGCCGGATCAAGTTGAGCATCAAGAGCAGCTCTTCTTGCGACGCATGTCCTGAAACGTGCGCCCGCCCATCGGTTCCGTGAATGACCGTCGCGCCGAGCTTGTACAAATTGTTGATCGTGCGGTAAACGCTCTTCTCGTTTCCCGGAATTGGCGTGGCACTGACGACGATCGTATCGCCCGGTACGATTTTGAGCAGACGATGGTCGCGAACCGCAAGCCGCGAGAGCGCCGACATCGGCTCGCCCTGCGAGCCGGTCGTCATGACGACGATCCGCTCGGGCGGATAATCATCGACTTCCTCGATTTTCACGACGGCAGCTGACGGAATTTCTAAGTATCCTAATCCGGACGCGTGCTGAACGACCCGCACGAGCGAACGCCCTAAGAATGCGATCTTGCGATCGAACTCGATCGCATGATCGACCGCCTGCTGAATGCGCGGCACGTTCGACGCAAACGATGCGATGATCAAACGGCCTTTCGCATGCGAAAAGATCGACGTGAACGCTTCGCCGACGATGCGTTCGGAAAGCGTATGACCGGGGCGTTCGGCATTCGTGCTGTCCGAGAGCATGCAAAGTACGCCCGCATCTCCCACTTTCGCGATCGCCGCAAAATCGGGCGGCTGTCCGTCGATGGGCGTTTGATCGAATTTGAAGTCGCCGGTATGAAAGATCGTTCCAACCGGTGTTTGCACGGCGAGCGCGCACGCGCCGGCCACCGAGTGGTTCACATGAATGAACTCCGCGCGAATCGAGCCATATTCGACCGTGTTTCCAGGCTCAATCGCGCGAAAATTGGAATCATCAAACCGATGTTCGCGCGCCTTCGCCTTGATCAGCGCGAGCGAGAGCGGCGTGCCGACGATAGGCACATCGAACTCACGCAAGAGATACGGAATGCCGCCGATGTGATCTTCATGCCCGTGCGTGACCAAGAGCGCGCGAAACTTCTCTCGATGTTCGCGCAAGTACGTGAAGTCGTTGATGACGATGTCGACGCCGTACATCTCATCGTCCGGGAACATCAAGCCGCAGTCGATCGCGATCAGATCGTCGTTCGTTTCGATAAGCGTCATGTTGCGGCCGATTTCGCCGCATCCGCCGAGGGGAATGACGCGCGTGTACGGCTCGGCGGGCGGCGCCGGCAAGAGCAGCGTGTCTTGCGGAGCGGCAGCCTCAGCGTGAACGGACAACGATGCGTTCTCGACGGTCAATTGGATGGGTGGCGTTTGTGCTTTGTGCTTTCATCTCGTTTGGCGCTTCAGCGCCGGCTGACGCGAAGCATTCTCGCACCCGCGCGAGAGCACACTCGACGCCGGCGCCCTCACTCGATATGTATTCGCGCCGCGCATTGCGGCGTGCGCGAACGATCTTGCAACTCAAACTGTTGGAGTTGCGCGAGGAACGGCTCGACCGCGCGCGTCGCGTGATCGAGAAAAATCTGCCCCCCAACGCGTTGTTCTCGCGCGGGCCGTAAGGACAGAGCGCACCAGGCAGCGCTGCGCGCCGCGATGAACCACCGGACCGCCGATGACGAACGACGTTTCCGCGGCCGACCAAAGCAGCGGCCTGATGACTGCCTTGCAGATCGTTGCCGCGCCCCGCGCCGCTCTCGAGCGCCTCCGCATTGCGCCGACATGGGGTTGGGCGTTTCTCATCGCGGCAATCCTCGGAGCGCTTGGGACGCTCCTCTCGGTCCCCGCCGCGCTGCATTCCATCTCGGCCTCCATGGCGCGTGAGATGGCAGTCAATCCGAGCTATGCGCAACTGAGCGTTACCCAACGGCATCAGATCGTCGCGGCGACGCTCTTTGCCGTTCGTTACGGCTGGGCGCTTGTTCCGTTCGTGCTGCTGCTCAGTGTACTGCTACAGACCGTTATCTTGCTGATCTTCAATGCAATCGGCCGCGGCAAAAGCAATTTCCGGACGCTCTGGGCGTCGCTGATGAACATCGCGATTCCGGGGTTCGGTCTGTACCTTCTTGCAGGAGGCATTATCGCGGTGATCCGCGGACCGAATGCGTACAATTCGGCGCTCGACTCCTTTCTGGCGATGCCCAGTCTGGCGTGGCTCGCCACGCATTCCGGCTCGGCGACGATCGCCTTCTTATCTGCATTTAATCCGTTTTCAATTTGGGCATTCGCTCTGACGGTTGCGACGATGATCGTCGTCGCACGAACGTCGGTGCCGCTCGCGTACGCCTCCTCCGCCGTGATTCTTGTGATCGGCGCGCTTGTGTCGATGTGGGGCGGAGCGAGGACCTAGTCCCAGTGCTTCCGATGGATTGACGCGCTATTTTTTCGCAGGTCTAGGCGACGACCGAAGCCGACGCGTACTCTTTTGCCACGTACGTGAGGCTTCGGGCAACAACGAGCTGCGGAAAAAGAGCCGGCCAAGCCACCTTCAGGAACCTTTTTGCGTTCTTAGGGTAGGAAAGACAAGTGAAATCACTTCTGAAGATTAGGATAGGATCGGTTTCGATATGAAGAGTCGTTTGTTGCCGACATTGATCGTAGCGCTTTCAGGCGCCGTCGTCGGTAGTTTCGCGATGATGCTGTACGCCAGCACACACTTTGCCAATGTCGCCGGCCCCAATAATACGCCGCCCGCGATTTCTGCTGCACCGGTGTACACCGGCGCAAGCGATCAGGACCGGATCGTCAGTGCGGTAAAACGCGTCGAGCCGTCCGTGGTCGCCATCAACTTGGCCGTCAACGGACAGCAAGTAGTTCCGATGGACCCGTTTTCACAGTTCTTCGGGCAAGCGCCCGTTCAGCGCTACCAAGCGCGCGCATCGGGTTCTGGTTTCGTCTTTCGAAGCAACGGTGAAATCATCACCAACGCGCATGTTGTCACGGCGCCGAACAACGCGTCGATATCGCGGCTGGAAGTGATCTTCCATAACGGCGATCACGTCCCGGCCCACGTGATCTCGACGAATATCAATGCCGACCTCGCCCTAATAAAGGTAGACAATTATTCGAAGTTGCCGCCTCCCGTTGAACTCGGCAACTCCGACCGGCTTGAAGCCGGACAGTGGGCGATCGCGATCGGCGAACCCCTTCAGTTGCAACATAGCGTCACCGTCGGTGTCATCTCAGGCTTCAATCGTGAAGAGCCGATCCGCGATGAAAATGGGGGCTACATCGACTTCAAGGGGCTCTTGCAAACATCGGCTCCGATCAACCCCGGCAACTCCGGCGGCCCGCTGGTAGACATCGACGGCAACGTGATCGGCATCAACCAATCGACTGCTGCGCCTTCGACCGCGCAGGGCATCGGCTTTGCAATTCCATCGAACGTCGTGCGGGCGCAAGTCGGCGGCCTCGAGAGCAATCCTGGCGTGCATCAGGGCACGAACGTCGGCTTCATCGGTGCGCAGCTCGGCTCGCTGAACAGCGCCGTGCGCCAGCAGATCGGCTACAACGGGCCGAGCGGCGTGGTGGTGGCTCAAGTGCTTTCGGGGACGCCCGCCGATCAGGCCGGACTGCAGCCCGGCGATGTTATCTTGCGGGCAAACGGCCAAGCCGTCTCAGATCCGCAACGGCTAATCACCCTCATCCGCTCGACGAAGCCCGGCGAACACCTCAGCCTGGAGGTGTGGTCGCGCGGTGTCAAGCGGCTTGCGAGCCTCAGCGTAAGCGAACGGCCGGCGGACTACTACCAGCCGCAGCCACAGCAACCGTAATGCTTGACGGGCTCTTTTTCCGCGGCTCGTCGTTGCCCGCAGCTTCACGTACGGCATAAGAAGTACGCGTCGGCCTCGGTCGCCTAGACCCGCGAAAAAATAGCCCGTCAATCATAGTTGAGAGGGCAGTCCTGCAACCTCCGTGATGCAGGGCTTGTCTTATGTACTGGAACTAGAGTGGGCCGACCAGGTACTATGGTCGGTACCTAATTTATCCTGACAGCCAGTAAGCGGCAAGGCGCAGTAACGCTATTTTGGCGGCCCGCCATATTTGGGCCAAGTTGTCGCGAAACGCGCAACTAAGTCAAAGTATATGTGAACGGCTGGTCCGTGGCTGCGGAAAGAGAGTGAAGATTTAGATATGGCAAAAGTGGTCGGCATAGATCTCGGCACGACAAACTCTGTCGTCGCCGTGATGGAAGGCACCCAGCCAACCGTCATTGCTAATGCCGAAGGCAGTCGAACGACGCCTTCGGTTGTTGCATTTACCAAAACCGGCGAACGGCTCGTCGGACAACTTGCGAAGCGGCAAGCAATCACCAACCCCGATCGGACGATTTCTTCGATTAAACGCCACATGGGCGAAGGCGACTATCGCATCAAGATCGACGGCAAGGATTACACGCCGCAAGAAATCTCCGCGATGATTCTGCAAAAGCTCGTCAACGACGCTTCAAACTATCTCGGCGAACGCGTGACCAAAGCGGTGATCACGACGCCCGCATACTTCAACGATGCTCAGCGGCAAGCGACCAAAGACGCCGGAAAAATCGCCGGCCTCGACGTGCTGCGTATCATCAATGAGCCGACGGCGGCTGCCCTCGCATACGGCCTCGACAAGAAGGGCAACGAAACGATTCTTGTCTGGGATCTCGGCGGCGGAACCTTCGACGTTTCGATCTTGGAAGTCGGCGACGGTGTCTTCGAAGTGAAGGCCACCAACGGCGACACACATTTAGGCGGCGATGACTACGATCGTCGCATCGTCGATTATTTAGCAGACGAATTCCGTAAGGACCAAGGGATCGATCTGAGCACCGACCGTCAAGCAATGCAACGCCTGACCGAAGCGGCCGAGAAAGCGAAGATCGAATTGTCATCGGTCGTTCAAACGAACATCAATCTGCCGTTTATCACGGCAGACCAGAATGGACCGAAGCACCTCGATCTCACGCTTACGCGCGCAAAATTCGAGGAGCTCACCAGCGACCTGACGGACCGTTGCGTCCAACCGTTCAAGAACGCGATTGCCGATGCCAAGCTCGACGTCTCGAAGATCAATGAAGTGATCTTGGTCGGCGGCGCAACCCGCATGCCGGTGATTCAGGAACTCGTTCGCAAGTTGACCGGAAAAGATCCCAATCAGTCGGTCAATCCGGATGAGGTCGTGGCGGTCGGCGCGGCAATTCAGGCAGGCGTCCTGGCGGGCGAAGTTCGCGACGTCGTCTTGCTCGATGTGACGCCGCTTTCACTGGGTCTGGAAACACTCGGCGGCGTCATGACGACGCTGATCGAGCGCAACACGACGATTCCCACGCGCAAGACGCAAGTCTTTACGACGGCTGAAGATGGCCAGACGTCAGTTGACATCCACGTCCTGCAAGGCGAGCGCCCGATGGCTGCGGATAACAAGACGCTGGCGCGCTTCCGCCTCGAAGGCATTCCGGCTGCGCCGCGCGGCGTACCGCAGATTGAAGTCACCTTCAACATCGATGCGAACGGCATCGTGAACGTCTCCGCTAAAGATCTCGGGACCGGACGCGAGCAGCAGATCACGATCACGGCAACGACCAATCTCAGCAAAGAAGAGATCGACAGCATGGTCAAGCAAGCTGAAGCTTCGGCGGCCGAGGACGAGCGCAAACGCGAAGAAGCCGAAGTGCGCAATCAGGCCAGCAGCTTGATCTATTCGACCGAAAAATCGCTGAAGGAAGTCGGCGACAAGCTCGATGCCGGCGCTCGCGGTGATGTCGAAACGGCGCTGGCTGAGCTGCGGCGTATCTCCGAAAATGGAACGGTCGCTGAAATTAAACCTGCGATCGAAAAGCTGCAGCAAGCCAGTTATAAGATGGCCGAGTTGCTCTACCAGAAGACGCAGACCGCCGGCGCCACATCCGGCAACGGCGCAAGTTCGGAGCAAGAAGCCGCAAGCGGCGAGACCGCCGGCACGCAGACTCCAAACGAAGACGTCATCGACGCCGAGTTCAAGGAAAGCAAGTAAAGTGCGATGATTCCGGGGACGCCGAGCGCGTCCCCGGGTTTCGTCGCCTACTTCGACTCTTATGATGCAAGAAGATCAAACACAGCCTGCGCAAGCGCAGGAAGAAGTCTCACAAGCCGCCGTTAACGGCGAAGTAGTGGCCGAACCGGCCGATTTGCAGTCGCAACTGGATGCCGCAAACGCGAAGGCGGATGAAAACTACAACCGCTTCCTGCTTGCAATGGCGGATTTCGAAAACTTCCGTAAGCGCGTCGATCGGCAGCGCGCCGAAAGCGGCTTGGCGGCGCGCCGCGCATTGTTGCGGCAACTGCTGCCGGTGATCGACAACCTGCAACGAGCACTGCAATTCGACGACGCCAATGAGGGGCTGCGCAGCGGCGTGCAACAGACCCTCAAGGGCTTTGAATCCGTATTAGACGCCGAAGGCGTGCGCGCAATCACCGATATTGTCGGCAAGCCGTTCGATCCAAAGCTCGCCGACGCGATTGAGGCGCGGCCCGCGGATGGCGTTGAAGATGATACCGTTCTCGAAGAGACACTCAAGGGCTACATGCTCGGCGATCAAGTTCTGCGGCCGGCTAAGGTCATCGTCGCCAAACACAAAGCTGCCGAGGCCGACGATAAGGAATAGTAGGTGTCACGCTCGTGACACTATAGCGACCGGTCTACTGCGCGCATGAACTATAAGAATTACTACGACATTCTCGGTGTTCCGAAGAATGCGCCGGAAAAAGACATTAAATCGGCGTATCGCAAGCTCGCGCGCAAATGGCACCCGGATGCAAATCCGCAAAACGCTCAACAGGCGGAAGAAAAATTTAAGGACATCCAAGAGGCCTACGAGGTCTTAAGCGATCCGGAAAAACGCCGCAAGTACGATGTCCTGGGAAGCAATTGGCAGCAAGCCGCGCAGCAGGCCGAACAGCAACGCCGCTATCGCACCGCGCAAGGCGAGACCGTTTTCGATTTCGGGGATCTCGGCGGCGCCAGCGGGTTCTCCGATTTCTTCGACATGTTTTTCTCAGGCGTCGGACGGCGGCCGTCAGCGGGCCGCACCGCTGGCGTTGCGCAGCGCGGTCAAGATCTCGAAACGACGATCGACCTTGCGCTGCGCGACGTATTCAGCGGCGGCAAGAAAGCCGTCTCGCTTCAAATTGAAGATCTCTGTCCGACATGTCGCGGCACCGGAACCCATGGCGGTGAACTCTGTCCGCAATGTCATGGAACGGGACGGCTCCTCAAGAACAAGCGGTTCGATGTGACGATCCCGCGCGGCGTGCGCGAGGGGCAACGAATCCGCCTTGCCGGTCAGGGCGGCAGCGGAATCAACGGCGGCCCCGACGGCGACCTCTATTTGGTCGTCAAGTTGCAGGATGATCCGACATACAAACGTCGCGGCGACGATCTCTTCGTCGATCTGCCGGTAAGCATCTACGATCTGGTACTTGGCGGCGACGTGAGCGTCCCGACGCTGACGGGCCAAGTTCGCATGACCATTCCACCCGGAACGCAGAACAACCGAACGCTCCGGCTTTCCGGAAAAGGCATGCCGAAATCGCGCAATGGCGGCACCGGCGATCAATATGTCCGTTTGCTGGGGCAGCTGCCGCAAAATCTGACTGAAAAAGAGAGAAAGCTCTATTCTGAGCTAGCGGCATTGCGCAACGGCAAGCCGTAAAATAAGGTAATGCTCGGCGGACCGCCCGTTCACTTGATGTGGTCGGGGACCTATCGACCGGATAAGCCGCAAGTCGGCAAAGTTGAATTGCGCCGCATCGGCGCTTTTTTCGCGCCCTATTGGAAGCAAGAAACGATCGTGCTGGTCTGCATGCTGCTCGTCTCGTTGCTTGGACTCATACCGGCGATTATCACCGCATGGATCATCGACCGAGCGATTCCGCATCACAATCTTCGTGAGTTGGGCTGGTACGTTGGGCTGATCGCGGGCTCCGCACTGATCGCAATGCTGATCGGCGTCTATCAGGGTTACCTAAACTCGGTTGTCGGCGAAGGCATCATGCGCGACATTCGCACGCGACTTGTGGCGCATCTCCATAAGATGGCGCTTTCGTTCTTCACGAACACGAAGACCGGCGAGATCATGAATCGCGTCTCCAACGATGTCGACAACATCGACAACGTCGTCACCGGAACGCTCGTAACGATCATCACGAACGTCTTAACGATCGTCACGACGCTCGTTACGATGTTCCTGATTAATTGGCGTCTGTCGCTGCTGGCAATCGCGGTCGTGCCGTTGATGATTTTGCCGCTTGCACCGGTCGGTCGCAAGATGTACGAAATTCGTAAGCGCACACGAGAAAAACGCGACGAGATTGAGAGCATCACGCAAGAAACGCTCTCGATTTCGGGCATCACGCTGATCAAGTCGTTCGCGCGCGAGAATTACGAACGATCGCGTTTCTACGACGTCGGCACGCGCTTGATGAAGCTAGAGATTTCCCTCGCGATGGTCGGGCGGTGGTTCATCGGCGCGATCGGCGCGATGGTCGTCGTCGGGCCGGCGATCGTTTGGTTCGGCGGGGGCTGGCTCGCGATTCGCGGATCGCTCACGACCGGCATCATCGTCGCCTTCGTTAGCTTAATTGTGTCGCGACTTTACGGGCCGGCAGCAGCGCTCGCCGGCATTCAAGTCCAAATCGTTAGTGCGTTAGCCGTCTTTGAGCGTATCTTCGACTACCTCGACATGCAGCCGGAACCATACGTCGCGCCCGGCGCAATTGCGTTGGAGCATCTCCGCGGCGACATCCGGTTCCAAGATGTTTATTTTTCGTACACCGGCGATCGCACCGCGCTCGACGGGGTGAATCTCCATATCGAGCCGGGGCAAGCGGCGGCGTTTGTCGGCCCATCCGGTGCCGGCAAAACGACGATCACGCAGCTCGTGCCTCGCTTCTACGATCCGCAGCACGGACACGTTTTGATCGATGGGCACGATGCGCGCGCGCTCACGCTCGAATCGCTTCGCCGCGACATCGGCATCGTGGCGCAAGAGACGTACCTCTTCCACGACACGATCGCGAACAATCTGCGCTACGCAAAGACCGACGCAACGCAGCCTGAATTGGAAACTGCGGCGCGCGCCGCCAACATTCACGATTTCATCATGCGTCTGCCCGAGCGGTATGACACGATCGTCGGCGAGCGTGGACACAAACTGAGCGGTGGGGAACGCCAGCGATTGGCGATCGCCCGCGTGCTGCTAAAAGATCCGCGTATTTTGATCTTGGATGAAGCGACGAGCTCGCTCGACTCGATCAACGAAGCGGCGATTCAGGCGGCGCTGATCGCTTGCATGCAGGGACGGACAAGTCTCGTGATCGCGCACCGGCTCTCGACGATTCTCTCAGCGGATGTCATCTTCGTCATCGACAACGGACGAATCGTAGAAAGCGGCACGCATCCGGTGCTGCTCGCGCGCAACGGCGAATACGCGCATCTTTATCGCAAGCAATTCCGAGAGGAGGCCATCGCAACCTAAGAAATGGCAGAAAAACCGCAAACCGTCGATCGATACCTTAAAGCGCTGAGCCCTGAAAAACGAGCCGCGCTGGAGAAGCTGCGCAAAGACATCAAGTCAGCTGCGCCAGCAAGCCGAAGAATGCATCGCTTACGGAATTCCGACGTTCCGCCTCAACGGCAAGATGCTCGTTTCGTTTGCGGCGCATGCGAAGCACTGCGCATTCTATCCCGGCGCGGAACCACTCCGCGAGCATAAAGATGCGCTGAAAGCGTACAGCACTGAGAAAGGCACGGTCCGTTTTGACGCGGCGAAGCCGTTGCCCACGACCTTAGTCCGCAAACTCGTGAAGACCCGCGCGACCCAAGTCAGCGGCGAAACGAAGTCCGTTAAGACAAAAGGCACGTCAACGAAACGCAAATCCAGCAGGCGGAAATCTCGAGCAGCTGAGATAGTCCCTGGTGTCATACTGAGCTTACCACGTGCTTGATCGCCGATGGTCGCGGTGCTCGAGAGTCTCAGCGTGACAGTGGTTTACGTATGCGCCGGAACTTTGTGCAGACGCATGACCATCGGTTCGACCGGCACTTGCAATGGCGGCTCCGTCGCCGTTTTACTTCTCTACCGTTACATCGGGCGCTAACTCGCGCAGATAGAGTCCATCCGGCTCAACGTCGATCACCGCCATATCGGTGATGATCCGCTGCACGACGTGTTTGCCGGTCAGCGGCAGCGAACATCGGTTCGACGATCTTATGAGCGCCGCCTTTGGCGACGTGCTCCATCATCACGATCACGCGCTTTGCGCCGTGCACGAGGTCCATGGCGCCGCCCATTCCCTTCACCATCTTGCCGGGAATCATCCAATTGGCAAGATCGCCATCTTTGGAAACTTGCATCGCGCCCAAGATCGCAACGTCGATATGCCCGCCGCGGATGATGCCAAACGACGCTGCGGAATCGAAGAATGAAGCACCCGGCAACACCGTCACCGTTTCTTTGCCCGCGTTGATCAGGTCCGCATCTTCCTCACCCTCAAACGGATACGGACCCATGCCCAAGATGCCGTTCTCGCTTTGCAAAATGACCGTCACACCTTCGGGCACGTAATTCGGAACAAGCGTCGGCAAACCGATGCCCAGGTTCACGTACTGATTGTCTTCGAGCTCTTGCGCGACGCGTTCGCGCCAGCTCGTTGCGCGATAAGGTCATGCGGCTCGCTGTTCGCTTGCGCGTGGTTACGCGCTCGATCCGCTTCCCTTGCGGGCCGACGATAACGACTCGCTGTACAAAAATCCCCGGCGTATGAACCTCTTCCGGACGTAACTCGGCCGGTTCGACCAGTTCTTCCACCTCCGCAATTGTGATACGGCCCGCCGCCGCGCATAACGGATTGAAATTGCGCGTCGTCTTGTCGTAGACGAGGTTGCCGTATCGATCGCCCTTTGTCGCGCGCACCAGCGCGAAATCGCAAATGATTCCCTCTTCGAGCACGTAATCGCGTCCCTTGAACCGGCGCGTTTCTTTTTTCGGCGACGGCTTCTCGATCGAACCGTCCGCCTTATGTTTGAGCGGCAACCCGCCCTCAGCTACTTGCGTACCGACACCCGCCGGCGTAAAAAATGCCGGAATGCCAGCCCCACCCGCGCGCAGTCGCTCGGCGAGCGTTCCCTGCGGCACGAGCTCGACTTCGAGTTCCCCGTGCAGATATTGGCGCTCAAACTCGCGATTCTCACCGACATACGAGCCGGTCGTGCGGCGGATGCGCTTGTGGTCGAGCAGCACGCCCAAACCCCAGCCGTCAACGCCGCAATTATTTGAAACGGTTACGAGATCGGTTACGCCCTGCTCGAGCAGCGCTTCAATCAGATTGTGCGGGATACCGCATAGTCCGAATCCTCCGACGGCGATCGATGCGCCGTTCGGTATGTCCGCAACCGCTTGCGCAGCAGTTGGAACGACTTTATCCATGCGCGATAGATTGGCACTCCCAGGGTGCGCCCCTTTGCGGCGTGGAAGGCACCGCACGACAAAGGAGTTCGATCATGGCAGTTGCGGCACCGTACACATCATCCGAAGAAGAGGCGATGATCCTCGATGTCGTTCGCAAGCTTGTTGCGGAAAAAGTTGCGCCGCGCGCGGCAGAGATCGATGAGAACGGCGAGTTTCCCGACGACCTTCGTCAGTTGTTCGCGCAAAACGACCTGCTCGGTATTCCGTTTCCGGCGGAATACGGCGGCCTCGGCGGTTCATTCGTCACGTACGTCAAAGTCGTTGAAGAGATCGCAAAAGCGTGTGCGTCGAGCTCGCTTGATCGTTGCGGTGCAAGAACTTGGCGCGCTGCCGATTCTGATCGGCGGCAACGAGCAACAGAAACAGCAATACATTCCCAAGCTTGCATCGGGTGAATGGATTGCCGCTTACGCGTTAACGGAGACCGGCAGCGGATCGGATGCTGCCGGCTCGATGCGTGCGCGCGCGGAGAAACGCGGCGACAAGTACATCTTAAACGGCACGAAGATCTTCATCACGCACGGCAACGTGGCCGACGTCGTCTGCGCTTTTGCCGTCACCGATCCGAAGAAAGGCCCCAACGGTATCAGCGCCTTCATTCTGGAGAAAACGTTTCCGGGATTTGTCGTCGGCAAGCGCGAGAAGAAAATGGGCATTCGGGGTTCACCGACCGTCGAGCTCGTCTTTGAGAACTGCGAAGTTCCGGCCGAAAATCTGCTCGGCCAAGAAGGCGAGGGCTTCAAGATCGCGATGAAGGTGCTCGACAAATCGCGACCCGGCATCGCCGCGCAGGCGCTTGGGATCGCGGCCGGCGCGCTCGACTTCGCTACGAACTACGCGCAGGAACGCATCGCTTTCGGCAAGCCGATCGGCCAGCAGCAGGGCGTGCGGTTTTTTGCTTGCCGACATGAAGACCGAAGTTGAAGCCGCGCGTCTGCTAGTCTACGAGTGCGCGCGCAAATGCGACGAAAATGCGCCGGACGTGAGCCTTTGGGCCGCGATGTGCAAATTGAAAGCGGGCGACGTCGCGATGCAAGTCACAACCGATGCGGTCCAGATTTTAGGCGGTTACGGGTACTCAACGGAGTATCCGGTCGAGCGCATGATGCGCGACGCCAAGATCACGCAAATATATGAAGGTACGCAGCAAATTCAGCGGCTTGTCATCTCGCGGGCCTTGGTCGGCAAGTGGAAGCCGCCCGCCGACGGGGCGACCAACCGAGGCTAGCCTATCGGCTCCAAGGGGACGACGGCAATGGGGCCCGGGCTCCAGGCATGACGTAAGGTGTGATGCCACACGAAACGAACTTTGCGGCCGGTCCTCACGTTTCTCTAGTGTAGACCTCTATAGAGAAAAAAGAGGAAAACGCTTCACGGGCTCTTCCGAGAACCCGTGATATTTTATGTCCCATTCTAAACCGAAAGGGGGGTTAAAATTGAACAAGCTGATCGCATCCTTGATTGCGGCAGCGTTCCTGCTCACGGGTTCAGCCATGGCATCGACCAAACCGATGACCGCGACGAAGCACGTGAAGACACACGCTGCTGCACATAAGACGCATATTCAGAAGATGCTGCAAAGAAGACGACGAGCAAGAAGCCGTCAACGAGCAAGAAGCCGACCAAGAAAGCCGGCAAGAAGACGACTCACAAGTAACCGTCCTTATTTTTCAGTTCAAACGCGCGGCATCAAACTGCCGCGCTTTTTTTGGGTTAGCCCCCCACCGAAACGGGGGCGTGCCCGAAGAGCGGCGGGATAAACCGTCCCGCGAGATACGCAATCGCGAACACCGCAGCGCCGAAGAGAACGATCTCCATTCCCTTGAGGAAAGGATTGCGTCCACTCAAACGTGCCGCGTACGCCCCGATCGCGAACAGCCCGATAACCGCGAGCACGAGCCCTACGATCGACGCGACGTTCGCCGATGCCGTAAAGAAATACGGCACGATCGGAATCAGCGAGCCGGCCGCATAGGATGCCGCCATTGAAAAGACCGGGCGCAAACTGCGATCTTTCGCCACGCGTGGATCGATGCCGAACTCATCGCGCATCATTTCGTAGAGATAAATCTCGGGGTTTTGAGCGAGCCGGCTCACGATCATATGAGCTTCATCCGAGCTAAAGCCTTTTAACTTATAGTAAGCGACTTGTTCGGCGAACTCGTCTTGCGGATGCTCGTCCATCTCCGCCTTCTCCATGTCGATCGTTGCTTGCACGACCTCGCGCTCCGACTTGCCGCCGAGATACTGGCCTACACCCATGGAGAGGGAGCCTGCCAAGAGCGCCAGTAGGCCGGTAATGATTACGGTTGGCCGGTGCGCCGCCGCAACGCCAACGCCGGTGACGATCCCAAGCGTCGTGAGGATTCCGTCTTGCACGCCGAAGACGATCTCGCGAATGCTGCGCTGCTGTTCGAGTTGGCGGCGTTGCGCCGTGTCGGGAATGCGCGGCTTGACGGAGCGCCAGCCCGGCACATCGACGACGACTTCCTGCGGAATGCCATGGATGCGCTTCATGTTGTTGTCATACCACAAAACGCGTGCCTTGAGCCACCGGGACGCAGCGGGAATGAGACGAAGTCGTTTGCATGGTCGAAGAAGATCCCGAACCGAATCCAATCGTTGCCGCAGCGATGCGCATACGCGCCCGACGCGATCTCGGCGCGGAGATCGATTCGGCGACTTCCAACGAGAAGGCGACCTACGAGGATGCCGAGCATTCGCTACGGGCCTTCGCCGAGGCGTTAAAAAGCGGCATCACGCGGCTCAATGCGATTCTCGGCAAAGAGGGCGTCAAGTTGATCACTCTCGATCGGCCGTTGCGAATTCGCCTTCGATTTCGCACCGAACGCGTTGCTCTAGACCTCGATGAGGTCCATCAACTGGTGCGCGTTGAGGGCCTGGACTTGGAGGGCGAATATCAATTTGACCCCGATGCGCCGTCGCCCGCACTGATCAACCTTTCAAAGATTTCAACGGAAGCCGGCTACGGCGAACGGCTGACCGCCGCATCGCTCTTAAAGCGGGTGGCGTCCGGCGCCGAGCTGCCGCGCCCGGCCCACTTGGATGAACCGCCGCTGAAATTCTAAGCGCGCTTGCGACGCTGCCGCGCCTGCTGTGCAGTCAGCTTGCTGATGATCGGCGGGGTCGGGCAAAGCCGATTGAGAGGACAGATGCCGCAACGCGGGACGGGCGCTTTGCAGATTTCTCTCCCGTGCAAAATCAGCCAGTGATGCGCATGACGCCAATTTTCCCGCGGAACGATCCTCTCTAAATCGTTCTCGACGTCCCGCGGCGTCTTGCCGAGCGTCAGCCCAAGCCGATGTGCAACGCGAAACACATGCGTGTCGACTGCAATCGCCGCGCCTTCGAACGCTACGGACATCACGACGTTGGCAGTTTTGCGCCCGACCCCCGGCAACGCTTCGAGTGCTTCACGCTCGCTCGGCACATTGCCGCCGTGTTCCTCGACGATCTTTCGCGCCGCCGCAATGACGTTCTTGGACTTCATTCGGAAGAACCCGCACGCATGAATGATTTTCTCGACATCATGTTGGCGAGCCGCAGCGAGTTTCTGCGGCGTAGGATACTTCTTGAAGAGCGCCGGAGTCGTCATATTGACGCGTGCATCGGTGCTCTGCGCCGACAAAATGACGGCCACGAGCAGCTCGAACGGATCGTTGTAGCGGAGCGCCGTGACCGCATTCGGATAGCTCTGTTCTAATATCGCGAGCATTTTGAGCGCTTTGGAGCGCGGCACTTTTTTGTGCGGAAACGGAATACGCGGCATCTTTTCAGTCGCTTAAGGCAACGCGGTCGCCGTGGCGCTGAACGATTCCGTCGCGCTCCAATTCTCTGAGGAGCGGCTCAACGAAATCGAGCGACGCGTTCGAAAGCATGCCTTCAAGATCGGCATGTAAATCCAAGAGCGATATCGCCTGACCTGAGGGCAGCGCACGAAGCCGATCCACGATACGTCCCCGCGCATGGCGCGTCGTCAAAGCAAACGGAATGCGCTCTTGCAGAGACTTCGCCCGGCGGCGATGCGAGGGGAACGGTGCGGCCGCGCAGTCGGCCTGAACCGGACATCGTTCGCACGCCGGTGCGCGCGCCGTGCAGACCAGCGCACCGAGATCCATCAGCGCGGAATTCCACGCATAGGCGCGCCCGGCCGGCAGCATCTTCATCGCTCGTGCCTTCAACTTGCGCTCCGCTGCTGCCGTCGACGAATGGCTGCCTCGAAAGATCCGCTGCATGACGCGCCTGACGTTGGCATCGATCGCGACGTCATCGTGCTCGAATGCAAAGACACGTAACGCCGCAGCGGTGTATTCGCCGACGCCCGGCAGTGCGAGCAACGCTTCCTTGTTGTTCGGCAAGACGCCGCCGTAGCGCCGCACGACTTCGTGCGCGATCCGTTTGAGTCGGACCGCTCGCAGGTTGTAGCCCAATCCCTTCCAGGCGCGAACCACATCGGCCGTCGATGCCGCCGCAAGCATGCCAAAATTGGGAAACTGCTCGATAAAACGATGGTAGGCGGGGATGACGCGCTCCACCTGGGTCTGCTGCAACATCAATTCGCTGACCAGAATTCGATACGGATCGCGCGTTTGGCGCCACGGCAGCGATTTACGCCCATCTCGAGCAAACCAGGACAGCAGAGCGCGCTGCAACCGCATTGTACGCCGATGTTTCGAAGGTACTGCAGTAGTCCTTCGTCAAGGAAATGTTGATAGTTGTGCGAGGAAGAGTCATTGGCTGAACAGCAAGTTGACGCAATCGTAATTGGTGCGGGGCCGGGCGGTTATCACGCTGCAATTCGGCTCGGGCAGCTCGGCAAGCGCGTCTTGTGCGTCGATCGTGACGAGGCGGGCGGCGTCTGTTTGAATTGGGGCTGCATTCCGACCAAGGCTCTACTGCACGTCGGCGAGATTACACGCCAGATCAACCATGCGGGCGCGTTAGGTTTGAAGGTTTCCGGCAGTAGATTTCGATCGCGAGGGAATCGCTAAATTCAAGACGAGCGTCGTCAATGCAAATGTCGGCGGCGTCAAGACGCTCTTCAAAGCGAACAACGTCGCTTTCGTTTACGGAGAAGCTTCGTTTAAGAGCGCGAAGCAAGTTGAAGTGAAGGGCAAAGACGGCAGCCGGACGCTGTACAACGCGAACGCAGCGGTCGTCATTGCTACAGGCAGCGCACCGATCGACGTCAAGGCCTGGCCGCACGACGGGCAGTTCATCATAAATTCGGACGATGCAGTCAAGCTCGAGCGCGTTCCCAAGAATCTGCTCGTCATCGGTGGCGGCGTTATCGGACTTGAATTTGCCACCGTCTACAGTCGGCTCGGCGCAAAGGTGCTCGTGATCGAGGCGTTGCCGCAAATCTTGACGGGTACCGACCTTGAAATCAGCAAGACGCTCTATCGCATTTTGACCAAGCAGAACATCGAGATCATGTTGAACACAAAGGTAGCTGAAGTGACCAAAGATGGCGAGCGCGTTAAAGCGACTTTCAATGGAGACGGGACAAAAGGCAAGCCGGAGACGCGCGAGTTTGATATGGTCCTCGTTGCCGTAGGGCGCCGCCCCGTTACCGATGGCCTAAACCTCGAAGCGGCCGGTCTGAAGACCGATGAACGCGGCTTTCTTGCGGTCGATGCGCAATTGCGAACGAGCGTGCCGGGAGTCTTTGCCATCGGCGATGTGACCGGTGCGCCGCTTCTTGCTCATCGCGCGATGAAACAAGGGGTCATCGCCGCCGAAGTCATCAGCGGCGATCGTTCGGCCGCGTTCGATCCGGTCGCTGTGCCGAACTGCGTTTACACGGATCCTGAAGTTGCGACCGTTGGGCTTTCAGAAGATGAAGCGAAAGCCGCCGGCCACGACGTGCGCATCGGAAAGTTTCCGCTTGCAGCGAGCGGCCGAGCGCGTACGATGAATGAAACCGATGGCCTGATCAAGCTCGTCGCAGATGCAAAGAGCGATCTGTTGCTAGGCATGCACATCGTGGGCGTGCAGGCTGAATCGCTCATCGGCGAAGGGGTCATCGCCCTTGAGATGGGCGCAACGCTGGAAGACATCGGTCTTTCGATCCATCCGCACCCGACGTTGACGGAGGGGATCATGGACGCCGCCGAAGCGGCACATCTCAAAGCGATTCACATCGTCAATGCGAAGCCGAAGCCGGCGCCGCCGGCTCCCGCAGGTGCTGCGCACTAAGATTCGCTCGGCAAATCTGCTCGATCTTGGATTGCGTCCGTATCGAGAAGTTTGGGATTTGCAGCATGCGATTCATGATCGCGTTGCAGACGGAAGGCAAACCGACACGTGGATCGTCGTCGAGCATCCGCCGGTCATTACGCTGGGCCGCACGGCAAAGCAGCAAAACATTTTGCTTTCGGAGCCCTTGCTCGCAGCGCGAGGCGTCGATCTCGTCCAGGTCGAGCGCGGCGGCGACGTTACGTACCATGGGCCGGGTCAACTGGTGGTCTATCCAATCCTGCGGTTGCCGCGCTTTCGCGAAATCGTTCCGCTCGTTCGCCGCTTAGAGGGCGCCGTGATCGATGCTTGCGCCGCCTTTGGAATCCTCGGCGAACGTTGGAGCGAGCATGCCGGGGTTTGGGTTGGAAGCAATCAGATTTGTGCGTTTGGACTCGCGGTGCAGCGAATGACGTCGCTTCACGGTCTTGCGTTCAACGTCGCCACGGACCTGACGTACGATCGTTTGATCACGCCATGTGGTCTGCCCGATCGCGGCATCACGTCGATCAGCGCCGAAATTGGTCGCACCGTGCCGATTGACGAAGCAAAGGGCGTGCTTTTGGAGTCGCTCTCGCGAGCATTTGAGGTTGAATTTACTGCGGGCGAGAAAGCCGCAACGACCTGATGGCCGTGGAAATTAATCTTCTGGAACCAACGTCCGCAGCACGGCCGGCTCACAAGCCGCCGTGGCTCAAAGTCAGCTTGCCTCACGGCGACGACTACGAACGGGTCAATGCGAAGGTCCGAACCCTCGCTCTAAACACCGTCTGCCGGGAAGCGCTGTGTCCAAATATCGCCGAGTGCTGGGGACGCGGAACGGCGACGATCATGATTCTCGGCGACACATGCACGCGCGGCTGTCGATTCTGCGCCGTGAAAACCGGCAACCCGAAGGGACACGTCGACTGGCTCGAGCCGCAGCGCGTTGCTGAGGCGGTACGCGATCTTGGATGGCGCTATCTCGTCGTTACGGCGGTCGATCGCGACGATCTGGCAGACGGCGGCGCCCTGATCTTCGCCAACACCGTTCGCGCCATTCATGAAACCGTACCCGGAGCACGCGTTGAGGTACTGAGCGGCGACTATCGGGGCGATCTGCGCTCGCTCGATATCGTCCTCGACGCCGAGCCGGATGTCTTTGCGCATAATCTGGAGACCGTGCGACGCCTAACCCCGCGCATTCGTGACAAGCGCGCGAAGTACGATCAATCGCTGGCAATTCTGTGCCATGCGAAACGACGCGCGCCGAAGCGTTTCACGAAGACCTCGATCATGATCGGTCTCGGCGAAGAGCAACCCGAGATCGAGCAAGCAATGGATGACGCCCGCGGCGTCGGCGTTGATATCTTTACGATCGGCCAGTATTTGCAGCCGAGTAAGCGACATCTGCCCGTAACGGACTTCGTGACGCCCGAGCGCTTCAGCGAGTTGGGCCGCGTAGCGAAGGCGAAGGGCTTCCACCAGGTCGTTTCGAGCCCGCTTTCGCGCAGCTCATATCACGCCGAGCAGGCTTTCAAGTAACCGAGGACCGCTTCTCATTCTCTTTTCAGCCGGCGACGGCACAATTGGGGCATGTCGCGGGTTTATATAGATAGCATGAAAAAAGCGATTACAACGGCCCTCGGCCTGGTTCTCGGCCTCAGCCTCCTGACCGCCACGGCGGTAAGCGCGGAGCCAACCAGCCGGCCGATGGACTTCTCGACCCAAATGACGCCGTCGTTCCCCTTCACGGACTATGCCGGCGCATACCTGGGCTCGCTCCATCTCGTCTTTGCGCCGGACGGCACAGTTTCAGGATGGTACCGCGCTCAGGATGCGGGGCCGGTGCAGCCCGTCGTCGGTGGACGCGATGGGAACACGATCTGGTTTGACATCGGAACCCAAGCTTCTCTGCCGGTCGAACAGGCACCAGGCGGATCAGCCCAAGTGAGCGGACCGCTCCAAGTAACCGGTAAACTCCAAAACGGTCACATCGTCGGAACGGCCCAGAACGGCTCTTCCTATTTAGCATTCGCTGCACAACAGCAGCCGACGTCAGAGCAGACGCAATAGAGAGTCGAAGAGATTGTAAAAAAATCTCTTCAAAGATAGAGTGAGGTAGATAGCGGAGTGGACAGTAATGCCTACTCCGCTTTCGTTCTGAGTGTCTGCCAACGATGCTAGGGTTTGGGCGAGCACAGGCGGTAGCATCGTTCCATGAAGCGTGCTTTCGTAAACGCTGCGATTGCCTCATTATTCTGGTCTCTGACGGCCGTAGCCCGTGCCGATGTCGGGGACGCGCTCGCCACGCATATCGTGCCGGCCGCGAACATCGCGATCAAAAACGCGCTGCCCGTTACAACGGTTGGACAAGCACCGCCCGGAGCGCCGAAGCCGGCGCAGCAAGCCGGCCTGCCGACGGGCTTTACGTATACGGGCGACGTGTCGATTGCGTATCCATTCGGCAACGTCGGTACATACGGACAAAAATGGCTGCCCGGCGGCTTTGATGCCGTTGCCGCGTACGGATTCAGCAGCCGCTTCCGATTTCAAGCCAGCTACTACGAGCTGCAGCACTATCCGGTCGGCTTCAACAGCGGCACGGTTCCACTGTTCGTTCAGGGACTTGCGCCACCGGTCGGCAGTGTTGATTTAGCGAACAACCCGACCGGTCCGATCGACGTCACTGTTAAGGATCGTTTTCTGTTGCTGATGGCCGAGCATCTCTTCACGATCGGCAAAGTGCCGATCGTGATAACACCCACGTACGTCAGCCGGTGGTCAACGATCGGCGCGAGCAACGGCAACGCGGACATCATTCCATTCGAGTTCAACGGTTTTCCGCAATACGGTATCAAGACGCGGACGGCGCAACTCTATGTCGCCGCCGTTACACTGCCGTTTCTCTCAACGCCCAAAATGTTTGGGACGCTGACGCTTGGACCGGCGTGGCTCACCCACTTGAACGGCGTCAACCAAACGAACCACCCGCAGCTCTATCAAATTCTCTATCTCGAGTACAACCCAACGAACCGGGACAAGTTCTTTCTTGAACCGCTAGCGTCACGAAGTTACCTGCCCACGGATCCCTACCCGCAACATCTCAACACGTATTTCTTGGGTTACTCGCATAAGTTCACGCCGCATAGCTTCATACAACTCGTCCTGAACAGCGGCGGCCCGAGCAACTACACTCCATACGGCATCGGCGCGCTCTACTGTCAGCGGCTTCCGTGCGCTGCGCCCGGCAATACGATTCCGCAACTTGGCGGACTCAAGTCGACGCAATTGCAACTGCAGTTCGGAATCGGTTCTCCCAGCGTTATCCAGATTTAAGGGCACGAGATGATGACAACGAAAACGATGCGCTATTGTGCAATTGCTGCAATCGTTGCTTTAGCGGCATGCGGCGGAGGCGGAACATCGGGGCCCAACGCCCTGCCGCCGCCAAGCGGTAACGGGATCCTTACGCAGATCGTCGGCATCGGCGATAGCCTAACGGCCGGCATGCAATCCGGTGGACTGCTCGGCATTCCGACGACCAATCCAATTTCAATTCTACCGGGACATCTCGTTCCGGCGACGCAGGAGAACGGCTGGTGGGCGCTCTTCTACGAGCAAGCCAAAGGCGTATCGCCGGCATTCATGGCCAATCCGCAGACATCGGTTCTTCCGCTCATCAATCCACCCGGTTTAGGCGCGCAACTGGTTCCGACCGCCAAGCTCTTCGGCGCGACACATTCGAATTGCGACGCCTTCAATCAAGCGGGCTACTCGCGCGGCGGCGCAACGACGGTCCGCGCGAACCCTTCAACGACGCCGCTCGATCTCGGTATTCCGGGACTCACGATGCACGAAGCGCTTTCGATGATTGGACCGATTGCCACGACGTGCGTGCCGTTGCAAGGAAACGATCCGACAATCGCGCTGCAGCCGATCGTCTCTGGAGAGAGCGGCGCGTTTTACCCGGTCCTGGGCAACTTTGTGAGCACGCTAGGCACGCAAACGACGGCCGTCAATTCCGCAATCGCACTGCATTCGACGTTGACGACGGTGTGGCTCGGAGCGAACGATCTGCTGAAGTACACGTTCTCCGGAGGGAAAGCGCCCGTCGACACGCCCGCGCAGATGCAGGCCGATCTCGTGCAGATCGTTCAAAAGCTGCAAAACGCCGGCTCGCGCTTGGTGGTTGCGAATTTGCCGGACATTCTCTCGACGCCGCAATTCTTGCAAGGCGGAGCGACGATGCAAGCGACGTTGACGGCCTTCTTTGAACGGCCACCGTTCAACCTGCCGCCGCCGGTTGCACAAGGTCTCGCCGCGCAGATCACGGCCTATGTCGCCGCTATATATCACGTCGGCCCGAACGGTTATCTGACGCTGCCGGGCCTTGCCAAAATCTTTACGGCCTTGCAGATCAACCCGTTTAATCCGCAGTTCAACACCTTGAATAACGCGACGTGCGTCGGTCCGGGGTCCACCCTCGTGAATCCGGCGAACACGCCGTCGGAATGCGACTTCTTGCAAGATGCGTATGCCGCACAAATTCAAGGGTTAAATAACGCCTTCAACAACTCGATCGACAGCGCCGCGCAACAGACCGCGACACCGCGCGTAGACATCCACGGCCTCTTTGTATCGATCAAAGCGGCGGGCGGCGTCCCGATCAATCCGCCGATTTGCTGCAATCTTCAGTTCGGCGGCGGATTGCTCAGTTTGGATGGACTGCATCCTTCGAATACCGGATATGCGTTGCTCGCCAACACGTTTATCGGCACGGTCGATAAGGCGTTCGGCTTGCAAATTCCGCCCTTAACCCAGGCGCAAATTTTCGCAATCTACTCAACCGACCCGTATGCGCCACACTAGGTAATGCAAAGAGGTTCGGAGACCGCAAGTAGTTGACACTACGCAAAGTTACACCACCAGCCAGGGCGCTTGACCGCACAGGTTTCAAATTAAGAAACGAGAGCGGGCATTTACTGTCCGCTCTCGTTTCTACCGCTACTCTCTCAAAGAAAATGCTTGCATTTTCTTTGAATATTTAGATACGCTTGATACCCGTGTCCGGTTCCCCCGGAATCGGTTGCTCTTGCGAAAGCTCTTCAAGCGGTAAGTTCGCCTCTTTAGCTGCTTCGTAGCCGCCGTCTAAAGAAACGGCGTTCGCAAACCCCTGATCGCGCAAGCGCTGCGCAATCATCTTCGAAGAGTTGCCGCGCCCGCAATACACGACGATCTTACCATCGTGTGGAAGCGGCAGATCGAGTTCGTCGGCTTCCATTATCTTCTCAGGATCGTAGCGTCGCGCGCCACGGATCTGCTGTTTGTCCGGCTTGCCGCGAACGTCGATGAGCGTGATGCTATTGGGGTCGGCATTCTTGAGTTCTTCAGCAGTGATGTTCATCGTTCACCCTATGCGTACACGCCGCGTAGTTTCAGGCATGCGACGACGCGTTGGATCGCGATCATGTAAGCAGCGGTTCGGAGCGGAACGTTACGCGCCTCGGAGATCTTACGAATCTCGTGAAAGTTCGTAAGCAGCGCATCCTCAAGCTTATCGTTGACCTCGCGTTCCTTCCAAAAGTAGCCGGCGCGATCTTGAACCCACTCGAAGTAGGAAACGGTAACGCCGCCGGCATTGGCGACGATATCCGGAATGACGCAAACGCCCTGGCTCTGCAGCAGCCGATCGGCGTCGGGCGTCGTCGGACCATTCGCGCCTTCAACAATCAATTTCGCCTTCACGCGCCCCGCGTTTTCGCTCGTCAAGACTTTCTCAAGCGCGGCCGGCACGAGCACGTCGCAGTCGGACTCAAGCAACTCTGCATTCGTCATCTTGTCGCCGCCGCGGTATCCGTCGAGGTTTTGATGTTCCTTCGCGTAGGCCTCGGCATTGCCGACGTCGATGCCGGCTTCATTGTAGTAGGCGCCCGTAACGTCGGAGATGCCGATGACTTTGCAACCGCGCTCCGCAAAAAGTTTTGCGGCATACATTCCGACGTTGCCAAATCCCTGAACGACAATGCGAGCATGCGCCGGTTCGAGCCCCAAGTGCGACATCTGATCCATCGCGCAGATCGTTACGCCGCGGCCCGTTGCTTCAACGCGACCGCGAGAGCCGCCGATTTCAAGCGGCTTTCCGGTGACGACAGCGCCGACCGTCTGTCGCATATGCATCGAATACGTATCCATGAACCAGGCCATCGTCTGCGGTGTCGTTCCGACATCAGGCGCCGGCACGTCTTTATCCGGCCCCACGACTTCCACTAATTCAGCGGCATAGCGCCGGGTTATGCGCTCGAGTTCATTCATCGAAAGCGTGCGCGGATCGCACGTGACGCCACCCTTCCCGCCGCCAAATGGAATGTCGACCGCAGCGCACTTCCACGTCATCCAGAACGCGAGCGCCGTAACTTCGTCGAGCGTCACACCGGGATGGTAGCGGATTCCACCTTTTGCTGGGCCGCGCGCGAAATTGTACTGCACGCGATAGCCCGTGTAGACTTCAAATTCTCCTGAATCACGCTGAAAGGGAATCGAGAAGATGATCTGGCGCGAGGGGTGCGTGAGAATCGCGCGCATGCTGGAATCCAGATTGAGCAATTCGGCCGCCTCGTTGAAGTAAGCGATCCCATCACCGAATACCGATACATCGCGCGCGGCTGTCGTGGTCATAAAAGATTTCGATTAGGTCCTCTCACAAAAACCCCTACCCACGTTTCACACGGCAAACTTGAAGTTTACGACGTCTCCCTCTTGCATCAAGTATTCCTTGCCCTCACTGCGCACAACTCCCGCGCTGCGCATCGCTTCCATCGTCTTGTAGTGAACGTAGTCGTCGTAGCTGACGATTTCCGCTCGGATGAAGCCGCGTTCGAGATCGCTGTGAATCGTGCCGGCAGCCTGTGACGCCCGCGTGCCTTTGCGAATCGTCCAGGCCCGGACTTCTTTTTCCCCGGCCGTTAAGAACGTCATCAGCCCGAGCAAGTCGTAGGCCGTCCTGATGAGCTGATCGAGGCCGCTGCGCTCGATTGCCATTGCGCGGCGAAAATCGTGCGCCTCGCTTTCATTGATTCCGGCTAACTCGGCTTCCACTTTCCCGCAAATCGCTATCGCGCCGGCGCCGTCGCGCCGTGCCATCGCGCGCACTGTTTGCAGCATTTCGCCTGGTTCGCTCAACTGCGGCTCGTCAATATTTGCAACGTAGAGCGCAGGTTTTTGCGTCAACAGGAAGAGCTCGCGCGCGAGTTGGTGCTCCAGCGAATCGGCTTCAAAGTGGCGCGCCGGCACGCCCCGTTCTAGAGAGACAACCAGTTGGTGCGCTGCGTCGACGCGTGGCTGCAATTTGTGATCCGCGCGCGCTTCGCGCTCGAGGCGCTCCAGTTTGCGGCGCACCGTTGCGATATCGGCCAGCCCCATCTCGATTTCCAGGATGTCGATGTCGCGCGCCGGATCTGGCGTGCCTTCAACATGCGAGACATTCGTGTCCTCAAAACATCGCACGACCATCGCGACGGCGTCGGTTTCCCGGATGTGACCAAGGAATTCGTTTCCAAGACCTGCGCCCTCACTCGCGCCGCGTACAAGGCCGGCAATATCGACAAATTGGATGGCTGCAGGAACAATTCGGCGCGCCTTTGCGAGCTGGGCGAGCGCCGGCAAGCGGTCGTCAGGAACCGGAACTTCGCCGACGTTCGGTTCGATCGTCGCGAACGGATAATTTGCGGCGTGTGCTTGCGCAGAACGCGTGAGCGCATTAAAAATTGTAGACTTGCCAACGTTCGGCAAGCCGACGATGCCGCAGGATAACGCCATGAAGGAGCGCCAGTCGTTCTGGCAGGTCGGCTCGCTTCCCTGGCCTGTAGGCACAACGGGCACAGGATTACAAAACGAGCCGTAGGATAAAGTTAGAGTATGCGGCAGATGAAGGTTGACAAACTGGGGATCGATCTGCTCACGCACGACCCAGTGGTCATCCTGAAGGACGTTGAAGGCAAACGTTTCTTGCCGATACTGATTGGCCCATTCGAGGCAACGTCCATCGCGCTCGCACTTGAAGGTGCTCCGGTGCCACGTCCGCTTTCACACGATTTAATGCGTTCGATGCTCGAAACGCTCGACGCGCGGCTCGAGCAAATCGTTATTCATGACATTCGCGAATCAACGTTCTTCGCGAAATTGGTCATTCGAACCAACGGCGAGCTTCAGGAAATCGATGCACGCCCGTCCGATGGCATCGCGCTCGCGCTGCGCATGCAAGCGCCGATCTTCGTTTCGGATAAGATCGTGCTCGAAGAAGCGGTACCGGATAAAGAAAGTCAGCAAGCGGACGTGGAGCGCTTCAAAAAATTTATCGACGAGCTCAAACCGAGCGACTTTAATCGATAGATCCCTAAACTGCGACAAGCCAAGTCACATTTCGACAAGCTCAATGTGACACCGGGACTTGAACTTCGAGCACGATTTCGCCAAAATCACTTAAATGAAGAAAGCGGAGTGACGATTCATTCGGCGCTCCGCTTTCAACATTTTCTCCCTCGGAAAAATTGCTTGTCAATTTTTCCGAAAGCTATATGTCCCACTGCCAAGCATTCCACCACGGCGCCGAAGCCGGCGCCGCACTGAAATTCTTCAAGTCTGGGTTGCGAACGATCGGCCGGCGCAAATTGTAGAGCGGAATGATCCCGACGGTATTGTGGAACTCCGTTTCGGCCCGATGGTACAGGTTCGCGCGCTCGACCGGATCGTCGGTCTGCAAGCCGGCTTTCTCCAAGCGATCGAATGTCGGATCGCAGTATCCGTAGATATTCTCGCCTTTCGGGAACCAGTAATCGCAGCCATAATAAAACAGGTTGTCAGGATCGTACGGGAGCGTCAATGAGTAGTCGGCGAGATCGTATTTGGATGTGTAGAGCGGTCCCTCACGCGAGAAGATCACGCTGTACGGATACATTTTGATGTCCAGGTTTATCCCAACGGCGCGAAACGCCGGCTGCAAGAACGTTGCGATCAGGCGTCCGTTGGCCGAGCCGGACGAAATATGAATGACAAAATCGAGTCGCTGGCCTCCCTTTTGACGCACGCCTCCGGGGCCGACTTTCCAGCCCGCGCGATCCAATAGCGCGCGTGCGCTTGCCGGATCGTAATGGTAAGGCGGATTGTCCGTGAAGCCGAGCGACTGTTCCGGCACGATATCGTGCGGGATCGTCCCCACGCCATGCTCGATTTTGTCTATGATACCGCGGTAATCTATTGTCATCGAAATCGCTTTTCTCACCGCAACGTCATGCAGTTGTGGGCGCCGCTCGTTTAAGATCAAAATGTTTTGTGCGTTCCAGGGCGCCAGCGACACCGACACATCCGGCAGCGATTTATATTGGTCGTAAAGGGTCGGCGGCGGCGACGTCACGAGGTCGATGTCGTGAACTCGGACCGCATTGAGGATCGAGTTGTCATCCGGAATGACGTTGAAGATGATCTCTTTGAGTTTAGGCCGGCCTTTGAAATAGTCATCGTTCCGAAGCAGGATGATACGGCGGCCGCGCTCCCAAGACGCAAATTTGAACGGTCCAGTTCCGACTGGGTGAGCGTTGAACGGAATCTGATTGATATCGTGCAGACCGGCAAGCAGATGGGCCGGCAAAATTCCTTTGACGCCCTCTTGCAGCGGCGTGAAGAACCGCGTCACCAGCGGCGGATACCGCGCTTTGAGATGCAGCACGGCGGTATAGTTGTCCGGCGTGTCAATTGAGATGACGCGATCGTAGCCTTCACGGTGCAGCGTGTTATTGTTCGGATTGATGACCGCTTGCCAGGTGAATTTCACGTCCGCCGACGTGAATGGCGCACCGTCGTGCCAGCGAACTCCATGCCGCAGATGGTAGATGTACGTGCGGCCGTCCTTTGAGATCCCGCCGTTGCGCAACGTCGGCACTTCGGTTGCAAGGTCGCCGATCAATTTGCCGTGGTCATCGGCAACGATCAGGAACGAGAAGACGAGAGAATCGAGGAAGTAGACGAGATCCATCGTCGAGAGCAACGGATTGAAATGATCGGGCTCCGCGATGTCGGCGACGCGCAAGACGTGCGGTTGTGTCCATGACGCTCGGCCGCCCGGAGCAGCGGTCTGTACTCGCGTACACGACGTGATGAACATGACGCCCATCGCAAGAGCAGCACATCGCCGCGCCGTCATCAGGCGTTCGTCCTTCGAGGGGTGGTTCTGTGAACCTCGAAAACCGAGCGCCGCCTATGCATACCTCAGAACGTGCCGAGATCGGCGTCTTTGGCGGCTCCGGCTTTTATTCGCTCATTGAGAAGGCCCGTGAAGTGACGCTGGAAACGCCTTATGGGGCGCCCGCTGATGCGCTTGCACTCGGTGAAATCGCAGGCCGCAAAGTTGCATTCTTGCCTCGCCACGGAACGAAACATCATCTTCCGCCGCAAGTCATCAATTATCGCGCGAACGTTTATGCGATGAAGATGCTTGGTGTCACGCGCATCATCGGACCTACCGCTTGCGGATCACTGCGAGTCGATGTGAAACCGGGTGATATGGTCGTGGCGGATCAAATCGTCGATCGCACGCACGGCCGAAAAGACACGTATTATGACGGCCCAATCACAACGCATGTCAGCTTCGCGGACCCGTATTGTCCGCAGTTGCGCCCGCTGGCAATAGAAGCGCTGCGCTCGCTCGGCGTCACGACGCACGAACGCGGCACAATCGTGGTCATCGCCGGACCCCGCTTTTCAACCCGCGCGGAATCCAAGTGGTACTCGAGCGCCGGTTGGGAAGTGATCAATATGACCAACTATCCCGAATGTTATCTGGCGCGCGAACTGGAGATGTGCTATGTCAACATCTCCCTGATCACCGACTACGACGTGGGTCTGGAAGGGCAAGAAGGCATCAAGCCGGTTTCTCATCACGAAGTGATCGAGGTCTTCACTCGCAACAATGCACGTGTGCGAGATGCGATCTATTCGATTATCGAAAAGATGCCGCAGGATCGAACGTGTGAATGCGGCAGCGCGTTGCAAGGAGCACGGCTATAAGATGCGCCGCCTTCAAGGCGTCGATCTCTCGATCTATGCGCGCGCTGTTGCGATCGTCGGTCGCAACCCGGTGATCTTCGTCTTTCCGATCCTCGCGACGATTCTCAAGATCGCGCTGGGCTTTTTGCGCGGTCCTCTCTTCGATCCGGTCGGCGGATATGATTTCGGGTTATTTCAACTGCTCTTCTCGTTAATCGACGGCTTCGCGTTCGGACTTGCACTAATTGCAGCGGAAAACGCTTGGCGTTCGAGCCGTTTCTCCTTTGCATCGATCTGGGACGAAGGCCGCGAGAAAATGGGGAACATCCTGCTCGCGACAATCGGCCTGGTTTTCGTCGTCTGGGTCGCGAGCTTGCTCGGGGGCTTCCTAGGGGTACTAGCACTGCTGCTGCCCGCGATTGCGCTCTTTTTCCTTATCTATACGATTCCGGCGGCGGCGATCGGCGGCATACCCGGCGGCGCGGCGCTTTCCGCGTCGATCCAACGCGTGAAGCAAAGCCCTCTAGCGGCGGCGTTGCTCGTGATCGTCTCCTTGCTGCTCTACTTCTATGTCGGCGTAATCTTAGGGGCGTACATCGGCACCGCGGTCGGTTTTCTCGCGCCTTATGCTACGGCGATCATTCAAGCGGTCGTCATCGCCTATCTCGCGGCGGTCACCGCCCAGCAGTATGACGACTTGGCGTTCTCCCGTCGGTATTAATCCGGCTAAACCAGAAAGGTGCATGCGCACCATTTCGGCGACGATTCCCGGTGTTACGTTCGTTCGTGAGAGTTTCTGCGCTTCAGTCAATCGCGTGAGCACGCGAAATGCATCCGGCGGTGCAAGGGGCGGCAATCGTGCAATTGACGATGCGAGATCGGGCGCCAGCATCGGCGTGCCTTTTCCGGCCACCGTCAAGGCGCACCAGTCACGCACGAGCGTCTTGATCGTTTCAAGCGCCTCCTCGAGCGTTTCGCGTGACGCCCAAATCGCTTCGGGTGATCTGCCCCGCACGACTTCGAAAAACCACTCGGTCACTTGATCGCGGAGCGTCTCTTCGTCCGCAGTCAGCGCCGCGCGAGCCCGCGTAACGCTCCCTTGGCCGATCGCGGCCGCTTCGCGTGCTTCCTCCGGCGAAACGTTTTCTGCACGAAGCACCTGCTCGATCTGACTGCGCGAAAGTGGATTGAAATGCACCTCACACAGTCGGGAGCGAATCGTCGGCAAGAGTCTGCCCGGTGTTGCCGTGCTGACCAATATGATGACAGATGACGGCGGCTCTTCGAAGAACTTCAGCAGCGCGTTTGCAGCTTCATGAGAAGCAAAGTCCGCATCTCCGAAAATGAAGATGCGATAACCACCTGCGTACGATTGCAGCGAAAATTGCCGCACAAGGTCTCGCGACGTCATTTCCTCGGTTCCGAAAGCGGCGCGCTTCTCGTCATGACCGATCGCGATGGCGCCGACGCTCTCGACGACATCAGGATGCCTTCCTTTTTCAACCATTCTGCAGGCGGTACAGGTGCCGTCATAACCAAGAACGTGTTCTTTTGGTGCTTCACACAAGAGCGATTGCGCAAGACGACGCGCGAAAGTCTTCTTTCCAACACCGTGTGGGCCGGTGAAGAGATAGCCGTGCGCCAGATCGGCTGGAGTCAGCCGTGAGAAATACCGTTTTGCATCATCCGCCCCAATGACGGCGAACTGAAGCTCTGCCTCAGCCTGCGGCAAGTTCTTCGTAGCCGCGAAGCGCTCCGAGCGCCTCTCTCAACAATTGTTCCTCCGCCATTGTGCCATCGAGCAGCCGAATGCGATGCGGATCGGCCTTCGCGAGCTCGAGGTAACCGTTTCGAACGCGTTCGTGAAAGGCGTCGTCCTCACGATCGAGACGATCCTGCGCGCGTCCATCATCTCGCTCGCGACGTGCAACGCGTTGTCGCGATGTTGCAACGGGGATGTCGACAAAATAGCTAATGTCCGGAACGAGGCCGGTTGCTGCCGCTTCGCTGAGCGTTCGCAACATCGAAAGATCCAGTCCGCGCCCAAACCCTTGATAGGCGATCGTCGAGTCGATGAAGCGGTCGCAGAGCACAATTCTCTCCGTGCGTAGTGCCGGCTGAATTACTTCGGCAATTAAATGCTGGCGCGAGGCGTTGAGCAGCAACGCTTCGGCAAGCGGCGCGATCGTCAAGCTGCGGTCCAAGAAAATGCCGCGTATGCGGTCGCCGACAGGCGTCCCCCCGGGTTCATGTGTTTCTATTACATCGCGACCTTCAGCTCGCAGTGACCGTGCGACGCCACGCATCAGCGTCGTCTTTCCGCTCCCTTCGATGCCTTCGAATGTGATCAACATGGTTTTTAGAAGCGCGCCCGGAGGGACTCGAACCCCCGACCCTCGCGTTCGAAGCGCGATACTCTATCCAGCTGAGCTACGAGCGCACGTTCCTTCTAAATCTACCTATGCACGCCGCCATACGAGCTTGCTCGTATTTCCCCAAATCTCCGGCGGCAGCGTCCGAATTATCAGCGCGTCGCCACTAAGTTCGAAGGCTCGCTCGAGCGTCGTGCCGACGAGGTTCGTCCAGATACAGGTTTCGACTTTGTGGAAGACATGGTTGCCACGCACCTCATAGGTTCCCGCGTAAGCTAAGAAGTTGCGCAAGGCGCCGGCGCGTTCTTCGACCGTTGATGAAGATGCATCGGGGGCGACGAGCTTGGGACGATGCGCGGCCGAGAGCGTCGCCGAAACGCGACCGCTCACGGTGTAGATCAAGTAGCCGACCGGATGCGGCCCGAAGCGAGGCGTCGTGGCGCCGTTTTCGCCGACCTGATCGAACGACTCGAGCTTCCACGCGCCAACAACGCTTTGCGTGGCCGCGCGGGCGGGAAGGCCGAGCGTCGCAACGAGTCCCGCCGAAACAACGCCTTGAAGCGCACCCTTGCGTGAGAGCACCGGCGCATGGATTTCCATCATTCCTCCTTATTCGCGATCTTCGTAAGAAGTGCGCACGCTGCTCAAGCGCATGTTGCCGCGCGCGTGCGTACCGTCGGCGAGCAGTACCTCGGCATCGAAGCCCGGATAGAGCCGCCGGAAACGCCGTTCTTTCCAGCCTTCAACCGTCATGCGTCCCGGCGCGCCCTTTTCAAAGCGTCCGGCGTAGCCGGAGATGCCTTCGCGGTCACCGCGGATGTCACGGCCGAACTGCGTGAAAATCACGTCGAAGTGCTCGACGTTTGCGATCTGATTCTCGACGCGCTTGATTGTCGCCAAACGCTAGAGTTCGGCTTCTTTGAAGATTTGAACGCGGCGATTCGGCTCGAGACCGGTGCTTCGCGACTGCAGCCGATAGCGCTCCGCCAATTGATGCTGCATTCGGCGCACGTATGAGGTTTGCGGAGAAAGTTCGACGGCCTGATTGTTGAGCATCACTTGGTAGACTGCTTCTTCCGCTTCGCGCAAGGCGACTTCCTCAACGTCAATCGGCGGCAGGTTGAAGACGTCCTTGAGCGCGTTCTGAATCTGCGTCGTCGTATTCGTCTTTATCGAGTAGATCGGGATGTTTTCGGAAGCGATCTCTCTGAGTTTGGCCGATTCTTTACGCTCCAAGGTCTTGAGCGTTAGCACGACGTCGGCGTCGTCCCAGTTGCGCGCGACGGCAGCATTGAGACGTAGATTGTGGATCGCTCGCTCGATCTTGTTGCGCGAGACGCCGTAGGGGAAGATCAGGAGCGTTCTTTGCGACTCATCCGCATTTGCCAGGTGCTCATCAGCGTACGTGGCCGCGAGGCGCGGCATCGATTCTGGATTCGCTTCTTGGACGATCGTAACTGAGCCGCTGGGCGTGCGCTGACGAACCTCAGGTTGCGGCTGATAGCCGCGGAGCAACGCATCAACGACGTCCGCGACGTTTTGGTGAATTGCCAAGCGATCGCGATCTTGGATCTCGATCACCACGTCAAAGGTCGGCGGCGCCTTGCGCTCCAGAACGGTCTTACGCGTGCCCCGGCGGCGCGCTTCTTCATCTGATAGCGTCACTGCGCCGATGCCGCCGAGGAGATCGGCCAGGGTCGGATTCATCAAGAGATTTTCGAGCGTCTGACCGTGCGCGGTGCCGATCAGCACGACGCCGCGCTCCGCGATCGTGCGGGCGGCGATCGCTTCCGCTTCAGTGCCTATTTCATCGATGACGATTACTTCCGGCATGTGATTTTCGACCGCCTCGATCATCACCGCATGCTGCAGGCCGGGGTCGGCAACGTGCATTCGCCTCGCGAGGCCGATGCCGGGATGTGCGACATCGCCGTCGCCCGCGATTTCACTACTCGTGTCGACGATGACGACGCGTTTACGGTCTTCACTCAAGACGCGCGCGCACTCGCGCAGCATCGTTGTCTTGCCGACGCCTGGACGCCCGAGCAAACAGATGGACTTTCCGCTGCGAATGACGTCGAGAATGATGTCGATCGTCCCAAAAACCGCTCGACCGACGCGGCACGTCAGCCCAATGATCTTGCCGTTACGGTTGCGGATAGCGGAGATGCGGTGCAGCGTCTGTTCTATCCCGGCGCGATTATCCGCACTGAATTCCGAAAGACGCGAACTCACATGCGCGATGTCTTCATGCGTGACCGGCGTCTCGGAGAGGTAAACGTAGTCGTTTTCAAACCGCGCTTCCGGTGGACGTCCTAGATCGAGGACGATTTCAATAACGCTATCGAGATTCGGTAGGCGAACGAGCGATTGCCGGATTTGAAGCGGGAAGATGTCGAGGAGTTGGGTCAGCTCCCAGCCGGGAGCCACCGACGGGGCGTTAACGGTCAATACTGATCCTCAATAAGGAGTCTCTGATTAAGTCTTCGCGGTTCAGCCGCGTGACGATTTTTCGTCGAGTTCGAGGCCCGAGGACGGACGCAATGCAGCGTCATTGTGGCCGCCACAGGAACGCTGAAATCGACAAAAAGCGTCCGGGGATGAGTCGCGTGGGACTTGATTAGAGACTCCTTTATTTTTGATTTACGCACGGCGAGGACAGGTCCTTCGCGTACTCACTTCACGACGCGAATACGCTTGAGTTGCGGATCGAAGGGTCCTTGCATATGCACGCCGGCCCGCAATTCGAGATCGAGATAATCGATGATCTCGGCCGTGATCTCTTCTCCGGGGGCGATGACGGGGATGCCGGGCGGATACGGCGTGATGACTTCAGCGCAAATGCGCCCTTTGCTTGACTTGAAACGCACCGTCTCGGTCGACGCCAGGAACGCCTCACGCGGCGGAATGCGCAGCGGCGGGATCTTCGGCAGTTTGTAGCTTCCTGTTTTGAGCCGCCGCTCGAGAACACCGGAGGGTGCAAAGATGTCAACGGGACGATCTTCGCGCGCCATTTCACGTACCCCGAAAACCAAACGATCCGCTGCCGCCTGCGTCGTTCCGATCGTGAAGAGCGCAACGACGTTAAAGAGATCCGCAAGCTCGACTTGCACGTTGTACCGGCCGCGCAAAAGAGCGGACGCCTCGTAGCCGGTGTAGCCGAGATCTTTGACCGTGATCGTGATTTTCGTGGGATCGAAATTGAAGACGCCTGGACGCCCCACAAGCTCTTTTCCGAAGCAGTAGACGCCCGGAATCTCGTTGATCGCCGCTCGCGTTTGCTCCGCAAGCGCGATCGTTTTGGAAAGCAGTTCTTCGCCTTCCATCGCCATTTGACGCCGCGCAACATCCAGCGAAGCAACGAGCGGCAGATTCGGGGAGGTTGACAGGAAGAGTTTGAGCACCGCATCGAGCCGGTCGAGCGGGATGCGAGCTCCAATTTGATGGAGCATCGACGACTGCGAGAAGGCGGAGAGCATCTTGTGCGTCGAGTTGACGCAGAGATCCGCGCCCGCCGCTGTGGCCGAAATCGGCAACTGCGGATGAAAATGAAAATGCGGACCCCACGCTTCATCGACAAGGACGATCTTGTCGTGCGCATGTGCGATTTCGAAGATGCGTTCGATATCAGCCGCAACGCCGTAATAGGTTGGGCTGACGACGTAGACTGCCTTGACTTCCGGATGTTGTGCGAGCGTCCGCTCCACCGTCTGCGGCGTTACCGTGTGATCCATGTGGAGCGCCTCATCGACTTCCGGCTGCATGTAAATGGGGCGCGCGCCGCTCATCACAAGTGAGCCGAGCAAACTCTTGTGCGAGTTGCGAGGCACCGCGACGCCATCGCCCGGATTGAGCGCTGCCATCAGCATGCATTGGTTTCCGCTGGTCGAGCCGTTAATCAAGAAGTAGGTACGGTCGGCGCCGTACGCTTGCGCAGCCAGCTTTTGCGCTTCCAAAATCGATTCGGTCGGTTGTAGGAGGTCGTCAATGCCGGGCATCGGCGTCAAGTCAATCGAGGCGATGTTGTCCCCGACGAACTCGCGAAACGCACGGTCCATTCCAATGCCTTGCTTATGGCCCGGCGTATGAAACGGAATCACGCCTGCATCGACGTAGTCCAACAACGCCTGAAAATACGGCGCCCTCGACTGATCCATGGAAAAACCCTCGGCTGATGCGGAGAAAGGAGAAACGGAATGCGCGCTAGGCGCGGTCGATCAAGCGTTTCCCTTTGCGGCATGCGAGTGGTGCGAAATGATGAACGCCGCGCGGCGCAACCCGATTCCGAAAATACGCGGGCGCATCTTAAGCTAAGACTTCAAAGCCGAGGCGGTCGAGCATTCGAAAGTCATCATCGTCGCTTCGCCCCGCCGTCGTCAAGTAATTCCCCAAAACTAGGCCGCTCGCGCCGCTGCGCATGCCGAGGTCCTGCAGGCCGGCCAGCGTAACTTCTCGACCGCCGGCGAAGCGAATCAGTGCGTTGGGCAGCGCAAGCCGCGCCATCGCAACGAAGCGCAAGGCTTCCACGGGTTCGACGAGCGAGCGATCGGCAAACGGCGTTCCCGGACGCGGGTTGAGGAAGTTGATCGGAACCTCTTGCGGTTCAAGTTCTTGGAGTGCTGACAAGAAATCGAGGCGGTCGTCGAGCGTTTCCCCCATGCCGATGATGCCGCCGCAGCAGAGTTCCATGCCGCACTTCTTCACGAGCAGACAAGTCTGCCATCGTTCTTCGTACGAGTGCGTCGAACACACAAAAGGAAAGTAGCGGCGCGACGTTTCGAGGTTGTGGTTGACCTTATCGACGCCGGCAGCAAGAAGCTGCTCGATCTGATCCGCGCGCAAAATGCCAAGCGAAACGGCAACGCGCAGCGGCAGCTCTTTCTTTATTTCGACGACGGATTCGCAGACGCGCTGCGAGTAACTTGGTGGAGGGGCCACGTACGGCGACGACGATGCAAAATTCGCCGGCACCGCGGGCATGCGCCTCCCGCGCTGCATCGATGAACCCTTCAACGGAAGAGAGCGGCTCAGCGTCGACCTCGGTAGCGAAACGAGCGCTCTGCGAGCAGAAGTTGCAGTCTTCGGAGCAGCCGCCTTTCTTGGCGTTGTAGAGAACTTCGACTGCAACGCCATTGCCGCAGCGCTGCTCGCGAACGCTGTCTGCAAGCGCCAGCAACGCGCCAACATCGCCCGAGGGAAGGGCCGCAACTTCCCGCAAGATCTTCGCGGTCGCCGGCAGTTCTTGCCGAAGGACATGCTCTTGCGCGCGCTCCAGCGGCGAATTTATCGGCTCACGCATGCTGGATCGGCTGCGGCATAAAGAGCGGCTCAAACAACTTGGCGGCGTCTTCGATGCTTCGGCGTTCATCAACTTCATGCGGCGCGACGCCAAGGATTTTCGCGCGCTCGCCGATTGCTCGCGCGACATCTTGACGGAAATCATCCTCAGTAGCGTTCCAACGCTCGATCAGCACGACGCCCGAAATCGCAACTTGTTTCGCCTCCAACTGAGCAATCGTCAACAGCGTGTGGTTGATGCAGCCCAAACGTAGGCCGACAACGATGATCGCATGTAATTGGGCAAGCTGCGCCACGTCGACGAAACTTTGCGTCCGATTCAGCGGCACCGCAACGCCGCCCGATCCCTCGGCGACGATCGCGCCGTTAATGCGGTCGAGCACGATCTTCAGGTCCGCCGCATGAACGGGCGGCATTCCCTCGGCGAGCGCCGCGGCCCATGGATCGGCCGCTTTCCAAAATCGTGCCAGCTCGAGATGCTGCAGCCCGGTCAATTCACCGGCATGCCGTGCATCGCCGGCAGCACCGTCCGAGGCGCCGGTCTGCACGAGCTTCACGATCGTCGGTTCAAAGCCGTGATTGCGCAACGCGAGCGCAAGCGCCGCGGTGACTCGAGTCTTACCGACGCCGGTATCCGTGCCGGTTACGAAATAGCGGTGCACGCGGCCAGACTTTCAATGAAGCGCTGTACCTGGTCGTCCGTGTGGTCTGAACGCACGCTGAGGCGCAAACGCGAGGTTCCGTTCGGAACGGTCGGCGGACGAATCGCCGGCGCATTGATCGATTGTCGCCGTAACCTTCGTGCGAGTTCGAGCGTCTCCGCAACGTCCCCGATGATCATCGGCACAATCGGGCCTTCCACCGCCGGAACGTTGAATCCAGCGCCTCGCAACGCTTTCTGAACCTGTTGCGTTAGGTTGCGAATTCGATCCCGACGCTCATCGGCGCTCCTCGCCAGATAGAGTGCGATCCGAGCGGCAAGCGCGATTGCCGGCGGCAAGGCCGTGTCGAAAATAAACGTTCTCGCGGTATTGACGATCAATTCGACGATCGTTGCCGGCGCGGATACGAATCCACCTTGTGCGCCGAGCGCTTTTGAGAGCGTTCCGACGATCACGACGCGTTCGTCCCCGAAATCGACAGCGAGTCCCGCGCCGTTACGTTCCGGCGACGCCGATGGCGTGCGCTTCGTCGATCAAAAGCACGTCGCCGTCATTGAGATCATCCAACAGCGAGCGTACATCGGCCCGGTCACCGTCCATACTGAAGATGGACTCCGTTACGATCATTGCCGGCGATGTTCGCTTGCGCTTCGGGGGCAACGCCTTGTGGTCATAAATGAATCGCTGCAGTTTGGTCAACCGCAGGCCATCGATCAATGAGGCGTGATTTCGTGCATCGGAGTAGGCGGCGCGAACGGTAGATGCAAGCGCGGTGATGGCGCCGATCGCCGCGAGATAGCCCGACGAAAAGAGCAACGCACGCTCTCGCGCTAGATACGCTGCCAGGTCTTCTTCAAGCAGCCAATGTTCGCGATGCCGTCCGCCCAAGAGACGCGCGCCGCCGGAGCCCACGCTGTGCGCGCGTTGCAAAGCGGCGAGAACCTGCGGATCGTGCGACATCGCGAGGTAGTCATTGGTTGAAAAATCCACGGCGTAGCGTTCGTCGTGCTCTTCAATGGTTCGCAACTGCCCCATCTGCTCGATCCCATCGAGCGCATCGCGCGCGCGTGAGACGTAGCTCACTCTGCCAGAATCTCGCCGAGAGAACCGCAGAAACCCTCAATTTCTTTTTCATCACTCGAGAGCGGTGGAACGAACTGAATGACATCGCCGATTGGCCGCGTGAAGTAGCCGCGTTCAAAGAGTCGGTCGGCAACGATCCACGCCGCTCTCCGAGGATCCGCGCCTGTAAACCGCTCCGCCTCCAGCTCGATTCCGCACATCAAACCCTCACAGCGAACATCCCGTACGTTCGTCAGCCGCCTTAACGCGAGCAACTCGCGTTCAAGCGTCGCCGTCAACGCGGTCGTCCGTTGCAAAGAACGCTCGCGCTGGAGAATTCCGAGGTTGGCTAAGGCAGCGGCGCATGCGATCGGATTGCCGGCATACGAATGGCCGTGGAAGAGCTGCTTGTCTTCGCTACGCGCTCCAAGGAAGGCCCCATAGATTCGTTCGCTGGTCAGCGTCGCTGAGAGCGGCAAGGCGCCCCCCGTGACGCTCTTTCCCAGGCAGATGATGTCCGGCCGCAACGCTAGTTTCTCGAAGGCGAACATCGTCCCGGTTCGTCCGAATCCGGTCGCGATTTCATCGACGATCAAGAGCGCAGAACGCCGGTTCAAGCAATCGTAAGTCTCTCGCGGGACGATCCGCATTCCGGCGGCGGCTTGCACGATCGGTTCGACGATAAATGCGGCGACGTCATCATCGCGATCGATTCCCTCGGTTAAACAGCGCGTCTCAAATGTAATTGCGGAAAAGCGACGACTTAAAAATGGAGATGTCCGAGACGCTCATCGCCCCCGTCGTATCCCCGTGGTATGCATCGACGAGGTGCACGAAACGCGTGCGTTGCGGGTCGCCGCGCTCTTGCCAAAAATGTACGGCGATCTTTAAGGCCGCTTCGACCGCGCTTGCACCATCTGACGCAAAGAAGACATGCTGCAGACCGGTCAGCGCACTGAGCTGCTCCGCCAGTTCTTCCGCGCGCGGATGGGTGGCGCCAAGCAGCGTACTGTGATCCAGCGTGCGCGCCTGCGTGCCTATCGCGGTCGCAATTTCAGGATGACAGTGCCCGTGCAAAATGGTCCAAACCGAGGAGATCGCATCGAAAATCCGGCGGCCGTGCGCATCGATCAGGTAGTTGCCTTCGCCGCGCACGAACGAGCGCGCAGCGGCGTCGAACTCCGCCATCTGCGTGAAAGGCAACCAAAGGTGAGAACGATTCTTTACTGTTAGAATTGAAGAAGAGGCGGCTTAAGCGCCGCCGCAGCCGTGCTCGGTATTGCTCCCGAGGTACGCGCGACGGCGTTGGTAATCGTAGACGCGAAAGATATAGCCGCGCGCATCAGTATCAGGATTGCAAACCCACCGTTTTGCCTGCGCATCATACTGTGGTATCGGATAACTCATCAGGCAGACCTGAACCGGGTCGCCGGGCTTCTCGCTCATCATCAGCGCATTGTCCGCTTCATTCTGATAGTGAACGACAGACGGTGAAAACCCGTGCGGCGTGTTGATGAACTTATAACCGCGCGGGATCTTAAAACTGACCTCGACGCCGCTCGCAAAATCCGCTTTGGTCCATCTGTTGTCCGTACCGCCTGTTAAGCGCGGTGCGACTTCGGAGACCGGGCTCTTGTGCAAGGGACGCTTAGTCCGGTCCATGCGCCGCCCGCAACGGCGTAATCGTGGACCGGTTCATCTTGGGCCGCCGCTGCGGCGCGCGATCAGCCAGGAGCAGGAGCATCAGGAAGGCGCTAGCTTTCAACGCGCTCTTCGATCGAGACGTTATACAGGAATAAGAACTTGTGCCACTCGCCCGGGAAGGTGTTGCGCTTGATCTGAATCCACGGGATGTACTTGGGCTGCTTCGGCTTGCGCAACAGTGTCATGTTCGCATGCTCCGGCATGCGGTTGTTCTTGCGATTGTTGCAGTTCATGCAAGCGCAGGCGAGGTTCTCCCACGTCGAAGGGCCGCCTCGGCAACGCGGGATCACGTGATCGACCGTCATCAGCCGTTCCCCGCGCATACCGCAATACTGACAGGTGTAGTCGTCGCGCAACAGAATGTTCTTCTTAGTCAGCGCCACTTTTTGCATCGGCCGGCGGATATAGTACAGCATTCGAATGATCGACGGCATCCGCATCTCAAAACTCGGCGAGCACAGCCGGCGATCATCGCGGCCATGAACGACTTCCGCTTTCCCGGCGAAGATCAACTTCACTGCGCGTTGAAAATTCGTAATGTTGAGCGCTTCGTAGGTGAAGTTGAGCACGAGGACTTCGCTCACTTTCGTCTCGGCCCCGCAACAAGACAACACCAGAGCGCGAGGGCGATGTAAAGCATGCCGCTCACTGGCGCCGCCTTCTTAGCGAAAGCGAGACTCACAGGCCTCGCTTCTTGACGAACGTCATTCGCGATTCGGTTAGCATCTGCGTGATCGCCAACCGCTCTTGTGGCCTGAGTCTTTCTTTGACACGTTCGAAAGTGGCGCTCGCAACGTCGATCGCGATTTCGGCGGAAGCCAGATCCGCCTTTTTCTCTTCGCTGTCAGATAAATAGGCGTGCGCCGCAAGGGAGAGCGTTGCGATCACTTCAGTCAATAACGGTTCAACGTCCGGAATCTGGCCTTGAAAACCGGCCGCTCAGCGTCATGTGGAGGCGCCTGCGAGCTCATCGCGGCTGGACTTACGCGGGGCGGGCGAGCTTCCCTATGGCGGCTGCGTCACGCACGATATCGATGAAGTATCGGTGCAGACGCCGATCCGTCGTCAATTCCGGATGGAATGAGGACCCTAAGATGCGTCCTTGCCGCACGAGCACGCCGTGCCCCTCGACCGTTGCAAGAACGCGAACCTGCGGTCCACTCTCTTCGATCCACGGCGCGCGAATGAAGATCGCCGGAAACTGCGACGCTCCAAGTTCGGGAATGTCGAGTTCGATTTCGCCGGATGCAATCTGACGGCCGAAGGCGTTGCGGCGTACCGAAACATCGAGCAGACCAAGCGTCGGCTGATCCGGAAGCTCGGCGATCGCGCGCGATACGACGATCAGCCCCATGCATGTTCCCCAAAGCGGCATTCCGCCGCCGACCCGATCTTTGATCGGCCTTGAAAGGTCCGTCCGTTGCAACAACTTGACAACCGTTGTCGACTCCCCGCCGGGAATGACAAGACCATGGACGCGCTCAAAGTCGGCGAGCGTCTTGACCGCGATCGCGTCTGCGCCGGCTTCATGTAATGCTGCAAGGTGTTCGCTGACGTCGCCCTGCAGCGCGAGAACGCCGACGCGAACGGGACGGATTTCTTTCACTTAATTGCCGCGCGGCGCGAGCAATTCGGACGGCGGCAGCTTGCGAATGTCGATGCCTTCCATCGCCGTTCCGCGAGAGCGATTTCGATGCCGCAACGATCACCTTTGGATCTTCGAACTGCGTTGTCGCGTCCACGATCGCTTTCGCGAATGCGCGCGGATTGCTGGACTTAAAGATTCCGCTGCCGACGAAGATGCCTTCCGCGCCAAGCTGCATCATCAGCGCCGCATCCGCCGGCGTTGAAACACCGCCCGCGCAAAAGAGCACCACCGGCAATTTGCCGAGTTCGGCAACCTCTTCAACCAATTCAAGCGGCGCCCCGAGCGCGCGCGCGCGCGTCACCAGTTCCTCTTTCGGAACGATGCTCAGCTCCGCGATGCCATCCTTGATTGACCGCATGTGCCGAACCGCTTCGACGATGTTGCCGCTGCCGGCTTCACCCTTGCTGCGGATCATCGAAGCACCTTCAGCGATGCGGCGCAGCGCTTCTCCTAAATTGCGCGCTCCGCAGACGAACGGCACTTTGAAATCGTGCTTGCGCACGTGGTACTTATCGTCAGCCGGCGTCAGAACTTCCGATTCGTCGATGAAATCGACGCCGAGTTCTTGCAGGGCCTGCGCCTCCGCGAAGTGGCCGATGCGCACTTTCGCCATGACGGGAATCGTCACGGCATCCATGATGCGCTGAACGAGTTCGAGATCGCTCATGCGTGCGACGCCACCCGCCGCTCGTATGTCGGCGGGAATGCGCTCGAGCGCCATTACCGCGACCGCGCCGGCCTCTTGCGCGATGACCGCGTGTTCCGGCGTGACGACGTCCATAATGACGCCGCCTTTGAGCATTTGAGCGAGGCCGCGCTTTACGGTGAGCGTGCCGGTCTTAATTTCTCCCATACTTATCTATTCAACACCGCCGACTGAAAAGACGTTGTGAGCGTTACGGAGGGGGCGGCTGGGGGCCAATCGGCGCCGAGGGCTGCGCGGAAGCGCGCGGCGATCCGCTGGCGCCCGGGCTGCCGCTCGGGCTCGGGCTCGGTGAAGCGCGCGGCGTCGGTACCGGCGCGGGCGTGAGGATCGGCATCGGAGTCGGCGTCGGCGTTGCCGTTCTCACCGGCTGAGGCGTCGGTTTCGGCGTCGGCTCAGGTGTTGGCAGAGGGACCGGCGGAACGCGCGGATCGGGGAAACCAGGATCCGGAGCCGCGGCGAGCACTTGCGTTCGCTTCCAGTTTGGCCCGAACGGCACAGCACCCGATGCGGCGGGCGCAGGCGTGATCAATAAGGTATTGCCGGCGCCGGTGAGACCTTGCTCTGTAACGCGCAACATGACGCGATCGCCCATCGCCTTACCGACAAAAATGGCGATGATCAATAGCGCCGCTCCGGCCAAAAGAACGACGGTCAGGCGCCGTCTTTGCGGATCCACGTTCTACGAACTTCTAGACGCGCGCCATTTCGGCTTGCGTGTCGCGTGGCGCGGCCATTGCTTCTTCATCGTGCGGCTCCCCGATTAGTGCTAACTGAACGAGCTCACCTGCCACCAATCGTGCGCGCTGTGTGATGCCGCGAAACTCAACGGTGACATTTCGCGGCCGATCCTTCAGATTGCAAAGAAAGACGCGCACGCTACCGTCGTTTCCCTGAAACGCAACGGCTCCGACATCGACCGGTGATGTAACCGCTTCATCACTAACATCGGTTCCCGCGTAGATGCATCGAAACGGCTCTTCAGCCGATAGCTCCGGCATATTTCCAAAAATGACGCTGCGTTCAAGATCGATGACATAGGTGCAACGCCGGCCGCCCCACCGCACCCGCACTCCCGCCACCCATTTCCATTCTTTCGGTACGATCGGGGCGAGATGCGGGCGGCCCGTCGTTCGGTAGCCGTCGAGCCCCCCGACGGTCTCGGCGACGACCCACAAATATTTTGCGCTCGTCCAAGGCGAGAGGTACATGCCGCGATTTGTCAGCGATCCACCGTCGAACCACTCGGCGAACTCGCCCGGAACCGTATTGCGCGGCGAACCCGCCTCCATCGCTTCATAAACGCTTTCCAACCACTGGATGGCGTGATCCGTCATTCCGTTGCGCGCCAAAACGAAAGCGAACCACAGCGTCAGATCGGGCCAAATGCCGCCGAGCAGACCGAATCCATGCGATGGGAAATACCAGGAGTCCGCCGTGGAAATCGTTCGCAAGCCGACCTGCGTTACAAAATCCGTCTCACTCAAACGCCGCAGTATCGCCCGCCGCTGCTCGGCGCTGGCGATATCGAACATGACCGGGAAGACTTCATCCGCAGTAAAGTTGTCCTGGTAGTTTTGGTCTTGATCGTAATTAAGGACAAATGCGCCAGTATCGTCGTTAAAGAGATACTGCATCATACGCTCGCGCAGCGTCTGCGCTTCGCGCGAGTAGCGTTCCCAGTGCTCGTTCGATCCGGCAACTGCGGCCAGCATCGCTGCCGCTTGCAGCGCAAAGACCGCTTCCGCGTTGATCTCCGTTACGGCGCCGTCCAGCGTGTAGTACGGAATAATGTTACGCCACGAGCTGATTCCGAACATATCGACGCCGCTCGCGCGGCAGAAGACCAATCCGTTCTGATCGCGTTGCGAAAGCAGATAGTCCGCCGTCTTTATGACAAAGGACAGGTTCTTCTTCACCCATTCGTCGTCCAGCGTCGCGTTGTAGTGGTGCAGCATCGCGATCAAATGCAGCGGCGTATCGTCATTGATGTTCAGATCGTACGAGGTTTTGAATCCGCTGACGCCGCGCACGTACTCGACCATTTGGCCGCTCTCTTCTGCGAAGCGGTTGAAGAGCTCAAGCGCATCACGGCTAAATCGCGGCAAGAAGTAATCGAATCCGTGAACGAACCACGACGTGTCGCGCGAGACGAGGATGTCGGACGGCGGCGAATTCGTCGCGCCGTACCCTTGCGGATACTCTTTGATCGTCCGCAGCATGTTGCATTTCGCCCAGACGACGCCGCGGCTGATCGTTGGTGACGGCGTCATGAACCGCGCGTCAGCGAGCGTCTGTCCAAAGTAACGCTGCGTTTCGTGGAGCGCCTTTGGATCTCGCAAGAGCCGCTCGAGCGCCGCTTTGACGCCTTCGGACTCCCCTTTGCGAAAGACCACCGCGAGCCGCAGCGACTCACGCGCTCCCGGGCCGACGGTGATGCGATGCTCGAACGCACCGAAGATGCGCCGGCTCACGCACTCGGCGAGCGAAGGCGAAACCTCTTCTAAGTGTTCTTGCGGCCGAAGCGAGCCGCGAGCCATGTTGTGCAGCAAGACTTGCTCTCGCAGCGCAACGACAGCCGCATGCGGTTCGCGGGACGCTCCCCACCAGCGCACGGCACCGGTTTCTTCGTTGTGCGAGCAGATGAACGGACCGTTGACGGTCGCGCGTACTTGATGTTCGGGTTCGCCGTAAAACCGTTGTCCAACGAGCAACGCCCACGCAAAGACGCCGACTTCGAGCGGCTCACGTCCGGGATTGTAAAGCGTCACGTCGACGACGAAGCTAACGGTGCGCTCATGTTGCGCGCCGCTGGGAACATAGAAGGCTTCGGTTATGTGCAGACGGTTCGCAAGCGTGAACTCAGAGATTTGCGCATACGGCAAAAACGTGAATTCACGGGAGATCTGATGCGGAAAAAACGTTTGCGATGGATCGCGCAGATGGTACGCGATCTGATGCGTCCCAAAGATGATCTGGTCCGTATCCGCGTCCCAGAGCCCGCGAACGCCGCCTTTGGCCGTCGATTGCGCGAATGCTTTGAGATTACCGAGCAGCAGGCCGTAGGGTGTTTGCGCCTCCGGAAGGACGTACGCGCAGTACTCGTTGTGCTGCGCATCGTAACTGGGGCCCATTTTGCGGTGGACTACGCTTCAGGTGTCGCCGAACCTGTCGCGCTTTGCTGAAGATGATTTGCATGTCAGACTGCAGGACTAAGCGAGCGTGCCCGTCTTACTCGCGCCCGCGAAGATCAATCTGACGCTCGAGGTTCTTGGCCGCCGTCCGGATGGCTACCACCGCTTGCGCAGCGTCGCGGTACCGATCGCACTCTACGATGAAATACATATCGACGAAGAGGCGGGCGGCTTGCAGTTCAGCTCGGACCACGCCGCTATCGATCCGCAAGATAACTTAATCGTCAAAGCGCTCGCGGCTCTGGAGCTCGCGCGATACGAGTTGCGAGTTTTTCTGAAGAAGCGAATTCCGATCGGAGCGGGACTTGGCGGCGGATCGAGCGATGCCGCGGCTGTCTTGCTGGCGGCGCGCAATGGCGTCTTTGGAGATGTGGGCGCGAGAGACTATGTCTCAATTGCGCGAAGGCTTGGCTCAGACGTCCCATTTTTTCTCGCGCAAACAGCCGCGATCGTGGAGGGAACGGGTGAGCGCGTAACGCCGCTCGGGGCCCTGCCACAGTGGAGCTGCACCGTCGTGCGGCCACCGATCACAATCTCTACCGCGACGGCATACGGCGAATTGCAGCTCGCGCAAGATTCTCGACCGCGAGATGCATCGGCCACGATCGAACTTGGAGAAGCGCTGCAGCGCGGCGATCTGACGCGGGTTCGCGCGTTGGCGCAAAATGACTTTGAGGCGTGGGCCGTTGGCAAATTTCCGGAAGTACGAACGGCACTGAAGGCCTTAGCCGAGTGGAGCGGTTTTGCGCGATTGACCGGTTCCGGCTCAGCGGTTTACACGATTTATGACGACGCGCCGGCGGCGATCGCTTGATCTTCCGGCCGGGTTCGAGCGATTCGATGCCGGCTTTGTCAGCACGCGAGGTTTGGAGAACACAAAGCGCATGAAAGGCGGTGCTCGATGTATCTGGCTCTGAAGTTCATCCATGTCTTAGCCGTCATCATCTTCGTCGGCAACATTTCGGTCGGCATCTTGTGGCGGACCATCGGCGAGCGCACTCGCGATCCGCGGATCATCGCCCATACGATGAAAGGCATTCTCTTGGCGGACAAGTTCTTTACGATTCCGGCGGTTATCGTACTGTTGCTTGCCGGCTTTGGCGACTGCCGGCGTCGGACATTTGCCGATCTTGGGAACCGGATGGATTCTCTGGAGCTCGATGCTTGTTTGTTCTCTCCGGCATTTTCTTCGGGCCGGTCGTTCGCTCGCAACGGCAGATGTTAGCCGTTGCTCAAGCCGCGCAGACAAGCGGCGTCATGAATTGGGATGACTACGCGCGCTGCGCCCGCACTTGGACGATCGCGGGAACGATTGCGCTCGTCGCACCGCTGATCGCGGTCGCATTCATGGTGATCAAACCATCGCTGCCGGCGTTCTAGCGACCTCAGAAATACGCGCATATTGTCCTTAACCACCGTCGTTCTGGCCGGTGGGCCGCGAGATGAAGTGGCGCAACTTCAGCCCGGTGCGATCAATAAGGCGTTCGTTGAAGTTGGCGGCAAAGCGCTCGTGACGCCGAACGCTTGAAGCGCTGCGTCAATCTCCATCGGTCGGTAAGTTAATCGTCGTTGCGCCCCAGCAAATGAGCGAATCGGCGGCGCTTGCGCTTGCGGATGAGATCCGACCGGCCGGCATTCATATCCGCGACAGCTTGGCGAGCGGGCTCGGCGGATTGCCGCCGGATGAATTGGTTTTATTAAGCGCTTCCGATTTGCCGATGCTTTCGGTAAAGTGCATTGAAGACTTCAGTTCGGGAGCACAACGTAGTGATGCCGATTTGGCGTATGCCGTACTCGAGCGCAACATTCACGAGTCGCGCTTTCCCGAGGTGCCGCACACTTGGGCACGCATGCGCGAAGGAACATTTTGCGGAGGCGGTTTTGTTATGCTCCGGCCGCGCATCTATCCAAGGCTCGCACGCTTCATCGAACGCTTAGGCGCGGCACGCAAGAATCCAATGCACTTGGCATTGCTTTTTGGACCGGCCGTCCTGCTGAAATTTGCGTTGCGGCGGCTCAGCATTGCCGAAGCCGAGGCGCGTGCTTCCCGCGTTCTGGGCGCAAAAGTGCGCGCGATTCAATCTTCATTTCCGGAGATGGCAGTCAACGTCGACCGCGCCAGCGACTTCGGGCTAGCCGAACGTCTTCTTAAGAATCTGTCATCCTGAGCTCGGCCCGCTCCAGCGTTTAGAGAGACGGTGCTCGATCCCGAGCAGATCGAGTGCCTTGCCGACAGTTTGCTGGACGATGTCTTCGATTGTCTTCGGTTTTGTATACATCGCCGGAACGAGCGGAAGAATAGTGGCCCCGGTCTCCGCGAGCTGAACCAGCGTGCGAAGATGGCCCAGGTGGAGCGGCGTCTCACGTATTCCCAGCACGAGTCTCCGCTTCTCTTTCAAACACACATCTGCGGCGCGCACGAGCAGGTTAGTATTGAAAGCGTGGGCGATCGCCGATGCGCTCTTGGTCGAACAGGGCATAACGGCCATGCCGTCGGTCATGAACGAGCCGCTCGAAATAGGCGCGGCAAGGTCGCCGTCGTCGTGAACGGCATTGGCCAGCGTTTCGAAATCTTGCCGGACAAAATCGGTCTCGAGTTCGATCGTGCGCATCGCTGAGGAACTGAGCACGAGATGTGTCTCCACCTCGCGAATCTCGTGCAAAGCACGCAGCAGCGTGTATCCATAGATGCTTCCGCTCGCGCCGGTGATTCCGACGATGACGCGCCGCATGCAAATCGCGTTTAGCATCGGCTGCGCGCTTTCACCTGCAGGGCCGGCGCGCAGATTATCTTAAGAAAGGAGCAGCGTGGTCGGGGCATCCTCAGAGCTGCAAGCGTTTGTTGAGGCGGCGCGGGCGTATCGCACGACCGGCTCCGACATCGCGGCGCAGCGGATGTTTCGCTCGGTGTTCTCCGGCGTCGCAAACGACGTTTCCGCAGCGCTTCTTACCGTTCAAACGCCCAACGAAAAGTTCCAAGACCTTCTTGCAAGCACGCGCGTCGTCTTGGATGCAAGCGATCGTGAAGCGGTAACCAAGTTCGCCCAGCGCTTATCGGCACTACGCGCGGAATCGGACGCCGATGCAGTGAGACGCATCTTTGAGCTGCCGGAATACGGCCCGAGCAGCGCGTCATCGGAAGAGACGACGCAAGCCCTGCACGTGCCGGCCGCTGCGACGCCCTGAGCCGGCCTTACCGATCACCACTGTGCCGTCGCACTTCAGCGCCTCATCGCTGAACATGCTCGCCGAATGCCGGCGCAAGTGGTTCTATCGCTACCTTTGCGGCGCGATCGAGGACGAAGGCTCCTCCGCTTCCTTTTACGGCATCATCTTCCACAATGCGCTCGAAGCGCTGCACAAAGAATTCCCACGCCCTGCCGACGTCTCGCCGCAAACGCTGCGCAGTAAACTGCAGGGTTATTTGAATTCGGCGTTCGACCGGCATCGCGGCCATTTCGAAACGCAAATCGAATTTGAACTGCAGCGGCGGCGCGCGCAACGAACCGCAATCCGGTACGTGGAGTGGCTAACCGCCCAGGCAGCGGCGGCGCCATTCAGCGTCATCGGCTGCGAACTCGAAGTGAAGCTCGACCTCGACGGCTTCTCGTTCATCGGTTACATCGATCGGCTCGATAAAGACGACCGGACCGCGGGCATCAGCGTGATCGACTACAAGACCGGCACGATTGTTGCCTCCGCTGAGGATTATCGCGATCGCGTCCGGCGTTTCAAAGACTTTCAGTTGCCCTTTTATTATTGGGCGCGAACGGCGGTTGGCGATCGCGTTACGCGCTTGGCACTGATTCCGCTTAAGGATGCGCTCGACGACGTCGCGCCGGTGACCCTGGAAGTTGTGCCGCTCTCACTCGATGCAACGCGCTCGCAAAGCACCTTCGGGCGAATCTCGATCGAGGAGCTCGAGCGGGCACGAACGCGCATGGTGGAGATGTGCCGCGAAGTGAGCGCCGGTTTCCTGGAGCGCTTCGATGAAACCACAGACGCCGCGGCATGCCGCTACTGCGCGTATGAGATCGCGTGCGCGGGCCGGCCCTACCCGCTCGAAAATCACTTCGCGCGATGATATTGGACTTAGATACCGAGCAACGCGCGGCCGTCGATGCACCAGCCGACGAATTCCTGCTCATTTGCGGTCCGGCCGGCAGCGGCAAAACGCAAACGCTTCGCGCACGGGCCGAACGAATTGGTGGCTCTTTGCTCTCGGCAGCACAGTTCTCCCAGCTTCCTGGACTTGGAAACGACGGCAATCGATCTTCTCAAGGCCGATCTCGAGTGCGCCCATTCGGTTGATCGACGACCTTGAAGCTTCGATCATCTTCGAACGCGCCGCGGAGCCGCTCTTTTCGCTGGAGTGGGCGGAGGTGATCGAAGCGGAGATCGATCCGGAGCTCGCCGGTTTGCGAGCCCCGCAACGGTTCTTGGAAAACGCATTCCGATTGATCCAGCGCCTACGCGAATCATCGATCGGCCCCCAGCAGTTTCTCGACGTCTCTCTCAAAGGCGCCACGAATTTCTATGCGCAGCCGCCGAATCTGGCGCATCCGGATCTGCTCTTGTACACGAAAGATACGCACCGCGGATCGCTGCATGTCGATCGCGCTGAGCTTCAACGTCAGCATCGGCGAGAAGTTGACCTTGCGAAAGTCTTGTATAAACTGTATCAGACGTATCTCGACTTGTTGAAAGAGAGCGGCGCATTGACGGCTACAGATGCGATCGCCGAGGCGACGCGCAGCGTAAAAGAGTCGTCTGAAAAAAACACGTTAAGGTCGCGACTGCTCATCGATGATGCGCAAGAATTGGAATGGAGCGAAATCGCGTTTCTGCAGGCGCTTCATGGCGACAACCTTGCCGGCGTGACGCTCGCGGGCGATCGTGAGTCGACGCTCGGTCTCTTTGCCGGCGCGCGACCCGACCGCGTATTTGCTCTGACTTCAGAACGCTACGCACTGAGCGCACAATACCGATGTCCGGCAGCGGTTGAACGCGCGGCACGAAAGGTCAGCACCGCACCCGACGCTCGACCGTTACCGGCCGAACGCGGCGCGGTGACGCTCTTTCGCGGCGCAGGAAAAGCCGACGAAGCATCGTTCATAGCGGCGCATGTCGCCGGCTTGCTAGATTCGGGGACACCGCCGAGCGAGATTGCGCTGATCTTTCGGTCGGTCGCAAACGTCTTCGAATACGAAGCAGCGCTGCTCGCAAAGGGGGTCGACGTGCAAGTCGCGGGCGATCTCAACCTCTTTCGCGTTGCGGATGTCCTGGACGCTTTGGCGTTGCTTTGGAACGTACATGACCCTTTTGCACATGATTGGTTGCTGCGAACGCTTTGTGGGCCGGCACTCAATCTATCAGATGCAAGCTTGATCGCGCTTTGCAGCGACCCAGAAAGTGAACAGACCGCGCTTTTCGAGACCGCTGAAGTGCCGCCGGAGCTCGAGCGCCGGCATGACTCGACACGAGCGCTTCGTTTAGGCTGGAACGTCTCTCGCGGCGAACGTGATGAATCGCTAACACCGCTCGCACGAGAACGAGTTCGGCATTTTCGAGCGCAACGCGAACGGTGGCTCGAGGACGTGAAGGCGCTCGCGTTGCCTGCTTTGGCGCGCAAAATCTTCGAGGAAGGTTTAGCAGCGCGCGCCGAGCCGGGGTCCGCGCGCGCTAAGAGCCAGCAACGCAACCTGCAACGCCTGCTGCGACGAATCGAGACCTATGCGGCGCGATATCCAAGCGCCGGCCTGGCAGAATTCTTAGAGTATGCGATGCTGCGCGCGGAGAGCAGTCTCGAAGGTTGCGAGGAAGAGCGCGAGGGTGATGCTGTAAGACTCCTCAGCGTTGCGGCCGCAGCGGGGCGCGAGTTCGATCACGTCGTAGTGGCAAACGCCCGCGCCGGATCGTTTCCCCGATATTATGTCCCCGATGCGTTCATTTTCAGCCCATCGCTCGGCACAATTGCAAAAGAAAACGCGGGAGACGCGCATGCGCCACGCACCGCGAAGTTCACCTACTACATGTTCCAAAAGAAAACGCGCGACCGTTACAATCACGAAGAGCGGCGCGCTTTTGCATACGCGCTGCGCCGCGCGCGCCGTAGCGCATTGGTCACCGCGAGCGGCAGGACAACGCGCGGCACAACGGCGCCTGAGTTCTTACATGAGTTGCAAGCGGCCGATTTTCCGCTGGCGTCGGCGCATGGCGAGCTGATCCGCTCGGCAACCTCTTAGCGCGTGCGCTTACGAACGATATCGCCGGAGGCCTACGCGCACGACATCCTACCCGTCACTGCATCGCTCTGGGCCGGCGCGCGCGATTTGCCGACCTACAAGCGGCAGACTAGTGAGCTCGCGCACTCAACGTATGGGCGCCGGCACTACCGGACGATCGGATTATTCGATGGGGGCAATTGGCTTGCGTCTTGCAAGCGATACCAACGTACGATTCAATTTGAAGGTCACCGCCTTCAGGGCGTAGGGTTCGGCGCGGTCTTCACGCCATCACGACTTCGCGGCCGCGGCTACGCGACCACAATGCTTGCAATGCTCATGGATGAAGCGAAAGCGCAAGCATTCGATGTGGCCTATCTGTTTTCAGATATTCGTCCAGCGTTCTATCGGGTTCTCGGCTTTAAGGAATGTCCATCGTCAGTCTTCGCGATGCGCAGTGATTCACTCACCGCGCGGCGACTGCGCTGTTCAACGATCGAGAATACGGATTGGCGAGACATCGCAAAATGCTTTCGATTGCTGCAATCTCAGGAAGCCTGGGGTTTAGAGCGCTCCCCGGCGGTTTGGGATTTTATCCGGCTGCGCATCGCGCAGCGCTCAGAGCACCGCAGCGCTCAGATGGTGGCATTGGTCTTGCGCGCGAAGCGGCGCGTTATTGCCTATGTCATCGGCCAACGTCAGCCGCAAAGAGATATCTTACTGCTCGACGAGTTCGGTTGGGCCAACATTGAAGGCCGATCCGCGATTCCGACGCTTTTGAGAAGCGCGGCCGGCGATTTACGGCGGATCACCGGTTGGCTGCCGCCCGCCTCTGCACGAGTGGCGTTGCCTCGGATAACCAGAAGGCCCCGTAAGACGGAGATTTTGATGGTGGCCGCGCTTTCGAAACGTGGAACGCAACTCGCTGAAGTTGCGACGCGCAATTCGGCGAGTGACGCAGCGTGGGCGTCCGATCATATCTAACGCACCTAACTAAACAAGTCGGTCTGTCGCGGTTCTTCGGTCAAAAGCGTCGCGCAGCGCGTGCCGAGCAAGCGCACCGGCGTGCCGTTCAGCTCCGCGCGCTTCAAACAATGCGAACTTGCTTCAAAGATGCGCACCTCATCACGCGCCGCGATCTCCAGATGCGTTTGCCTGCCCACGACTCTAAAATCCGAGCGCTTGACCTTGATGCCGACGGTGCCTGCAACAAGCCCCTCGTGCTCGAGCTTCTCCGAGAGCTCGTGCGCCTGCTCGCGTAGCACGTGCAACAAATCCGCTTCTTCGCTGATGTCGTATTCGAAGGTTTCTTCTGTTGAAATCGATTTTGTTTCGCGTTCGCTTTCGACGCGCCGCGTATCTTGGCCGAGCGCAAGCGCGCGCAGTTCGATTCCCCAATTGCCAAAGAGAGCGCGGGCTTGGTCGTCGCTGAGCCCGGCCAGCTGGCCGACCGTTTCAATGCCGCGCGCGTTCAATCGGGGAACGCTCTTGGGACCGATTCCCCAAAGGCGCCGCACGGGCAGCGGCGCTAAGAACGCGGCCTCTTCACCCTTTGGAACGACGCGCAAACCATCCGGCTTAGCAGAGATCGGATGCGATCTTCGCAACCATTTTCGCTGCGGAAACGCCGGCGCTGACAGTTAGCCCAACATTTTCTCGTACTTCGTTGCGAATCGATTGCGCTATGCGGCCGCCTTCTTCCGACGAACAGTCACCGAGGGCCACGAACGCTTCATCGAACGAGAGCCCCTCAACCGTTCGGCCGTTATGGCCGAAGATTTCAAAGATCGCTTGTGAGGCGGTCGCGATATTTTTGATAATCCGGCCGGACGACGATGAGGCCGGGACAGGCCTGCAGCGCGCGATAGAGCGGCATCGCCGAGTGCACCCCGAACGGGCGCGCTTCGTACGATGCCGTTAAGACGACCGCGCGCCGGCTGCTGCCCGCAACGGCCAGCCGGTTGGCCGCGCAACGAGGGATCGTCGCGTACCGCAACGCTCGCATAGAACGCATCAACATCGAAGTGCGCGATCATGCGCTCGCGCCGCTAAAGATCATCTGAATCGTGCGCATATTGCGCTCGTCATCCGCGGAGTCGCCCGGCGTCTCGAGGATGCCAACCTTATCCGCTAGCTCAGGTCGCGATGCCAGCGCGCGAAAGCCGGCAAATCCGATGTTGCCTTCCGCAATATGCCAATGGCGGTCGCGGTTTGCACCGCGCTCGACTTGCGTATCGTTCAGATGGAAGAGATGCAGCCGGTCGAGCCCAATTTGCTCTGTCGCCTCGTAAAGAAAGTCATCGACGCCGCGCTGCGAGTTGATCTCGTATCCGGCCGCCCACGCATGCGCGGTGTCCAAACAAACGCCTAACTGAGGATGGTCGACGCCGCGAATAAAGCGGCCGAGCTCCTCAAGCGTGCCGCCACAGAGCTGCCCCGCGCCCGCAGAATTTTCCATCAAGAGAAAAACGCTTGGCGGAATTTCTTCAAGAACGCCCTGCAGCGCTCGACAAGCGTCCGAAAAACCGTCGGCATGCGAGCGAGTACCGTACGATCCTAGAGTGCGTGTTGACGTAGCGAATGTTTCCCGATGCGGCGACCTCGAGATCGTGACGCAGCAAGCGCAGGGAGCCGGCCACGATCTTCTGATCGTCGCTCGCTAGATTGATTAAGTAAGAACTGTGAATGATCGCCGGCGCGATGCCCGCGTTTTCTCGCAGCTCGGAAAATTTCTTTAATGCCTGCGCGTCGGGCGGTGCGACGCGATACGAGCGCGGCGTCGAGCTGAAGACCTGCACCGCTTGCGCACCGATGCGGGACGCATGTTGAATCGCAGCCGCATATCCGCCACGAACGTGAACGTGAATGCCGAGTTTCACAAGATCAGCTGTGGCCCTGACATGAAGCTCAGCGTCACGCGTTCGTGTCGAGGCGTGCTGCGATTCCCGCGGTCAAGAGATCGAGTTCAAGCGGCGCACCAGGTTCAAGCTCTAAGGGCGGCAGATCGTCAAGCGAGCGAAGGCCGAACGCTTCGAGAAATTCAGGCGTCGTCTTATAGAGCACCGGCCGTCCGACGACATCCTTGCGACCGGCTTCAGCGATCAGGTTTCGGTCCAGCAGCGTTGAGATCACACTGTCGGCGGAGACGCCGCGAATCGCTTCGATCTCATTGCGCGTCACCGGCTGCGAGTAGGCGACAATCGCCAGCGTCTCCAGGGCCGGCATCGAGAGCGACGTCTTTGGCGGAAGCAAATATGCTTCAACGGCTTCTCGTGCAGCGGGTGCGGTAGCAAATCGATAGCCGCCGGCGATCTCGCGCAAAACGACTCCACGCTCGACGAAGTCCGCTTCGATCTGTTGCAACGCCGCGGCAACTTCAACTTCGCTTGCATGCGTCAACCTCGCGAGCTCCTTGATCGAAAGCGCTTCATTGGCCACAAAGAGCAGCGCTTCAGTTGTGCGCTGCAAGCCGGATTTCAAGCGCTCTGCGGCGTGCGCAGCCGAACGAGCCGGATGTCGTCGAATGCTTCGGGCTGCTCGAAGTCGATTCGGTGTCTGCGAATCAACTCGAGAATCGCCAAAAACGTGACGATGATCGATTCACGACCCAGCTCGCGGCAAAGTTCGGAGAAGAGCACCTCGCCCGATTCCCTGATGCGCTGCATGATAAAATCCATTTGCGCGAGCAGCGAGAGGCGTTCGCGTGCGATCGTACGGCGCTCGGGACGCGCATTACGCAGCGCAAAGATGAGCGCTCGACCTAGTCTTTCGGAATCGATCCGATAGCGTTGCTTGAGGTCGCTGGCGGGATCCGCGCCCTCGCGAAAGTGGAATGCGGCGGCCTCGAACTGGCGCGCACGGAGCTGTTCACCGACGTCGCGGAACTTCGAGTAGACGATCAGCCGCGCGCGCAGACGCTCCTCGACCTGTTCGGGCGTCTCCGCCTCTTCATCCAAAAATTCGCTCGGCACGGGCGGCAAGAGCGACTTCGATTTAAGGAAGACCAGTGTCGCAGCGATCACGAGATACTCCGCCGCAATCTCGACGTCGAGCTGCTCCATCCGGTGGATGTAGTCGAGATACTGCTCGGCAAGACTGCTCAGCGGCACGCTAGCGATGTCGACCTTCTGCTCCTTGACGAGATGGAGAAGCAGATCGAGTGGCCCTTCAAAAACGGCTAGTGAGACGCGATATGCGTGCTCACCGTCTTCGCTCGGCGGTGCGAGTGCCTCGCGGCCCTCGCTCAACTTGTCAGTTGCTCGGCGGTTCTAGCGACGGCCGGCACATCCCCGAACGTAGCCGGATCAGCGTCGAGGTAATCGAGCGCGAGATCGACGAGCCGCTTTTCATTGACGTACTTGAGCGATCTTTTGGCGGTGACGATGTCGAACCAGCGCGCCTCATCGACCTCGTGATCGTGGTTCGCCGTGTCGCCCGAGAGATAGCGCATCAGGTAGAACGTCACAGCCTTCTTGTGCTTCGTGCGATTCAAATAGAACCAGTACGAGATGTCGGAGAGCTTTGCAATCAATTCGGCCCAGCAGCCGGTCTCCTCGCGAACCTCACGCAAGGCGGCTTGTTCGTGCGATTCGCGTGACTCCACGTGGCCTTTTGGAAGCGACCAAATACGGGGCGAGCCGCGGCCAATGAGCAGCGCTTCATAGATGGAGTCATTACGGCGAAGCACCAGCCCGCCGGCCGAGGTCTCGTATTTGATGCGCATCCTACCGCTCTCTTAGGATTGGAAAAGCGCCCCGAGGGGGCGCCTCCGACTACCTCTATTATAGCGAAGCGCACCAAGAAGCGGCGCTCCCAAAACCTTACGTCTGCTTGCCTGCTATCTAGCGCTTGCTGGCGGTCCCTTCGACTGGCTCAGGACGGGCGCCAGCGTAGGTCCGGTTGCCGTGCAGCGCGCGTCTCATCCACGCGCGCGACGACGGTTTCTTGTGGCGCGTCCAGGATTTCTTGCGGATCACGCTTGGCCGTTGTGACGATGTCCTCGAGCGCCGCAACAAATTGATCCAAGGTCTCCTTCGACTCCGTTTCGGTCGGCTCAATCATCAAGCACTCCGGAACGATCAACGGAAAATACATCGTCGGTGCGTGGAAACCGCGATCCAGCAATGCTTTGGCAATGTCAACGGCGCGCACGCCGGTTTGTTTCTTCAACTCTTGAGCTGAGGCGACGAATTCGTGCTGACAGGTCTCCGGATACGGCATCTCAAGAAACGGCGCGACTTTGGCACGTACGTAATTCGCGTTCAGCACCGCAAGGCGCGAAACGTCGGTCAAGCCTTCAATCCCATTGGCGTAAAGATATGCGAGCGCGCGCACGATGTGGGCAAAATTCGACCAGAAAGAACGCATCGGTCCGATCGACTTTGGAACATCGAAGTCGAGCCGGTAGGTTCGGCCGTTATTTTGCGGAGCGCTCGCGCGCACGACGGGCGTGGGGAGATATTCAACGAGATGCGGCGCGACGCCGAGCGGGCCGGAGCCGGCGCCGCCGCCGCCGTGAGGAATCGTGAATGTCTTGTGCAGGTTCAAATGCATCAAGTCGAAGCCCATGTCGCCGGGCCGCGCGATGCCCATCAGCGCATTTGCATTTGCACCATCGTAATACATCAGGCCACCCGCGTCGTGAACGGCTCGCGCGATTTCCGCGATGTGATCCTCGAATAAGCCAAGCGTATTCGGATTGGTCATCATGCAGACCGCGGTATCGGCGCCGAGCACGCCGCGCAGCGTCTCGAGTCCAACTCGTCCGCGCTCGTCACTGCGCAACGACACGACTTTAAAGCCGGCCATCGTCGCAGAAGCGGGATTGGTGCCGTGTGCGGTGTCGGGCACGATCACGGTTTGGCGCGAACGCTCGCCGCGTTTGGAAAAATATTTCTTTGCGATCAATAGCGCTGCCAATTCACCGTGCGCTCCCGCAGCGGGATTCAATGAAAACGCGGCCATCCCGAAAAGCGATGCCAAACTGCGCTCGAGCTCGTACATGACGGCGAGCGCGCCTTGCGACAATTCGTCCGGCGCGAACGGGTGCAGATCGCGCAATCCCGGCAAATTCGCAACCGCGTCATTGACGCGAGGATTGTACTTCATCGTGCACGAGCCGAGCGGATAGAAACCGGTATCGATTCCAAACGTCCGTTGCGAGAGTCGCGTGTAATGCCGCACCACATCGAGTTCCGTTGCCTCCGGCAAAGGCAACTCACCTCGCAAAGTTTGCGCCGGCAGAAAGTCCTCCAAGCGAGCATCGCTGGGCAAATACCGGTTTGCGCGGCCGGGTTGTCCCTGCTCGAAGATCAGCGGGAATTCGCCTTTAGAGGGAGGCTGGTACACGCGCGACCTCTTTGAGCGCCGAGCATAAGGCCTCGATCTCTTCGGACGAAGTCATCTCGGTGGCTGCCATCAGGACGCATTCGCTCAGCTCCGGATAGAAACGTCCCAGGTCGAGACCGCCGATAATGCCACGAGCTTGCAACGCGTCAAGGACATCAGCCGCCCGCGTTCCAACGTTCAAGGCGAACTCATTAAAGAACGGCGCATTGAACTGCAGCCGGCATCCGTCGATTGCGCTCAGTTTGCTCGCAAGTTCGTGCGCGCGCTTGGCGTTCTGCGCCGCGCAGTTGCGCAGTCCACTTGCGCCCATTAGGGCAAGGTAGATCGTTGCAATCAGCGCGCAGTGCGCTTGATTCGTGCAGATGTTCGAGGTCGCTCGCTCGCGGCGGATGTGCTGTTCGCGAGCTTGCAGCGTTAAAACATACGCCGTCTCGCCGTTGCGGTCGACGGTGCGTCCCACGAGCCGGCCGGGAATGCGCCGCAAGTGCTCGCTCTTACAAGCGATGAAGCCGACATATGGACCGCCGTATGCAAGCGCGACGCCGAACGATTGCGCCTCGCCGACGCAAATCTGCGCGCCCCATGAGGCGGGCGTTTCAAAGGCCGCTAACGCGAGCGCTTCGGCAACAACCGCGATCGGCACCGTTCCGCTTTGCGTGAATGCGGAACGCAGCTCGGTTGGAATCGACTCGAGCACCCCGAAGAAATTGGGAGATTGTATCGCGACAGCCGCATAATTCTTGCTCAGGAGCGCATCGCGTATCGCATCCATGTCGGTTGTGCCGTCCGAGATTGCCCGGACCTCGTCGATTGCAACCTCGAGACCGTCGCAATACGTCTTCAAGACGGCGCGATAATTCGGATGAACGGCGCTGGACACGAGAATTCGTTTACGGTCGGTCGCGGCAAGGGCCATGATCGCGCCTTCAGCTAGCGCCGTCGCGCCGTCATATACCGAAGCGTCGGCAATATCCAGACCGGTCAACAAACAGATGTACGTTTGCCACTCGTAGATCGCCTGAAGGTAACCCTGCGAAACCTCCGCCTGATACGGCGTATATGAGGTCAGAAATTCTCCGCGCATCGCGAGCGCCATGATTGCCGGCGGACAGTAGTGCCGGTAGGCGCCGGCGCCGAGAAACGACGTCATCGTGGCGGCGCGATTGCGCGCAGCGAAAGATTCAAAGCGGCGAACGATTTCGCTTTCCGGCAACGCGGGAACCACATCGGGCTTTACGCGCAACGCAACGTCGGACGGCACTCTGATCAAATCGTCGATCGAGGCGACGCCGATCGCGTCAAGCATTTGCGCGATGTCGCGCTCGGTGTGGGGCAGGTAGGGCATCGGGTTACTCGGCTTGGGCGATCAGCTCTTCGTAGCTCTCGGGCGACAAGAGGTTATCGCGCTCGCTCGCATTGTTTAGCCGAACCTTGAAGAGCCAGCCGCCTTCGAACGGCTCACGATTGACGAGCGCGGGATCGTTCTCGAGCCGCATCGTTCACTTCGACGATTTCACCGCCGATCGGCGTAAAGAGATCCGAGACGGCCTTAACCGACTCCACAACGCCCGTGTTTGAAAACTGGGCCACCTGCGTTCCGATTCTCGGCAGCTCAACGTAGACGATGTCGCCCAGCGCGCTTTGCGCGTAATCCGTGATACCGATGGTTGCCGAATCACCGTCGATCCGCACCCATTCGTGTTCGCGGCTGTAAAGCAGGTCCGAAGGCTGCGCCACTACTCACTTCCTCGCTTATAAAACGGCATCGCAACGACCTGAGCCGGGTATCGCGTGCCGCGGATTTCGACCTGCAAGCGATTCCTAATGGTTGCAGCGTCGCGCTCGACGAGCGCAGTCGCGATGTTCTTGTTTCCAACGGACGGCGCAATCGAGCCGCTGCGCACGTCACCCGCTTGGCGGCCATCGTTGAAAACGGGATATCCCTCGCGCGCGGGCGCTTTGCTCTCGACGATCAAGCCCGCAATCCGTGCATAGTCGTCGGCGGCCTTCTGTCGTTCCAGCGCGGCTCTTCCGATGAACTCCGGCTTGGAAAATTTGATCGCCCAGGTTAGGCCCGCTGCGAGCGGCCCGATCGATTCTGTCAGCTCGTGGCCATAGAGCGGCATCCCCGCTTCTAAGCGCAGTACGTCGCGGGCGCCAAGGCCCGCCGGCTCAAGGCCGCCCGACTTCTTCTCTTCCAGCAACCGTTTCCAAATCTCGGGCGCATCGGCACTGTCCACGAAGAGTTCAAAGCCGTCCTCGCCCGTGTAACCCGTGCGCGCAACGGTTGCCGGTTTTTCATAAACCGCGCCCTCGAGGCAGAAGTAGTACTTCAGTTCCGTAATGTCGGGATGAACCGCCCCGCGCAGCAACTCCGCGGATTTCGGCCCTTGGATCGCAATCAAGGCGCTCTCTCCGTGTCGATTTTCGAGCGTCACGCCGTCCGCCGGAAGATGTTCCTGAAGGTGCGCCCACATCTTCTGCGCATTCGCTGCATTGACGACGAGAAGCCAATGGTCGGGCAATCGATAGAAGATCACGTCATCGTGCGCTCCGGCCTGTTCGTTGCAGAAAATATTGTAGCGCGCTTGATACGGCTTCATCGTGGCCACGTTGTTGGAGGTCAGACGATCCGCCCACTCGGCAACGCCGGAGCCGCGCAACACAAATTGCCCCATGTGCGAGAGGTCGAAGAGTCCGGCGCGTTGACGAACCGCGTCGTGCTCTTTGAGGATCCCCGCGTATTGCAGCGGCATATCGAAGCCGCCGAAGGGCACGATGCGCGCGCCCAAAGCAACATGCTCGGCATAAAGCGGCGATTGCCGCGCCGTTTGCGGAAGCGTCATCGCGCCTCTTTTGGATGATTCGTGTTGAGGAAATTGAGTGTCGCGTGCGCAACGAGCTGTTCGCCGCTGCGGACCATCACCTCACCGTAGACGATGCGCCGGCCGGATTTGAGGATCTTCGCTTCGGCAACTAAATCATGCGGCGGTAATGCGGGACGCAGGAAGTTGCACTGCAGCGCTGCGGTTGTCGTCTCTTGCTCGCGTCCGTAAATTGAAGCCAACGCACAGTAAAAGACCGTGTCGCACAAGCTAACGATTGCACCGCCGTGCACGGCACCCGTGCCGTTTGTGATTTCCGAGCGATATGGCATGCGCATAACCGCGATACCGTTCGCGGCACTCTCCAGATGCAAGTCGAGAAGCTCGACGAAGTGCGAACGCTCCTTGTCCCAAAGGTAGCGGACCAGTTCTTGATCCGCATGATCGGCGCGCATGGCGCTAGCCCGCTTCAAGAGTCTTTCGTACTCCGCCTCGTCGCGCTAAAATGTATCGCCGGACGCTTCAAGCGCTCGGCGCAGATATAAAGGAAGAGCGAAGATTCGGCGGTGCGTTTGGGCGTCGTAGAAGAAATTCGCGCCGCGCAACTCACTCGTGTAGCGGTCGATCGCAGATGGATCTAACTCTGCGACGTCGATCTCGTCGCTACAGGCGATGAACGACCAATCGTTATCAAATGCCGGGACGTGCGTGTAGAAGGAACGGACGTGGCGATAGTACTCTCGCAACGTGCGCGCCATTTTGGCGTGAAGCGTGCAGTTATGAAAGCCCGCGCTACTCGCTTGAAGGGTGTAGACGCCGCCGTCTGCGAGGCGCGCTTTGATCGCCTCGAACACCGGCGCACAGAAGAGCGGATGGGACGGTGAGTCGCCGAGCGGCTCGGTTAGATCGGAGATAATGACGCCGTAGCGCTCTTGGTCTTCATGTAAGAATTGGACGGCGTCGCCGATGAGGACACGCGCGCGCGGATCATCGAATGCGCCGGCGGACCACTCCGGCAAGTATTCCTTGGAGAGCTCAACGACTTGCCCGTCGATGTCCACCATCGTTGCGCGCTGGACGTCCGGGCAACGCAAGACCTCGCGCAGCGTCGCTCCTTCACCGCCGCCCAAAATCAAGATTTTGGATCGATCGCGCGCCGCCGCAAGCGCGGGGTGCACCAGCGCTTCATGGTAGATCTTCTCGTCGGCCTGTGAACTTTGCGTGTCGCCGTCGATGATCAGCATCTTGCCGAATACCGGCGTGCGAACGACGCCGACGCTTTGATATGGCGTGCGTCCGGCGTAATAAAATTCTTCGATTGCGTGGCGGTGCTCTTCACTCGGAGAGAACTGCTCGACGTACCATTGCCAGCGTTCCGTTTTAGGCATGTTGATGCGGCGCGCCGCTATCGCGGCTCGCGTCTTACTCCAGCGTTGCGGTGAAGGGTGGGGTTATGCGCTGCGTCCGGAGAGGGCGCGCTCTTCGCGATCTGTCGTGATGACGTGCGTAAACTCGCCTTTGGCCGCTTCGATGCCACGCTTTACTTCGGTCGTGCGCATCGTCGAAGCGCCGAAGGCTCGCGCCGCGTATTCGCATGCGGCCCACGGATCGGTGTGCTCGCCGCACGTGTAAAAATCCATGGCTGCATAACCCGTCTCGGGCCATGTGTGGATCGAAAGATGCGATTCAGCCAGCACGACCACGCCGGAGACTCCCTGCGGCTCGAACCGGTGAAATGCGGTCTCCATGATCGTTGCCTTGGCTTCGCGTGCCGCCTGCACGAGGTGTGATCGGACGCCGTTGACATCGCTGAGCACTTTGCGATCGCAGCCCGAAAGCTCGCAGACGATGTGAGTGCCGAGTGCCTTCAATTTGCTCTCCTCGAGTTTTGGGAAATCCCACCTCCGGACTACGTCGGCTGGCGTCTGCGGTGCAGTCACGTCCCCGACCTATCGGCGAACTCTTGCCGGCGCGTTTCGGTGCGCGGGCGTCTCGCCGCGATGGCACGTTCGGGCGTGCCTCCCCTCCCGTGGCGTTCTCGGCCTCTCCTGCCGAAAACGCTCGGCGACTATAGTACCCCCCTTGCCCCCCTCTGTAAAGGTGACGGCGTACCGTCGTCGCCGCGAAGCCGGCGGAGTTCGCAACCCGGCACACAGGGCGTACGTTGAAGAAAGTGAAGATACTACTTACTTATCTTGACCGCCCGTGGGTACAAGGGTACCCTCGAAGCCGCGGAACGATAGGGGAACGGAAGAAAGCGCATGGCGACCCAACTGAAGCCGACGACCTTAATTGAGGATTACCGCCACGGGTTCCACGACCCGCGAGGACGGTACGTCTTCAAGTCGGGCAAAGGGGCTGACGCGCGACATCGTTCACCGCATCAGCGAGATGAAGAACGAGCCGGCAGTGGATGCGAGAGTTCCGGCTCAAAGCGCTCGACATTTTCTTGAGCAAACCGATGCCGACGTGGGGCGACACCGCGCTTCTCAACGAGATCGATTTTGACAACATCCACTACTTCGTCAAATCGACCGAAGGCACGGAGCGTTCATGGGACGACGTGCCGGACGACATCAAGCGCACATTCGATCGTCTGGGGATTCCGGAAGCAGAGCGCAAGTTTTTGGCGGGCGTTTCCGCGCAATACGAATCCGAGGTCGTCTACCACTCGATTCGCGAGGATCTTGAGAAGCAAGGCGTCCTCTTCTGCGACATGGACACCGCATTGCGCGAGCATCCGGAGATCGTCAAGAAGTATTTCGCGACCATCATTCCGCCGGGCGATAACAAGTTTGCTGCGCTGAATTCCGCAGTCTGGTCCGGCGGATCGTTCGTCTACGTGCCGCCGGGCGTTGAAGTGAAGACGCCGCTTCAGGCCTACTTCCGCATCAACATGGAGAACATGGGCCAGTTCGAGCGGACGCTGATCATTGCCGACAAAGGTTCGAAGGTTCACTACATCGAGGGTTGTACGGCGCCGAAGTTCTCGACGAGTTCGCTGCATAGCGCGGTCGTTGAATTGATCGCGATGGAAGGCGCTTCGATTCGTTACACGACGATCCAGAACTGGTATCGCAACATCTTCAATTTGGTCACAAAGCGTGCGATCGCACACAAGAACGCGACGGTCGAATGGGTCGACGGCAACATGGGCTCGCGGCTGACGATGAAGTATCCGTCGATCTACTTGATGGGCGAAGGCGCGCGCGGCGAGATTCTTTCGATGGCGTTTGCCAGCGAAGGGCAGCATCAGGATGCCGGCGCAAAGGTCATTCATGTCGCTCCGAACACAACCTCGATGGTGACGAACAAATCAGTCTCGGCGCACGGCGGCAAGACGACGTACCGCGGGCTGGTTGAGATTTTCCCCGGCGCAGTCGGCGCAAAGACGCGCGTTCGTTGCGACGCGCTGATCATGGACGAGAAATCGTCGAGCGATACGAAACCGACGATGAAGATTCACGAGCAACGCGCGACCGTCGAGCATGAGGCCAGCGTCTCGAAGCTCGGCGAAGATCAGTTGTTTTACGCGATGAGCCGCGGCTTCAGCGAAGCCGAAGCAACTGCGATGATCGTCAACGGCTTCTTTGACTTCTTCGTCAAGGAGTTGCCAATGGAGTATGCGCTCGAACTCAATCGCTTGGTCCAATTAGAGATGGAAGGTGCGGTAGGTTAATATTATTCGAAGAAAATGCAAGCATTTTCTTCGAGGAGAATCAAGCGGTAGAAACAAGAGCGGACAATAAATGCCCGCTCTTGTTTCTTAATTCGGCCGCACTTCCTAGGCGTACATCGGTGCTTCACGCAATCACAACAAATGTCAGAGCTTTCGCAGGAAAACGCCGCCAAAACGCCGCGTCATCAACCAAAGTGTGAGATGGCAGACTATGTAGGCATTACTGAAGTGCCGGGCGGTGGACCCGAGTACCGCAGGGCGGCCCGCCACGCACGCGTCGCAGTTCTTGCTCGATCGGCCAATCCGCGAATGCGAAGTAGATCAGCACGATAAAATTGACAAGCGGTACCAGCATCAGCAGCGACAGAATTCCACTGTAGCCTGCCTTCGATGCGATGCGCCAATAGCAAACGATCGTCAAAACGATGATCGCGCAGATAAAGAGCAACCAAATCAACCAAAAAGCGCCGAAGAGCGCCATCCATTGGGCATTGTGAGCGTCGGAAGTAGGCATAAGCTATGACTCCTTCATAAAGAGCATTCCGACTCAACTTCTGATTTGGAGCTTCAACCCCTATGGCCGAACCCGTCGCAAAGAAGTCCTCAATTGCACCCGGCACCACGATGAAAGTTATGGTCGACGAAGCGCCGGTGTTATTATGCAACGTTGACAACCAAATCTACGCGATCGAAGACGTCTGCACGCATGACGGCGGCGAGCTGGACCAAGGCGACCTCGAAGGCGATCGCATCATGTGTCCGCGCCACGGTTCGTATTTCGACGTAAAAACCGGTGATGCGCTGACGCTTCCTGCCGTGTTGCCTGTGGCGACGTACAATGTGCGCGTCGAGGGTGACGACATCTACGTCGAAGCGTAACGTCGCGAGGGAACGTTGGACTACTTAATAAGGTTCTTGATAGTTAAGCGAATCGGCGTGGTGCTGATTAGCCGCGGCCGCTGTGCTGCGCCCTGGCGATTGGTGCATTTGTCCTTTATTTGGCGATCAGTTTTCACACCGCCGTTTCACGTACCGATGGAACGATGAAGTTGCCCGGCCTGCGCGCGCCCGTCAGCATCGTTCGTGACGAACGCGATATCCCGCACATCACCGCACGCAACGAACATGACCTCTTCGAAGCGCAGGGATTCGCCGAAGGTTCGGATCGGTTGTTCCAAATCGATCTGACACGTCGCGCCGTGTACGGACGGCTCGCCGAATGGTTCGGCGCTCGTGCTTTAGACGCGGATGAGCGCGCGCGAATTATCGACGTGCGTGGCATCGTTGCTCGCCAATTCTCGCATTTGACCGCAGCGCCAGCGCGATGAACTGCGAGCATTTAGCGACGGCGTTAACGCGGCGATCCAATCGCAGCCGCTTCCCTTTGAGTATCGTCTCTTGATGGTGCGCCCGGAGCATTGGACGTCCCGAGGATTCACTCGCCGTCGGTTTTGCAACGGTGCTCGTGCTCTCCGATTCGTATCGCGACGTGCTTGAGCGTGACGCCGTCTACAATGCTTCTACGATCGCGCCATCCACCATCATTAGCCGAACGTCGAGCAATACGACGCGCTCTATCCGTTATCGGATCCTAAGTACGAGGCGCCGACGGCCGAAGCTGCGGGTCGCGCGGGCAGTAACGCTTGGGCAGCGGGAGCCGCGCATTCCTCGACGGGCCGAGCACTCTTAGCGAACGATCCGCACCTCGCGCCGTCGATTCCGGGAATCTGGTATCTCGTCGATCTGCGCGCGCCGAGCTACCATGCCGCGGGCGCCTCGCTCGCGGGAACGCCGGGCGTGATTCTGGGACACAACGACTCGATTGCTTGGGGAGTCACGAACGGAGATGCGGCAGCGGTTAGCGTCTTCTGCCGGCTCGCGCCATCGAGGTTCGACGCCGTCGAGGAACGCTTTCATGTGCGCTTTGGCGGCGCGACAGTCGCGAAGTTATTTTCGAGATCGGCGCGGCTTCTATGTTTACGACGATCAAACAAATGAAAAGTGCCTCGTCGCATGGAGCGCCTACACTAACCCGACATCCCCGATCTCTGCATTTGATGGGCTGGATCGCGCAGCGTCGCTCGAAGCGGCGCGAGCGGCGCTGCTGCAATATCCTGGACCGACGCAGAACTTCGTTGTGGCACAGCGCGATGGGCGCGTTGCATATCAGCTCGCCGGTTGGATTCCAAACGACCCGGCGTGGGCGCGTTACGCGCACCGCGAGGGCTATCGTGCCTACCCGATCTTGCCGTTTCGTCTTCTGCCGCATGTTGCCGCTTCACAAAACGCAATCGTTTGGACCGCGAACAATAAAATGTACGGCAAGAGTTACAGGTACCGGCTCAGCGCGACATTCGAGCAGCCATATCGTGCCTTTCGCATCGAGCAATTGCTCAAAGGCCCGGCGCAAATACGACGTAGCGTATTTCTCGCAGATGCAAGCCGACGTCTATTCGATCGCGGATCTCGAGTTGGCGAAAGCGTTGGGCGCCATCGCGAAGCGCAGCCCATTTCCGAGTCAGCAGCCAGTGTTCGCGGCGATTGCCCGCTGGGACGGACAGTTCGAGCCGGATTCGAGCGCAGCCACGATCGTACATGACATGCGCGTCAACGAAACGGCATCGCCCTTCGGCGGACGCGATCTGATTACGTCATTCCTTGAAGATCTACGCAGGAAACGATCGAGCAACGCGCACGATACGGTGGATCGCGCATTCCATTGTCCAACGGTTGCGCGCGCTCCCTGCGTGCGCCGAATTCCATGGCGCGAGGCAGGTGCTGTAACGATCCGCCATCCGCTTCACGGCCTGGGGATTGGATGGCTCGATGGGCCAACATTCCCTGGCGACGGCGACAAATTTACGATTCGCGTTCAGCGCCAACCGTTCACGCAAAGTTTTCGCGCAGTCTGGGACGTGGGGAATTGGGACGCCGGCGGCATCGTCATTCCATGCGGCGAGTCGGGCGAACCTGGTTCACCGCATTATCAAGATTTAGCACGTGATTGGATCGCTCACCGTCTCATTGCGTTGCCTTTCTCTAGCGTTGCTGTAAGGCGCCACGCCGTCAGCACACAAACGCTCGTACCTTGGGAATAAGATGGTTATGGCCAAGAAGAAACACCGTTACAGCGCAAAGGAACACCGGCAGATCGAGCACATCAAGCAGAGCGAAGAAGCGCGCGGCCTTTCCGCGCAACAAGCCCAAGCGATCGGATACGCTACGGTCAATAAGCAAGATCCCGCCAAGCATCGATTTACGGCGAAGGAAGATCGTCAAGCCGAGCACATCATCGAGTCAGAAGAGTCGCGCGGCAAGTCGAAGGCCGACGCGAAGCGCATTGCCTATGCGACGGTCAACAAGCAGCGCTCTTAACGAACGCTAAACGATTTCGTCTTCATCCGCCTGGTGGACGCTGCGCTGATCGTCCTGATTCGGATTCATGTCGGTGTCACCGTACACGGCTTCATTGCGCTGCCGCGGCGGTTCGGGCTTCTCTTCGCGAATGATGTTCGTGATCGTCCGTTCGGCGGTGGTATCGTCGAGGTCATTCCGTTTGTCCATGGGATGCTGTTACCCGTTTTTTAACGCGTTCGATAAGAACTCGGTTATCTGCGGCCACGCCTGCGCTGCTGCACGCACATTCGCGTCTTTGGTACCGCCGAGCAAGAGCGTCGCAGGTCCCATAGGCGCCTGGGTCAGTGGCTGCTGCGGCGTCGCAAATAAGAAGATGTGCCCGGCGCCCGCAAAGTGTTGGAAGACGTCATTGTATGGATGGCTGTGTGCTTTGAGGTAAGCCATTCCGAGCTCTGATTGCGCGACAGAATTCCAAATCTGGTCGTCGTCCGCGGCAATGAAAAAGATGGGGCCATGCACGTTTTCCAGGTGAAACATCGCCGCGGGAATCGTCGCGGCGTTTTCTTTCATCGAAGCGTCGTAGCCGGGCCGCAAATCAAGCGGTTTGCCCTGCGCGAACGCCGCCCCAAAAATCGCCCCCATCGAAGAGCTATACGGCACGAAAGGCACGGGTTTGCCCGCAACACGTCCATGACGAATGCGCAGTCGGTTCGGGCCCTTGCGCAATGCTTTGCCAAGCGAACGGACTCGGAACATCTGCAACGACGGCATGAATTTGCGGGTAGGTTGATGCCGCCAACAGTGCAAATTCGCCCCCTTTTGAGATGCCGAAGATCGCAATGCGATTCGCATCGACGTCGGCACGCGCGCTGATTGCATCGAGCGCCTTGCCGACCGTCTCAACCGGAATCTCTTCTAGAATTTGCGGGAGTCCCGGCAGCCCGAAATACGCAACCGACGCCGCAAGGTATCCCGCCGAAGCAAAGCGCGGCGCGGAATAAGACATCTGATTTCCGCCTTCGGAGCCGCCCAACAGCAGAATCGCCGGATGTTTTCCGGTGCTGGACGGGGTGCAAATCGTCCCAACAAATCCGGTGGCATTCGTGCAATTGGGAGGAAGCGATGGTGTCGCGGCTGCGATCGTTAGCGCCGCCAAAAAAGATAACACTATGAAACTCTCCCTTGCTTAAGAATTGCTTGCATTTCACGAACGTGGTGGACGAATGCTGCGCGGCCTTGTTTCGTCAAGCCGGTAGCGCGTTTGCGGTCGTCGATCGACGAAAATCTTCTCCTCGGAAACGTAACCGCGCGTCGACGAGCTTCGCTAAGTGAGCGCCGAGGTTCCCCTGCGTTGTTCCGATTGCTTTTTGCAACGCAGGGAACGTTGCCCACTCAGCCGTCAGCAACTCAGCGATCGCGCTCAGCCGAATCTTTGAGAGCAAAAGCTCATCCATTATAGCGACGCCCGTGCGGCCCGCTTCAGTGGCGATACCGGCGCCCACATATCCGATCAGCATGCCGAGCGCCAAAATGATGCCTATCGCATGCGGGAAAAAATTCGCAACAATGATCGAAGCGAACAACACGACGCCGCCTCCGAGTGCAAAACGATTTCCTTGGACCCCAATAAACGTTAGCGGTATCGCATAGGCGATCGACCAGATCGCGCCGTCGGCCCAACCGTTGAAGATATTTCCTGAGAAGACGGCGACGCCGGCTGCGCACAGCGATATGTAGAGCACACGAAGATACTGTGCCTGAATGATGCTTAGCCGCCCGCAGCGACGCGCTCGGCTTGCATAGACGATCGTCGTTGTTATGGCTGCGCCGTAAAGGATGATCGCCGGCACAAACCACCACCAGACGAATACGCGTCGAGTACCAGCTGATCGCCTGAAACGTCAAGTCGACGACAGCGGCCACGACGCCCCAAAACACCAACAGCGTTCCGCTGGGGTGAATCGTGCGTTCAGCGTGCGCTAAGACGCGATCGACGACGTCGAGCTGCTCGCGCGCTTCGGGCACATTCATATGCGCGGTCCCCATCCGGCGAAGGTTGTATGAATGGCGATCGATTTAGGCTCGTCGTGAGCTCAGCCGCAGACCGCGCTCCGGAGTCAACGAGTGCGACGCAGGCATGATCATGGTTTGTCGTCCTTTCTTAGACTACTCTATTATTTAGACTAGTCTAGAGATTACCGAAAAGAACGCGGCTTGTCAAGCGCTGTTTGACACTCCGAACAAGCCGATGTTAAGGTTCCTAGGTTATGTATGCGATCATCGAGACAGGCGGCAAGCAATTCAAGGTCGCCGAGGGGGACGTCATCCGCTGCGACATCGCCGGCGGAGCCGGGATCCGACGTGACCTTCGACCGAGTTGCGCTGGCCGGCAAAGGCGCGAAATCGCTCGTCGGGACGCCGGTCGTCGAAGGCGCCAAAGTGACCGGCACGGTTCTGCGCCAGGGCAAAGGGCGCAAGATCTTGGTTTTCAAGTACAAGCCGAAGAAACGCGTTCGCAAGCTGACCGGCCACCGCCAGCGATTCTCGGAAGTGAAGATCACAAAGATCGACCTTCCCTAAGGCAGCCGCCTGCTCACCGTCATCTTCTTTAGAGACAGCCGCCAACGGCTGTTTTCTGTTTCCGCCGAAGGGCATGCGGGTTGGGATCAAGAGGGTCAAGATGTCGTCTGCGCGGCCGTTTCCGCGATTCTGCAGGCTGCACGGCTGGGGCTCGAACAGCATGCTCGCGCCAATCTGCGTGCCGAGCAAAGCAAAGGAACGTTTTCGCTAAGCGTGCCTGCCGAAAAACGGGATGACCCCGCCGTCGCGGCGATCATCGACACCGCACGCCTTGCGATCGAGCGAATATCCAAGGACTATTCCGATCACGTTCGCTACGATATAAGGCCGCTTGACGCGAAACCCGCCGCCGCAAGGTGGGTAAGTACTGACGACGACAGAGGAGCAACCATGACCGATACTTTCAAACCCACACCGGCCGATACGTACGCCGGCTCGACCTACAATAGTGCGGCGGAGAATAACACGAGCTACGAACCGACCGACGATACTCCGGATGTCGGCAAGGCGCTGCTGATCGGCGTTTTGGGCGGTATCCTCTCAGCAGCCGGTTATCTTGTGTATCAACGCTTGCCGGAAGAGCACAAACAGCGGCTGCAGTCGCAAGCGAAGACGGCGTTGCAACAACGCCTCAACGACATTCGCAGCAACTTCAACATCTAAGGCACGTTTGGGGGCCGGTGCTCCGGCGCATTGGCCGGCGCATTGGCCTGCGGCGCGGCCGGTTCGTAGTCGTCCGCTGCGCGCTCCATTTCTCGGATAAAACTCTGCGAGGTGTTCTGCACGTCGCGCATGACGTGGCCCGCTTTGCGCATGATGCCGGGAAGGCGCTCGGGCCCAAAGAGCAGCAGTGCGCCGACGCCCAAGATCGCGATTTCCGTCACCGAAAGCATAAAGCGCCCTCTCGTTCGGCAGGGCTCTCCTGCGGACCCGTGCAAGGACCGATGTCCGCCGACTCCCGGTTCACTTTAGAGCAAAGGCTGACTTCCTTTTGAAGATCATCTACACGCGGGGCAACCGAACCGAGACCCTCGCCTCTCTGGCAACGCTGCGCAAGATTCTGCACAGATTCGTGGCGCATCGGGTCTTCTATGAAGTGTCGAGCCGCAACAAACGCGGCCATGAGTTCTTCTCCGCCAAGAACATCTTCGTCTGTGGATCGATCGAGATCACGAACCGCGATTATCTTACGATCACGGTTTTTGACGCTAACAACCCAACGCATTCGATTGAAATTTTGAACCCTGCAATGATGCGCATCTATGAAGAAACGCCCGGACAGGGATTCGCTGTCTCGTTCATCAGCGAGAGCGATACGGGAGTTGAATCGCGCTGTTATCTGCGGGATGAAGGCGACGACGGCGAAAGTGCTACGAAGCGAACCGCGCTCGAGCACATCACGCTACCGCAGCTTTTCGAATACCTCGAGGAAATCACAACCACAGAAACCTCGAAGCGCTAGATCGTCCAGCGTTTCGCCCGCCCTTCTGAGCGGCGGCCAAGGCGGTCGGCGCGCCGAAATTCTCGCACCGCATCCGCGTGGCGTCCGAGCTTCTTGTAAGCAACACCCAAATTGAAATGTGCGACGCGATAGGCATCGTCGCTGCGCACCGCGGCTTCGTATTGCACGACCGCGGCTTCGATTTGACCGCCTTCCAGCAACAGGTTGCCGACGTTGACGAGCGCCGGCGCAAAGCCGGGACGAAGCTCTAGAGCTGCGCGAAAGTCGCTCAAGGCGTCCGCGTGTCGTTCTTGATGTACGCGCGCGACCCCGCGCTTGTTGAAGATGCTCGCGCGATGGCTTGCATCTTCAGAAGAAAGCAACGCCGTTAGCTCAGCTTCGGCCTTTGCATAATCTCCCGTCTCGATCAATCTCGTTGCGCGTGCGAACGGCGAGGGCGGACGAACGCCAAAAAATGCCGCGACTTTGTTCAGGTTGAACACACGGGTAATGTTTGCGGTCGATATCGTGACGCTCTTTCCGGAGGTCTTCGCGCCGTTTGTCGGGTTATCAATTGTCGGGCGCGCGATCGAACGGCAGCTGATCGATGTGCGCTACCACCACATCCTCGAGGCGCTGGAACCAGGCGAGCGCGCCGACGAGCGCCCGTACGGCGGCGGCCCCGGGATGGTGATGCGAATTGAACCGCTCGCTCGGATTCTAGACGGGATTATCGCTGCGGCGCCCGCGGCTCGAACGCCGTGCAATCGTCGTTCCTTCGCCGGCCGGAAAGCGATTCGAACAAGCGGACGTGGCGCGCCTTAGCCGGCTCGATCGTCTCGTGCATTGTTTGTGGCCACTATGAAGGCATCGATGAGCGCCTCGGCTCCCTCTATCCGATCGAAGAGTTTTCATTGGGAGACTTCGTCATGACCGGCGGCGAGATTGCCGCCCTCGCGATGCTCGATGCAACCGTCCGGCTCATCGACGGTGCACTGCCTGAGGAATCCGTGCGAGATGAGTCCTTTGTGGACACCTTGCTCGACCATCCAGCCTACACCCGTCCGCCCACATTCCGCGGCGTAGATGTTCCGGAGGTGTTGCTTTCAGGGCGACCACGCGAAGATCGCCGAATGGCGACGAGAAGCCTCGCGGGCTCGCACTCGCGCCCGGCGTCCCGATCTGCGATAAGCCAAGCGTGCCGGCTTCCAGCACGCTTGCCCCGCCGCTCGCCGAATGGTATCATCCGAGAGTTGTCCGCCAGCCGGCCAATTTTTTTTACGGATTTAAAGAGCAGAACATGAACGTCATCGACATCCTAAACCGCGAGCAATGTAAGCCCTCGATTCCGGATTTTCGCTCCGGCGATTCGGTAAAGGTGTACTCAAAGGTCACCGAAGGCGGCAAGGAGCGCACCCAGATGTTCGAAGGCGTCGTGATCGTTCGCAAGGGCGGCGGCACGAACGAGTCGATCAAGGTGCGCCGCGTCGCGCATGGCGTCGGCGTCGAGAAGACGTTCTTGATCCACAGCCCTCGCGTTGAGCGAATAGAGGTAACCAAACGCGGCGTTGTGCGGCGCAGCCGGCTCTACTACCTCAGTCAGAAAGTCGGTAAAGCCGCGCGGATTCAAGAGAAGAAAGTCCTCCGTTAGTATCGCCCTGACACCCCTTCAGCTGCTTGGGCTGATTTGCGTCTTTGCGGTCGCCCGCCTCGCTACTTTCCGTCCGCCCGCTCACTGTCGCCGCAAAGCAACGCGGCTCGGCCGTCGCCGTTGTGCGCGAGTATTTGGATGCGTTCATCGTCGCGGGACTTGTCGCGCTCTTCCTGATCACGTTCGTCGTTCGCACGTTCTACATTCCGTCGGCTTCGATGGAGCCGACGCTGCAAGATTCACGATGTCTTGCTCGTCAACGAGTTCGAATATCGCTTCGTGCAGCCGAACCATGGCGACATCGTCGTCTTTCCGCCCCCGATCCCATCGCAAAGCGATTTCATTAAGCGCCTGATCGGCACGCCCGGCGATCGTCTAGCGATTCGCCATGGTATTGTCTACCGGAACGGCGTTGCGCTAAAAGAGCCGTACGAGTCCGAGCGACCCGACTACGATCTGGACGTAAAGAACTACTCGATCTACGTCAATGGAACTGCGCTTGATTCGCTCTCGGCAAATATTCCGCCACGCTCTGAGTGGCAGGCGCCGGATAGAATTCCGAACGGCTTCTACTTCATGATGGGCGACAATCGCAACAACTCAGACGATTCGCACGAATGGGGTTTTGCGCAGCTGCGCGGCGATTTTGCCGCCGGCCCGAATAAAGGTCATAAAGCGGGATTTACCGGCCGGGCTTTCTTGTTGTTCTGGCCCCCAAACCGCATTCGAATTCTGCACTAAGAATTGCGAATTACACTTCGCGTAATTCGCTGGCGCTGCGTCCGCCGCCCCCGCCCAAACTATCGCGGGCGGGACCCCAAAACCGCTTTAGCCGACACAAGTGTATCGACAACAGGACGCGAACAAAGTCGCGTGCCCCGGCAACTGCAGTGGCGGTCGGTCGCAAGCATCTCGCTGCAAATCGTCGCCCTTGGAGTCCTCGCACTTGCGTTCTTTATGCGTGCGCCGCAGGTCGCCGGTCTATCGATGGAACCGCACGTCATTTCGGGCGAATACGTGCTGATCAACACGATCGCATATCGTATCGGTCATCCTTCGCCGCGGCGACATCGTCGCGTTCCGGCATGAACGATCCGCGCCTTCGGTCTATCTCAAGCGTGTGATCGGACTACCGGGCGATCGTGTCTCGATCGTTCGAGGCGCAGTTTTCGTCAATGGCATTCGTTTGCGAGAAGGGTACGTGCGATTCGCTGACCACCGCAGTTTCAAGAGCGTCGTCGTGCCGCCTACAACGCTCTACGTGCTGGGCGACAATCGTGCGAACAGCGATGATTCGCGTTTTTGGGGCTTCGTCGATCAGGATCAAGTTATCGGTAAGGCGATTGCCGGGATCTGGCCGCCAGCCCAACTTGGCGCGCTATGAGCGCGCAGCTCGACCGCCAGATTCAATGGTATCCCGGGCACATGGCCGCCGCGATGCGACGGGTCGATCGGCTCATCGGCCTGATCGACATCATCATCGAGGTTGTCGACGCACGCGTACCGCACAGTGGAATGAGCCCGATGCTCTCCAAGCTCGGCGGACGCCGTCCGCGGCTGATCGTGCTGACCCGCGAAGACCTTGCGGAGCCGCAAAGCACCGTGAAATGGCTGATGTACTTTGAACGATCGGGACAATCCGCAATTGCCGTCGACACCAAAGAGCGCAAAAGCGCCAAGCGCATCACGGCGGAACTTCACCGCCTGGCGCTACAAAGGAAAGGCGCACAGCATCGCGCTATCGTCGTCGGCGTGCCCAACTCGGGAAAATCAACCGTGATCAACGCGCTGTGCGGGCGAGCCGTCGCGGCAACAGAAAATCGGCCGGGGCGGACGCGGGGCGTTCAGTGGTTTCGCCTCGAACCGTCGCTCGAGCTCATGGACACGCCTGGTATCCTCGCCCCGAAAATCGAATCGCCACAGTCGCAGTGGATGCTTGCAATAACCGGCGCGATTCCGGCACAACGCTACGATCCTGAAGAGGTCGTCGCTCACTTCAGCGCATGGCTGCGCCGGCATCTGCCAAACGCGGAGGATATTCCGGACTTGATTGAGTTTGCGCGCCGGCGCGGAATGACGACGCGAAACGGCAGCCTGCATAACGCAGCGCGGTCATACATCAAGGCTTTCAACGACGGCACATTCGGACGCATTTCTTTCGAGCATCCGCCGAATGAACGAAAAGCGGCGTAAGGCTCGCAACGCTTACGAACGCGAGCGGCGGCGACTGCATCGCCTGCACCGCTACGAGAAGCGCGCGCAGGGGCGTGGTTTCGTTCTGGTCGGGGGAATCGATGAGGTCGGCCGTGGGCCGCTCGCCGGCCCGGTAGTCGCGGCATGCGTCGTCGCCGACGGACCGCTCATGCTCAAAGGGCTCAACGATTCCAAACAAGTGCGTCGCGAACTGCGGTTGGAGTTGGACGCGATCATCAAGCAGCGTTGCGCGGCTTGGTCCGTCGGGGTCGCGAGCGTCGAGGAAATCAATCGAATCAACATCTATTGGGCAAGCATCCTGGCCATGGAACGCGCGCTGGCGTCGCTGTGCGTGCCGCCGCACTACTTGCTTACCGACGCGGTGCGCATCCGATCGTATTCGGCTTGCCCGCAGCAGCCGGTCGTTAAAGGCGATGCCAAGTGCGCCACCGTGGCGGCGGCTTCTATCGTGGCAAAAGTTCACCGAGACGCTTTGCTCGTCGAGCTCGACAGCATCGAGCCGCGTTATGGATTTGCCGAACACAAGGGCTACGCCACGCCGACGCACATTGCGGCGCTCAGGGAACACGGACCCAGCGTCCATCATCGCACTGCCTTTTGGCGCGTGCGTGATGCGCAGTTGCAGCTCGATCTCTCGGCAATTGCGATCGACGAAGAATAAAGGAACGTTCGGCGAGGCGCGCGCCGCGGCGTTCTTGCGGAGCTGCGGCTTCTCGATCGTTGCAACGAACGTGCGTCTGCCCGGCGGCGAGATTGACCTCATCTGCAAGGATGGCGAGCAGATCGTCTTCATTGAGGTCAAATTTCGCACGACAAATGCTTTCGGAAGCGCGATAACGGGCGTCCATCCGCGTAAGCGCGCAACGCTGCGGCGGTTGGCGGCGGACTATTTGCAATTCTTTGCACCGACTGCGCGCGTTCGCTTTGATATTGTCGCCATCGACGGCGATCGCATCGCGCTGCACCGCAACGCTTTCTAGCGCCCTTTGGCCATCGAAGCGCGCATAGCCGCAAAATCCACCCCGCAACTGCGACGCGCGGTCAAACCGTGGGGTTCGTTCGCTTGGGGTTACTCGGATGTCGGTGCCGACATCTTCGTTGGGCTGGGATTGGTGCTCGGCGCGGCGGCCGGCGCCTCAAACATCGCCTTTCTCTTTGCCGGTCTCGTGTATGTCGCCATCGGCCTCGCCTATACGGAGTTAGCGGCAACCTACCCCGTTGCAGGCGGCGGACAATACTTTGTGCTGCGCGGGCTTGGCGACATCTTCGGCTTCATCGCCGGTTGGGCGGTACTGCTCGACTTCACGATCGACATCACGCTCTTCGCCTGGAGCTGCGTCGATTATCTCAGCCAGCTGATTCCGCAGTTGCTCAGCATTCCGCACCCGGTGACGCATTTTGTCGTTGTCCTGATCTTGATTTGCGGACTTTCGTTGCTCAACGTGATCGGCATCCGTGAAAGCACCGCGTTCAACGGCATCGTGAGCGGACTGGATGTCGTTAGCGAGACCGCGATCCTCTTCTTCGGCTTCTTCTTTGCATTCAATCCGCAACTGCTGATCCACACGATGCAAACCTCCTGGCCGACGACGTTTCAGCTGATGAATGGTGTGTCGCTTGCGATCATCTCTTTCGTCGGACTGGAATCGATCTCGCAAGCGGCCCAAGAGACGCAGCGGCCGGCCTCAGTCATCCCACGCACCTCGATCAGTTTGATCTTGACGATTCTGATCTTCGCGCTCTCATATTCCAACTTAGCGCTCGGCATGCAGCCATGGAGCGGACATGGCGCACCGCCGTCGCCGATGATGCACGGCCATCTCGTCCCGTTGTGGGCGTATCTCGGCAACAGTGAAAACAACGGAAAGGCCGTTGCGGTGCTGGCGTCCTATGTGCCGTTTTACGGCGCGCTGGCAGCGCTGTACGTACCGCTGCTCGGCTCAATCTTGTTGTTGATTTCCAGCAATTCGGGCGTCTTCGGCAGTTCGCGAATTGCCTACGCAATGAGCACAACGCGGTTGCTTCCATCGTTTTTCCAGCGGGTGCATGGACGCTTCCGTACGCCGGCCGTTTCGATCATTGCGTTCACGCTTGTTGCAATCGTCGAATTGATCTTTGCCGCGTTGCCGAGTCTCAACGCCCACGCCGCAGTGATCTACCGTAGATTCTTTCACGGCGAGGACGGCATCACGTTCTTAGGCGACCTCTATGCATTCGGCGCGGCAACCAGCTATTCGTTCGTCTTCATCGCCTTGATCGCGCTGCGCCTCTTCGACCCGTTGAGCCCGCGCAAGTTCAAAATCCCGCTCAATATTCCGCTGCGAGTCCGCGGCGAGCGGGTGGAATTCCCGATTGTCGGGGTCTTGGGCTTCATTGGAATCGGCTCCATTCTCGTTTTCACGATGATTACGCACGAAATCGGGCGGATTGCGGGACCGGCTTGGTTGATTTGCGGGCTGATCGGTTACTTGATCTACCGTCATCGTAAGGGTTTGCCGATTTGGCGCTCTCAGCCGCACAACTGGCGGATCGCGCAGCTCGACATCCTGCGCGCATCAGGCGAACTTGAACTGATGGACGAATACGTCAGCAACTTGCGAGAAAGCGAACGCCGCCGTGATGAGGAGCGCAGGTGAATCAAGCCCGCGTCGGCTTTTCTCTTATCTACATCGCGCTTGGAATTGCAATCATCGTTCGGCTTCTGCACTACGGGCTGCATCGTGAGCTCTTCGGCGGTATCGTGCTCGGTTTGGTGATGATCGCCTTTGGCGTTTACCGCGTTCTCTTCTTCATGAGAGCGCGTAAGATGGGCGTGCGACCGTGACAGCACAAATCCATGTAACGGTTGCGGGCATGCTGAGCGCGTTGCTGATCGCGGCGGCAATTGGCGCGACGCTGTGGTGGATGATGCATCCGGCTCCGTCGTACGTGCAACGATTGGCACAACGCGCGGAACACGAGCTCGAACACCTGGTCGGCAGTTTGATCATCGTCTTCTCACCGGAGATCGACTCGGCGCATATGATGGCACTGGCGGCGAAGCTCGCGCGCGGCGAAAAATCGCATCTTCTGGCGCTCTATGTGATAGAAGTTCCCTTAACGTTGCCGCCCAATGCCGCGATGCCGCATGAGGAGCGCACCGCGATGGACGCGCTTGCAGCGGCCGAGACGATTGCGAATAAGTACGGCGTCAACTTGCGCACCGAAACCGTTCATACCAGGCAGACCAGTCAAGCTGTGCTTGATATCGCGCGGCAAGAGCAAGCGCATCTGATCATCTTAGGTTCCTATCGCGAGGGCAAGTACACTGGCGCGCCGCTTGGCCGGACGATCGAGACGATTGCGGCCTACGCGAAGTGCGACGTTCTGATCGGCGTCGAAGGAAAGCACGGCACGCTGCTGGTGGACGAACAGCAGCCGATGGAAACGGTTCAGCCTTAGGAAAGGCGATGACACTTACGTTTTCGCTAAATAGCGTTTGCGCAGCTCGTCGAGCACGACCGCCAGCAGAATAACGGCGCCGAGGACGATCTTCTGCGTGTACGACTCGATGCCGAGTAAGTTCATCACGTTGTAAAGAACGCCGATCAACAGCGCGCCGAAGAACGTCCCGATGATGCTGCCGCGGCCTCCCATCAGGCTGGTGCCGCCGACGACAACCGCCGCAATCGATTCAAGCAGCTCGTCGCCGGTCGCGGTATTCGGCGAGCCTGATGCGAAGTTCGCCATCAGCAAGAAACCTGCGATCGCAGCGCACGTCCCGCTGATAACGTACACAAGCGCCTTGACGCGCGCAACCGGAACGCCGGCTAACCGCGCGGCTTCCTCATTACCACCGATCGCGAAAACGTATCTGCCGAACCGCGTACGCGTCAGCAGTACCGACGCAACGATGGCAATTACGAGCATCCAAATGACAACAACCGGGATCTTCGACCCCAAAAACAAGCCGTAACCGATATGTGAAAAATCACCGGTTTGCAATGCGACCGGGCGACCGTGACAGAGTTTGTACGAAAGGCCGACCGCCATCAGCATCATCGCGAGCGTCGTAATGAACGGCGGCAAATTCAAGCGAACGACGGGGATCGCGTTGATGAATCCGGCGCCTGCGCCGACGGCGATGCCGAAGATCAGCGTGGCAACGATCAGCGCAAAACCGTGGAAGGGCAGCGCGTTGGCAAAGAGCGCCATCGCGACGCCGGTCAATGAAACGAGCGATCCGACCGAAAGATCGATTCCCGCGGTAATGATGACGAAGGTTTGACCGAAGGCCAAGATCGCTTCATACGTGATCTGGCGCAAGACGCGGATCAGGTTGCTCGGTTCCAAGAACGAACCGCCGGCGGCCCAGTTTACGAGCACGACGATGATTAACAAGCCGATCGACGCAAGAACGATCCGCAACCAATACATCCGCGTCTGTCGAACGCGCGCGTGTTCGGCGGCTTCGGTGAGGACCGTCTTGACTTCGGTCTCACGCTGAGCTTGTCGAAGAGCCATTATGCAGCCACGGTCCCCGTCGCGATCGCGATGATCTTCTCCGGCGTCGCCTCTTTGCGAGAGAACTCTGCTGCGATCCGGCCTTCACGAATGACAAGGATGCGATGCGACATCCCGAGCACTTCGGGCAGCTCGCTCGAGACCATGAGGATCGTGGCACCTTCGCGCACGAGCGCGACCATTAAGTGGTAGATCTCCGACTTTGAGCCGACGTCGATGCCGCGCGTTGGTTCATCGAACAAGAAAACGCTCGCATTTGCAACGAGCCACTTGGCCAACACGACTTTCTGCTGCGTGCCGCCCGAAAGATTGCGCACGAGTTGTTCGTCGTTCGGCGTGCGGATGCGCAGCTCAGCGATGTACTTGTTGGCAACTGCTGTCTCTTTGCCGCGATCGATTAACAGCTCGCGGTTGACGAATTGGTCGAGATGCGCCAGCGTGATGTTCTCGCGCACGGTCATCCCCAATATCAATCCTTGATTCTTTCGATCTTCCGTGATGAACGCGACGCCCGCGCGAATGGCATCGCGCGGCGAATGCGCGGTTAGCCGGTGTCCGCGGATATCAACCTCGCCGCTTTGCGGCAAATCCGCCGCCGCAATGGCGCGCAACGTCTCGGTCCGGCCGGCGCCGACCAAACCCGCTAAACCTAAGATTTCGCCTGCTCGCACATCAAAGCTGATGCCGTTGACGGCCGGACGCCGCACTAAGTCGCGAACCGAGAGCACAACGGGCGCATCAGGTTTAATCGGCGGCAACTCCGGAAAATGCGCTTCGAGCGTGCGGCCGACCATCGCCCGGATCACCGCTTCCGGCGGAAAGTCGGTCATTTTTCGGGTTTCGATCACGCGCCCGTCGCGCATGACGGTGATGCGATCCGCGATGCGAGGAAGCTCCTCGAGTCGGTGCGAGATGTAGATGATGCCGACGCCGTTGCTGCGCAACTTTTTGATCAGCGCAAAAAGGCGCTCGATTTCGTTCTCGGTTAGCGTCGCAGTCGGTTCGTCCATGACGATGATGCGTGCATGTTTGCGCAACGCCTTCGCAATCTCGACCATCTGCTGCTGAGCGACGGAGAGCTTGCCGACCTCAACATCGAGCGGGATCGTGATGCCGAGATCAGCCAAGACCGCCGACGCCTCTTCTGTGGCCTTCTTGCGATCGAGAAAGATGCCGCGCTCCGGCTCATCTCCCAAGGTGATGTTTTCGATCGCATCCAGCGCCGGCACGAGATTGAACTCCTGGTAGATCATTCCGATGCCAAGGCGCTCCGCATCGCGCGGGTTTGCAATGTGGACCTCGTCGCCGTCGATTGAGATGCTGCCCTGATCGGCCGGCTGCGCTCCGGAGAGCACTTTCATGAGCGTCGATTTGCCCGCCCCATTTTCGCCCACGAGCGCGAGCACCTCACCAGGATAAAGTTGTAACGTCACGCCCTCGAGCGCGCGAACTCCGGGAAAGCTCTTGCCGATCTCCCGCATCTCGAGAAGCGGGATCGGCGCGCCGCTGCTATTTGGCGTTGGCTTTGGTGTAGGTTCCGACGGTGACCGTCACTCGCGCAGGCGGCTTATGCCCGGCAAAGTAGTCGTGAATCGCCTCGACCGTCCGCGCGCCGATCTGTGCCGGATATTGGATCGCATCGCCGTACATGTCGCCGGCTTTGATGGCGGCTTGGGCCTCCGGGGTCGCATCGTATCCGATTACGACGAGGCCGCTCGCATTTGCGGCCTTGATCGCAGCGACGGCGCCCAGCGCCGAGTCATCGTTGATGCCGAAAATTCCCTTCAGATTCTTGTGCGATTGCAACACGTCGCCCACTGTCGAATTGGCTTTTTGACGATCGCCGCCGGCGTCGAGATCTGCAACGATCGTCACATTGGGACACGCCTGCTTAAGCGCCATCCGAAAGCCTTTGACGCGATCTTGAACGCTAGTGACTTCCGGTTCATCGATGATCGCGACGGTGCCGACTTTTCCGGGCAGCGCTTGGCACATCAGCTTTCCTGCCTGCTCGCCGCCCTGCACGTTGTCAGAAGCGATATGCGCGACGACCGTGCCTTGCTTCGCCGTGCTCGCTATATCCGCGGTAAAGACCGGGATGTTCGCGTTGTTCGCCTCCACGATCGCGCTTCCGATCGCCTGTGAGTCATACGGCGTCAGGACGATCGCATCGACCTTCTTCGAGATAAAATCTTCAACTTGCGACTGCTGTCGTTCGTTGTCCCGATTCGCGTCGACCACGATCAACTTATAGCCGTACTTATTGGCGGCCGTCGCCATGCCGTCTTCCATATCTTTGTAGAACTGCGCCTCACGGTTCTGAATGGAAATGCCGATCGTCTTGGTCGCATTTGACGGTCCAGTAACATTCGCGCCGGATGACGCTGATGAGGATGATTTGTTCGAACATCCGGCAAGCGCGATTGCGACGATCGCAGCGCCAACGAAAAAACGGGTGTAGCCCAACGTGAAGTCCTCCGCTCTAGCAGAACGCTGACTACGAGCGTGTAGTCCGCTATCCTTTATGTAGCGACGCACTTTGCGCGTCGCTCGGCGTTTCGCCATCGCTTCCGCCACGATGCGGCGGAAACGCGGCTCCACGCCCCCGCCCAAACTATCGCGGGCGGGTCCCTTTATGTAGCGACGCACTTTGCGCGTCGCTCGGCGTTTCGCCATCGCTTCCGCCACGATGCGGCGGAAACGCGGCTCCACGCCCCCGCCCAAACTATCGCGGGCGGGTCCCTTTATGTAGCGACGCACTTTGCGCGTCGCTCGGCGTTCGGCCTTCGGACTTGCCTGCGCGAAGCCAATGCGCAGATGTAGCGATATGCTCTCACTCGCCTTCTCTGCGGCGATGCAAGGAATCGAAGGGTACGTCGTGCGGGTCGAAGCCGACAGCTCACCCGGTTCGCCCGTCTTGACGATCATCGGACTTCCCGACCGAGCGCTGAACGAGGCGCGCGAACGCGTCCGCTCGGCGATTTTCAATTCCGGCTTCGCATATCCGGCCGGACGATTGCTGATCAACCTCTCGCCGGCCGACATTCGCAAGGAAGGACCGGCGTTCGATCTTCCGATCGCACTGGCGCTCTTAGCGATCGACGAGCAGATCGACCGTTTGCAGTTGCAAGAATTCGCGGCGCTCGGAGAACTCGCGCTCGATGGAAACCTTCAACCGGTCAACGGCATTCTCCCGATGGTCTTGGGCGCGCGCAACGCGGGATTCACAAAACTGATCGTTCCACGCGGGAACGCGGATGAGGCGGCGCTGGTCGATGCGATCGAACTATACGCCGTCGATTCGCTGCAGTCGGCCGTTGCGACGGTAATCGGCAACGGCGCGCAATGGAGAATCGCAACGAAGCGCGTTGCGCCGCTTGAGTGCGAAACCGCCGGCGCGGATTTCGCCGACGTTCGCGGACAGCACGGCGCCAAGCGCGCGCTCGAGATCGCCGCAGCAGGCGGTCACAATGTGCTCTTCGTTGGTCCACCCGGATGCGGTAAGACGATGCTGGCGCGCCGTCTGCCTTCGATCCTTCCGCCGATGACCAACGATGAAGCGCTGGAAGTTACGAAGATCTACAGCGTTGCCGGACTGCTCGGCACGACGCCGGGCATCGTCCGCGCGCGGCCGTTCCGATTTCCGCATCATACGATTAGCCAAACAGCGTTGGTGGGCGGCGGTTCGATCGCGAAGCCGGGCGAGATCTCTCTGGCGCACCATGGGGTGCTCTTTCTCGACGAACTCCCCGAGTTTAACCGAGCGTCAATTGAAGTGATGCGGCAACCGCTCGAGGAGAGAAGCGTTACGATCGCGCGTGCGGCCGGCACGTTCACGTACCCCGCGTCTTTTATGCTCGTTGCCTCGATGAATCCGTGCCCATGCGGTTATCGTGGGACGCGGTCGGCGGAGTGCCGTTGCGACGAAAACGCGGTCGCCAAATACGTCGCAAAATTATCCGGCCCATTGCTCGACCGGATCGACCTCCAGATCGAGATCCGGCGCGTACCGTTCGATGAAATGGTCAAGCAGCAACCCGCAGAATCGAGCGCGACCATTAGGCAACGCGTCGAGCACGCGAGGCGCAAGCAACAATCGCGCCTCCAAGAGAGCGGGTATTTCTGCAACGCCGACATTCCGGCGCATGCAGTCCGCGCATTTTGCCGTTTGGACGATAGCGCTATGCGACTTCTCGCGGCTGCCTGTGCGCGACGCCATTTCTCCGCCCGCGCGCTAGACCGCATAGCCCGCGTCGCACGCACGATCGCCGATCTCGCGGAGTGCGCGGAGATTGCAACACAGCACGTCGCGGAGGCGGTCCAATACCGTTCTCTAGAACGGCTGGACGCTCGCGCAGCCTAGCAGGATTCTCATGCTCCCTTCATAGGCTCAGGATGAGTTCGGCCGCATTGCGAAAATCTGCCAAACGTGCGCGGCCTTTTTTTTGTTTGCGGCCTCTTGATTGCGCTGTTATGCATCAGCGCGCAGCCGGCCACTGCCCAGGACGCCGCAGGCTCGACGTCTGTTTCCGGTAGAGTCTTATCGGCGCAGGCGTCTCCTGTTGCAGATGCACAGCTCGTCTTTGCCGACAATGGTTCAATCACACGCGTCGTTACTGGACGAGACGGTGGCTTTTCAACTGCGCTCGCTCCAGGCACCTATCGCTTATCTGTATCAGCGACGGGCTTTCGTCAAATCGTCCGCGACCTCACCGTTGGATCAAGCCCGCTGGCGCTCAATCTCGAGCTGTCACCGGCGTCAGGATCGTTGATTGAAATCGGACGCGTCGGCGTCAATAGCACGACGACACTCTCAACGTCTTCGAATGTAACGGTGGAACTGAATCCTCAGGCCGCGGCACAGCGCGGCGTCGAGAGCGTCGCCGATATTGTGTCAGGCGAAATTGGTGTCACCGCCGTGCGACCCAGCGGGGGTGCACCGACGCTCCCTTTCGCCGTCGCGCTTCGCGGGCCGGATCCGACTGAAACCCTGATCGATATCGACGGACATGAGGTCAACAACTCAAATACCGGCGATTTCGACCTCTCGCTGTTGGATCCGAACGACCTCTCGGGAATCGAACTGCTTTACGGTATCGCGCCGTCGTCGCTGCTCGGCCCGAATACGATTGGTGGCGCCATCAATTTGCGGACCCTCGACCCGACGACGGAACCTCACGGACTGCTGCGCACCAGCGTCGGAAGCTACAACACGTTTGCTTCAACGCTCGAAGCGACGGGAACGCACGATCGCCTGGGCTACGCCTTTTCGCTGCATCGTTTCACGAGTCAAGGCGAATTGCACAATCGAACGATTCTCTCCAGCGATGATGATGGAAACCTTACGCCGGTTGTCGTTAGCAGTGATGCAACGGCGGCTTCAGCGTTCGCAAAGCTCCGCTATGGTTTCGGCGGCGGCGCATTCCTGCAGTTCACCGCACGAGATCAATCCTCAAACCGCGATCAATCCGCGGGGCTGAGCGTGCAAAACGACGACGGGACGTTCACAGCGTTTCCGGGCGCAACGGTGAGCGGACACAACACGGCCTACGGGCTCGATTTTTACACGCCATTGGGTCCACGTAACGACGCAGGAGGACGCGGTTCAACGCTGCTGGTTCGGCATTACAACACGATCGCAAATCAGTCGGTCAATGGACCAATCGCAGACAACGGTTCGGCCTACTTTTTCAATGACCGGGACTTGATCGTCGAAGACTCGCTCGAATACAATCGGTATCTTCAAAACGGCGGCCTAACGTTCAAAGCGGACATTCGCACTGAACGCTTGACGGAACCGTTCGCCTCGCTCTCCTCCGGCGGTGCCATCGACGAATCCGGCGTCGCGCCGTCAGCGGAACCGGCCGACGCACAAGAAGACGGACCTGTCCCGATCACAAAAAGCGCCGTCGGGCGCTCTTTCGCATTGCGTTACTCGACCGAAGCATTGCGCAACGTCGAGCTGACGCTGGCTACGTATTACAGCCAGTTTTCACAGTTCGGCAGCTCGCTGGATCCCCGTCTCGGCGTTGTGTGGACACCAACGCGTCGCAGCGTCTTGCGAGCCTCGGTCGGATCGACATTCCAGGCGCCTGAGCTGACGGAGCTCTTCGTCCCAAATCCGCTGCCTACGCCGCCCCCCGATGGTTTCGTCTCGATCGGCAATCCGAATTTGACCGCGGAACACGCGACTGAGTACCAGCTTGGATACGAGCATCTTTTCGGATCGGAGAATGCGCCCTCGCGTGCGTCCATCGATCTTTATCAGACGAATTTGCACAATGCAATCGCTCCTTTTTTCTCCCCATCCGGTTACATTTATCCGATCAACACTGCCAGTGTAATTTATCGCGGTTTCGAGTTTCGATTCGACCACAGCCTTGGATCGCAGCTGCACCTGACCGGCGGATACAGCACCAACAGCGCCTTCCCGATCTCTCTTCCAGCGAAGGTCGGCGACGGATCGCTCGTCGCCGGGCAACAATTTCTCGGAACGCCGCTGCATCGTGCCGATCTCGGCCTGCGCGGAGACGCGGCTCACGGCTTCTCATTCAACGTCGGCGCGTACTACGAAAGCGCTAACAACGAACTAAATCGGCCGCCTTTCGCGACCGTGCGGGCCAGCATCACCGCGCGGCGTGGACCGTTCCTCTTCACGCTTGCCGGCACGAATCTTACGAACGCCTACGCGGACGGCTTCACGCGCGATGGCGCCGGTCTGTCCTATGCGGGAGCCGAGGGACCAATCGCAACGCCCGCGTTCGCGTTGCCGGCACGGCAGATTATCTTTTCAATTACGCGAACGTACTAGCGGTTAAGTTGCGGCACGGAAGCACCGCTCAAAAATATCGGCAACTGCGAAATCGAAAACTGCACGCCGCTGTAAAACGGCCCGAACGCGGCGTATTTGGCGCTCGCTTCATCGAAGCGCATCTCGTACACGAGCTTCTTGAAGATCAGCGGATCGTCGGCATACAAATCGACGCCCCACTCCCAATCGTCGTGTCCGATGGCGCCCGAGATCACTTGAGTGACCAGCCCGTGAAACGTTCGGCCGATCTTCCCGTGCTCAACCATCATCCGAGCGCGCTCAGCATACGGTAGCGCGTACCAGTTGATGCTTTCGCCGCGCTTCTTATCCATCGGGTAAAAACTGACGTAGCGTCGCGCCGGGATCTTCCCCCATAATCGCTCCGCGTTGCGCGAATTGCTCGCTTGCTGACTCAACTTTTGATCGAAGGCCGCGTTCCATTCCGCCGAATGCGGCTTCAAATCTGCGGCTTGCAGTTCATCGTGAATTTTCGCCGTCGCATCATAGAGACCGAGCTCCAAGACGGACGTGAACGACTCACGCGGTACGAGATGGTCGGTCAGCGCAAGCCGATCGAACGCACTTTGCGCGTGAGCGAGACCGTCAAATGCGCGCGCATAGTGCGTGACCATCAGATCCGCCTTATGTCCGATGATTTGTGCCAGCCCAACGTCGCCATCTTTGGACTTCAGCGAATCGAGCTGCTCGACGGCTTCATCGCAATCGCGGGCGCGCTTCTTCTCGGCAAGCGCCACGAAACCGCGACGATCGAATGAAAACATCCGGTGCAGAATCCACCAGCCCTCGAGCGATTCGGGAACGTTGGGGTTGCGCATTATACTTTCGAGAGCGCTCGGACGCGCCGAACTTCCGCGTTGACTTCCGCCGCCAAGGCGTCGGGCTGCTCCCGATATTTTGCCCACAGTTGCGGCATGTGCGCGATATCGCTGAGCACGCGAGCGAAGATCGCGTTGACCGGCGTATTAACGCCAACCTCGCGCCCGGCGTTTGCGACGGCGCCGTTTAGCGCGTCAACTTCCGTTGACGCCTTGTTGGCGCGCAAGTCAACGAGCAAGGAAGGCGATTTGCGCCCGCGAGCGCCGGCGATCCGTCCCGCGAGCAAGGTTCGGGCAACCGGACTCGGCAAGGTCGCGATCCGCTGCAAAATGCGCACCGGGTAGCGCGGCAAATCGATCGCTTGCAGCCCCATCCTCTGCATGACGGCGCGCGTCTCGCGGATCGCACGAATTTCAAGCGTGAAGACTTGGTCGTAATGCACCAAGCGATTCGGCAAGACGTTGAGGATCGCGCAGCTTGCGTTCGCAACGCTGTTCAAGGCCAGCTTCGACCATTTCAGCGAACGCCAGTCATCGACGATCTTCACGTCAAGTCCGGTGCTTCCAAAGGCCGCCCAGAGCCAATTGAATGCCGTCTTGCCGCACGGCGCAAAAGCCAGACCACCCTCTTTGGTCGCCTGGACGGTACCCGGCCCGTTGCGCTCGATCGGAACCGTTAGCGCCGCCGCAACGACGTTGTCCGCGCCAAAGGCGGCGCTCAGCTTCTCCTCGTTGCCGATGCCGTTTTGCGGCGAGACGAAGACCGTTTTCTCCGGATATTCGATTGCGGCGCGCAGCGTTTCGATCGCTCCATCGGTGTCATAAGACTTGACTGCGACGATCGCGACATCGGGATCGACGCGGGGCGACGGCATCGGTCGAGCGAGGCGCAAACGTGACATCGACATTGATCGACCGCAGCAAATCACCGAGGTACGTGCCGACAGCTCCCTGTCCAACGATGTAGACATTCATGGCGAAAGTCCGGTGCTGCCGAATCCGCCTTCTTGGCGCGCGGTTTTGCTCAGCGACTCAACGATCTCGAACGACGCGCGCGCGACGGGAGCGATAATCATCTGTGCAACGCGATCCCCGCGCCGAATGCGAAACGGTTCGCTTCCAAAGTTCGCCACGATCAAGTTGACCGGACCGCGGTAATCGGCATCAATTGTGCCCGGCGTATTGAGCAAGGTGACACCACTGCGCAATGCCAGACCACTGCGCGGACGAATTTGCGCTTCGTAACCGGCCGGCAGCGCGATGCAAAAACCGGCTGGAATCAACGCGCGCGCGCCTGGCAATAATGTCACTTCTTCGCTAATCGCTGCGCAAAGATCGGCGCCGGCTGCGTGCTCGCTCATGTAGGTGGGCATCGGCAAGCCCTCGCCTTCGGGCAGCCGCCGAATCTGGATTGCGATCTTGCGCATTAGCGGGGCTTACTTTGAAAGCAGCGTTGCGAGCTCTTCTTGAAAACTCTCGACGTCGCGGAAGGAACGATAGACGCTTGCGAAACGGATGTACGCGACTTTGTCGAGTTTCTTGAGCGCCTCCATGAGCTTCTCACCGATCATCGCGGCCGGCACTTCGCTTTCGCCACGCGAGAAGAGATCGCGCTCTAAGTCCGCGGCGACCGCTTCCATTTGATGCTCTGAAACCGGCCGTTTTTCGCAGGCGCGGCGCAGGCCGCTCAGGATCTTTTCGCGATTGAATTGCTCGCGACGGCTGTCTTTCTTGACGACGAAGAGGCGCGGTGCTTCCATGCGCTCGTAGGTGGTGAAGCGGTGCTTGCAGCGTGCGTCGAGGCATTCGCGTCGTCGCCGGACGACCGTCTCGTCGTCGCGGGAATCGACGACGCGGGTCTCGCTCTTACGGCAAGTCGGACAGATCAGCGGCAGCCCCTTAAATGAAGAAGACCCACATGTTGTGGGTCCTCTCATTATAAGACACAAGTTATAGACGGAGCAAACTGACTATGCCGCGGCTCCGATCTTGAACATCTTCGTGCCGCAGACCGGGCACTTACCCTCGGTCGCCGGCCGGCCGTTTTTCATCGTGATTTGCACCGCGTCTTTCATTTCACGCTTGGTCTTGCACTTCACGCAGTACGCTTGAGCTGCCACGTTCTACCCCCTCCGAAGGCCCCACCGCTTGAATAGGGCCGGAGTATTCAGGGCCGCCCTTCCTTCCCCTTGCTTGGAGAACCCGCACGCGTGAAGGGAGGCCGAGCGTGGAGCCGCCGTTCGTTGCCTGGTCCGAGGTCTGTGCTCACCGAGGGATCCGCTCGGCCGGAATTCCGGAGACGGCCGCAGGCCTCTACGTCTGGGGATCGCTCCAGGGCCTCGAACGGCCGTGCGTCGCGATCGTCGGGACCCGGGCAGCCTCGCGAGCGGGTTATCTGCTCACGCGGAAGGTTGCCGCCGACCTTGCCGGAGCCGGCATTTGCGTCATTTCGGGGCTCGCGCTCGGCATCGACACGGCGGCCCACGAAGGCGCGCTCGAACGCAGCGCTCCCACGATCGGCATCCTCGGCGGGGGCCATGCCAATTTCTTTCCGTCGCGCAATCTGGCGCTGGCGCGACGCCATCGTTGCGGCGGGCGGAGCGGTATGCTCGCCGTACGAACCCGCGCGCCCCGCGATGCCTCATCAATTCTTGGAGCGCAATGCCATTGTGGCCGGGCTGGCGGACGCGGTCGTCGTCGTCGAAGCGCCATCGCGCAGCGGCGCGTTGAACACGGCCGCCTGGGCCGCTGGACGCATTCCGGTCCTGGTCTTTCCGGGTGACGTCGATCGCCGCAACGTTGCCGGATGTCTCGCATTGATTCGTGACGGAGCCACGCTCGTGCGCGATGCCGCCGACATTCTTGCGGAGCTTCGCGTGGATGCCGCACCACCACCACAACATGAACGCACGATGCCGTTCAAACCGAATGATGCGCTTCAAACCAGCATCTTAGAGATGCTTGAATCGGAAGCGCAAAGCCAGGATCAACTGATCGAGGATCTCGACTCCGACGCGCCGTCGGTGCTCTCGGCGCTTACGCAGCTCGAGCTCGCGGGTGCAATCGAGCGCCGCGAGGCCGGCGTCTTCGCCCGGCGTTAAAGAACCGCGCACCGCTTCGGCGAAGACGGCGGCGATGCCGAACGCAACGCATACGGCGCCCCTGCCCGAGGGCGCCCTGCAACAAGTCGCGGACGCTTTACGCAATGCGATCGAGCAAGAATTTCCAGCCGCGGATGCGCCTCTCGATTTTGAGCCGCCGCGACGTCCCGAATTCGGTGATTACGCGACAAACATCGCCTTTGCGCTCGCGCGCACGGCGCGGCGGGCGCCGCAAGCGGTTGCCTCCGCGTTGCTCGATGCGCGTCGATCGAAACGCTTTGGAGTCTGTTGTCAGCAGCATCGACGCTGTCGGAGGTTTCATCAACATCCGCCTGGCGCCGGCGTGCTGGCAAACGAACCTTGCGGTCATTCTGCGTGAAGGAACCGGTTTCGGAGATGCACCTTCGAACGGCACGCGCGTTTCGCTCGAGTTCGGCAGTGCGAATCCAACGGGGCCGCTCGTCGTCGTTCAGGGACGCACGCTGAGCATCGGGCAGACACTTGCCAATGCCATGCGCGCCCGCGGCTACGACGTCACGACGGAATGGATCATCAACGATGCCGGCGCACAGATCGATGCCCTCGGACGCTCGCTCTATGCGCGCTACCGGCAACTCAGCGAGCCGGATTATCCATTTCCGGCTGCGGGATATCCGGGCGACTACCTCAAGCCGATCGCGCAGCGGATCTTCGAGCGCGATGGAGATCGCTGGAACGCAGCGCCGGAAGCCGAGTGGTTGCCGTATTTCCGTATCGCCGGCCGCGATGCGATCGTTGCGGAACAGCAAGCCGTTGCAATGCGGTTTCGAGTGCATTTCGATCGCTGGCAGAGCGAACTCGAACTCCACGAAAGCGGCCGCGTCGTCAAGGACCTTCAACGCTTGACCGATCGCGGACTGACGTACATGTCCGATGGCGCTCTCTATTTTCGCGCCACCCGCTTCGGCGACGATAAAGACCGCGTGCTCTTGCGCTCCGATGGTCGTCCAACGTACTACGCGCCTGATGTCGCCTACCACTACGAGAAGCTGCAGCGCGCCGATCGCGTCATCGACATCCTTGGGCCGGACCATCACGGTTATATCGGACGTCTAAAAGGCATTGCCGATGCGCTCGGTTATCCCGGCGCACTCGAGGTGATCATCGCGCAGCAGATTACGCTGCTAAGCGGCGCCCAGAGCGTTTCGGTGAGCAAGCGCGCCGGCGCGATCATCACGCTGGACGATATTCTTGACGATGTCGGCGTCGACGCGGCGCGCTTCTTTTTCATCATGCTGGCGCCTGAGTCGCCGCTCAAATTCGATCTCGCGCTCGCCAAAGAGCAGAGCGAAAATAATCCGGTCTACTACGTGCAGTACGGGCATGCGCGCATTTCGTCGGTGTTCAAGAATGCGGACGCCTCAGACATTCAAGCGGCGTCCGACTTCACCAAACCTGAAGCGCCTCATCGAGCCCTGCGAACTGGCGTTAATTCGGCGGCTTTCAAGCCTGCCCCGAACGATCCAAAACGTTGTCGATCAATTTGCGCCGCATCGTTTGACGCAATACGCGCGTGACGTCGCGGCGGACTTTCATCAATTTTATACGGAATGCCGCATCTTGGTTGAGGAGCCGGAACTGCGCTTGGCACGTTTGGCGCTCTGCATCGCCGCACGCACCGTGTTGGCGCGCGTGCTTCAGCTAATGGACGTCACCGCCCCGGAATCAATGTAGCCTTTAAGTGCTGCACGCTAATTAACGAGACTGTCACCCTGAGCTTGATCGCCGCTTCGAAGGCTAAGGATGACAACTCTTGCGACTGAGCTTTCGCGTATGCTTTCTTCGAAAGCCGGCGCGGCTCGGGACGCAGATCGAGCGGCTCAACGGGATGCCCTGTCAGCCACGGCGCGACGAAATAGCGCCAGAGAATCTTAATGAGCGCGGCTGCGGGAATGCCCAAAATCAGTCCCGCAAACCCGAAGAGCTCACCGCCGGCGAACACCGCGAACATGACGCCGATCGGTGAGACGCCCACCGACGTACCCATGATCTTTGGAACGAGAACGTTGTCGCTGATGCGCGCCACAACGAAGAGGATCAACTGCACCCAAAGGATCATCCAACCGCCTTGCGGAGCCGCAACGACAGCGCCGATCAGGTGGGCGGCGATCATCCCGACGATCGGAATCGCATAAGCGATCGCGCTTATCACACCGAGAATGAGCGCGAATTTGAAGCCCACGATCGCAAGCAACACCGCAATCACGATACCGGTAATCGCGCTCACGATTATTTGTCCGGCGATGAAACTGCCGAACATGTGCGTCACTTCATTGGAAAGCGACCGCGCAGTGGCGCGCCTTGACGTTGGGAAAAGCGCCACGAAGCCTTCCAAAATTTGCGTTCGCTGCAGCAAGAAGAAACAAGAGAGAATCAGCGCTGAAATCGCGATGAAGATCGCAGTAGCGGCACCGAGTAAGACGCTGCCCAGGGACGAAACGGAAGACGTTACGAGCGCCGAAACTTTAGCGCTAACGAGCTGCTGAAGGTTCAGAACCCCAGCAGGCAGATTCGCGTGCGCAAAACGTTGCCGCAGCATCGTCTCCCCGCCGAGCATCCAGCCTTGCGTCGACTTCAGGTATGCCGGCGCGTTTTGCACGAGCGCCTGACCTTGCTCGATCGTGGCGGGCAAGACGATCAACGCACCGATTGCCATTACGAGCAAAAGCACGATGTAAACAAATGCGATCGCGAGTCCGCGCTTAACGCCCCGTGATTCTAAGTGGGTGACAATCGGCTGCGCTCCAAACGCGATGAAGGCAGCCACGACGAAGATCGTGATCGTGCGCGGGATGTGCGATGCAAGCCAGAGCGCAAAAATCGCCGCGACGATACCGGCCGCGGTCAGGGCGATGCGGCGCATCGTCTGCGGGCTTACGGCGTTCGGCATAAGCATCGTCTCTGCGAGATACTGCCGTGCGGCCGGAAAGTTCCGACGCCATTTGGTCTGACATCGCACGATGCGCGATGTCTGGCGCTCCGGCTCCCTTTTGCCACGATGCGGCAAAAAGGGCCTACGCGCCCCCGCCCAAACTGTCGCGGGCGGGCCCCCATCATATTCGGCGCGATCCCGGGTCGCTCAGCGGCACACCGGCTTTACACTGTGGACATGCGTCGGCTTCATATGAGTCCAACGGGAGATTCAGCAATGCAAACGTTTGCACGCCGAAGTCGACCGGCGCTCGCTGCACGATCGCTCCAACGCCGACAACTTGCGCACCACGATCGCGTCCTAGCTGCACAACTTCGCGTACCGATCGTCCCGTCGTAATGACGTCCTCCACGACGAGCGCGCGATCTTGCGAAGTCAGCGCAAAATCCCGACGCAGCGCCGGCCTTCCCTCTTCTTTCTCGACGAAAATCGCCTTCGTTCCGAGCACGCGCGCGACTTCGTAGCCCAGCAAAATGCCGCCGACGGCAGCGCTGAGCACCACCGTTGGATCGCAGTCTTCAAAATGCCGGGCGATTGCGTCCGCCAGCGGCGCGAGCAACTTCGGATCTTCTAAGATGCGGAACTTTTGCACGAAACGGTCGCTGTGCCGTCCTGAACTCAACAAGAAGTGGCCGCTTTGCAAAGCGCCGCGCCCTTGCAGCTCTTCGAAGAGATCCGTAACGGCGCTCATGCCACTTCGACGCCTTGCATCTCATCCAGAATCGCGCGCGCCGCGGCGCGCGGATCATCGGACTCGGTGATCGGCCGGCCGACAACGAGATAATCAGCACCGGCCGATACCGCTTGCGCGGGCGTCGTGACCCGCTTTTGGTCGCCGTGTACGGTACCAAGGGGACGAATCGCGGGCGTCAACGTCAGGAAATCTTGCCCGAAAAACTGCTTGATGTCGGCAACTTCTTGCGCGCTGCAGACGATGCCGCTGCATCCGGCGTCACGGGCGAGGGCCGCGAGCCGAATCGCGTTCTCTCCCGGACCGCCCGAGAGGCCGAGTTCGCGCAAATCTTCGTTTCCAATGCTCGTGAGAATCGTGACGGCAAAAAGATAAGGCACCGTCACTCCTAATTCGCTCGCGCGCGCGTCCGCGGCCTCAACGGCCGCCGCCATCATTTCGTTTCCGCCGAGCGCATGCACCGTGATGATGTGGGCTCCAGGACGTACGAGGGCTCGCACACCGGCGGCGACGGTATGCGGAATGTCGTGCAGTTTTGCGTCCGCAAAGTAGCGTACGTCGCGTTGCTCGATGTAGTCGAGAAGCGGTCCGCCGTAGCCGTAGAACGCTTCGAGGCCAACTTTGAAAATGACGTCGAGTTCGTAGAGCTCATCGATCAACGACCGCGCTCGCTCGAATGTATCGACGTCCAGCGCGACGATCAGCGATGCACTCAACCCTCGTCTCCTTCGTATTGATGCGCGCTCGAGAAACCGATGTTCGCTTTGCCGATGATCTCCTTGAGCGAGCTTAGGTTGCGTTGCTGCAAATAGCCGCGCAGCCCTTCGACGATGCGTAGTGGCGCACGCGGATCAGTAAAATTGGCGGTGCCGATGCAGACCGCCGTAGCGCCCGCCAAGAAGAACTCCAGCGCATCGTTTGTCGTTTCGATCCCGCCTTGTCCGACGATCGGAATGTGCACCGCACGCGCGACTTCATACACGGCCAGCACCGCGATTGGGCGGATCGCGGCCCCGGAGAGGCCGCCTGCGACGTTGCCGAGCCGTGGCCGCCACGCATCGACGTCGATCGACATCGCGCGCACCGTGTTGATCACGGCAAGGGCATCTGCGCCGGCTTCTTGCGCCTCTAGCGCGATCGCCGCAATGTCGGTGACGTTTGGCGACAGCTTGACGATCAGCGGCTTATCGGTGACGCTTCGCCCAAGCGCAACGACTTTTTTTGTCAGTCGCGGATCGCAGGCGAAGGTCTCGCCTTCGGATGCGACGTTCGGACATGAGATGTTGACCTCGATCGCGGCGATTTCTTTACGCCGCGCCAATCGCTCGGTGATGTAACCGTAATCGTCGACCGAAAAGCCGGCAACACTGCCGATGATCGCGCACGGACGGTCGGCGAATTTGCGAACCTCGTGCTCGAGGTACCAATCAATGCCCGGATTCTGCAGTCCGATCGCGTTGAGGAATCCCGAGGGCGTCGGCATCAGACGCGGCGTCGCATTTCCGAGCCGAGGCCAGCGCGTGACGCTCTTGAGCACGATGCCGCCGACCTTGGAAAGATCGACGAACGGCGCGTACTCAGCTCCTGAACCGTAACAGCCGCTCGCCATCAAGGTCGGAAGCGGCAATTGCAACTTGCCGAGCGAGACGGAGAGGTCGATCACCATCGCAACTCATGCGCCCAGAAGACCGGGCCTTCTTTGCAGATTCGCGCGTATACGGGATCGCTTCTCACGCCGTCGGTGGAAAGCATCGGAAAGCGCGGCGCTTGATCGCTGCCGCGCTCGATCGGGATGACGCAGCCCCAGCATGCGCCCACGCCACAGGCAAATGTTTCCTCCAATGAAAGTTGGGCGCGCGTTTTCATTTGCGCCGCAACTTTGCCGACGGCATGCAGCATCGGCGACGGTCCGCAGGCCAAAATCAAATCCGGCACATCATCGGTTTGCGCGAGCAAATCCGTCACGAATCCGCCGTGGCCGTAGGAACCGTCATCGGTGGCGCAATGAACGGTGCAGCCGGCTTGCGCAAATTTTTCTGCATCCACGAGCAGCGCGCTCGTTCTCGCGCCATAGTAGAGCCGAACCCGCACGCCGTTCTGGATCAAGCGCGCGCGCCGCGAGCAGCACCGACGCGATGCCGACGCCGCCCGCGACGATGGCCACGTTTTTCATCCCACGCTCCAGATCGAAGCCGTTGCCTAGGGGCCCAAATAGATCGAGCGTTTCGCCCGGCGCAACATCGGCAAGTTCGCGGGTGCGCGGACCACAAACCAGCACCATGAAACTCGCACGCTCGCCTTCCGCTTCATAGACGCCAAGCGCGACGGATGCACGTTCTCCCGACGGCGGAATCATCATAACGAAATGTCCCGGACGCGTCACAGCGACAAGTTGCGGGGCGTGTAAACCGATGACGACGACGCCGGGAGCGAGTTCGGTGCGGTCGAGCACCGTGGTTGTATGCACCGCCGCGCTCGATTGGACCAAGGGCATCGGGGCGGAAGCTTCTCGGCAACGATTAGGCAACCATGCGCCAAGAAGATATGCTAAATGCGACGGTCGGGGGCCCATCCGCGAAGTTTGGATGGGGGCGCGAAGTTCGTTTCTGTCGCATCGTGACAGAAACGAAACGGAGCGCCAAGCGTCAGGCGAAGTCTGACGCTATAAAGAGGGATGCGATTCACCGAATTTTAAGTTTGCTACGAGAAATAGAGAACCGGTTGAATCTCTGAACCGTTATTAGGGTAGAACGGTTAGAAAACAAAGAAAGGGGGGTCCAGGAACATGGCAGGTCTGATGGTCTTTAAATCGTTAGCCGACGCGCTAAGAGCGGGCTACCAAGTCTACGACCGCACTGCGGACGGATATCTCGTTCGTACACGAACTGCAGCTGGATGGGCGATAGCTCTGGTTTCCTGCAAGTGACCCCTGGATCGCAGGACTCATAAGCAAAGCGGCGTCGAAAGACGCCGCTTTAAATTTATTACGAGGCCTCTCTTGAGCATGGGCCGAACTCTTCTTCAGCGAACGTTGTCAGGCGGTCGCGTCGGCGGCTCAAGCTCTACCGTTCGATCCCGGGCGATAAGAATAGGTTCCCGGCGAAACGTCGCGCGGTGCTTGCTGCGCCGCAGTATTCCCATTGATTGGGGGCGGATTGTAGGGAATCCCAAACCCGGCGAAACGGGCGCCGGACATCACCGCGATCACAATTTGCGCAACGCCGACACAGAGCGGAATCAATCCGCCGAGCAGCCACGGTCCCGGCCGGCCGATATCGATGAACGACAATCCGATCAAGAGCGCAAGGCCGACGAAAGCGACGACAATGCCTTTGCGAAGCTGCGCTTGCGCGCCGGCTTGTTCGTAGGCATAAAGCTGCGCATTTACGTCAGGAGGCGTTTGTGGGCCGGCTTGCGGCGGCGGCACGAACGGTGCGCCATATTTCGCGTAGCGCCGCAGATCGCGCGGATTGGGCGGCGGGACGATCCCGTGTTTGATCATTTCGATACGTTCCTGATGCGCTAAGACACGCGATACGATGAACGCGGCAACGGGAAGCCCAAAGATGCAGATGACTGCAGCGAGTGGGACAAGCAGCCCAGCAAGTGAGTCCATCGTTATATCCTCGGGCCCCAGCCGGCGAACGTCGTGCGGGCATCGCCGGCGTTGCCTTCGATTTCGGGGAGAGGCAGCGTCGTTCTGCCGAAGTTGCGGTGGGTGTACGGCGTGATCATATTTTCTCCAAACTCCTCATGCGTCTGCCCTAAGTACGTCGCAGCAGGCTCGCGGTTTCAGAGACGACCCTGAAACACCGACGGCACCCGTCCGTAGTTAAGAGTGTGGCAGCCGCAGCCTTGGATCTCCCGGGCGTGACGTTGCGGGCCGCTCCGGATAGCGACCACAGCTCGTGATGGAGGCGCTTCGGGGCGATCCCGATGCCTTCGCTGCACTCGTCCAACGATACGACCGCGCGGTCTACCACTTGGCATACCGCACGATGCGCGATGAGGAGGAAGCAAAGGATGTGGCCCAAGAGGCGTTTTTCAAAGCCTACCGCAGTCTCAAGACGTTTAAGCCGGGCGCAAAATTCTCAACCTGGATCTTTGCGATCACGTACCACGCCTGTTGCGACCGCCTCAACCGGCGTAAACGGTATTCCGATGAGGAGCTGCCCGAGCGCGCCGATTCCGCACGCGGCCCGGCCGACACGGTCATTGCCGGCGATGAGGCGCGCCGCTTGCGCCGAGCGATTCTCGAACTTCCCGAGAAGTACCGGACGGTCGTGACGCTCTACCACCTGCAGGGTAAGCAATACGATGACATCGCAAATGTTCTCGGGATACCCGTCGGAACCGTGAAGACGCACCTCTTTCGAGCCAAAGAGCACCTGCGCAGAATTCTCACGGCTGACTGAAGTGGAGAGATGACATGATGCACGAACACGACGACGATCTCGATCGACTGCTTTTCGAGATACCCCTCGAAGAGCCGCCTGCGGATCTGCGCACCTCGATCTTGCATGCAACGATCTATCGTCCGGCGTTCTCTCTAAAGCCGTGGGAGCTGTGGATGTGCGGCACGATCGCCGCCATCGCGCTGTGGCTCGCCGTTTTGATCTTCCGTGACGGCGGAGATGCATTCATGCGGACCGTCTCAGTGCTTGGCACGATCTCTCTTCATGCGCTGCTTGCGCAGAATACTTGGCTCTGGATCGCGGCGGGAATCGGCGCGGCGTTCTGGCTGCTGATCCTTAATCCGCTTCCAATGCCGGTGCCACGGTTTTTCAGCGTTACGCTCGCCATTAAGGAATGCAGAAAGACGGACGGCCGTTTCGCATCCTCATCGTCGAGGACGATCACGCAATAAACCGCGTGCTTCAGCTCGAACTGGAGCATGAAGGGTATTTCGTGGAGACCGCGCGCGACGGTTTGGCCGGGCTCGAAAAAGCGCTCAAAGAGCCCGACCTGATTATCCTGGACTTGATGCTGCCGAAGATGGACGGTCTCGAAGTCTGTAAACGCGTCCGCCGAAAGAGCCGCGTGCCGATTATCATGCTCACGGCGAAGGATCGAATTCCGGACCGCATTGCCGGCCTCGACATAGGTGCCGATGATTATTTGACCAAGCCGTTTGCGACCGAAGAGCTATTAGCGCGCGTGCGAGCACGCTTGCGCGAAAAAGCGCCGGCGAACAACACGATCGCATACAAAGATTTGGTGATGGACCGCGATCGTCATGAAGTACTTCGTGATGGCCGCTCGATCAATCTGACGGCCAAGGAGTACGCGCTGCTCGAGTATCTCTTGCTGCACCGCAACAAAGTCCATACGCGCGACGAACTTTTTAACGGCGTCTGGGGCAGCGATTTCTTGGGCGACTCCAACCTGATCGATGTCTACATCCGCTACCTGCGCGGCAAAGTCGACGACGGCTTCCCGGAGAAATTGATCACAACGGTACGCGGCGTCGGCTACACGATCAAAGATTAAGGGAACCTCTTAATTCATCAACTTCGGTGGCGCATTGCGCTATGGTATGCCGTGCTTTTGGCTGCCGTGATCATCTTGATCGGCGTCGTCGTGACGGCCCGTTTCCAGTCGATCCTCTACGATCAAGCGCGTAGCCGCATCGATCGCACGATGCAGGACATCGCGCGCATCGCCAATCCGTCGTCGAACCCGTTCTTGAACATCGGAGAGTCGGCGCCGATCGAGCAGACCTTAGCGAATAGCGATAATCTCGAACGCTGGTCTTCACCGACCACATTTCTGCAGGTCGACAACGCGCAGGGCTACCCGATCGGCAAGAGCTCAAACATGGGCGGAATGTCGTTTCCGCCGGCCACTGGACTGAGCGCGAAGCACGACACGACGTATCGAACCGTGCGGCTCCAGCGCGGCGAATTCTTGGTCGAGGACCGGCTTTTCAGCGAGGGCGGCAAGCGGCAATTCGTCATCCACGTCGGCGAGCCGCTCGATCAGTTAGACGAGACCTTCGCGCGGACTCGAGAGACAATCGCGATCATCATCGCGCTGGCGATCGTTGCCGTCATCATTCTTTCGGTCGCGCTCGCGGGACGCGCCACTCGGCCGCTTGGTGAGCTTGCGATGGCGATGCGCGAGATTGGCTCCGAACGGCTGAATCGGCGGCTGAAGTGGAAGGGGCGCGATGACGAAATCGGCAGGCTCGCGGAAACCTTCGACGAGATGCTCGCGCGGCTTGAAGAGGCATTTGCGCGCGAACGCCAGTTCATCTCTGACGCGTCGCACGAACTGAAAACGCCGCTGACTTCGATCAATGCGAACGCGCAGATGCTTCGGCGTTGGGGTTCGACGGATGAACGCGTGCGGTGCTGAAAGCCTCGAAATGATCGCGCAAGAATCGGCTGCGCTCGCAAGCATGGTCAACGGCATGTTGACGCTTGCCAAGGCTGAGTCGGCCGAGAACGTTCCTAAAGAGGCGGTCGAATTGAAGCGCGTCGCAGAAGAAGCGGTCAATAGCGCGCGCGTCCGAGCCGCGTGAAAAAGGGCTCGGCGTTGGAGCTGCACTTCGAGGGCGACCCGGTCTGTCTCGGGCGATGCGAACTTGCTCCGGCAGATGATCGCGAACCTGATAGACAACGCGATCAAATTCACCGACCGTGGACGCATCGACGTCTCTATCAAGCGCGACGATCGGCAAGCCGTGGTTGAAGTTTGCGATACCGGCAGTGGCATTGCGGCGGATGAGCTGCCGCACATCTTCGATCGCTTCTATCGCGCGGACAAATCACGCAATCGCAGCGTCCCAGGCACCGGTCTTGGCCTCGCGATCGTCCGCAGCATCGCGCGCGCACATAAAGGGAGCGTCTCCGCCGAAGCGACTGCCGCCGGCGGCGCTTGTTTGCGCGTCTCTTTCCCGACCCTAGACGGCTCCGGCTAGCGGCCCTGGGCGAAATAATCGTCTTCTCATGAACCTTCGCGGCAGCAGTTCGTAGAATGAGTACGGTGTCCACAATTGCGCCGCGTCTGCCGAAGCCGGCGGCGGCGATCCTTTTCGTATTCTCCTTCCTGAGCGGATTGCGCGGCGTTGCGTCAGCCGATCAGGGGCTCTATGCCGCTGCCAATGCGCCGGTCATTAACCTCAGCATCAACGGCGGGACCCTCAACGTACGAACGTGGGACCGACCGCAGGTGCAGATTCAGTCAACGGTTGCGCTGCAGGTGCAACAGTTTTCGAGCGCGGCGATGATGCGCAATGTGCCGCGTGAGATCGCCGTGTTGGCCGGACAGATTCAGTCGCCACGCGGCTTGCTGACGATGCCCCGTGAGACCTTCGTCGTCGGTTCAGCTGCAAGCGGTCCGCATGACGGCATCGCCATCACCGGCTCAGGCGGGGAAACGACGATCACGATTCCCGCCTCCACGGCGCTGCTCGTCACAAGAATGCCTCGCGGCTTCGTCACGATCGACGGTTATCGCACCGGCACGTTCTTCGTGCGCCTGCGAAACGGCTGGGTTCACATGACCAACGTCGGCGGTGAAGGCTTCGTTCAGGTTATGCGCGGGCCGATCGTCGCCAGCGATTCGAGCTTTCTCAGACTGCGCGCGCGCTCGGCGATCGGAAACATCATCTTCGAACGCTGCCACGCGCGCCAAATCGAAGTTTCCACGATTGCGGGCGCGATTAGTTTTGACAATGGGTCTTTTGAGCCCGGGCTCGCGCGTTTTGAATCACAATACGGCCCGGTGGCGCTTGGGCATCGGTTCGGGAAATGCGCAGATCGCGGCGCATAGCGACGGCGGACGGATTCTCGTAAACTACGAGCGCGCTGCGCGCGTCGATGCGCATGGAAACGACGCCACGGCGGCTGTCGGCGCCGGCGGACCGCTCGTAAACGTCTCGTCGGGTGGGCCGGTGTTGCTCTACGACGGCGCGATACGATCGCGCTCTCGACTGAGCGGCGGTTGGAAAGCAGCCGGCGAGGTGATCGATCGCGTCCAGCAACGCGTGCAAAAACCGGTGCCGTCGCCGCAATTGACGCGACGCCCCACCGCGCATTCGGCCTTAAAGCAGAAATTTGCGCAAGACCGCGACGTCTTTTTTCCAGGCGTGTTGCGGCAAGATGGCTTCCTCTCGAAAACCGCAACGCTCGAAAAACGCTTGCGCCGTCGCTTCGATGCGGAACTTGGACCGTCAATTTGTGGCAGTTGTTGTAGCTTCCGATTTCCGTCGCCGTCTCTAAGAGACGACGGCCGATTCCGCGGCGACGGCGCATCAGGCTGCACGATGATTTCGTCAATGTGACCGAGGTTGTCGCTCACGCGCATACGCAGCGCTCCGATCACACGATCGTCGTCGAGTGCAGCGACATCGTACGTCTGTTCGTAGCCGACGATGTTGAAGCCCCAAAGCGTATTCAGAGCCTCACGGCGTGCCGTCTTAAAGAACTCATCGACTCGCTCATCGTGCACCCGCACGATCTCAACCGGCGGCAGCGGCGACCTCAATATCGACGTCCAAACGATAACCGTCGCGCGCCGCGATGACACGCCGTCCCGACGTATTCTCCAATTCCTCAGCCAGCCGGTTCGGATCGCGCTCGAGCATCTTCGTTCCGAAATGCGAGAGGACCGCAACTTTCGGGCGTACGCCATCCAAGACTCGAACGGCGTCATCGAAGGTCAGGTGGTCGACGTCCATCGTGTCCCGGTACCGCAGGACATTGACGATCAGCACATCGGGTTCATGACGCGCATAATCTTCGATCAAGCCGTCAAAAAAGCGGCCGCAGGGCATGTAGGAGATCGTGCGCCCCTCGTGCGCGAAATGCAAGCCGTACGTCTCAACGGCATGCACGTGCTGCATGGACGTTCGCAATTCCACATCGCCGATGCGGTAGGGTCCGGCACTCGGCTTGAGCCGTTCAACTTTCTCGACGAAGCGAAGTGCGTAGGGAAAGACGACCGGCTCACCTTCGAGCGCGTCGCTCGGCGCAAGAACGATGCCGCGTTTGCGAAAGCCGCCATGCGTCATCGCCTCGATCATGATGTTGATGTCGTTGCTGTGGTCCAAGTGCTTATGTGAAAGCACGAGCGCACTGAGTTCCGAGGGCACGCACGGTGGCACGAGCGAAAGCGCTCGCACGAGCGCGCCCGGACCCGGATCGACGTGAATCTGCGTCTGACCGAAACGCATCCACATGCCGCCCGATGCGCGCAGCTGGCGCGCGACGACGAAGCGCGCGCCGCCGGTTCCTAAGAAAAGCACGCTCGCGCTCATGCGCTTCGCGCTGCCAGCCAATCATTGAGAAGCGGAAAGAGTTGCGTGCGGCCGATCTTTGAAGCGACCATTCCGATATGGCCGCCGTTCACTTCGCGATACGTAATGTCGCGGGAGCCAAGCGCATAGCGAACCGGCCGCGATGAATCGGCCGGAACGATCGTATCGCCCGGCGCAGCAACGATCAGCGCAGCCGCTTCAATATCCCGCGGATCAACCGTCTTCCCATCGAGCGCTACGCCGCGCGATTGCAGGCGGTTTTCTTGGTAGAACCACTGCACCCACTCGCGCGCAGCGGCGCCAGGAAAGGCGACCCAATCGTTCGCCCAACGATCCATCGCCGCAAAAGCGCGGGCGGAGTTTTCATTCCTGTACGAGCCGCCGAAGGCTAAGGCGGCGCGCATTTTGGCGGTGGGCCGCAGCAGCGTAAAGACCGTCTCGACGAGGTGTGCCGGCACCGTGCCGAAGATTTCCGTGATCCGCTCCACGTCCAAATAGCGCTTGCTGCACCAGCGCGCTAAGATGCCGCCCGCTTCGAAATCGTACGGTGCCGCGAGCATGACCAGATTATCGTCCGCGATCGACTTGCGCACCGCGCTCGCCATCAGCGCGAGCGTTCCGCCCATGCAGTAGCCCAATAACGTCATGTGCCGGAGCGCGGCTGAAGGCCGCGACGCGGTCGAGCGCCTTAGCGATATACTCGCAGACGACCGCTTCTAATGAAAGGCCGGCGTCTTCATCGCTCATGATGCCCCAATCGATCAAGTAGACGTCGTGGCCGGCCGCGCAAAGCGATTCAATGAGCGAAAGGCCTGGCGAGAGATCCAGAATGTAGGAACGGCTAATCAGTGCGGGGATGCAGACGATCGGCTTACGGTAGCGGACGCTTGAAAAGAAGTGCAACACCGACATTTTTCGGTGTTGCATGATGACTTCGTAAGGCGTTACGCCGTGGTAGTGGGAGAGTTGAGGGGACTTAACTTCGCTACCAACCCATGTAGATGCCGCCGTTGATGTTGAGCGACTGCCCCGTCATGTAATCCGCTTCGGTAACCAAAAAACGCACGCCGCGCGCGACTTCATCCGGTTCGGCGACGCGATGCATCGGAATTCGGTCGAGGATCTTCTCCTGAATGTTCGGCGGAACGGTGCGCCACATTTCGGTGTTCACAAAGCCCGGACAAACGGCGTTGACCAGAATGTTGTTGCGCGCGAGCTCGATCGCGAGCGATTTTGTAAAGCCGATGATGCCGGCTTTGGCTGCCGAGTAATTCGACTGCCCGAAGTTGCCCATCTGTCCGACGAACGACGAGATGTTGACGATCCGGCCGCCGCCTTGCTCGATCATGTGCGGCACGACCGCATGGCATGTATTCATCACGCTCGTTAAGTTCGTGTTGATGACCTCATGCCAATCAGAGAGCGACATCTTGCGAAACGTGCGATCGCGCAGGATGCCCGCGTTGTTGATGAGGATGTCGAGATGCCCATCTTGCTCGTAGATGCGATCGACCATCTCTTTGACGGAATCGGCGTCGGAAACGTCGCCGGCTTCCGAGCGGGCGGAGCCGCCGCCGTCTTTGATGCCTTGCACGACAAGATCTGCCGCCTCTTTGCCGCGGACGTAGTTGATGACCGTGTGGGCGCCGCAACGCGCCAATTCCGCGGCGATGGCTGCGCCGATACCGCGCGAGCTCCCGGTGACGAGGGCGACCTTACCGACGAGCGGTGCAGCTTCTTGGAACGGCTTCGGGCGAGTTTCGAGCATCACAGTTCCCTCCGCTAGGGAATGTGGCAATTAGAAACCCGCGAGGTTTACCCTACTTTTTTGTTTTCTTCTTCTTCTTGATCTGGTGGATCAGCTCGTCGATGCGCGTCGTCAAATCATCGACGCGTTGCGCGAGTCGGGCGACTTCTGCGCGCGTCGGCAAATTAGAAGCCGCGAGGAAACGCTCGACGTTCTCGCGGCTGACTTGGGTTGCGTTCAAATACGCTTCTAGCGCTTTGCTGAGCGACTGCGCAAAGGCATCGCTGCCGGCGGCGCGTTCGAAAAGCGCACTGAGCTGCTTCTCTTGCGCCGCCGCGATTTGGCGCCACGCCTCAAACGGGTCGGACGTGTCCTGAGCCCGGTCGAAGGGCGCCATCTAGTCTTTGCTTACTTGGCGCTCTTGGCCGCCGCTTCAACGTGCTTCGTGAAGCCGTCGATTTGATGGCCGGTCGCTTCTTTGACGTAGTTCAGGTTGGAAACCATCACGTCGCCGAGGCCTTGGAAGCCGCGCTGCGCCGTTTCCTGCCAGGCCTTCGCGTTATCGACGGCCGCGTTCGCTAGGCCGCTGTATTGCGCCGCTGCTTCGCGGAGAAATTTTTCGCGCAGCTCGAACAGCTTGCCGGTGCGCTCGAAATTCTCGTTGATGATCGCGTCCGGCCGAATCGCCGAGTACGGCTTGGCCATCACGTCAAAACTCGCTTTCGCATACTCGAGCGCGCGCGTCGCTGCCGACGTCATCGCATCGATCGAAAGCTCGAACGTTTGGGTGGAAAGGTCGATGTAGTTCACTTGTGCTCCTGTTTATCTGAAGTCCAATTGCCCGTGTACAAATTGAAGAACGCGTCGAGATTCGTGCGGTACGCTTCGAGTGCGGTGCTCCACAACTTGAGCGCGTCGGTTCCGGCGTCGGTCAAGGTGTAGACGCGACGCGCCGGACCTTGATCCTTAGCGTCCCACCACGAGCTGATGTAGCCATCACGCTCGAGCTGGCGGAGTGCCCGGTAGACGGTTCCAGGATCCGAAATCACGTCGAAGCGCTCTTTAAGCTCCTTCATGATCTCGTAGCCGTGGAGGTTGTAGCCCTTGAGCATGACGAGCAGCCACGCCATCAGGTAGTTCTTAGGAGTTCCTTTGGGCGGCCGTCCCGCTTCTTTGTGGGCCTGCTCTTCCGAGGCGTTCTTCATGCCACTATGTGCATTTTACACCTAAGTGCTGACACGCGTCAACTGGCCGCTTCAGCCGGTTCATCGTCTTCTGCGACGATGTCGCTAACGAGGCAGACGGCTTGGCCTTCCATGACCGTCACGCCGTCTTGGTTGACGCACTCGGTCCGAAGAGTCAGGATCTGCTTATCGGGCCGGTACTTTAGCACGGTCACCTTGGCCGTGATCTCGTCATCGAGGTAGACCGGCGCCTTGAACGTCAGACTTTGGCTCAGATAAATCGTCCCCGGTCCGGGAAGTTCCGAGCCGAGGACGGCAGAGACGTACGAGGCGGTCAGGAGTCCGTGGGCGATGCGGCGCTTGAATCTCGTGGTCGACGCAAAATCGGCGTCGAGGTGGATCGGGTTGCGGTCGCCGGTGATCTCAGCGAACCGCTCCACGTCGGCGGCGGTCACCCGGCGGGTCATCGCCGCCTGCTGACCCTCAAGAAAATACATGCTTATCCTCTTATGGCGCAGGCAAAGTCACCTATCTGACTATTACAGATAGGCGGAGTCAGGGCGTGGGTTGCACGCGGTCGCAGCATTCGGCCGGCCCTTTTCGCGCTCAGTCAGTCATAGCGCGCATGGCGACGTGCGATCTGTCACGGTGAGTTCATCGAAGCGCGACGATGATTTTTGCGTTTCGAGATGGTCCCATTGTCATCCTGAGCCTGTCGAAGGATGACTTAAGGTAATGTCACATTTCGACAAGCTCAATGTGACACAGGGACCGCGGGGATCCTCAGCCGATCGCGGCGATGGTGCTGAAGTTGCCCGACAAGATAGGCGCTGCGGGCCGCCCTAGCCAGCGCTCGAGCACCGTTGCGTACACGCTTCGGAAATCGGTCGTGAAGCCGAGGTTTCCCATGTTCAAGCGCGAGAGATCCGGATAAGAGCCATACATTCCGCCCTTGACGCCGCCGCCGATCATGAACAGCGGCGATGCTTCGCCATGGTCCGTTCCACGGCTGGCATTTTCACCTACGCGCCGTCCGAACTCCGAGAACGTCAGCGTCAAGACCCGCCCATCATTGCCATGCGCCGAAAGATCATTGTAAAACGCCGCGATCGCATCAGAGAACTCGCCGAGCAAGCGGTCTTGCGTTCCCTTTTGATTGACGTGCGTATCAAATGAGCCGTGCTGCACGTAGAGCACACGCGTTCCAATGTTGCTGCCGATAATCTGCGCCGCTAATGCGAGGCTGCGCCCGATCGGCGAGGCCGGATACGATGCATCGGTCTTGTAGCCGGCAATCAGCTTCGGAAGCTCTTCCGAGCCTTTTTGTGCGTGGTCTTCAATCTCCATCACGTGGCCCAAGTACGGCGAGCGGAACGGCAACCGCGTATCTTCCACAATCGACGAGTAAGCCGAGCGCGCCGCGCCATTGCGGTCGCTGATCAAACCGTAGCCGTTAATTTGCGGCACGGCGGGAACGTCCGTAGACCGCGCCACGAGCGCCTCAGGCAGCACCTGCGAGATTGCAACACCGTTGAAGAGGTTGTTCTTGGGAAGATTCGCGTCATCGAGATAACGCCCGAGCCACCCGGTGTGCTCGTAGCGATCCGGCGCGGCGGTCTGCCAGATTTCGGTCGAGCGGAAATGCGAATGATCCGGATCCGGATAGCCGACGCCTTGAACGATCGCCACCATCCCTTTGTCATAGAGCGCCTTGAACGATTTCATCGTCGGATTGAGACCGATTCGTTCGTTGATTTGCAAGACGTTCGATTTCGGAATGCCGAGCGTCGGACGGAAACGATAATATCCGTCGTCGCCATGCGGCACGACACAATTCAAACCGTCATTGCCGCCTTGCAAATTGACGAGCACGAGAACGCGATTGGCGCCTCCCTGAAGACCAGGCAACAGCGGTCCGGCGAGCGCCCGTGCAAAGAAGTGGTCGGCGTTGGCAACGATCGTGAGTCCGCTGACGGTGCCGAGTAAGAAGTGGCTGCGTTTTAACATTTAGATTCCTTTTGTGTCACCCTGAGCTTGTCGAAGGGCTCTAATTCAATTGGTAGGCGGGCATGGCCATCGTGAGATAAGCCGCGCCCCGCACGCGTTCTGGGTAATTCTCTCCGGAGAGCATTCCGAGCGCCGAAGTGTTGACGCCGTTCAAATAGTTCTGCACCTTGGCAACAGCAGCGGGCGATGCGTCATTTTGTAAGATCGTGCGAATCAATTGCCGCGTCGCTTGCGGGGCGCTCATGGGCACGTTGGTGAGCCAACCTGAGTTGGCCATCGACGGCGAGTTTGTCAGCGCGGTCGCGAAGTTTTCCCGCGCGATCATCATCTGCGTCGTCAGCCAACCGCTCCCGCCCGGCCAGCCGGCGACATTCGGCGGATAGAAGAGAACCTGCCCCATCTGCACGAGCGCGCGCTGCGCGGTTACATCGATCTGGTTCAGGCCGAACAACTTGTAGGACCCGATGACGAATTCGACCGGGCTCTTGACGAGCGCACGGTAGGCGCGGTCCGAGAAGAAGACGTTACTTCGAAAGATTCGCGAGAGGACCGGCGCGACGTTGAAATCGTTCTTGCGCAGCAGCGCTGCCACGCCATTGACGAGCGCCGGTTCCGGATCGTTGTAAACGAAGAAGTTCAGTAAGGACGATGCGAAAAATCGCGCCGCGGCCGGTTGCTGAAAGATCGTGTTGACGATGTCATCGCCGGTGAAGTTGCCGGTTCGCCCGAGGAAATGCTTTAGGCCGTCGTCGTGGATGCGCGCAACGTCCATAAATTGGCCGGTACGCCGGTCGATAGTCCATCCGGTGAAGGCGCGCGCCGACTCGCGGATGTCTTGCTCAGTATAGTTTCCGTGCCCGAGCGTGAAGAGCTCCATCAGCTCGCGCGCGTAGTTTTCATTGGGATGCGCCTTGACGCTGGTCGCGTTGTCGAGATACAGGAGCATCGCCGGATCTTTTGAGACGTTGCGCGTGAGCTCGCGCACGTTTCCGAGCGCGTAGTTACGGAAGAGTTGGTTTTGCTGGTAGATGTACGAAGGCCAAACGCCTTTTTGGATCGCCGCGCTCGTGAAGTGACCGTGAAAGTAGAACGTCATCTTCTCTTGCAGCGGCGCGGGCGTCGTCAACATGCGCTGCAGCCACCACTGCTGGAGCGAGACGATCGAATCGCGGGAACGGCGGCGCACATCCATCAACAGTTGCCGACGCGAGCTTTCGTCCATCATCATCGCGCCGGGCCGCGCGCGCGCAAGCGGCAAAATGCCCGCACTGTAGGGATCGAAGACGTTATCCGGTTGCGGAAGATCGGCGGTCGAAGGGAAGTGAACCAGGGACTCGACCGCATCACCGAGGCGCATCTGCGCGAGACGGGCGATCTCAGACGGCGTCCCGCCGAATCCGGCGCGCCGAAGGAGATGCGCCGCTAAGCGCTGATTCCATGGCCCATTGTAGGGCGAGAGGGCCGTCGCGATATCGACGGATCCCGCGGGTCGGTTCGAACCTGCCATCTGTTGCTACCCTGCCAGAACGCGTTTGTTCTAGTGTAACGAATTTGTGCCGCTTTTCATCGGCCGAGGCGACACATCTAACCACCGATTCACACGCAAGCGCACCGACATTAAACGAAGATTAGAGAGGACGCCGCAAAAAGGCGTAGGAAGTCGAAAAGCGCTTTATGGCAATCGTTGAAACGCGTCTCGAGAGAACGAGCGCCGCGTACCCGCAGAACTTCGAACGCCTGAGCGGGCTTGTCGACGAGCTGCGGGAGGCGCTGATTGCCGTCCGCGCGGGCGGCGGCCCGGAAGCGACCGCAAAGCATCGCAACCGCGGCAAGCTGACGGCTCGCGAACGAATCGACCAGCTTATCGATCCGGGCGCGCCGTTTTTGGAGTTCAGTTCGCTGGCAGCGCACGGGATGTACGACAACCAATGTCCCTCGGCCGGTATCGTCACGGGGATCGGCGTCGTTGAAGGTCAGGATTGCATCATCGTCGCCAACGACGCCACCGTCAAAGGCGGCACTTACTACCCCATCACCGTCAAAAAGCATCTGCGCGCGCAAGAGGTTGCCGAGCAAAACCACCTGCCCTGCATCTATCTCGTCGATTCAGGCGGCGCTTTCTTACCGCTGCAAGCGGACGTCTTTCCCGATCGCGAGCACTTCGGGCGCATCTTTTACAATCAAGCGCGCATGTCGAGCCAGAAAATTCCGCAGATCGCCGCCGTCATGGGCTCTTGCACGGCGGGCGGTGCCTACGTTCCGGCGATGTCCGACGAAACGGTTATCGTCAAAGAACGCGGCACCATCTTCCTTGCCGGTCCGCCGCTTGTGGCGGCAGCAACGGGCGAGCAAGTCACGGCAGAGGAGCTGGGCGGCGCCGACGTTCACACGCGAATTTCCGGCGTCGCGGATCATTTTGCCAACGATGACGTGCAGGCGCTGGCCATCGTTCGCTCGATCGTTTCAAACTTGCATCGCGAGATGCCGCGCTGGTGGGACACAGTAACGCCGCAGCCGCCGGCATACGACCCGCAGGAGATCTACGGCATCGTTCCTAGCGATCCGCGCATCGGCTATGACGTCCGGGAAGTGATCGCGCGAATCATTGACGGTTCCGATTTCGCAGAATTCAAAGCCCGATTCGGAACGACGCTGGTCTGCGGATTCGCGCGCATCGAAGGGCATCCGATCGGGATCCTCGCGAACAACGGCATCCTCTTCAGCGAGAGTTCGCATAAAGGGGCGCACTTCATCGAGCTTTGCGCACAACGCGGCACGCCGCTGCTGTTCTTGCAAAACATTACCGGTTTTATGGTCGGCAAGGAATACGAGAATCGCGGCATCGCAAAAGATGGCGCGAAGCTCGTGACCGCCGTTGCTTGCGCTGAAGTGCCGAAGTTTACCGTGATCATCGGCGGCAGCTTCGGCGCCGGGAACTATGGGATGTGCGGTCGCGCCTACTCGCCACGCCAACTGTGGATGTGGCCGAACGCGCGCATCTCCGTCATGGGCGGTCCACAAGCCGCGAGCGTTCTTTCAACGGTCAAAGGCGAGATGACGCCGGAACAACGCGCGAAATTCGAACAGCCAATTCTCGAGAAGTACGAGCGCGAAGGCAGCCCGTATTACTCGACGGCGCGCTTGTGGGACGACGGCATTATCGATCCGCTCGACACGCGCAAAGTGATCGCGCTCGGCTTGCAAGCCGCTTCCCACGCACCGCAACGCGAGACGCGCTTCGGCATCTTTCGAATGTAGCCCGGTTAAGGGCGAGGTGTTTGCAGCGATCCCGGACTTGGAAGCGGCGATTTAAAGATCGATGCCGGACTCGGTGTCATCTTTGGAATCGGTCCAATAACGCGCGCGCGAGCCATTCCGCGAACCGTTAAGTTAAAGTAGGCTGGATGTAAGGTCCAGCGCCCGGCGCCGTACGCCAAAATCGCTCGCGCACGCGGTTGTGTCGGACAACATAACGCGGCCGTGGCATTGTAATACGGGCCGTTCAAGACGATTGTATTTCCCTGAATCTGCGCGGAAAGATCGCATGGATTGGAGACCTGCGCGGCAACTCGAACGGTTCCGGCGCCCGGAACGGCGCGTAGAACAGAGAGCGCCGAACTGCCGCAGTCGGCACCCGCTTGATGCACGAGAACGGCTGCTTCTTGTCGTCCAGCCCCCATAAACTCACCTTTGCCGATTAAGCGCAAGTCAACGGTCGGCAAAAACAGATCTGCGCCCGGCACTTTTTGCCGCCTTGGGACGAGCGCCAACGCGTCGCGTGCTGACGGCGATTGATAGATCTCCGTAAAACCGTCGCCGCGTTGCGCGTAAATCGTTAAATACGGTTGCCACTGTGAGTTCGTCAGCCGAAGCCGGCTCGCCACGAGCTGGTAACGGCTGTTCATCGCTTCACCGATGAGGTACGCGGTCATCGACTGCGTGACCGCGCCGGGCGGCGACGGATGATACATTTGTGCGAATGCAGCGGTAGTGCAAGCGACCGCCAAGATAATGGGCAGCGCGACGCTTTGTGACGCCTGCGGCGTTTTTCCTAAGTCACACTTCGACGCTTCGTCACTGCTCAGCGCAGGCTTGCTCAGTGTGACACTGGGACTGCTGCGGGTGACACGTCCTTAAATCCCTGCGTACCATTCATAGCCTTGGTCCTCCCAGTAGCCGCCGTGTCCGGAAAAAATTGTGGCAAATGAAGCGACGACCTCTATGCGCGCGACCCACTTGGCACTCTTGTAGCCTAATTGCGTCGGAACGCGCAAGCGCAGCGGCGCGCCGTGATCGGCGTCGAGCGGCTTGTCGTTGAGATCCAGCACGAGCAGCGCTTGCGGATGCCGTGCTTGATGCAAATCCAAACTCTCATAGTATGGCAGCCCTTCGGGCGAGCGGTCCATGCAATGGAAGACGACATAGCGCGCTTCCGGCCGCGGCTGCGCTAGGTCAAGCACATCGCGCAATCGCACGCCGCGGAACTTTCCGATCGCGCTCCAGCCCTCAACGCAATCGTGACGCGTTATATTTGTCTGCAACGGCATGCTGCGCAGTTGAGAAAGCGAAAGCCGCTGCCGCCGTTCGACCGCGCCGTCCACGACCAAGCGATAGGCGCGATAATTGGTGTGCATCAGCATGGCGTAGTGTGCGTCCATCGGCGTATCAAAGCCGTTGACGCGAAAACTACGATCGATATCTGCGTCACGGTACTCTTTAGCGAGTCCATGCGTACCGAGCAGCGCCCGGTTGAGCGGTTCTGCTGCGTTCAGCACGTCCCGGAAGCGAGTGTCGTTCAGGCGTGTCCCTATTGCCGAGCAGCCGGCGAGCGCGGCAGAAAGCGATGAGGCAATGAAGAGCTGGCGCTTCATATTCCGGTTCCATCATGAACGCCCAAGCGGTACCAACCGGTGACCATCGAGCGAAGGTGGTTGATGACGCCCGTCGTTGCAACGAGCACCAGATGCGTCGCAAAGAAAGCGATCAAAAGCAGCATGATAGACGAAGTGCCAAAGCCGCGCAAACTGACGTCCGCCGAAAAGAACCGTAATCGGATGAAATGTCGCATCGAATGAGGGCGAGAGAGCGAGGCCCGTTAAGACGATCAACGGCGCCAGCACGAAGAGCACCGTCGTGTACGCAAGCTTTTGCAGCGGGTTGTACTTGCCGTGCGGCGGCGGCTCTTTACGTATGCGCAAGTAGTAGAGTTGCATCGGTAAGATTTTCGGAATATCGGCGCGTCTGAGAATCAGCTCGCGGAGATCACCGCGCAATAGGCCGACGATCACATACAGCAGGCCGCCGATCGCCATGATCCACGCGAAGAACAGATGCCACCGTCTTCCGTCGGAGAGCGCTTGATACGACGGAATCGTGAGCCAACCCGGAAAGGCGCGATCCGTCTTGCCGCCCATTCCATCGTCGGTGTATCCGAGAAAGCCGGTCGTTACAAATCGATGGCCGAAGATCGTCGTGATTCCCATATGGGATTCCGTCGAGTCAATCGAAAGCACGCGCCGCGCCGGATTGCTCTTATCCGAAGCGTCGAGATACGGCGCTGCGTTGAAGATCTGCAAACCGCTGCTGATCAGTGCCAAGAACGCAAGGAAGAACGCCCAATGCGTAAGCCGTGTCGTCAAGGAGTGGCGATAGACCGCTGCGCGCTGCTCCATCGCGACTATCTTAGCATAGGCGGTGACACGCAACGCCGAGAAGCTCGCGCGCAATGCCCGAGCCAATTCTCGAAATCTCGACCACCGAATCGGTCGCGCACGTCACGCTCAATCGCCCGGAAGTACGCAATGCATTTAATGCAGAGCTTATCGCGGAGCTGCGTCGCGCGTTCGAGCGGCTCTCGAACGACGATGCGCTTCGCGCCGTCATTTTGTCCGGCGCGGGCAAGACGTTCTGCGGCGGTGCGGACATCAACTGGATGCGCGACTCGCTGGAGCTTTCACATCAAGAGAACGTTTCAGACGCCAAACGGATGTCCGAGATGTTCACCACGATCGACCGTTGTTCTCGGCCGGTCATCGCGCGCGTCCATGGTGCGGCCCTCGGCGGCGGTTCCGGCTTGGTCGCAGTCTGCGACGTCGCCATCGCGGCCGACGATGCGCTCTTCGGTTTTACCGAAACCAAACTCGGCATCTTGCCGGCCGTCATCTCGCCATTTGTCATCCGCAAGATCGGCGTCTCTTACGCGCGCGCACTGTTTCTGACGGGAGAGCGCTTCGGCGCCGAGCGCGCCGCAAGCATCGGCCTCATCCACGAAGTCGTTCGCTTTGAGGATCTCGATACCGCGGTCGATCGGGTCGTCGATGAGATCAAGACCGGTGGGCGAGACGCGATCGCTCTCGCCAAGAAGACGATTTTTGATGTGACGGCCGATCCGCGGAATGCGCGAGAAATCACCGCGCAAGCGATCGCGCAACAGCGCACGAGCCCCGAAGGCCAAGAGGGGTTGCGGGCGTTCTTGGAGCGGCGCAAACCGAAGTGGTCGCTATGATTGGGCGTCTGCTCATCGCGAACCGCGGCGAGATCGCGGTACGCATTGCCCGCGGCGCGCGAGAACTCGACATCGAGCCCCTTGGAGTGTACTCCGAAGCCGACCGCAACTCGATGCATCTCGATTTCATGGCGGACTCAGCCTGCATCGGGCCGCCCGCCGTGACGGCTTCCTACCTTAATATGGCCGCAATTCTGGATGCGGCACGGGCGCTTCATGCGGACGCAATCCACCCCGGCTATGGCTTTCTCTCGGAGCGGCCGCAGTTTGCCGAAGCGGTGCGTGAGGCCGGATTGATCTTCGTCGGTCCGTCCCCTGAGGCGATGGCCGCGATGGGCAGCAAGCGCCGTGCCAAGGCGCTTGCGCGTGAGAACAGCGTTCCGGTCGTTCCCGGCTATGACGGCGACGATCAGAACGCCGCGCGACTGGCGTCGGAAGCGAGCCGAATCGGTACGCCGCTATTGATCAAGGCGAGCGGTGGCGGCGGCGGCCGCGGAATGCGGGTCGTGAACGACTTGAACACGTTCGACGAGGCGCTGCAAAGCGCGCGCCGCGAAGCGCAAGCCGCTTTCGGCGACGATACCGTCTTGCTCGAGCGCTATCTTCAAGATCCGCGGCACATAGAATTCCAAATCTTAGCTGACTCACACGGAAATATCGTGCACCTGGGCGAGCGTGAATGCTCGATTCAGCGCCGCCACCAGAAAATGGTCGAGGAAGCACCGTCATCGGCCGTTTCTTCAGCAATTGCGTACGGCGATGGGAGAGTCGGCGGTGCGCATTGCGCGTGCAGTCGGGTATGTCAATGCCGGAACGCTCGAATTCATGCTCGACCGCGACGGAAATTTCTATTTCTTAGAGATGAACACCCGACTGCAAGTCGAGCATCCCGTAACCGAACTTGTCTACGATCTCGATCTCGTTCACTGGCAACTGCGAATTGCAAACGGAGAGCGATTGACGTTCGGTCAAGACGATGTTGCGCCACGAGGCTCAGCAATCGAGGCCCGGATTTACGCCGAAGATCCGTACAACAACATGCTTCCGTCCACCGGTACGATATCGGTGTGGCAGCCGGCGGCCGGACCAGGCGTTCGCGTTGATTCCGGCGTTCAAGCGGGCAGCAACGTCTCGATGTACTACGATCCGATGCTCGCGAAGCTCATTGTGTGGGGCGAAAATCGATCGACGGCCATCAAACGGATGCAGTATGCGCTGAACTGCTTTACGATCGCCGGCGTCCAGAGCAACATTCCGCTGCTTTCCTGGATCGCGTCAAATCAAGCGTTCATCGACGGCAACACAACGACGTCGTTCTTGGACGAAGAGTTGTCCGATGATCTCTTTGCGCAGCGCGCGCCGCCGTCTGCGCAGACGCTTGCCCTGGCGAGCGCTGCGGCATTGCAAAACGGTTCTGCCGGCTGGCGCCTTGGCGCGGTCGGAGTTCCGCTTCGCTTCGCCTATGGCGATCGCATGTATGCAATTGACGCCTCGCGCAGCGCTGAGTCGACATGGAAACTGCAGGGCGATCTCCAGGGCACAATGACGATACGGCATGCGGGGCCGGCGCTCGACGTGCAACTTGAAGACAAAAGGATCCAAGGGGTCGCAGTCGCCGATTCCGACGGCGTTGAGGTGCTCCGCGATGGAGAGCGTCATCAATTGCGCCTTGCGCCGCCGCCTTCAATGGAGCAGCGCGCGCATGCCGGCGGCGGTACCGGCGGCGCCATCGTTGCACCGATGCCCGGGCGCATCATCAAAGTTTCCGTTGAAGCCGGTGAGGCTGTCGGAGAACACGCACTGCTGATGGTTCTTGAAGCGATGAAGATGGAGCATCGAATCGAGACCTCAGCCGCCGGTAGCGTCAAGCGCGTTCTCGTGAAAGACGGCGAACTGGTGACTGCCGGCGCCCCGCTCGTTGAAATCGAGTAGCGGCATGCAAGAACGCACGTTATTCATGGTTCCCGGCTACAACGAGCCGCCGCGGCACTTTGAAATCTTGCAACATGGTCGCGGCGGCATCGCCGGACTCGAATCGTACGGCTTTCGTTGCGTGACCTTCCCGCCCCAAGCGGATAACTTGCGCGACCGAATCGACCGCTTTGCAGACCATATCGACATGTTGCGCGAGAGCGGTCATCACTTTCCGATTGCGACCGTCGGATACTCGCTCGGCGGCTTGGTCGTGCGCGGTTTTCTTCGCGCCTATCCCGAGCGTGCAAAAGAGATCAGCCACACGATCATGATTGCTACGCCGAACTGGGGCGTAACGGTGCTTGAGATGCCGCACATCACGCGCATGCTACGCATCCCCGACCAAGCGATGGGCGACATGGATCTGCAGTCGGATTTCATGCGCTGGCTGAACAAGACGAGCGGACATTGGGAAATCGTTCACGACAAACGCAATCGGCTCTGGCACCTCGATGCCGAACCCTTCGTTGCGCCGCCCGACGCGGCGCTTCTCTCGATCGTCGGGCTGATTCCGCAGCGCGGCGGCGACAATGACGGCCTCGTTTGGTCGGATTCGGCGACTCTGGACGGCCGAATTCCGGCGCACTTTATCGTCGGTCCGCATTGCAACCACATGAACATCATCGGGCACTTCGACGTCATGATCATGCTGAGCAAAGGTTTCTTGCGCAACGATCGGGTTTGGCCGCTCACGCTTGAGGCGATGCTGAAGTTTCTCAGAACCGACGTAACGCAACCGTTGGCAACGGCGCGACCGTCATGAGCAACGTGGCGGTTCCAAAACGCGTGAAGGTCTGCGAGGTCGGACCACGCGATGGCCTACAAAACGAAAGCGTTACGGTGGCGGCGGACGTGAAGGTTCGCTACATCGATCTGCTTTCGCAGAGCGGCTTGCAGATGATTGAAGCGACATCGTTTGTTAGCCCGAAAGCGATTCCGCAACTGGCGGATTCGGCCGAGGTCTTCCGTTCGATTCAAAAACGGCCCGGCGTACGATACGTTGTACTCTGTCCAAACCTTCGGGGGTTGGAACGCGCGCGTGAAGCGGGCGCCGATTCGATCGCCGTCTTCACTGCCGCAAGCGAAACGTTTACGAAGCGCAACATCAACATGACGATTGACGAATCGCTGCGGGTGTTCGGCGAAGTGATTCGCGAGGCGCGTTCTGGGGGCATGTGGGTGCGCGGATACATCTCGACCGCCTTCGGTTGTCCTTACGAAGGTGCCGTCCCGATCGATCGGGTCCTCAAAGTGACCAGCGCGCTCTTCGAATTAGGCTGCGATGAGATTTCAATCGGCGACACGATCGGCGTTGGTGTACCGACGCAAGTCGATGCGCTGATCCCACGCCTAGCGCAATCCATTCCTCTCGAACGAATTGCGCTGCATTTTCACGACACGCGCGGCACGGCGCTCGCAAATGTCCATGCTGCATTGCAGCATGGCGTTGCGATCTTCGATTCGTCTGCCGGCGGCCTCGGCGGCTGTCCGTATGCACCCGGCGCTTCAGGCAATCTCGGAACCGAAGATCTGCTTTACATGCTGCACGGCATGGGGATCGAGACGGGTGTCGATCTGGCTCAAGTGCGCGCTGCTTCTCGGTTTATCGCCGGTGCGCTCGACCACGCCCCGACTTCAAAAACGTTCTTGGCGCTCGAAGCCGCTTCTAGCGCTTGACCGACCTGCGCGGGCTGCGGCTCGGCGTGCTTGCGCCGATCACGTGGCCGACGCCGCCGCGCGGATACGGCCCTTGGGAACAAATCGCATTCAATATTGCCGACGGCATGCGCCGGCGCGGTGTCGACGTTACGCTCTTCGCGACCGGAAATTCCCGATTTGCCGGAAAGCTGCAATCCGTTGTGCCGCTGGGCTTGGCGGAAGATCCGGCGCTCAACGGCGAGGTTTTCTCGGCCTTGCACATCGCAAAGTTCTTCGAAGCGGCTTCACAACTCGATCTGCTGCACAACAACTTCGATTGGAAGCCGCTCACATATGCGCTGACGAGCGCCTCGCCGCCACTCGTAACGACGATTCACGGCTTCTCAGGGCCGCAGATTCTGGCGGCGTACTATGCGGCGGCACAGCGAAGCTTCTACTGCTCGATCAGCAATGCAGATCGCGATCCCGGCCTCTCGTATCTCGGAACAACGTACAACGGCATCGAGCCAAAGCAATTTACGTTTCGCGACCGGCCGGGTGATTATTTGGCGTTCTTGGGACGCTTTCACATCGAGAAAGGCGTCCATCTTGCCATTGAGATCGCGAAACGCAGCGGCATTCCGCTGAAGATTGCCGCGATTCCGCAAGACGAGCAGTATTTCAAGACGCAAGTCGAGCCGCACATCGATGGCAAGGTGGTGCAGTTCTTGGGGCCAGTGCATGGAAAGGCGCGCGACGATCTGCTCGGCGGCGCGCTCGCGCTCGTCATGATGACGACGCGACCGGAACGCTTCGGCCTGACGATCGTTGAGGCGATGGTTTGCGGAACGCCGGTGCTCGGCGCCGATATGGGTTCGATTCCGGAAATCATCATCGACGGCGAAACGGGTTTTCTTTGCAAGAGCGTTGACGACGCCGTCGCGCGCGTTCCGGAATTGCGAGATTTAGATCGCCGTGCTTGCCGGCGAAGGGTCGAAGAACAATTCACGGTCGAGCATATGGTCGACCGGTATGCCGACGCCTACGCGAAAGCGCTCGTGCAGCGCACGCCTCCGCCGCCGACGCCCGAACGACTGCAAGCGCGCGCGCACGATTGGTGGGATCGCCCGATGGCGTTCACCGACATCCCACCGAAGCCTAAGACGCCGGTGCACGACCTGCTGCAATGAATTTGTGACTACGACGCTAACGGCTTTACAGTTTGATTGAGCTGATGCGCTCCCGCATGTCGTCGATATACTGACGGAGGCGTTTCGCGATTGCTTCATCCGAGAGCGCGAGCATGCGCACCGCCAACAGCGCCGCATTCTTCGCGCCGCCGATCCCGACCGTCGCCACCGGAACGCCCGCCGGCATTTGCACGATGGAGAGGAGCGAATCGAGCCCGCCCATCGTTTGCGTTCTGATCGGCACGCCGATGACGGGCAATGTCGTCTTGGCTGCGATAACACCGGGAAGATGGGCGGCCCCTCCGGCGCCTGCAATGATCACGTGCAGGCCGCTTGCGACGGCCTTCTCGGCAAACTCGAGCGTTGCATCAGGCGTGCGGTGCGCGGAGAGCACTTTGAGCTCGAACGGGATATCGAATTCCTGCAGCACATCGCGCGCGTCGCCCATCGTCTCCATATCGGAGACGCTGCCCATGATGATCGCAACTAACGGCGCATTCGGTTGACGGTCCATGGCGCGCGCTTTCGAGTCCCTCCTTGGCCCGCCCTCGAAAAGAGTGAGCGCGTTCGCCGCGAAGCGCGCAGGCCAACGTGACTCGTTTTCGCATGGGAATCAATTACTGGCCTCGCCGCAGTGCGATGTACATGTGGCAGCGATTCGATGCCGGCGAAGTGCGCGAGGACATGGCGCACATTGCGGCTCTCGGCTTAGATTGCGTGCGCTTCTTTCTTACTTGGGAAGACTTCCAACCTGAAGCAGCGCGAATCGACTCAACGGCGGTCAACAATCTGCATTTGGTCATGGATGCGATCTCGGACGCAGGGCTCGCGGCGATTCCTACGCTCTTTACCGGTCACATGAGCGGCGTCAACTGGCTGCCGGAGTGGACGCTGGACGCGCATACGCCGCATGGCCGCTTTCGAACCTACAGCCGCGGTCGCGAAGTGCCGTTCGGCATCGGCGATTTCTATCGCGAGCCATTGTTGACGGCGCAGCTGCTGCACGCCAAAGAAGTCGGCGCTTCATTAAAGGGACATCCCGCGCTTTGGCTGTGGGACGTCGGCAACGAGTTTTCAAACTTGCGTGAACCGCAAACGCCTGCCGATGCGGCGAATTGGAGCGCGGCGCTCACCAATACGCTTGCCGAACATTCCGCAGCCGGAGTCACCGGAGGGACGCACGGTGAAGATCTGACGCGCGATCGCCACCTGCGGCCAAGCTCGATTTGTTCGCCCTGGACATTTGCGACGATGCACGGCTACTCGGTCTATTTTCCACAATCGCGCGGACGCTTGGATCACGAAGTCGTGCCGTTTCTTTGCCAGTTGATGCAATCGTGTGCCGAAAAGCCGGTCTTCTTTAGCGAATTCGGCAATCCAACATGTCCGCCGGGCACCGTTTCACCGTACGACCGCGTGCCATTGCCCGGCGAAACGCGACCACAAGCAAGCGCGATCCCCGCAAATGCCGCCGCATTTGCCTGTCTAACTGAAGACGAGATGTGCAGCTATGCCTATGCGGTGCTCGATCACTGCAGCGCAGAGGCGCCCTTGGAGCAATGTGGTGGTGCTACGCCGATTACGCGGACGAACTACGCGAGGTGCCGCCGTTCGATCGTGCTCCACATGAGCTGACGTTTGGCATCATCCGCGCCGATGGATCATCGAAGCCGATCGCACAGACGCTGCAGCAATTTGCCAAAGAAAATCGGCAGACGACGGCGTTGCCGCTGCCGCTGGTTGACGAAGCAGACTACTATGGCGGTCTGCCCGCGACGCTCTCGCAACACTATCGCCAGTATTGTGAAAGCGACGACGTATGAAAGCGATGATCGTGACCGGTGCTTCAAGCGGCATCGGACGCGCCGTGGCACTGGCTGCGGCACAAGAAGATTTTGCGCTCGTCGCAGTCGGTCGCCGTACCGAGATGCTCGAGGAGGTCTCTCAACAAATTCACGCCGCCGGCGGACTGTGCACGACGGTGCCCGTTGATTTGCGTTCGCCCAATGCTGCTTCAGCAATCGTCTCGACGGCAATTCAGCGGTACGAGCGCATTGATGCGATCGTGCATGCGGCCGGAACGGCGGCCGCAGGATCGCTGCTCGCTCAATCCGATCCCCAGTTAGCCGAACAGTGGGAAATTCACGTGCTCGCGCCGCTTCGGCTGACGCGAGAAGCGCTCACGCCGCTACGCGCAACGCACGGACAGATTTTTCTCTTCGGCTCGGGCGTCGCCGCGGTTCCAACGCCGGGATTAGGCGCGTATCCGCCGATGAAGGCAGCGGTACGCGCAATGGCGACTCAGCTGCGGCGCGAATTGCACGATGACGACATTGCGGTAACGTATGTCGATCCAGGCGCCGTTGATACCCCGCTGATGGAACGCGCGCGTTTACGCGGGCCGGCAAAACGCTTGCGTATTTCGGCGGAGCGGCGTGGCGTCGCGCATCGTGCGCTCGCTGCGTTCCCGCCCCGGTCGGCTGAGCGTCGTTCCATGGCAAAGCGCAGCCGTTTCGCTTGGCGAGCTGCTGCCGGCGATCACAGATCGCGTGCTCAAGCGCGATGCCGCACATCGCCGGCAGCGGAGCCGTTGCCCCAAAGCGAGGCCGAACAAATCGAGCCAATGGCGCCAACGCACCAAGCGGCGACCGCCTGCGACAACGCTCGATCAAGCGCTCGAGCCGCTCAAACGTCGACTCGAACGCGTGCGTCTCTCGCGCGAGTTCATCGCGTCGCTGCTCGTGCCGGGCACAACACTGCAGTTAAGCGAGGTTGCCATGCGTTGGGCCGGAATGCCGAACAAAAATGAACGCGCGGCTACGCACGAAATGCTCGATGCATTCACGAATGCTGGGCTGCTCGAGGAGAGCGGAGAGGAAAGATGGATCGTTCGCAAATCAGCCGCCGCAACGTGATACTGCGTGCCACGGCGTTAGCGAATCGTTTTCGCAATCATCGGCGCAATGGCCGCGAACGCGCCGCAAATCGGACAGTGGGCGTTGCGCGGATCGCCCGCAGATCGTTGGTGAACTGAGCGCAACGCCGCTTGCCGAATGGAACCGAACTCGACATCACGCAGTACCGGCGCAATTCGCATGCGTCTGATCACGCAACTACGACGCTCGATCGCACGAAGTACGATGCATTTGATCATCGTGCGCGGCCGATTTTCGTGAGTTCATGCACGTGCATCCGGCGCTGCAGCGCCGGCCACTTTCGAATTCTGGTCGCGCTCTCAGGCGGACCAACGCTACTATGCCTATGCGGACACCACGCCGGCCGGTATCGGACAACAAGTCGTTCGCTTTACGCTCAAAGGCGGGTGAACCGCCGCCGGTGCAAGCCACAAAAGTTGCCGCTTCGTTGCCGCAAGTTGCTGCAGGTCCGTACGTCGTTCATCTCACGCGCACATTCTGCCGAGCGGACGACCGACAACGCTCGGCGTGACGATAACGCGAAGCGGTCGGTCTGGCATCAGATTTGCGTCCCTATCTCGGCGCAGCGGCGCATGTCGTCGTCATCGCGACCTCTGACTTGAGCTTACATTCACGTTCACCCGATGGCGCATGGTCAAAAGGATGCCGATGAGCGGGATGAGCATGCCCGATATGAAGCCCTCAGCAGCACGTCGATCCGCATCTCGATTTCTATTTGCCGGCGTTAACGCATCGCGGCGCCTACAAGATGTGGTTGCAGTTCAGCGGCGGACGGCGGCGCTTTACGTCGCGCCGTTTACTCTTTCTGCGCGCTAACTCGCGTCGGAATCGAGCGGAAAGCCGGATCTCCGCACTGCCACAAGAGGAACGAGTACTCATCGGTGAGCAGCTGCTCGGTCTGCGTCCGTGATGCCGCGAGGAAGCCATGTCCGGCATCGTAGTCAACGCGCAGCAGAATCGGCTTGCCGCTGCTCGTCGCTGCTTGCAAACGCGCCGTCATCTTCGCGAGCTCCCACGATGAAACGCGCGGATCGTTGTAGCCGGTGATCAGCATCACCCCCGGGTACGCAACGCCATCACGCACGTGGGCTAACGCATCCATGTCATAGAGCGCGCGAAATCCGGTCTCATTTTTCACGGTTCCGAACTCGGGGATGTTGGGAGGACCGTTCGGTGAAAATTCGGAGCGCATCGCATTGCTGACGCCGACGACGTCGAGCGCAGCCGCAAAGAGGTCAGGACGGGTTGTGATCGCACGCCCGATCGTTATGCCGCCGGCACTGGTTCCTTCGCCGGCAAGATGTTGCGGCGATGTGTAATGATTGTCGACAAGCCACTGGCCGCAGGCGATGAAATCTTCCCACGTGTGATGTTTTGTCGCGATCATGCCGGCCTGATGCCACGCTTCGCCGTACCAGCCGCCGCCGCGCGGATGACAAACGGCGTACACGCCGCCGCGTTGCATCCACGCAATCCGCGTTGTTGAAAACGCCGGCTGGAGCGTGATGCCGTACGAGCCGTAGCCTTCCAAATACGTGGGATGGCTGCCGTCGAGTCGAATGCCCTTCTTGTACACGAGCGAGAGCGGAACCATCGTCCCGTCTTGCGCTGCGCGCTTGCACCTCTTGCGACGTGTACGCCGACATATTAACCGGCGCCGGTTTCTTCAAACGCGTATCGGTCACGCTGCCGTTTGCGGCGGCATAGAAGTAACGCAGCGAGCGCGTCCACCCGGTTAGACCGAAGGTCACGCCGGGAACACGCGAATCCGTTACGATGCCCCCGATTGCGCCGGCATACGGCACACGAACGGTGCTGCCGCCGCCAACGATATTTCCGCTTTGATCGAGCGAGAATTTTGAAATTTGCCCAAACCCGCCGTCGCGTGCCAAAACGTAGAGTCCGTCCGCAGCAACTTGGGGTGCCTCAACAACCGCACGCCCTGGCGAGACAACCGTTTTCGCGTTGGCAAAATCCGGCGCAGCGAGGGACATCGAAACGACTTTATATGTCGGCGCATCGTGGTGCGTCAGCAAGTAGATCGTCGAGCCTTTGACATCGAAGCCCGTGACGTCGTTGGAGTCGTCGACGATCTTCTTCCACGGCGCACGCGCTGCCATCACCGGCGTTTGATCGAGCACGTACAGGACCTGCTCATTCTTAACGCCATGCACGACGATCGCGAACGAATACTTCGAAACCGGCGAGTAGACGATGATCGGAAAGTCGGTTTCAGCAAACGGGATGTTCGGATCGACGCCGTAGCCGAAAATCGGCTGATCTTGATCCGGATTGCGTCCGAGGACGTGCAGGTAGTTGACTGCGCGCGTTTCCTTATCGGTCTCCGGCTCGCCGGGCTGCAGTTTCGGGAAGCGCACGTAGTAGAATGACTTTCCATCCGGCAGCCAGCTTGTCGCGCCGACGAAATAAGCGCGATCGATTGCATCAGGCAACGTTCCGCCGGTGGCCACGTTGACGACGTGAATAACAGAAGATTCCGAACCACCTTCCGATATGCCGTAAGCGACGTACTTACCGTCAAGCGATGGCAGATAGTAGTTGATCGTGTAGTGTTTGCCGGCGCTGGCGAGCCGGTCGGGATCGACGAGAATCCGTTCGCGCGTGCTTCCGGCGGTTCGAACGTATAGTTTTTCCGTATTCTGACCCGGTTTGAGCTTTTCGTAAAAATAGAGATTTTTGACGCGCTGAACGCTCCCAACGCTCTCGCCCGCGTTATCGAGCATCTTGATGCGATTGAAAAGCGCCTGACGCGGTAACCCTAAACGGGCGAGGACGCCGCGCGTGTAGTTGTTTTGATCTTTGAAGAATTGCTGCACCTGGGGATCGTTCATGTTTTCCATGTAGCGATACGGGTCCGTGACAGTCGTTCCGAAATACGTTTCGGTCACTGGCCGAACGGGAGCCGGCGGTGGCGGGCTCGGAAAGGCGACGAAAGGTCCCGCGGCCGTTGCCCTAGTGGCTCCAGCAGCAAAGCTCAAACCCAGCAAGCCAATGGATAGCGCAAGCGCGCTCAAGCGCAACTTCTTCATACGGGCTCTTTCTATGGGCTTTGTGGCCGCCGCCTCTACGAAGCTCGAGGCATTGCTTGCAGCGCTTCGCTACACGTAACCGTTTGGCGAGGCGCCCCGACTGGTAGTATATTTAAACCGAAGCAGCCGTCCGCTCACCGTTATCCGTAAAGGAGGCGATCCACTCATGGACTGTGTCGTTGCCGGAATCGCTCGCACCTCAGATCCAAAGCAACTTGAAGATATTCTGATGGGCTGCGCGCATCTCGACGCAAAGCGCCTGGCCGTCGTCACAAAGTCGACGCAGACCGATGCTTTCGATAAATCTCCGTTGAACTTTGTACACTCATCCAGCTCGTGGGGAATGGGAAGCGCCACCGACGGCACCGGCGTCCCGGGAATCGGCAGGCGCACCACGTTCTCCGACCTCGTGCATCATCACGCCGTGCCGCACTATCTCGAGGACATCGCAATTTCGCGCGATCTCGCGGAAAACTATAACGTCGCGATTCACGAAGGCCGCAGCGTCGTGACCTTCAAGGCGACGACCGACGAATCAAAGGACGTCGAGAACACGTTTCGCGGATGCGGTCTGGTCAACGTGAGAACGCTTAAACCGCGCGCTGAACAAAAAACGAGCAGCCACGCAAACCTAAAGTCGCTTACTTTGACAGGTCGTACGTGTGGCAGATATAATGCCCCTCGTCGCTGTCCTGGGGGTGTAGCTCAGCTGGTAGAGCACTTGCTTCGCATGTAAGGGGTCAGCGGTTCGAGTCCGCTCACCTCCATATTTGAAAAGCCCGCGTTCCTTAAAGGATCGCGGGGTTTTTGTAATCGCACGGTGACGGCACGCGGCACGCGTATGCTTGGGAAAGCAGCCCATGCTTACATTCGATGGGCCGATTTACACGCAACGGCAATGAGGAGACGTTCATGTTCAAACGCACAGAATTCCGGCCATCGTTGGGCGCGTTGGCGCTCGTAACTTTGGTGCTTGCAACCGCCCCCGCCTTGGCCGCGAGCAATTTCCCAACCGGCACCTACGCGGTCAGAGGCGTCGCCGCCACCGCCACGTTCGATAACAAAGGACAGGTCCGCGTGAACAAGCACGGAGTGATGGAAGTCGCGGCCGATTACGCGGTCAAGGGAGATCAACTTCGGTTGACCGACAAGAGCGGACCGTGGGCTTGCACGAAAGCCGGCGAACAGACCGGCACGTACCGCTGGAAGTACGACAGCGGTGTGCTAGCATTCACCAAAGTCGCCGACACGTGCAAACCGCGCGCGGATACCCTGACGAAGTACGTGTGGAAGCGACAGCCGTGAGCGCTTGACAGCACTCGCGAACCGCCCTGCGCCGAGTTCGGCTCTTGCTTCCAGTCCAGGTGTGGGTAACGGCGAGCGACGGTAGTCACCATGACGCCCGCACGAGAGCCGTACGCCGCCAGGGTATTGTTAGCTTGGCTTAAACGGCGGCTGACAACCCCTACTACGAGGAGGCCCGATGCACACTGTTTTGCTTCTAGTCGTGCTGCTAGTAATACCCGCGATGACGATCGCTAAGGGCGCCGCGCCCGCAATTCATTCTGCGCGCCTCGACGGCTCGATACCGATTTACCCGAACTCGACGTTAGCAACCATGGGAGGGCCTGGAGAAAACGACCCCAAAATGGCCGCGGCCCTCAAGGCCGGTACCTCGGCGACCTTCCTCACGAGCGATAGCGAATCCACTGTCGCTACGTGGTATCGCAAACACCTGCCTGGAAGCTATACGATGAAGTCATCTGCCGGGACTGCGCAATTCACGTCAGGCGGTAATCAAGTCAACGTTTACTCACACCAGACTGCGACGTATCGCACCAGGATTGTGATACTGCCGCGATAGCAGTGAATCCCCGAAGACGCCTGCACTCGGGGAATGGGAAACTATCGCACGGAGAGAGATTGCGAGGGCGACGTTTCCCGGGTTACCGACCCTCGGGACGGCGGTTTTCCTAAGCGTACGCCCGGGAGGCGGATGGCCTTGCGACGCAAGTTGCGGAACGTGGCGAGGTGATTGCACTTGCGTTGATAACGGTTCTTTAAACAATACGCTTCTACCGGTGGTAAGAGCCGATGTCGATTAAAGCCGCTGCGTCCAGAACTGCAAAGCATTCGCCTCCTACAGGAATGGTAACGTTCTTATTTAGCGACATCGAAGGCAGCACCTCACGCTGGGAAGACCGCAGTGCGCAGATGCAGGCGGCGTTGCGGCGGCACGACGAGCTCTTGCGATCGGTCATTGAGAACCATGGCGGTTACGTCTTTAAGACCGTCGGCGATGAGTTTTGCACGGCGTTCGCTGATGTGCGGAACGCGATTGCGGCGGCGCTCGCCTCGCAGCGCGCGATTGGCGCCGAAGACTGGAGCGCGGTGGATGGCTTGCGGGTTCGCATGGCGATCCATGGCGGCCTTACCGATGAACGGAACGGCGATTATTACGGAACGGTCGTTAACCGCGTCGCGCGCATTCTCGCGACCGCCCACGGCGGACAGGTAATAACTTCTGGGACAGTAGCCGATGTTGCGCGGGAGCGACTGCCGCCTCAGGCGTCGCTGCGCGACTTAGGCTCCCATCGTCTGCGTGATCTAGCGCGCCCCGAGCGGCTTTACCAGCTCGTCGCGCCGGGTTTGCAATTCGATTTTCCGCCACCGCGTTCGCTTGAAACACGTTCCAACAACTTGCCGGTGCAACTTACGAGTTTTATCGCGCGTACGGCGGAAGTTGCAGAAATTGCTGAACTTCTTGAGGGCGCTCATCTCGTAACGCTGATCGGCGCTGGCGGAATCGGAAAAACGCGCACCGCGTTGCAAGTGGCCGCCGACGCTCTCGATAGCTATCCCGACGGCGTATGGCTGGTCGAACTCGCACAACTGGCGGATCCGGCGCTTGTCGCGAGCGCAATCGCGCAGGTCTTCAATATTGAAGATCGGGGCGGCTCCCGGCCGCTCATCGACGACGTCGTTATTGCGCTCAAGGATAAACATGCTCTCATCCTGCTCGACAATTGCGAGCACTTAGTGGCTGCGGCAGCTGACGCTGCCGAAAACATTCTGCGCCGCTGCCCAAACATCAAAATGCTTGCAACGAGCCGCGAGCCGCTAGGCATTGCAGGCGAACAGTCATATCGCATGCCCTCGCTTGCAGTCCCGCCCATAACGGATCGATTGAGCGCCAACGATGCGATGGAATATGGAGCGGTTGCTCTTTTCGTTGCTCGCGCGCACTCAGTTCAGGAAAAGTTTATCCTCACTGATAGCACGGCTCCGATAGTCGCGGAAATCGTGCGACGCTTGGACGGCATCGCTCTTGCGATCGAACTGGCGGCGCCGCGCATCAACGTGCTCAGTATCGAGCAACTCGCGCAACGACTTGACGAGCGCTTCAAGATACTGACCGGTGGAAGCCGCACTGCTTTGCCACGGCAACAGACTCTGCGCGCCATGATCGACTGGAGCTACGATCTGCTCAGCGAGGCGGAGCGCAGTCTACTGCGACAGTTAGCGATCTTTCGGGGCGGTTGCACGCTGGAAGCGGTGAGCGCGGTCTGCATCGATGACGGGTGGGGTGACGATGAAGTGCTGTCGCTGCTTTCCGCCCTCGTTGACAAGTCGCTCGTTGTCACGGAATTGCAAGACGATAAACATCGCTATCAACTTTTGGAGTCAACACGCCAGTATTCGCAAGAGCGCCTACAACAGGCCGGCGATTTGAACAGCGTTGCGGCGCGTCACTCTGAGCACTATCGCGCGCTCGCCGAGCAGTTGGAGGACGAGTTCTGGACAACGAACACGAAGCGTTGGTTTCAACGCGCCCGCGGCGAGTTAGAGAACTATCGCGCTGCGATTGACTGGGGGCTTGTCGGCGGCAACGCGCCCGAGGCGGCCGCTGCGATCGTTGCCAGTTTGCGGTCTTTGTGGTTCGAGTCGTTTCGGCGTGAAGGACGCGCGCTCGTTGCGCGCGCTCTCGACTCGTTTGGCGATAATGATCAATCGCAGCTCTTCGGGCGTCTCTTGCTCGCGTCGGCGGTCTTTGATAGCGATAGCGGACGGGGTGCGAAAGCAGCAGAGGAAGCGGTGGCCATCCTTGCGCGGGGCGAGGATCGCGCGAGCCAAATCAACGCACTTCGCGCCCTCGCAGCATGCCGGGCACGAGGGGGAAATGTTGAGCAAGCGCTGCACAACTACGACGAAGCGTTGGCTCTCGCTCGCACGACACGACTCCCGACGCTCATTGCGCAAGTCGCAAGCGAAATGGGCGGCTGGGTTAGCATTAGTGGCGACTCCGAACGCGGACGAGTTCTCCTTGAAGAAGCGCTCGCTATCGATCGCTCGCATGGAGACCGCCAAAGAATGGCGACCGTGCTGACGAATCTTGGCGAACTGCGGTTCGCCGGAGGCGACGTTCGCGGTGCGCTCGAGAACGTTCGGGAGGCCGAAACAATTGCTCGCGAGCTTGGCAGCGAGTACCGGCGCATGGCGACATCGGTCAATATGGCGGCGTACCTTCTCGCGCTCGACGAACGTGCCGATGCATGGGCTCGTGCGCGTGAAGGTCTCGAGCTCGCGCTAGGACGTGAACAGACGCTTCCAGCAGCGATGGCGATCGGCCATCTTGCGCAGCTGGCTGTCTTGGCAGGCAAGAATGTTTCTGCCGCTCGCCTGAATGGTTATGTCGATGCCGTGTATGCTCGTCAAAACGCGGTCCGCGAACCGACTGAGCAACGAGGGCGCGATAAGACAACCGCGATGCTGCGCGACGCTCTTACCGAAAACCAGTTAGCCGCGCTATTGGCGGAGGGCGCATCGATGGACGAAGCTACAGCCGTCGCGGAAGCCATGGCGGTTCCGCAGCCGCACAGCGACGATGTAGAAACTGCATAGGGAGCTGTACCGCAAATTCGTAGGTCGCCGCTTGCGACAAGGAGTCGTCTATGCGTACCATCACGCTAACGCTGATAGCAACACTCATGTTCACCGTCGGGCCACCGGTTGCCGCGCAGCCTTCCCCGCCGATAACCCCGACGGTTGCGTGCCGTCCAATATTAACCGCTTCCGGCGCAATGTTCATGATCGCACTGCCCGCAGATCACACGACTGGCTTCAGTTGGGTACTTGAAGAGCCGCTGAAGCGAGCTAGCATCGCGTACCGCGGCAAACGCTACGTTCCGGCCGGCACCGCAACTCCGGGAGCGATGGGCTCGGAAGTATGGACGTTTGCCGCCATTCGCCCGGGCAAGATGCTGCTTTCTCTAAAGTACATACGACCGTCGGACAACCCGCCGGCAGCGGGCGAAGAATCATTTTTCGTCGTCATCGTGCGCGACTATTCGGTGAGCGCGCGCTGATGAAACGAATCGTCGTTTGCACGCCACTCGTCGGGGCATTTCTGTTCACCGCGGTGCCGATGCCGGCGTTATCCGCCAACACCGATGGCACTTGTCAAAAACCGTCCTAGTTTGGGAAGATAGCTCAAGTTCGGAGGCTCGTCATGGTCAAGAGTTTCGTTTTTATCGCGTGCGTTGCTGTCGTTGTGTTTTTCGTCCCCACCGGCGTTCATGCGCAGACCCTCGTCAATGCGGCCGGCAGCTGGAACATCACTTCCACCGGCGAGGCATTCGCGACCGGCCTCGTCAGAATAGCGCAGCGAGATTTAAGCATTACCGGCACCTACGGGCAAGGAGGCCGGATCGACGGCAAATTCCAGCCCGGTACATCGCAGGTTGACGCCAATTGGCGTGACTCGCGAGGCGACGGCTGGATGACGATCGTCTTTGCCGCCGACGGCAGCCGATTTTCAGGCCAATGGGGCCGCCCCGGCAGTAACGCGAGTGGCCAATTCGTCGCGGTTCGCGCGCCCTATCCTAGCGTTAGCGGAGACTACAACGTTACCGTCACCGGCGGTCCTGAGTTTACAACGCGCCGGATAAGTTTGCATCAATTGGCATTAGATGTCGTCGGGAATTACGGGCCGGGAACTCAGTTGAACGGCGCGATGGCGACAAATGCAAACACTTTGACCGGCACGTGGAAGGGAACCAACGCCAACGGCTGGCTCAAGCTACAGTTTGCCGACGACAGCAAGAGCTTTCAAGGCACGTGGGGTCTAGCGTCTGATGCCGCGCCCTCCGGACAGATCACGGGCAGCGTTGTCAGTACCGCTCAGCTTCGGATCGCAGGAGTGTGGCAGATCGCCTCCAGCGGTGCGGCTTTTACGGCAAACATGCTCAAAATCCAGCAGAAAGGGCAAACGATCACGGGCTCTTACAAAGGCGGCCGCCTGCAAGGCACGCTTCCGCGCGGTTCATCCTTGCTCAGCGGGAACTGGAAAGACTCGCACGACGCGGGCGTTTTGCTTTTCAAGTTCGCCCCGGACGGTATGAGCTTTCAAGGCACCTGGACTACGAAGAGGCAGTACGAAGGGAGCATTATCGGAAAACGCCTCATCGCAGGAACGCCAGCCTTACGGCATTAGCGCAGAACGCGCGCGTCTTCCAACTGGGTTTGACGACCAGCGTTTTGCACATCACCAGTGTAATGCGCCGGCCGCATGCGGTCGGACCCAGACGATAAGGTCCCAAATTGTCGGAAACTCGAAGATCGTCGTGACCGCATCCGCGGTGGGCGCTCGATTCATTTTAACGAGCGTGTCCGCTGACGGTTTCGATATGTTGCCACCGGCATTGACGAAGTCGCCGTTCCAAACCCACTGGTCGTAGATCGTCTTGCCGCTGCTTGGATCTTTGATGACGAAGTGCACGTGCCCATTGAACTCATACCATCGGCCGGGATTGATGCCCCAAAGTTGCGGTCGCGGCTCGTTATTGGGACGCGGCACCGAAAAGTCGGCACCCATCAGATTTCCGTTTGCGTCGTACCACAGTTGGCTCGGATGCGTTGGATCCGACGTCCACTGCTGATTGGCGTAGCTAATTGCGCCCGTATCGTCCGGAGCCGTGTATCGCACGTAACCGGCTTTTAACGCGTCGCCGACGTGCGGGAAGCGTGCCGTGATGTCGCGTCGCACCGACGCGACGAACTGCGCCTCTGTGGACGAGAGCGGACCGTTGTATGTCGGCTGCTCGTCCGCCCGAGCGGGCGCGGCGAAACTGCAGCAAATGGCAAGAAAAGCTACCGCTAGAAGAGCCTTCATCGAACCTTCTCCTCGCTGATCAACGTCTTTTCGTGAAAACGCAAAAGCCGTACAAGTGTGACATCGCCTCCCCCTGGATCTTCTATTGGACGGCGCCGGCTTTGAGCACCGCCTGAGGTTCGCGCAGCGTCCGGATGTCTTCACCGACATCGCGCCGCAGCAAGAGCATATCCGCCGGCTCACCCGGGGCCAAGACGCCTCGATGGAGTCCAATGAGTTCAGCGGCCACGTTCGTCGCCGCATGCAGCGCCTGCTGCGGCGTCATTCCGAGCAGCGTGCACATCAGCTCGACTTCTTGCGCGTAATTCTCATGGTAATTGTAGGGCGTCCCCGCGTCGGATCCGCCGGCGATCCGTACCCCGTTTTCATACGCCCGGCGAACGTTGGTTAACATCGCTTCATTGACTCGCTGCCCCTTATCGATCACGTATTGGGGCTGCTCGCCGTCTTCAAGGTGCGCGAGAATGCAGGTCGGAGCGCTCAAGGTCGGCACAAGAGCGACATTGCGTTCTTTGAACAACTTGATGCATTCGTCATCGAGCATGTGTCCGTGCTCGATCGAGTCGATGCCGCAGCGAAGCGCATTCTTGATCCCTTGCGTGCCGATCGCGTGTGCAGCGACGCGCAGCTCTTGCCGATGGGCTTCATCGATTGCCGCCTCGAGTTCATCGGGTGTTAACTGCGCGTTGCCCGGCACGGCGCCTTTCGTCAAGACGCCGCCCGTGGCGATCAGTTTGATGCAGTCCGCGCCGGCAAACATTTGCTCGCGCACCGCTTTACGCGCATCCCACGGCGAATCGACGGCGCGTCCGACCGGCCATCCGTGGCCGCCTGTCATGCACAGAACCGCAGCTGCAGCGCGCATACGCGGTCCCGGGATTCGCTCTTCTTCGATCGCGTCGCGCACGTCGGGAGCGATATGGTTGGAGCTACCGACGTCGCGGATTGTCGTGATGCCGGCCTTGACCGACTTGCGCGCGTTTTCAACGGCGCGCAGCAGCCGCTGATTCGCCGTTGTGGCTTGGATTTCGCCCATCGTATCGGGCTCGCCGCTCATTTCGAGATGCGCGTGCGCATTGACCAGACCCGGCGTGATGCACGCCGCTTCCAGCTCGCACGAACCGCTCGCTGCGCGAATTTCCGAAACGCGCCCGTCGGCGATAACGATATCAACATTCCGTTTGGGCGGCTCAAGCGTCCCATCGTAGAATGCGCCGGCTCGAACGATCATAAGAGCCCTATTTTGCCTAAGCTGCAGGGCTCATGCAGCAGCCGACATGATGCAGCTTGAAAGAGCGCGCCATGGCGACACAACGTGAAAAGGCAACTTCGCTGCGAAACCTGCACCGGCGCGGCGAGCCGCTTCTCCTGATCAACGTCTGGGACGCCGTGAGCGCTCGAATCATCGAGCAGCTCGGATTTCCTGCGATCGCGACAACGAGCGCCGGCATCGCGTGGCGTGAGGGCTTTGCCGACGGCGAGCGCATTCCGCGTCAGCGCATGCTCGACGCGGTGGCATCCATCACCGCCGCGGTCGGCGTTGCCGTCACCGCAGACCTAGAGGCCGCGTATGGACCTACCGTCGATGATGCGATCCAGACGGCCAAAGGCGCGATCGCAGCCGGCGCGGTCGGCTTGAATTTTGAAGATTGGGATGCGCAGCACGAGCGGTTAATGGATGCTGACGCGCAAATCGCGCGCATCGCCGCAATGCGCAAAGCAGGTGATGAGGCGGACGTACCGTTGGTCATCAACGCTCGCACCGACGTATTTCTGAAGAAGGCCGGCGACAGCGATGCGTGGCGCATTCAAGAATCGGTGCGGCGCGGAAATTCATATCTGGATGCCGGCGCGGACTGTGTCTTTGTGCCGGGCGTTACCGAAGAAGAAACAATTGCAACCCTGGCAGCGCAAATTCCCGGACCGATCAACGTCCTCGCGGCTCCGGGCATGCCGACTGTTGCACGCTTAAGCGCGCTCGGAGTTGCACGAATAAGCGTCGGCGGCGCGGCAATGGCCTCTGTCCTGGCGCAACTTGGCCGGTTAGCGAGCGACGTGAACGAAACCGGACGCTTCGAATTTACTGCCGACCGCATTTCTCATGCAGACCTGAACGCGCTCTTCCCGTAGTACTCACGCATTGTCAACGCGTATTAAGCCTTCGAAGCGGCGATCCGGCACGATCCACATGATCGCAACCGCCACGATGAGCAGATCGGAGAGAAGCGTGGAAAACATCGCGCCGATGATCGCAATAACGTACAGCGCGATCGAGAGCATGCCTTTGATGTCAACGGCTACCGCCTTCGCAAAGGGCGAACCGCGCCCGTTAACGCCAACCAGCGCCCGCTGGAGCAGCGTATACGCAATGGCATCAAGCAAGAATATTAGGCCGTAAAGCACCGTTGGGCCGACGGCAGCGGGATTGCGCCCAAGCCACGCGGTGGAAAACGGCACCAGTGAAAGCCAGAATAGCAGATGCAGATTCGCCCACATCGCACGCCCGTCGATGCCGCGACTGGCGCGCAACATATGGTGGTGATTGTTCCAATAGATCGCGATGAAAACGAAGCTCACGGCATAGGTCGCAAGCGTTGGCAGTACCGCCAAAAGCGACCGAAAATCCACGCCGACGGGAGCGCGCAATTCAAGCACCATGATCGTGATGATGACCGCGAGCACGCCATCGCTAAATGATTCGAGCCGGTTCGATTCGGTGAGAAATCTCTTCATTCGGCGCTATTTGAAGCGCCCGGTGGAAAACACTGCGCACGGCTCGAAACACCGCTGCTTCGAGATGTAGGGAGAGCGAAATCTTGAGCCTTCATGATGCTGCGGCAAGCCGCTGGTTGTGGCAAGATATCGACGTTTCGCATTGGAGCGAAACGAAGCGCAGCTTGCATCTGTACTCGCAGATGCTCGGCAAGATCAAATTGGCCGCCGCGCCGATTCAGCCGAACTGGATCTTTACCGCGCTCTATCTGACGCCGCGTGGGCTGACGACCGGAACGATTCCCTGGCACGGGATGTCGTTCGACGTCGTCATCGATGTTTTTGAATCGTCCATCGTGCTCTCGCGCAGCGACGGCGCTCGCAAGAGCGTTCCTTTGATTCCGGTTCGTACCGTCGCAGAGGTATACGCGGCGCTCAGCGCCGCGTTGGCCGCGTTGGACATCAACATTACGATAAGCACGATACCGCAAGAAATCCCGGATACAACGCCGCTCGATCAAGACCGGCGCCCCAGCGAATACGACGCGTCTGCAGTAATGCGTTGGTTTGGCGCATCGACCGCGATCTCGGGCGTCTTTGATGCCTGGCGAACGCGCTTCTTTGGTCGGGAGGGACTGCAGCTTTGGTGGGGAGCCTTCGACCTCGCTTTGCTCCTCTTCAGCGGTCGTCACGTCAAGCCGCCCGCCGATCGCGGTTACCTTATGAAATACGATCTGGATGCGGAGTTGATGAACGTCGGCCTCTACTACGGTGATGCGCAAACACGCCCGTTTTTCTACGGCTACATCTACCCTGAGCCAAGAGGCGCAGCATCACTGCAGATCGCGCCGTCCGAGGCGTCGTGGTCGGAAACGTTGCACGAATGGGTGCTGCCGTACGAGGCGGTTCGAACTTCCTCGGACCCTGCAGCAACCGTACGGACGTTTATCGACGCGATTTACGAGCAGTGCTTCACCGCGGCGGGCTGGTCGCGCGAGGCGTTCGCTTATCATCCGCCGCCGCTGGCAGTACGCTCGCGCGCAAGCGACACTCAGATTTCATAGCGAGTGGATGCTGACGTTGTCGTCGTAGGCGCCGGCGCCGCCGGGTTGGCGGCGGCGCACAAATTAGCGAAAAAGAAGTCGCGCGTGCTTCTCTTGGAAGCGCGAGATCGAGTTGGGGGTCGCGTTTGGTCATGCCCAACGTCGCCCGACGGCCCGCGCGTAGAGTTGGGCGCGGAATTCATTCACGGAGACGCGACCGATACGATGGCGGTGCTGCGCGATGCCGGCGTTCAAGCACTCGCCACCGCCGGCGATGCGTGGTTGTGTTCGAGCAGCGGCGAGCTGCAGCGCGACGATGAGACCGACTTCTTCTCGTCGGCTGCAATCTTCGAAGACGCCTTATCGCTCCCGCAAGACGAAACGATCGATAAATTCTTGCAACGCTTTGCGCATGATCCGGCGATGCGCGAAAAAATGGCCACGGCACGCGCCTTTGCGGAAGGCTTCGATGCAGCTGACCCAAGTATTGCAAGCGCGCAGGCGATCGCGGATGAGTGGTGCTCCGGAGTGGACTTCACGAGCCGGCGACCCGTCGGCGGATATCACCGGATGTTCGAATGTCTGCGCAGCGCTTGTCTTCAGGCGGGCGTCGAACTCTTTGAATCCACGGCCGCTGAACGGATCACTTGGCGCCGTGGCGACGTAACGGTTCATGCAACGATGTCCAATGGTCGATCGCGCGATTTTGCTGCCCAAACCGCCGTCATCACGTTGCCGGCCGGCGTGCTAAAGCAACGCGGCGGTGAAGGCGACGTCATTTTCGAGCCGGAGCTGCCGGCAGAAAAACGCGATGCGTTACGATACATCGAAATGGGCGAGGTTCGTAAGGTCACGCTTTGGTTTGAAACGCCTTTCTGGGAGCGCCTTCGCGCTGGACGATATCGTGACGCGGGTTTTTTCCGCTGCGAGGACGACGCATTTGCGGTCTACTGGGCGCAGCTGCCGTTGCGCACGACGCTGATCACCGCGTGGGCCGGCGGTCCCAAAGCCGTTGCGCTGAGAGACGTTTCGAATCAGGACGTCATCGATCGAGCACTCTTCGGCTTTGGGAATCTCTTCCACGAAGCGCCTCTAGCGAAGGAGCAGTTCAAAGGCGGTTTCACACACGATTGGGCTCATGATGGTTATGCACGGGGCGCTTATACCTATATCGCCGTCGGCGGGCGGAAGGCGCGCGCGACGCTAGCGGCGCCGATCGCCGAGACGTTGTTTTTCGCAGGCGAAGCAACCGCAGGCGATGGCCAGGGCGGAACGGTCAGCGGAGCACTCAACACCGGCGAACGCGCAGCACAAGAGGCCGCGGCTGCGCTTGCAAAAAAGCGCGCTAGATGAAATCCGCGTTGGCCGCTTGGTCGACGTTCTATGTCATGCTCGGCTCTGCGGCCGCGTCTTTAACCGGATTGACGTTCGTTGTGATTACGCTGGCCACAAGCTTGGAGCGATCGCCTCCGGCAGAGGAAGGGATCGCGGTATTTACGACGCCGACCGTTTTGCACTTCGGCACCGCATTGCTGATGGCAGCGCTCCTGAGCGTACCATGGCACTCGCTTGTTGCTCCAGCGTTTATGCGTCGCAGGCGTCGGTCTCGCCGGCCTCGCTTACATCTTTTTCGTGATGTACCGCACGAAGAGGCTGAGTGCATACTCGCCGGATCTCTCGGATTGGGTTTGGTACTCCATCGCGCCGTTGGTCGCGTACGCCGCGATCTTGGCCGGTGGCATTCTGCTGCCGTCCGCTTCCTAAGAAGGCGATGTTCTCAATTGCGGGAGGCGCGTTGCTCTTGATCTTCGTCGGCATCCGCAACTCGTGGGACATCGTGACGTTTCTCGCCGTTCGAAATCTGCACGCCTCACCGGACGAAAAGAACTAGTCTTAATGAATTAGTTGACAGTCGCGTTCGAGAGCCGCTATATTCTCTTAAAGAATTAGTTACTGTGAGCGAGGCGACTTCCGTGAACCTGATCGGCGGCTTGCGTAGTACAAGGGGCGTGAAATACTCGGTCCTCAGCGTCTGCCTGACGATGCTTTGGGTTGCATCGGTGCAAGCGCAAACGATAGCGACCTCGACGCCGCTTTCGGTCCCCAAAGGCGCGCCGGCGTCGCTCGATCCGACCGCATCCGCCGCTTCGGCGTGGTCAGCCGCGGCGACAGTGACGCTGCCGTGGGACGCGAGCAATCAGCGCGCCGCAAGCGAACCGACAACGGCCTACATCGAAACCGACGGCAAGTTCATCTACGTTCGCTTTGACGTTAAACAGCGCGAGACGCTGCTCTCGCAGCAACATACGAACAACGTCGGCGACGGAACGGACGACGAGGTTTGGGTCGACCTCTGGCCGACCGGTAATAACGGCTTCTACTACCAATTCGCAGCCACGTCCAACGGCACGCACTACCAATACTCGTCCGAGAACTCGATCTACCAGCCAAATTGGGATTCTTTCGGCGCGCCGAACGGCGGCGGGTTCACGGTCACGATGAAGATCCCGCTCGAAGTGATGCGTGGCGTCGGCTCCGGACGGTGGAAGGCGCAGTTCGTGCGTGTCATCCGCTCGACCGGCGAATACCAGGTGTGGTCCTACGATCGCGGTGAGACCAATCAAGGCGTCGACAACGTTCGTTTTGCCGGCGCACTCAACGGCTTACTTTCCGTCAGCGCGCGTCCTAAACCACGCCTCGGGGTGTACGGGCTTGGCGAAGTCGGTTCGCCGGCCTCGGGCCTCTCAACATCGCGCATGGGCGCCGACATTTCGATCCCGATTACCTCGACCGCATCGTTCTATTCAACGCTGCATCCGGATTTCTCAAACGTCGAAGTCGATCAGCAGACGATCGCGCCGACAGCCTACCAGCGCTTCTTTACTGAAGTGCGCCCCTTTTTCACCCAAGGCAACGCCTACTACAACAATTTCGATTGCAACGCGTGTCCCGGCATCAGCGAACTGTACACTCCGGGCATTCCGACGCCACGCGCCGGGTATGCGTTCGAAGGAAAACAAGGGCCATTCTCGTTAGCCGCGTTCGATGCTATCGGCGTCGGGCGTTCGGACGCCGCTCAGGCCTTTGGAGCGATTACGAACAACCATCTGTTGCGCTTCAATATCCAGCGCGTGGCCGCGGACTGCAACCTTGCAGCCAGCAACGGATGCCAAAACGGCCAACCGACGGTGCACGACGACAACGTGCTGAGTCAGCTTGAATACTACGATGGAAAGCACGTAGACGCATATCTTGATTACGGAAGTGATTCCGGCAGCAACGTCCTGGCCGGCAATCGCGCGCAGCGGTACGAAGCCGCAACGTATCTCTTCAACAACACCTTCGGTTTTGCGTTCGCGGCTCGCAAAATCGGACAGTATTACAACCCTGCGGATGGACTCGTGCAGCATCCGGACATTGCCGGTTACGCGACGTTCGCGGCGAAGATCTGGTTATTCGGTGAGCGGAGCCCGCTGAACAGCGTTGGAGTCTCGGGATTTCTGGATCGCTACCACGATCATACGGGCGCCCTCGATCAAACCGACAACAGCATTTTGCTCGACGTCCTGACCAAAAACCGTCTCGATGTGCAAGCCTCGATCGGTTCCAGTTACCTGCTGCAGAATTTCAGTTGCACCGGCGCGGCCTGCGTCTTCACGCCGATCTCGCAAAACGGCATTGGCGTTACCTGGCACGCCGGAACGCTGAACTCGCCAGGAAATTTTCCCAATCACGGCAGCTCATCGACCCCCACGACGATTACATTTAATACCGGCCGCTTTGGCCCGGGCAAGCTTGATTCGTGGACCCGCAGCTCGACGATTCGATTCGGTAATCGCGGCTCGATCTTGCTCGAAGCCGATGATACGCGCCAATATCTCGATTCCGGCGGAGTCAACATCCAGTGGCTCGAGCGCCTCGGTTACAATCTCGCGACCGGACCGAATTCTTCGCTGACGGTGGGCGTTCGACGCATCATCGGAACGCCGCCGCTCGTCTTTGCCGCCGCTCCGGTCAATTGCACGACGGTCTACGTCGCGCCGCCGCCGGGTGCGGTGACTGCGCCATGTACCGGCGCGTGGAACCTCTCATTTGCCTACCACCGGCAGACGTTGCACGATGAGCTCTACTTCGCTTACGGCGACGCGAGCCTGCTCTCAACAACGCCGTCATTCATTCTAAAATTGATACACTATTACGGCGCCCCAAAAGGCACGTAGGCAGACACAATTCCGGCGGCCCGACCGTTATACGGGTATGATGCTCAGGATTTTTGGAATCGTGTTGGCAGGCATGGTCTTGTTTGCGGCGCCCGCGCAAGCCGATCAGAATGCATGGCGTCACCTCGTGTATAGCGTCGGCGTCAACGTCGCGACGCGAACGGATGTGTTGGTCTCGGGAAAGCCTGCCACCGTAGTGATGGGTAGTCCGAGCCAAGAGTCAGGGCAGATGAGCGGAACAAACAGTTCTACCGACAGCATGCTCTCGAAAGGCACGATGACGGTGGACATTATCGGGCTCACAGCGGATAACGCGCTCGCGATGCAGGTTTCTGAAGACACCGACAACCGCAAGGCGCCGCCGGTTCGCGTTGACGTCACCTCCGACGGCAAGGTGCGGGTTCCAGCGGATCAGACGCTCAATGTGAGCCAAGAGGAGCAGACGCTTTTACGAATGCTAGCGCGCAATTTCCTCACCGCGCAAGATGCCAGGGCGGGACATTGGATTCAACACTTGTCGCTCACTTATGTGGACGTCGATGAGGCCTATCGCATAACCGACATCCAACCGAACGGTGATGTGACGATTGCGCTCGACCAAATGATGAAAGTGCCGGGCGCCCAGCACTCCGAGTCCAAATTCCATGGCACCATTATCTACAGCAGCAAGTATAAAGTGCCGCGGTCAGTATCGCTCGAGGGCATCTCGCGACGCGAAGGGATCGACCATGCGGAAACTGCGGATTCGAAGCTGAACTTAGATTTGCTGAGCGATTCCTTTCAGCCGCGCAGCTAACGCGTGATCAGCGTCGCCATCGGCGTTGTATTCAAGGCGAGACGAGCGCCGCCCACGACCGCGCGCCGCTTTCGCGGCTCAGCGCAGCCGCTGAAAGCCGCTTGACAATCACTTCGCTGGATTCGCTCCGCTCGCCGTCTTTATCGAATGCGGCCGAGACGATCGTTCGCGACTTAGCGTCAGCGAGACTAACCCGTAAGGGTCTGTAGTAGAGAAAACTCGTTGTAGTCGGCTGAGAGCCGTCCAACGTGTAGCGAATTCTTACTCCGTTCATCGGTTCGCTCAGTTGCACGTTTACCGTTGGCGAAGCGGTGAACGCCGCAGCACCCGAAACGTTGTGCTCGATCGAACGAAAGCGCGCTGCGCCTCCAACGACCTTGATAATCGGCGACGGCATGCGAAACGAATAGCCGTGTTCTTTCAACCAGTCCAACTGAGCCGGCAGGCGCGCTAAGAAACCGTCCCAACTCTTGCGGCGCGGTGCTGTCCATGCGATTTCGCTTAAGGCCAGCGCGCGCGGCAAAGTCATTTGAAATAAGCGCTCCGCCGAAGCGATTTTCTCCGTCCAAACGGCTCCCTCGACTCCCAGAATGTGCGAACGTTGCTCGGCGCTTAAGCCATCGGGTGTGGGATCGTACGAGTAAACCTGCTCGAGCGTCGCCATGTGCGGCGCGGCGGCCGGTTCCTGAAAGCCGGCGCCTTGATACGCATTGAAGTAGAGCGGCCCATCGGGCACCATGACGACCTCGTGCCCCGCGGCGATTGCCTCAACGGCGCGGTGCTCGCCGTTCCACGATGTGATCACGGTGTCGCGAGAGATTCCGGAACCAAGTGCGTCATCCCAGGTGACCATCGTGCGCCCGTGCGACTGCAAGAATGCCTCAATGTGCAGCAGCACGTATCGTTGCGCCGCTGCCGGGGCCTCATCGCCGCCGACATGAATGTAGCGCGACGGAAAGAGTCGGATGACTTCCGCCAGGACGTTTTCAAGGAACGTGAGCGATGCCGGGCGGGGGCAAAAAACATTCTCAGCGCCGCAGCGTAGTTCGGGGTAAGCACGAAGTGCCGCGCTCGCATGCGCCGGCATCTCAATCTCCGGCATCACCGTTACGTTTCGCGTTCGCGCATAGCGAACGACGTCGCCAACATCGCTCTGCGAGTAGAATGCACAAGATGTTGCACGGCATGACGTTGTTGCGGTCAAGGCGGGATAGCGCTTCACTTCAAGACGCCAGGCTTGATCGTCGGTGAGATGCCAATGGAAGACGTTCAGCTTGTAGTGCGCCGCAAGATCGATGTAACGCTCGAGCACGCTAACCGGAAAGAAATGCCGACTGACGTCGAGATGCAGGCCACGCCACCGATACATCGGCCGATCTCGTACGTCGACGTCGGTGCCTTGAGGTGAAAACGCCAGCTGCTTGAGCGTCGTCAGCCCGTAGGCAAATCCGGCCGCGGAAGATGCGCGAATCGTTGCCTCGTCATTCCGGATTCGCAGCGAATACGCGTCGCGCGCCATCGCGGACCACACGAAACGAACTGCATGAACTCCAGCGGAACCCCGATTCAGCCCAATGGATCGGACATCCAGCGGTGCCGGGACGATCGATAATGGGGGATCACGCAAAACGCGATGCGCATGATTGCATGCCGCAACGACCGCGAGCAGTAGCGCTGCAACAAGACGCGCTGCAGCGCGCATCTTATGCCGGTGTCTTGCGGCGGCGCGGACACTCACGCCGAAAACATTGCCGCAGCGTATATTCGCCCGACTCAAGACGATACGCATGACATCCGCAACGGAACCAGAGGTAATGATCCTCGCTGACCGCGACCGTCTGGCCGCGCAGATTGCGGGAAACGAACGGCTCGCGGCGCGTCGGCGCGCCCAACGTCCCGATCAGCTCATCCATCGAAGGCATGGTGGGATTTTACCACTTGGACGGCTGGATGGCGCACGGGGGTCTGAGGCATTTACGCGGGCATTGGCAAGCGCGCTGACCTCGACAAAGTAAGAAAGCATCCGCGCGGGATGCTTTCTACTTTCGGGGCGAGCTAGTGCGGAGTCTTAGCCGCCCGGATTTTGTGGATTGCGGCTCTGTTGCTGAAGCTGTTGCTGCTGTTGCGGCGTTAGGACCGCGTTGATTTGATCGCGGAGCTGCCGCATCGCGTTGCGGTCAGGAGCGCTGCCTGCGGGGTGCGCTGCCTGGAACTGCGAGACCAATCCTTGAATCCGTGACTTTTGATCGTCGCTGAGATTCAAGTTTGCCAACCGCGCCATGAAGCGGCCGGAGAAATCGCCGCTGCGCGAAGCTTGCATGTTTGCGCGCAACTGACTTTGTTGAGCGGGCGTTAGGACGGCGTAGATCTGATCGCGGAGCGCTTTGCGCGCTGCCGGATCCGGAGTGCTGCCGTGTGGATGTGCTTGGCGATATTGCGCGATTAGTGCCTGAATCTTCTGTTGCTGGTCCGGGGAAAGGTTCAAGTTGTCGAAGCCGCGCATCATGCCGCGGCCGTTTCGCGGCGCATTGACGCCCGGCTGATCGGACGGGACTGTTTGCGCAAACGTTGCGACCGGGAAAAGCACGGCGGCTACCAAACCGCCGATCGTAAGGAATGTGCGAATCGTTTTCAATGGTGACTCCCAAAAAAGGCAAACGTATGGACGAATCGTCCCATACCATAACGTTGCTCCCTGGGAAGTCGTTGTGAAGGCGGATTAGAGCTTGGTGAGATCGCTACTCCGTAGAGCGCGCCATGATCGCCCTGACATTCGCATAGCAATCGCAAGAGTCGCGCTCGAGCGCGGCGCGATCTTCGATCGTCATCATGCCATGCCGAAAGGCCAAGACGCCTTCGCGCTGCATCGAGGCCGCAATGCCGGAGACGGTCTGACGGCCGACCCCCAGCGTCAATGCGAGAAATTCTTCGGTCAGAGGAAACGTATCGCGCCCGATACGGTCTCGCACCATGAGGATCCAGCGCGCCGTTCGTTCCTCGACCGAATGCAGTCCGTTGCACGCGGTCGTCTGGAGAATCATCGAAATGAAACCGTTCAGGTAGCGCAACAAGCGATGATAGAAGGGACTTTTTGCGCGAACGACGTGCTGCAGGAAGTCCGTCGCGTGCATGCGCATCGCCAGCCCGGGCACTTGCACGATAACCGTCGCGTTGCTTTCGCGCGTCTCAAGCAATAGCGATAGGCCGACCATGCCGTCGGAACCCATCAGGCCCGCCTCCGTAACGCCGCCCTCTTGCGTCGTCACAATCGTCGACGCGATTGCGTCCTGCGGAAACCAGACGTGCGCAATCGGCACGCCGCTTTCGGTCAGTTGCTCACGCACATCAAGCTGCACCGGCTCAAAGTAAGGCTCGAGCAGAGCTTTCTCGCCGCTCGAGAGGCCGTCGAGGAGAAGGTTTTTCAAGGGTGCCAAAGGCGGCAGGCCTGTCCGACGTAGGACAGACGCCACAATGTTCGGTTCCTTACATTAGAAGGGCGGCCCTTCCACATTCTGGCGGCTTTTTTTGTTTGACCGCCTTTCGCAGCCGCATGGCGGGCCCCAAGCTGGGCGCCCCGAGATCGGAGCCGATTGCACGAGAACATCTTAGTTCAAAACCTGCCGCAAGATGAGCAGGAGCGGCTAAAACCTTATCTCGAGCGTACGGCCATGGATTTTCGGCAGACCTTAATCGAAGCCGGCGAACCGATCCCATACGTATGGTTCCCGCACGACGCGATCACTTCGACCGTCGTAGACACGCGCGAGGGAACGACCATCGAAGTCGGACTTATGGGCGTCGAGGGCATGGTCGGCCTCTCGCTCTTGCTCAATGTTGAGCTCAGCAATACGACCGTGATCGTCCAGGTGCCCGGCGTCGGTGCACGGATGCGCGCTGACCACTTCTTGGAGCATGTCGTCGGCGCCGGCGGCGTACTTTATGAACGTCTCTTGCGCTATACGAACGCCTTCATGTCGATGGTCGCGCAAACTGCTGCCTGCAACAGCCTGCACAGCATCGATCAACGTCTAGCGCGATGGCTACTGATGACGCACGATCGCGTTCAACGCCCGCAGTTTCCGCTGACGCACGAATTCTTGGCTTTCATGTTAGGAGTGCGCCGGCCGTCGGTTTCTGTCGCCGCGAACGCGCTCTTGCAAAATGAATACATCAACTATACGCGGGGACTGATGACGATCACGAGTCGGGCGGGCTTAGAGCAGAACGTCTGTCCCTGCTACGACATCGTCAACAATATCATGGACGGTGTCATGCAGCGTGAGGAAGTCCTCGTAAGGGGGCCGGAACGCTAGCCTACCGTTTGATAAAAACGCGAACGTCAGTCGTCGTGCGGCGGCCATCGACCGTAATCGCCTCGAACTGGACGTTGTAAGACCTTCCTTTCAAGAACGACGGCATCGACGGGACACGAGTCGAGGCCTCAAAATCTCCCGGCGCAAGCGGCGGGATGCCGAGCGTTCGGCCGGAGATATGCGCGTAGACGCCGTTGACGTTTATCGAGGTCAGAACGCGCACCGCGAGCAGTCCCGGGGATGAAAGTTGTTGATCGTTGAGATCGATTTCTAAGATCTGCGGCGCGTTCGGATCAGCGGATGGGCTCGGCGTTGGCCGAAACGTGTAGCCGTATGACGGCGCGGTGGATGGCGAGGGCGCCGGCGAGGGCGTCGGGGCCGGCGACGAAACCGGAGTTTCCGTTTGCGCTACTCTGGCAACGGCGATTTTGCGCCACGGCTGGTTTGCTCTGAGCCAAGCAGTCAATGCACGAGCAACAACTACCCTTCCATGGTATGAGAAGTGCGGATCGCTCGTGCCGAACAGCGGCGCATGATGCGGTGACTTGACATCGTTAACGAAGACCGGCCACAAATCGAGTAAGGCGGTCCCCGAGGCGCGCACCGCGTCGTTGATCATCGCGCCGACGGATGCAGCCGGCACGATTTGCCCTTCAGTCGAGAGCAGCTGTGGCCACGCGCTTTCCACCGGTGATATGTCCGTTGCCAGCGGGGTGGTCACGACCAGTAACCTAGCGTGCAACGCTGCGAGCGTTTCACGCAGCCGCCGCAAACTCGAAGTCACCATCGGCTGCCATTGATTCACCGCTGACGACAACTCGAGCGCGCCGGCAAGATCCGCGGTTGGATAGACATTCCCTGGATTGATGTTCAGCACGTAAAAATCGGCTGCTCCGCCGCGCGCGAGATATTCAATATATTGCTCGTCCGCACCAAACGCGGATCCCGGCAATACATAAGGGTTGATGCGGATGTGCGGTCTGCGCACGGCCGAACCCAACGCCGCTTCGGTCATTCCTTGGATCGAGTCCGACCAGCGCGTGTACTGCCACAGAAACGAATTTCCGACGAACGCGATGTTGTACGCGCCCGAAGCGCTCTTGGGCAATGCCGATCCAAGCACCGCATCATGCGCGCGATCGATGTTTACGATCTCCCGGACGCGCTTGTTTCCGCCGTCGGCGATAACGAGGGAGCGCGCATCGCGCACCGCGATCCCGAGCGGCACGTCGAAGCGCGATTGCGTTCCCGATCCGTCGCGATATCCGCCGCCGGACGCAGCGCCGTTTTCAACCGGAACACCGCCCAGCGTTTGAAGCGCCCCTGCCGACCAGTTCAAGTATCGCACCGTGTTCGCGCGCACGTCCGTAAAAGCGATCCCGTTTTCGTCGAACGCTGCCAATCCGAAAGGACTTCCCAACGGCTGCTCACCTTGCAAATCTCGAACGTTTTTTTGCGCCGCCGGAAGGGAGCCGTACCGTTCGATCGTTCCATCGGGCATGCGGCGAAGCAACCCGCTTTCATCTGCGGCGAAGATAACCGGAGCCGGCGTTGCTGCTTGCTACCGCCACGCCGAACGGCGCCGTTCCGAATTGCGGAATCGTCGCCACGATCCCCGACGGAGAAATGATACGGATACCCGAGAAGTCGGCAACGTACAACGTTCCATAAGCGTCGCTTGCAAGACCGGTTGGCCGATCGAATGTCGCGACGTTACGCGGACCATCGAGGTGACCCGCAACGCCCGCTTGTCCGGCATAGGTCGTGACATTGCCCGTCGGATCGATGCGCCGAATGCAATGGTTGTTCGTGTCGGCAACGTAGAGCGCTCGATCGCTGCCCATCGCGAGTCCGGCCGGACGATTGAACCGCGCAAGCTTTCCGGGACCGTCTTGATAGCCGCCTTCAACCCATAAGCCGCTTGCGATCGGCTCGCCCGAGCCGGCTAGCGTGCGCGTGGTACCGTTTCGCTCGATAACGCGGATTCGCTGCGCGCCCGCGTCGCTGACATACAAGCGTCCGTCCCTATCGTAGATAACGCCGAAGGGCTCGATGAACTGGGCGGCGTGCGCGGGGCCATCTGAAAATCCGGCTACGCCTGAACCGCTGATCGTTGCCACGCGAACTTCCGGCGACCCGCTCAAGGCTGGATCGTCGGCTAAGACAGCTGCTGGGCCGTAGAGCAGACAACAGCAAGCTAACGCTGCTGCTAAACGAGGCAGAATGCGCACGTTAAGGTTACTTCTGCGGAATCTCGCTCACGACTTGCAGTTTTATGCCGGGCGGGAGAACACCACGCTGCGCGTTCGCTTCCCAACCGCGCGGAAAACCCATGTTGCGATGCAGATTTCCGTCAAGCGTGAAGATGGTCTGAATTCCCTCGAGCGTTGATGTCTGATAGCGCGCGTTGATCGGTCCGGTTTTTGCAAAGGACGCAATCAAACGGAGGTGGCGTTCCGTCTTTGCGATCTCCGGTGCGTGGGTGACAAAGATCTTGACGGCTTCCAGTTCAAGCGCGCTCAGCGCATCTTTGGGCGATGTGCCGTCTGCGATGAATCGCTCAACGTACGGCGTAGCATCCCAAAAAATTACGCCGCCGAAGATGTTGCTGTGTGTTTGAATGATCCGCGGCGCCGGCATCGGCGCTTGCACCGCGACGACGGCTGGTGGAAACATGAAGAGCACGGTGGCACAAAATTGCCGTTGCAAAGCGCGGCGTCCTGCGTTCTTAGGGATGGTGCGGGGCAGGAACAACGCGGTAGATCGCCGGCGATTCGCCTCCCGTAGGCTCTAGCCTCATCCCATCAAGCGAGAACACGCGGTCGCCAAACGGCTTGAAGTAAATGACATAAACCGGCCGGTTGCGTTGCCACCGCTTAACGTATTCCGCGATCTCATCCGGCTCCGCGGACACGATGACGCGCCCTCCGAGCCGGTGTTCGACATAACTTGCATAAGCGAGCGGCGTCGCGTAAATCCAGCTCGCAACGATAATGCTGCGATCCGGCGTTTCGCGCAGCGCACGATCGATGAATGCGTCGCCGGTGTGATCTGCGTTTTGCGCGAAAGTCGCACGGTTGGCCGCGAACGTGTAGCCGACACTGAAAAACAACAATAGCGCGGCTACCCCAAGCGCGACCGCGGCAATGCGCAAACGAGCTTTCAAAAACGTCATTACCGCTTGCGCGCCATAGCCGGTAAAGAGCGCGAGCACCCAATATGCCGTCAAAAAGTACCGATCGAAATCCGTTTCGATCGCATAGCTCAAAGCGAACGGAACGCCGGCCACAACGATCAGCATCAAACCGAGCGCTTTGAAAACATCCTTAACGATCACAGCCAACATGCCGAGCAGCATCAAAGCGATGGCAATGACTGAAAACTCGGCGTAAATCTTAGCGCCAAACTCCTGCGCCATCGACGGATACAGCGAAGGGCGGAAAATCGCGATCAGTGCGTCCCATTTGGCATAGTACGATCCAAGAACCGCCCGCAGAAAACCGTGCCAATCCGCCGGGTGACCCCAGTTCCAAAAAGCTTGGCTCGGCGGCAGCCCCAGCGCCTGCGTTGGATCGAGCGTGTGAGCCGCAACATACGCGCTCCGTAGCGGCATGTAGAAGTACAGCAAGAGCGGCGCCAGTACGAGGAGCAGCGCCGTCAGCATAGCCCGCGCCGGAAAACGTTTCGCTCGCGCGGGCGGCAAAAACAACAAAATCAGCACACCCGGAATGGCCCAAATCATGACCGGATGCGTCGCCGCCGCAAGTCCCATGCACAGCGCAGCCGCGTAAAGCGGTTGCGTAGACCCCGTTGCACGCGCGCGAAGCGCGGCCCAAATCGTTGCTCCGATCAACAGAATGGCAAGCGCATGCACTTCAGCACGCGTTCCGCGCGTCCAGGCCACAACGCCGAATGCAAACGTCCACGCGCAAAGACATGCGATCAGGTCATCGACGCCCTCATCCCGCGAAGCCAAAAACACCAACCATGCTGCGCCGGCCATCGCGATTGCGCTCATCAGCGACATGCGCCAAGCAACGCTGAAGATCGCAACAGCATGCGAGAAGACATATCCGAGCAGGATGAACAACGGGAAGCCGGTGGGATGCGCGATTCCGAAAATGTATGGAACGGTTTGCATTTCGCCGGTGTCCCAAAAGCCGACGCTCGGCGTCAAACTCCAGATATACACAACCAACGGTACGCAAAATGCCGCGGCGGAAAACGCTCGGCGCGTGAAGACCTCGTTCATCGAGAAGGGGCTTCTTTCGATTTTATTGGAGAATCACCGCCGCTTTGTTAGCGCTCTGTGCGGATATGGCGCCCGCCCGCGAAGTTTGGGCGGGGGCGCGTAGGTCATTTTCGTCGCATCGTGACGAAAGTGAACCGGAGCGCCAAGCGTTTCGCGATAGTGAGACGCTATCTAAATAAGGAGAAGTGATGAGCCGAGTACGCGCCCTGGTCGGCACGCGCAAAGGTGCGTTCGTGTTGACATCGGATGGCAAGCGTGAAGAGTGGGACATCAGCGGCCCTTTCTTTGCCGGCTGGGAAATCTATCACGTCAAAGGCTCGGCCGCCGACCCTAATCGTCTCTACGCTTCACAGACGAGCGGCTGGTTCGGGCAATTGATGCAGCGTTCGAACGATGGCGGTGCGACATGGGAAGCGGTCGGAAACGAGTTTGCGTACGATGGTCCCATCGGAACGCATCAATGGTACGACGGCACGCCGCGGCCGTGGGAATTTAAGCGCGTTTGGCATCTTGAACCTTCGGCTGCCGATCCGGACGTCGTTTACGCGGGCATCGAAGACGCCGCAATCTTTCGCTCGAGTGATGGCGGCAGCAGTTGGCACGAGTTACCTGCGTTGCGCAACCATGGGTCCGGTCCCGCATGGCAGCCCGGAGCCGGCGGGATGTGTCTGCATACGATCATCTTCGATCCCATAAATCCGCAACGGATCTTCGTGGCAATCTCGGCCGCCGGCGCCTTCCGCACGGATGACGGCGGCAAGACGTGGCAGCCGATTAACCGTGGCTTGCAATCACAGTATATTCCAGATCCGACCGCCGAGGTCGGTCATTGCGTCCATCGGATTGCAATGCACAAAGCTCGACCGAACGTGCTCTTCATGCAAAAGCATTGGGACGTGATGCGCAGCGACGATGCAGGCGATTCATGGCGTGAGATCAGCGGCAATCTGCCGACCGACTTCGGCTTCCCAATCGACGTGCACGCCCATGAACCGGACGTGGTTTACGTCGTGCCGATCAAGAGCGATTCCGAACACTTTCCGCCCGATGGCAAACTCCGTGTCTACCGCAGCCGCACCGGCGGCGACGAATGGGAGCCGCTGACGAACGGGCTGCCCCAGCGGGATTGTTACGTCAACGTGCTGCGTGATGCGATGGCGGTTGACTCGCTGGATCGATGCGGAATCTATTTCGGAACGACGGGCGGCCAAGTGTATGCGTCAGCAAACGAGGGTGATACGTGGGACGCGATCGTTCGCGACCTTCCGCCCGTGCTTTCCGTCGAGGTACAGACATTGCCGTGATACGGATCATATTGCCGGCGCATCTTCGGACGCTGGCTCGCGTCAACGGCGAAGTAACGCTCGAAGTGGCAAACCACGCGACACAGCGTGCGGTTCTCGATGCCCTCGAATCGCGCTATCCGATGTTGCGTGGAACGATACGCGACCAGGTTACGCAACAGCGCCGGCCTTTCATCAGATTCTTTGCATGCGAGGAAGATCTCTCGCACGAATCGCCGGATAACGCGCTGCCGAGTGCCGTCGCATCAGGCCGCGAGCCCTTGCTTATCGTCGGCGCGATCGCGGGGGGTTGAAGATTCAGCACCGACAAGCATGGGAAACATTCGTGCATGCGCAAGGTGATCGTCGCGGCGATGCTTCTGCTTGCGGCATGCTCGAAAGGGCAACAAGCCGTTGGACCATCGCGTTCTCCGGCACTAAGCGACAATGGCCGAACGATCTTCCTGCAAGGCGTCGACGCGGGCGGGAAGCGGATCGTCGCGCAATCGACGCCGCTGCGTCCGTCTTGCGCAGCGTGTCACGGGACCAACGGCGCCGGCGGACTTCATCTGTCCGGCGGCGCGGTCAGCGCGGATCTGCGGCATAAGGCGCTCGTCGTACAACAGCGTCACCCATACACATTGCCACTGCTGGAGCGTGCGGTCTCCAAGGGGATCGACAACGAAGGCAAGCCGCTCAATCCGGTGATGCCGCGCTGGAAGCTCTCGCCGGCAGATCTGCACGATGTCGCGCAATACGTTCTAACGCAGCTTCACTGAGCGAGCGCCTAGGGCGAATCGGCCCAGCGGCAGTCGTCGTAACCCTTTGCGTCGCGCCGCTTGCGGTGCACGCCGAGGCGCTGCCAAATCGCTCCTTTACTCCCGGCGCGGTCGCTGTCTCGAGCGCCGCCGATGTGTGTCTTCCTTTCTATAGCCGTCGTCACGTGCGACGTGTTTCGACACAGCTCAAACACCGCGTGTACGTCGAATACTTCGGCGGCTACCGGCGGGGATATGTCATTGACCACCTGGTGCCGCGCGAAATCGGCGGGGCGGACGATATTCGCAATCTGTGGCCGCAGCCGCGCGCTGAAAGCAAAGTGAAAGATGCGATCGAAAGTCGCGCGCGCTTTGAAGTGTGCGACGAACATCGGCCGCTGAGCGAGGCGCAGCGCGCGTTCATGCGCGATTGGCGAGGCGCGGCCGAGTGGCAGCCTGGCCGCCCCTAAACGGGCGTAGGCCGTTTAAAGGACGCCGATCGTTGGTACAATGAGTACGTCAGGTACATTCCAATGGACTAAGACACTACAGACGCGACTGAAGTCGCGTCTGTTCTTTTGCGCAGGGAGCTCGCGCTGCGCCCCTGCATATCAGGCGCATGCCAGGCCGCCGTTTGCACATCGGTGTGGATGCATGGAATCTGCGCGGAGATCGCCGCGGCATCGGCCGCTACACTCGTGCGATGCTGCGCGAATGGTCCACCGCCTTTGCGAACGATGCTGATCTCACGCTGCTTGTTCCGGAGCGGCCGGCGTGGTGGTATGCCGGAAAATACCGGCGCGAAGCCGGATCGCAATTGCGCGTGCGCAGCCGTGCCGCCGCCGATGACATCGACGTTTTGTTCTTCCCGTGGAACGGTTTGAGTTGGACGGCCGGCAAACCCAAGGTCGCGGTCTTGCACGATGCCTCGCTCTTTGCGCTCGACATCCCGGCGGAAACGCGCAAGCAAGAGACGCTTCCGTTCTTTCGGGCGGTTCGTGAAGGCGCGCGCATCATCACCGATTCACAGTTTTCGAAACGCGAACTGCTGCGCTATCTTCCGCTCAGGATGGATTCAATCGATGTCGTTCCACTAGGGGTGAAACTGCCAAGCGCGACGGAAGGCGAACAGAAACCGCGCCTCCCGTTTGAGTTACCGTACATCCTCTTCGTCGGCGAGTTGGAAAAGCGCAAGGGCATCGATCTCTTACTCGACGCCATCGCGCACCTTACGCCGGAGATTCGCGCGAAAGTAGGATTGGTCGTTGCGGGCGAAACGCGCGGCACAACGCAAATCGATGCTGCGGTCCCAACCGCAATTCTGGGTCATGTTGAAGATGCGATGTTATCGTCGCTCTATCGTAACGCCGCGCTCTTCGTATATCCCTCGCGCTATGAAGGCTTCGGTCTTCCGGTGCTTGAGGCGATGGCTCACGGCGTGCCGGTCGTTGCATCCGACGCGGGCGGAATTCCGGAAGCGGGCGGCGATGCGGCGCGATACTTTCACAGCGGTGATGCGGCCGACGCTCGGCCCGCGCGATTCGGCGATGTGCTCACGAATGCAGGCTTAGCGGAGGACCTGCGGCGACGTGGACTGCAGCGTGCCACCGAGATGAGCTGGTCGGCAACCGCGCGTAAAACGTTCGAAATCTTACGGAGGGAATCGAAGCGTCAGGCAGCTGACCGAGCGCCCGCAGGGACGGTTCGTTAGCGAACTGAAAAGCGAGCGCTCCCTATGCGAGTGTAAGAGCACTAATCGCACTCCGCCGAGGACGAACCGCTTGAAATACGTTTGTATCCAGTGCGGGCGCATATTGCCGGTCGATCGCGACCTTGATGACGACCGCACCTTTGAGTACGTCGTCGCGCGACATGAGGAAGGCGACTGCCCGCACACATTTCTTCCGAACGACGATACGTCGACCTCGCGATTGCGTTTAGTGCCGCACGCGAGCGCTTTTCGACACTAGCACCTACCGTCTCGCCGCGCTCGTCCTAGCCGGCGGCCTGCGGTACGCCCTCCAAATTGCCCTGAAGCATCGGGTCGCGGCCGGAGTAATAATAGCCCTCTGCAGCCGGAGGTTGCGCACGGTTGAGCACGATGCCGGCGATATTCGTGACGCCGAGTTTCTCCCAACGCTTCAATCCTTCGCGTAAGTCCGCGCGTTGCGTTGCGCCGGCTGCGACGACGATTAACGAAGCGTCCGTTCGTTGCCCGATCAGTGCAGAGTCAAGCACCGGCCTCATCGGCGGCGAGTCCAAAACGACCACGTCATAGCGCGTCAAACATTCTTTGAGCAGCGAATCTAAACGCTCGGGCTGCAGGACCTTAAGCGGATTGAGTGCGCCGGCGCCGCTCAGCAGCGCGTCGACGTCGCGATGCGCGGTCGTGCAGATCGCGTCTTGAAGATCAGCCTTGCCGGAGAGAACCTCCGAGAGCCCGCATTTGTTGGCGAGGCGAAGTCGTTTATGGAGCGATGGACAGCGCATGTCTGCATCAACGAGCAAGACTCTCCGCCTCCGCTTCGCGCCATTTCGCGCCTCTTCCGAATGGTGTTGTAACGCCAGCATCGTCGTGATGTCCGCTCCCTCCTGATTCGGCGCAGGTTGCAACGGAATGGCCGAGGCGGCGGTTCTCATTTGCGAAATTGCGATCGCCAAGTTGAGTGCAATCGTCGTCTTTCCATCACCGCCGTGCGGACTCGTTATCGCGACTGTCCTGATCGGATTGCTTTGGGTGGCTCGCAACGTCGTGCACAGTTCAAGAAATGACTCCGCCGCGACCGCTCGCAACCAAGGCGCCGCCGGTTCCTCGACCGTCCCGAGTTGAGGAACGCTCGAGAGCACGGGCAGCGCGAAGTCATGCTCGATTTCGCGCTTATCGCGCACGCGTTGATCCAGATAATCAAGGCCGAGGACGGTCCCCAGTGCCGCTAAAAGGCTGACGGCGAAACCAATGATTAGCATCAAAACGCGGTTCGGCTGCGCGACAGCGTTTTCTGCGGTTGCAGGCTGCGTCACCGATATATCACTGAGCGCGGTCGTCTCCATGATGAGCGCGTCGTTGTATTTTTGCTGGAGCGCCGTATAGACGTCTTCAGAGAGTTTGGCTGCTCGTTGGAGCTGGAAAAGCTGAGCGGTTTGCAGCGGCAAGGCGCTCATGCGCGGCATCATCTGCGCGCGTTGCGTATTAAGCTCGCGCAATTGCGCGCCATCGCCCGCGATCTGGGCTTGATAGGTGGCGGCTGATTGACTGAGTTGCTGGTACACCGGATTGGGCAGCGTGCTCTGCGCAGAGACGACCGTCGCCGGCAATGCGGAGATCTCGCGCTGTAGGGCGGCTTGTTGCGCTTCGAGAGATTTGACGGCGGGATGGTCTTCAGTGAACTGCTGACGCGCAGTTTGCAACTGCGTCTCTACTTGCGCAAGTTGGGTCTGCAACTGTGCAAGGGCCGGGTTCGGAGCAAGCGTTGTTCCGCCCGGCGTCGAGGCCCCTACGCCGGAAAGTTGCCCTTGTACGCTGCGCAATTGCGCTTCCGCTTGATTTTGGTCGAGCTGAACCTGACCGATTTTGGAGTCGAGTCCGGAAAGCGCGTTCAACGTGTTCTGCGTCTGCAGATTCATATCGCTGATGCGATGCGACGCCTGGAATTCGGCGAGTGCACCCTCGGCCTTGCGCAGCCGCGCGGCGCTCGCCGGCATCTGCTGCGACAAGAATGCCAACGCCGCCTCGGCCTGTCCGGTGATCAAGTTGCGCTGGTGCATGATCAGTGCATCTGAAAAAGCATTGGCGATTGCAGCCGAAGTCTTCGGGTCGCCCCAGCGAGCCGAGAGTTGCAAGATCGACGTATTCGTTACCGGCTTGACGGTAACGCGCGACAGCAGATGCGGCACACTGGTCTTAAGACCTAAACGGTCGATGACGGCTTGGGCGACCGGCGTCTCTTTGATGAGTTCGGCGTACGTCTCAGCTGATTGGGCGCCACCGCTTTGCAGAAGCGCGTTCAGAACGGGAAAGTTCGTCAAAGCCGCGTTATTGTTGCTCGAAGGCGAATTCGAATTGCCGATGATGAGGCGCGCTTGCGTCACGTAGGTCTTTGGAATCGCGACGGCTAGCAGCAGTACGACGGCGGATAAGAGACCGAGGATCGTCCAAAACAATCGTCGCCGCGAAAGCACGCCGCGTAACGATTGCGCGCCAATCCCAAGAGAATTCCGAGTAGCGTCAGGATGCGCAGGGCTAAGGGCTAGATATGACATTTCTTTCTCCGCGGCTTACGGGATCAGCCAGCGTTGCAGCAAGTAAAGCAGCCCGAGGAGCTTCCGGGGCGACGCGACTGCGGGACATAGACGATGTCGCCTTTCTTCAGGGCGGGGTCGTAGCGCAAATCGCCATTTTGCAATGCTTGATAAAGATTGACTTCATGCGATGCTGTTCGGCCGTCGGGTTCCGTGCGCGTAACGAAGATGTGATTGAGGTCCGCGTAGGAGTTGCTGCTCGTGCCTGCCTTTGCGATCGCCGTCGCAAGACGGTCGCCTTCGCGCATTTGGATGTAACCGGGACGATCGACCGCACCGACGACCTCGATATCGAATGACAGCGGCCCCTCGACGTAAACGACGGAGCCCTCGTCCAAAGCGAGGTTTTGCGTTTGATCGCCGTCATTGAGCAGTCTCTGTAGCGAAACGTGCGACAGTGTGCCGTCGGCCAGAGAGACGCGCGCGTCAGGAAACGCGCCGTTCGTTGGAGCGAGGCCACCCGCTGCAGCGATCGCGTCTGTCAGCCGGCCGCCGGGGCGCAGCGCGTATTTGCCGGGCGTCTTGACGTCACCCATGACGAGAACATTCGCTTGACCGGCAGTAGCGATGCCGACCGTCACCGCGGGATGACGGATGTACTTTTGGAGTTGCTTCGCGATCTGTCGCGCAGCCGTTTCCGTCGTTTCGTTCTCGACTTTGACGCGTCCGATCAGCGGTAGCGTGATCGTGCCGTCGGGCAACACGGTCGGCGGGGTGAGCTGCTTGAAATTGTCATCGCCATAGACTTGAACCGAAAGCTGGTCTCCGCGATGAATCACGTATTGATCGCTCGATCCCGCAATTGCAGCAGTGCAGCCGAAAGCTGCAACGCCGACGATGAAGATGAGCGATGAAGCCGAATGTTTTACAAATGCGGTCACGATGGCAGACCCTTCTGTGGGCTGCGGTCGGCGTGGCACTCGTTGCGGGATTCTCTTGGGCTGCTACCGACCGTGAAGTATATGAGACGACGTCCCCTCATACGCTCGTCGCCTACGTGTGGTTTCGAAAAGCGTACAGCGTCGTTGCGTTTGCAATCGTTGGTGCGATCGTTGCTCGATGGATGCCGCGAGCGAGCGCGATCGCTCGAATCCTGTGCAGCGGCGCCGTCGTTGGCGCGTACAGCGCATTGATCGAAGTAGCGCAGAAGTTGCACGGTTCGACGGAGAGCTGGCGCTGGAACATCTTCGATATTGCGTGCGGTATCGTTGGCGGCTTTGCCGGTGCGCTTGCCGCGACTGTGTATCGGCATTACGTTAGCGCTATTGCGGCGGCGCGCCGCTGCAATCGGCCGATTGAACGGCATCGACAGGCGGGCACGGCACAGGATTAGGCGGTCCCGGAACCGGACCGGGGCCCGGACCAGGGCCTCCACCGCTGCCGATCAACGTTAAGATCAGCCCGCCGAGCAAAACGAAGATGCCGCCATTGTGATGCGGCGGAGGCGGGAACGGCCTCGGGCGTTGCCGCTGCAGCAACAGGCGCCGGCGCGGGAGGCGGCGTCGCGGCGGCCGTTTCAATATAGCGCGGCGGTAAAGGCGGTCTGGCTGCGATATGCTGCACGACCGGCGTACGGATCACCGACAAGTTGCCGCAGGTCGCCGGCATGAACAAGCGGACGAGCTGGCGCGGTTCGTGCAGATCGACTTCCCAGCCGTGCGAGCCGGCGGGAATGACGACGTTACGCAGCACGTACACGTTGCCGTTTCGGTGAACGGCGCTCATCGCGTCGAGATGCCGCGGGATTTGCACCCAGGCTGGATGCGCCGTTCTGAACGTATGAAGGAACCGCGTGAACTCGCGCGGGCTAAGTCCCACTTCCGCGCCGGCCATTGTCAGACGCGATTCATTGGCCGCAATCCGGCGCTCGATGTCCGTCGTCGATGTGCTTTGCCCACCGAGTAGTTGGTCGCGGTTGAGGGCGTGAATAACCGTCACGCTCGCAAATGCCGGAGCACCCGCCGCAATGACGGCGAGCACAAAGGCCGCTAGCCGAGTTATTATCAAGAAGGGTGGCTCCTTATTTTTCGCGCTGTGCTCTCAGCATAGCCGGTCGAGCAGGATGCCGAACCTTCTGTTCGTAGCGACGCTCGCGGTCGTTCGGCCCAATAGACTTGGTGCTTACGTCGGCGGCGCTAGTAGTGACCGAGCGTGCCATCGATTTTCGAGCGCCGGACGGCCCGCGCGAAGAGATACAGCGATACAGGCAGCAGGATCAAGGTTGAGGCGGCAAGCCACCAGGCGTCCGGCGCCAGGTCCGTCAGCCGAGCACCGTAGAGGGCGCCCCGAAAACCGTTCAGCGCGTGGGTGATCGGCAAGCACCAGCCGACCATTTGAAGCGCAACGGGCAGTTTGGACACCGGAATATAAACGCCGCCAAAGAGGTTGGCCGCGCTGGTCATGAAAAACGCGATCGGCCCGGTTTTCTTGAACGTCATGGTGGCCGCGGCGGCCAGCACGCCGATCGGCGACACCGACGCCACGGTCAACAGCAAGAAGCAGAGGAATGTCCAGCCGTTCAAATGCGAGAGCTGCAGCCCGTACAGCATCGCGATACCGAAGTAGGCCACGACCTCGAGCGAGGTTAGCGCAAACGCAAACAAACCCGACGACAGCACGATTAACGGCAGGCTCGTCGGTGTCGCCAAAATCACTTCCAAGGTGCCCAACGTCTGTCCGTCTCGAACTGCGTCGGCGAAACTCAGCAACGCGGTCGTTTGAAATTGAACGAACGCGAAACTGACCACCAGATAGTCGAAATAACTGGCGACGTGGCCACCGAAGCCGAAGCGTGCCGACGGCGCAATCAACAGCGAGAGAAAGAACGCGATGCTGACCTCGACACCGATCGTGACCCAGCGCAACCAGAAGTACGCACTGTAAGAAAGCGTGATGCGTCGATCGCGAGCAAATATCGCGCGCATCTTATCGATTGCCGACGCAATCGCACTGTAGCGAAGCGTCGTGACATTAACCATGCACGGCGGCTCCCAGCACGTCTTTAAAAACGTCAACCGGCGACGGTTCGAGCAACCGCACTTCATGGATTAGGCTGCCGTTTGAACCGAGCGCATTCAGCAAGCTTGTCAGCGAATGCCGCGAACCGTTGACTGCAGCCGTGACGACGCTCAAGCCGGCGCCGTTTTCCACGGTGAGATCGTTGCAGCCGGTGATCGCTCGTAGCCGCGCTGCGAAATCCGCATGCAGGCCGCTTAGCACGATCTTGTACCGGCTGGTTCTGCGATGGTGCAACGTCTGCGGTGCGCCGACTTTGATAACCGTACCCGACTGAAGAATCGCGATGCGATCGCACAGGCTCCACGCCTCATCGAGCAGGTTCGTCGCAACGATCACGGTTTTGCCTAATTTTCCGACGAGCTCGTCGCGAATTAGTTCTCTCAATTTTTCGGCGTGCACCGGATCGACGGCGCGGGTCGGTTCATCGAGAAAGAGCACCGCAGGGTCCGCAAGGAGCGCGCGCGCGACCGTCAACCTCTGACGCATGCCCGACGAATACTCTGCAAACCGCCGGTCTAGGACGTCCTGCAAACCGACGCACTCCGCCACTTCGAAAATCCGCTCGATCAACGCGTGGCCGCGCCAGCCGGCAAGCGCGCCGAAAAACTCTAAATTCTGGCGTGCCGTTAAGCGGTAATAAAAACTTCTCTCCTCGCTCGTGCAAAGACCGACACGCAACTTCGCTGCCATGGGGTGCTGTGCGATATCGATGTCATCGAGCAGGATGCGGCCGGCGTCCGGAATCGTCAGCGTCGCCATGATCTTCAATAGTGTCGTCTTGCCTGCGCCGTTGGGCCCAACAAGACCGAAGAGCTCGCCGCGCTCGACGACCAGGTTAACGTCGCGAAGCGCAACGCGACGCGGCGGACGACCGGCATATTTGAGCAGTGACGGAAGGCCAAAAACGGTCGGAAAAGACTTGGTGACGTGTTCAACCGCCAACATGGGCGTGTCTGGAGTAATGAAAAATCCTCTCGGTGTGAAAGTCGAGCAGCGTTCAGTGTAAAGCAATACCCGAAGCGAAAGAAGGACTAGAGCGCGCTATTCTATTGACCGAACATCCTAACAAGAGCGCGTGCGAAATAGGGCGTTTGGCCCCAGGAAATTCTCACCGATTTACAGGACCGTTGTAGCTGCAGGACTTGCTTTAGGAGGCCTCCCCTCATCAGTGGTTTCGTCGCTATCATATCGCGGAATGATCAGCATTCGCTTGGCGATGAAATTCGGCGGTTTGCCGATGTTTACGCGTCCATTCGTCATGTGACTGCGCGCGAAGTTGCCTTTGCCGACGGACTGGGAGCGGTCGTCAAGCTCGATTCAGCAAGCGGCGATCAGCCCGGCATCGAGCACGGGGGCAGTTCATGGGCCGCATCCGCCGGCGTCGTATTGTGCGATTCTGCGCTCACTTCTGCCCCGCTTCAAGAACTTGACGGGCAATTCAGCATCATTCGCTACGATGCAACCGCGCATCGTATTGAGCTTATCAGTGATCCTTTCGGATTGCGTTCGCTGTATATCGCCGAGCGCAACGGCAAATCGTACATCTCGACGTCCGTTTTAGCGCTCGCAAAATTCCTCGAAGCGCCGCCGGACCGCTATGGACTGTCCTTCTTTTTGCGGACCGGCTATCACATCGGGGCGCTAACGAATTGGCAGGGAATCGCCCGTCTGGATCCGGCAACGATTCTTTCGTTCACCAAGACCGGATCCGAGACGTACAAATATTTCAATCCGCAGGTCGATCCGTCGGTCGAGCGGCTTGACCTTGCACACACGATCGACCACGCACTCGAAGTTCTGCTTGATTCGTACCGGCGCTGGTACACGAATCGTCCTCCTGCCTGGGCGGATTTGACCGGCGGATTCGACTCGCGCCTTGTGGATTCGCTGCTCGCCGAATGCGGCGTCAAGTTTCGCACGAATACCGTAGGCGCCGAAAGCGAACCGGACGTGCGGTTGGCTCGCGAGGTCGCCCATCGAGCGGGATGGGAATGGACGCGGTTTTCGCTTCCGCACGACTGGAGCGAAGTGTTACCGCACCGCTTGTTTGAGGCATTGGGGTGGGGCGACGGTCAGCTCGACGTGCTGCAACTCGCCGAAGTGTTGCAAGGACATTCCGAAAAGAGCATCATCCACCGCTCGCTCTTTGTCGGCGGTGGGAACGAACTGTTCCGAGGCTACGCGTGGCAACAAGAGTTCTGGGGCGCGGGACGCTCGACTAAAGTGAACTTCAATAGGCTGATGGAAATGCGTTGGTTGCAGCCGCTCAATGCCGCAACGATCTTCGCTGAAGATCCGACGTCCAGAATTCGTGAAGACCTTCAGGCGCGCGCTCAGCGTTGGGTCGCGCCGTACGAAGGCGCGCTCAACACAACACAACTCGATATCCTGTACCTGCGTAAGATGCCGACGCACTTCGGCCCATATCAAACCGCGGCCGATGCTTCGATGCGGGCCATCTTGCCGTTCTTTTCACGACCGATTGTCAACGCCGCGTTGTCTTCGAATTTCCGTCACCGCAAAGGCCATCGCCTCATGCGGCACATGATCGACCGCATTAACCCTGCGGTCGCAGCGGTTGCGACGGCGAGCGGCGGACCGGCGCAGCCGACACGCGCGACGAACCTTCATCGCTTTGCACCGTACTACTTCAATCTCGCGCGCAAGGCGTCTTCAAAGCTCGGTCAAAATTTGACGAAGCGGCGAATGCTCGGCGCCAGAGCGCTGCCGGTCATGTCGCAACGCACCGCCGCTCGCCGGTTCGTGCTGCATCATCTCAATCTTCAGCCCTCGGCGATGCGGACCGGTTCCCTGTACAATACATCTGCGTTCGAACGTTTCTTGCAACAAGCCGATGACGAGACGTTCGCAGACAGCGCGCTGTTAGGACGCGTCATCGCTGCAGAACTTTCACTTCGGGAAACCGGTGCCGAGCTTTAACGAAGACGGCTTGCATCAGATCCGTGTGATGCACGTTGTGGCGCATCTCTCGACTTACGGAGCGGAGAATCTCGTCGCCCAGCTCGCGCAGGAGCTCAGCTCGTCGCTTAACGTCGCGGTCTTAACCGTCTCCGATATTCCGCTAGCGGCGCGCGAAGTCGATTTCGCGGGGCCGATTTTTTGCGCGGCGCGTGAACGCCGTGATGCCTCATTCTTTTTTCGTATGGTCGGGCTGATGCGACTGTGGCGCCCGACGATCGTCCATAGTCACGTGCATAACGGGAAGTTCTGGGGACGCATGGCAGCCGTCGTCGCCGGCGTACCGCACATCGTACATACGGAACATAACAGCGATTTTCGAGCCGGTCTGCTGGAAGGTGCAGCCAATCGATTCCTCCATGCGCGGACCGAACGCTTCGTCGCGTTTTCGAAAACCCACGCGACCGCTCTGGCTGCGGCGGAGCGCATTCCTAAATCGAAGATGGCAATCATCCCCAACGGCATCCGACAACCGCTCTGCGCCGATCGCCGTGCGGCTCGTATGCGACTTGGAGTCGATGATGATACGTGTACGGTATTCGTCGTTGGACGATTCGCAGCTGTCAAGAATCAAGAGCTCGCAATCCGAACGATCTCGCGACTGCGCAGCGAGATAGCTCAGCATACGAAATTGTTTTTAGCGGGGAACGGTCGCGAAGAACCGCGGTTGCGTGGTATTGTCGCTGACTTGCAGCTAGAGGATCGCGTCGCGTTCTTGGGATTCAGGCCGGATCTCGAAGAGATCTTGCCGGCAGCGGATGCGCTGTTGGTGACATCCCTCAATGAGGCGATGCCGCTCTCGATCATCGAGGCAATGAGCGCACGAGTGCCCGTCGTTTCGACCCCGTGGCTCGGCGCGGCCGAGCTTTTGGAAGATGGAGCGTTGGGATTGATTTCGGCCGATTGGACGGCTGAGAGCCTGGCGGATTGTCTAACACGCACCTTTAGCGACGTTCTTGGTACGACTGCGCGGACTCGGAGAGCTCAAAGCGCCGCCGTCTCACGCTACAACATTCGCACCACGGCGGCAAAACATGAGGCGCTCTATCGAGCGCTATCCGGCGCCGGCGGTCCCGATCATTCCGACGTGCGAGACAAGCTCGTTCATGATCCGCAAACGGTCGTAGCGCTTCGTTAAGAAACGGCGCGCGCTGTGCCGATACTCGAGCAAGAGGGATCGGTCGGCACGCAGGTGACGTATCGCCTCCGCCAAGGCGACGGGATCTTCAGGCGCGACGGCCACCCCGCCGCCGGACTCTTGAACGAAACGGCGGGCCTCACCGTCGGCGGCAACAATGACGGGGCATCCCACGGTGAAGGCATCGAAAATCTTTGTGGGCAGACTGCGCGTCAGCCCCGCACGCAGCGGCACGATGCAGACGTCCGAGTCGGCGAAGGCGCGGACCGCGCTCTCGCGAGGCAATACGCCGAGAAATGAAACGTTGGCGATCGTCTCCGCCTGAACGCGACGCCGCAGTTCCGGTTCATGCGCTCCACCGCCGACCATGATGAATCGAAACGCCGGGTCGTCAAGCAAGAGTTTCGCTGCATCGAGCACGGTATCCAACGAAGCGGCGACGCCCATGTTGCCGACGTAGGCGACCACAAAATCTTGGCGCTTTCGGACAAAGAGCGCTTCTTCTGCCAATTCGACCGCATCCGCGCCGTTGGGCGTCACAATCACTTTGGAAGGCGCCACTCCGTGCTCGAGGATTTCCTTTCTTGCGCCCTCGGTCACGGCGACGATGAGGGCCGCTCGTGCGTAAAGCCAATCGACCAACGCACCCACGGCGCGACTGGTAAAGCCCCTTTTGCGCCACGTTCCCATGCCAACCGCGACCTCCGGAAAGACGTCACGGATATCGGCGATCAACCGTGCACGCCCGCGCGACGCAGCGGCAATTGCCGGCACAATCAGTGTGATCGGAGGACTCGAAACAACGACGAGATCGGCTGCTTGTCGTTGCAAGATCACATACAGCAGCATCCCAAACGCGACCGAGAGCCAGTTCAACGCTCGTTCGACGGCTCTTCCGCCCGGTGAAGCAAACGTCCAGACGCGCTTTACGTTCACTGGACCGTCGCTTTCAGCGACAAAGAATCGCCCCCGATATGCGCGCGCGACCTTGCCTTGCGGAAACGATGGCATTCCGGTTAAGACCGTGACCTGGTTTCCTGCCGAGGCGAACGCTGCCGCAAGCGCACTGACTCTGTTTGCAGCCGCGCACGATTCGGGCTTATAGAATTGCGCGATGATCATCACGCGCTGGTTCTTTCGAAACGTCATCTCGCGAACGCCTTTTGCGTCCGCGCGAAAGCGCGCTCAGCCAACAAAACCGCTCGTCGAACACCATTTAAGACCGCGTGACGCGGTCCGCTTCGAGTAACACCGAAGTGACGCGTATAGCGAACCTCGCAGCCGAAACGAAACTTATACGATTCTGCTCCACGCAGAAAGTCGTACGTTTTGAAACCATGTTCGATCGCGAATTGAATGGCGAACCCCATGAGCGCGTTACCGGGCGCTAAATCAGCAAAGCGCGGGTTGAAGCCGATTTTATATCCGCAGAAGATGCGGCCACGGCCATCAAGCAGCGCCAAGATCGTCGCGACCGCTTCCTGCCCGGACCATAAGGTCAACGACCACAGACAGCCAGTCCGAAAACACTCGGTCAGGAGCGCACGCTGCGCCTCTCGATACCGCCGAGAATTTCCCCATCGCAACTCCGACATCTCAATGCACCGGTCGATGTGCTGCGCGATATTTGCCGCCGTGCCGATCTCCGTACGAAAATTAGGCAGCGCGGACACGTCACGAATGCTCCTACGCATTTCGTACCGGAAGCGCTTCGAAACGCTATGTAAGTAGTCGTCCCAACTTGAGGGCAGAGCGATGAACGGACACGGACTCGTCTCTTTCTTCATAAAGGCGATCGGCCTGAAGGCACCCGGAAGCGATTCAAAGAGCGTCACAAGACGCGGATCGGCGACATCCGTCGCTCGGAATGTTCCCCAATGCATGGCGCTCAGATGCTGCGCGAGACTCGCGAGCACGGCGGCTTCACAGTCTGGGCGCGCAAGCAGTCCGTTCAAATCGCCCATCGGATTGCCGGCGAGCAACAGGTCGCGGTCGAGCGACGGCCCCACGCGTGGAAACGCTTGACTTACCAAAGGCAAGAACCCAACGTATTCGTTTTCTACGTCGCGGACGGCGAGGATGAACCAGCGTTGGGATGTCACCGTTAGAAGCGCGCGCGTCCAAGCCCATGATAGGAACACTTGTGAATTGGGATCAGCGTCGTAAAGACGCTCCCACGATGGACGAATGCGATCTAATTCGCCAAGATCTTCAATCCGGTCAACCTGCATGGCTCGACACCGCCCGATTCCAGAAGCCGCCGACCCGCGTGCCGGCCGCTGCCACATCACCTACCGGTTTTCTCGCCAACGCCGGATACGTGTGAGCTAACGACCGCAGCTGCGCGATAAAAGCGAACAGCAGCCAAACATATTTGTAGGTAAAGAGATCGATAAACAGCGCGGTTATCGACAAGCCGATCAGCGCCGCCATTGCAACGCCGCGCATCTCCCACAGCGCACTGCCTCGCTCGATGATTGATAGCATTCGAAATTGCGCAATCCAACATGCGACCACCAGGAGCACGCCGATAATGCCAAGTTCAACGGAATAGTGGATCAACAGATTGTGAGGATCACGGTCCCACCCGACGCTAAAGCGTTGAAAAACGTTCAAATACGACTCATCGTACGCGTTCAAAAAGCTGCCAAGGCCTCCGCCGAAGAGCCAGTGGGACTTGAACGCTTCGATCCCGACGGCCCAAATTGAGGTGCGGCCAGCGCCTCCCGTTGACGACGCTTCGGCAAAACGCTGCCACATGGCCGGATCAAAAATGACGCACAAGCCTCCGATCGCCGTGACGCAAAACAACTGCAATCGTTTTCGCGACACGATTATCAAGTAGATGAGGATCGCCAAAAGTCCTAAGAGCGCTTCGCGAGACTGCGTTTGGTAGAGCGCCGTCAACATGATCGCCAGACCGCCCGCCCACGCAACTTTGACGGCAATCCGGCGTTCGTTGAGCGCAACGACAAGCAACGCAGCGATCGGGAGCAGCAACGCATTCGCAAAGTGGTTCACGTCGATTGCGGCCGATTGTCCAAAGCGTATCGCGACGCGTCCAAAGTCACGCTGCAACTCCGCTTCGATCGGATTCTGGTTGTGGAAAACGTAGAGTCCAAAGATCGCAGCCGCGATTCCGCCGCATATCGCGCCCCGCAGCAGCCATTTGAGGTCCTGCGTATCGATCGGTGTGATTGAAATAACCGCGTAAAGCAGCACGACCTGCAGCATCGTTTGAAAATCGCGCATACCATCCGCCGGACTCGACGTCCAAAGCAACGATATCGCCATCCAAGCCAGAAGAAGAACCCACAAGATCAGTGAGCTTTGTGGCGCAACAAACCGTCTGCGCCGCAGTGTCCAAAGCAAAAAGCCGGCGCCCGCCAGCAGTCCAAGCAGTTTTGTGCCCGTACCGAACGACGAGACTGTCAACAGGTTGTCGAACGGCACAAAGAAGGCGTATGCCGCGTAGGGAAAGAGCATTGGGCGCTTCCATGCGATCAGCAGCGCGATCGGAGCGAGCAAGATAACCGCACCGGCGGCGATCTTTTGTGTAGAACCGCTCATCACGGCTGCCAAGATCAACACGCTGACGGCGCAGACCGCTAGAACAACGAGATTACGGAATCGCATGCATCAGCCGCGGTTTTGTTAGCTCGAGCACGATGATCCACGCATACTTGCGCAGCCCAGGAAAAAACCTGAATAAGCGAGCGTCCACATCGTTCAGACGCTCGACAAGTTTACCCGAGAACGACTTACCAAGCAGCGGCAGTGCGAGCAGGGCAGTTAAGTAATAATACGTGATATCGATGCTTGCGAACGCGTCTTGTGCGTACGTCAAATCTTTCTCGAGCAGCGGATGCTCATCCGGCGTTCGTTCCGCGGGAGTAATCCGCCGGTAGAGATTGATAAACGGATTGTATCCGAGCGGTTCCAAGAACAGCGCGCGGCCGTCAGGCGCCAGAACACGCGCAATCTCTTTGAATGCACGAGTCGTATCCAAGTGGTGCAGGATTGCTCCGCCACAAACGATTTCAAACGAACCATCCGGGAATTCCAGCGTTTCGGCGTCCATCTGATAGAAACGCGCGTTGTCGATTCCCAGTCGTCGAGCATTAGCTTTCGCTTTCTCGACAGCGACGTCAGATAGGTCGATCCCGGTGATGATCGCGCCGTGCTTCGCAAGCTCAAGGACGTTTGCACCGCTGCCGCAACCAATCTCGAGAACCCGTTTGCCGCGACATTCTGCCAAGAGCCGCGAGCGATGATACCGGTGTGAACGCCGCGTGATTCCGTAAAAGCGATCGACCCGGCCCCGCGCGGAGTTGTCCGAGGCAAAGCGCTCGTTTTGCAGCTGCCGTTCGCGGATTTTTCTTTCTTCCATAACTGCTTTCGTCATCGGACCGCCTCCCGATCGCGTTTCAACAACCGGCGCGGGCGCGATGCTAATCGCGCTGCCGCCTTCTCACGTTCACGACGCAACACGTACGGCAGACGCCGCAACGTTAGATACTGTCGCTTTCCATCGATCACGCAGACATCTCGGTCCCATGACAATGTATGCGTTCCAGCCGTATAGGGGCGCAAATTATGCGGCAGCAACGTCGCAACGATCTCTTCCGCGAAATCGTCAGGCGTCAGTTGCAGGATTCGATTAATGCGCAGCGCGCCACCGTAAGTAGTCGCGCAGTCCTGAGATGGTCGATACAGCTGCCCTTGATGAAAGAAAGGCTTGCCGGCCGGACGCGCTGATGTGATGTCGCTCTTGATCGGATTGCGCCCATGGGGTTGCCATACTCCGGTTAGCCTATCTGCATAGAACGCAAAGAGATGCAGATTGGAGTTACTGCTGCTCGAAGTGCAAAATAGCCACCATCGACCGTCGTGTCTAAACAGCGTGCTGTCGCAAGCATCAAACCCTTCGATCAGCGTGCACACGCGCGCCCATTCATATGGAAATGACGTCGCCCGATAAAGCTCAACGCAATTCTTTTCGGCGCTCTCCGGCACGCAATAATAAACATCCGAGTGCTTGAGCAGAAACGGGTACGAGAGGTGGGAGGGCTCTTGCATAACCGGTCTTTGGTCGCGTGCAACGCCTCCGGAGATCTCAAAGGCGTCAATGTGGCCGCGATTGGCGCGCCGGTCAAGCGATTCGCAAAGGACGAACGTCTTGCCGTCGCTTGAGCCGACCATCGGGTCGGCATAAAACGGATGCCGCTCATTCCAATGCAACCAGCGAACCGAGGGCCGGTAGCCGGAAGTCAGAAAGTCCTCAGGTGTTGCATTCGCGATGATGCCGATGTTCCAATCGACCTCCGCGAACAAATGGCGCACGGCTCGGCGCCAGAGTCGTTGAGTCAGACGCGCCGGCGCACTCAACATCGCTCTTAAGGGAAGCGCACGGCGCGCCTCCCACGGAATCGCCGTATCGAACGATTTGCCGGCCCACTCTTGTGCGCTCCATGCGGCCCATTGCGCGCAGGCCTGAAGAATCGGATCTAAATCGCGCAGCCGCAGCGGCAGATTGAATCGAGCGGAGCGCAGGACGCGCGCGCTTCCGTTAGCGAGGCCAACGACAAGCGCGATATCGAGCGTTCGTGCACCGGCCGCAAATTCGCGCCAGGTGATAGAGCGATCGATCGTCTTGGATCCACGTGTTTGAAACGACCAAATACCTAAAGGGAAACGCTGACCGTCGCCATCGCTCGGACCACCGCTAAAGTCGAGCAGGAAATCGAATTCACCGGCGCCGAGCTCAGTCACGGCGGAAAGCTCTTTGACGCCCTCGATTTCAACGAAGCTTAGCGCACCGCTTTTCGGAGCGGCATGCCATGGGACTCTCGCAGCTCGGTCGTGCTTCTTGCAAAAGAGGGCGACGTTCATTCCCGGCGTCTCAAGCAAGGCGTTGATGCACCGTTCTTGCCAGACGGCTATTTGCGGTCTCTCAACGAGCACGGCGCAACGCAATGCGGTCGGCGCGTTCGCTTTAGGCCGCGGATATATCGGCAATTTCTTTTCCGTATCCGCGACCGAGGGTATAGCACTCGAAGCCGGCCGCCTGCCAGAGACGAGCCGAGAAAAAGTTGCGAGTGTCGATCAGGACTCGTGCGCGCATCCGTTTGCCGACATCCAAAGGTGAGAGCGCGCGAAATTCTTCATGATCGGTCAGCAAGACGATCGCCGAGGCGTCTTGAACAGCGGCTTGCAACGTCTGAAGCGGCGAAGAGAATCGCGTTGCGATCGGATCGCAAATGGCAACAGAGTACCCTCGCTCTTGGAGAAGCGAGCAGATTGCGCGCGTCGGCGTTTCACGGGTGTCGTCAACGTTGGCTTTATAGGAAGCCCCAAGTAATGCTATCTTCGTCCGCGGCGGAGTGAATCGCTCGATCCGCCGCACGACGATGTGCGGCATGCGCTCGTTGATGCGCCGTGCCGTCTGAATGAGTTCCGTTACAAACGGGTTCGCGTTGGATAGGAAATGCGGGTCGACGGGTATGCAATGGCCGCCGACACCGGGACCAGGGGAAAGGATGTTTACGCGCGGATGTGCATTAGCCAAGCGGATCGCTTCCCACACGTCAACATCGAGCTCTTCCCCGAGCAATGCAAGTTCGTTCGCGTATGCGATGTTGATATCGCGATAGGTGTTTTCGACGACCTTGACGAGCTCCGCAGTCAGACAATCGGTCAGCTCGACATTGCCCCGTACAAACGTCGCATATAGGCGCGCGGCGGCAGCCGCATCGCTTGGTTTACGTCCGCCGATGACGCGCGGATTCGAACGTAGCTCGTTGATGATATCCCCAGGTATGACACGCTCTGGAGCATGCACGATGCTGACAGTGTCGGGATCTCGTCCCGCCCGCTGCACCGCGCCGGCAAGAATTCGTTCGGTCGTACCGGGCGGCACCGTCGACTCTAAGACAACGAGATCATCGTCCTTGAGCAGCGATGCAATCGCTTCGGCTGTTTCTTCAACGTGGCGAAGGTCCGGCTTGCGCTCCCGCGTCGGCGTCGGAACGCAAATGACATAAGCATCCGCGGATTGCAGCATATCAACGACTCGCAGCCGGCCGCTCTGCAAGCCTTCTAACGCAATGGCACGCACATCGGGATCCGCCGTGGTGGCGCAATTTTGGCGCAGCGCGCGGCGAACTTCGGGATCGGCGTCGTAACCGCTAACTTCAAAACCGGCGCCGGCGAACATGGCCGCCGTTGGTAACCCGATGTAGCCGAGGCCTACGATCGAAATTTTCACGGTTACGCTTTCATCTCGGCCAGCACGCCGGAACGCTCCTCAAGCATCGCCGGTCGCCGGAGCAGCGCAGAGAGAACCGCCGCCGTTTGACGAGCGTCGTATTGCTCTGCGACGCGTTGTCGCGCCTGGAGACCCAGCGAAGAGCCGCGATTTGCATCGCGAGCTAACGTAATGATCGCATCCGCAAGTGCGCCGCCGTTACCTTGCGGAACGACGATGCCACATGATCCGTCGAGCAACTCTGTTACGCTGCCCGAGTTCGTTGCAATACACGGGAGCCCGACGGCCATCGCCTCCATCAGCGCGACCGGGATGCCTTCCATCTGATCTTCACGCTCGATGCTCGGCAAGACGGCGGCGTCGAACATGCCCGCCTGAAGTTGACGAAGCAGCTCGCGATGCGGCACCTCCGAGAGGATCGTCACGACCGATGAAAGCCGATGCTTTCGAATCAGCGCTGCGATCGCTGACTTTAACGGCCCGTCACCCGCAAGAAAGCAGCGCACCGAATAGCCGGCGTCCCGAACCTGCGCAAGCGCTTCAATTAGAATCTTGTGCCCCTTGATCGGCACGAACGCCGCGGCACACAGCAGCGTAAGCGGCCGATGGCGCGCTGCCAGCGGATACGCCGCTCGTTCAGGCGGTACGCGAACACCCAGATGTAAAGCGACTGAACGCTCCCAATGGACGACCCCGATCCGCTTGCGATAGTCGGAAAGTCCACGGCGGGAGATCACGCGGGTGAAGGAAGCAGATTTCGCTTTTGCGTGTGCTAGGTTGTCCTCGTAGATGTCCCAGCGGTGCGCGGTTGAACTCCACGGCTTACCGGCGAGTTGTGCAGCGATGTATGCGACCGTGGACGGCGTCGAGAGCCAATACGAGTGAATGTGATCGATGTTCTCGCGACGGACGATGTCAGCCACGGCAAGCGCCTTCGGAAAGATGGCGAGGTTTTTCAGGCGCACAGTGAAGCGCGCTTTGGGCGCGATGATAGAGCGCAGTGCGCGCAGGACCGCGCGGGGCCGCGAACAGCACATTTGGATCGTGCGGCCGTACGTGCGCAGTGAGATCAGCGGCAAGCGGAAAACTTTCGCCGGCAAATCGGGATAGCGCGATTGCCGGCGCGGCGGCGACGTTGGAATAATTGTGAGCTCTTCTATGTACTCCGAGAGCGCACGGATTTCGGCTTCCAGATACGGCTCTTTCGGTCCGAATGGAAACTTTGCGGAGATAATTGCGATCTTCACCTGAGGCGGTCACGAACATCAGCGAAATTCACTATACGGCCCGGTGAAAGAGAAATTCGGCAGCGGTCTTGCAGATCACCGAGATGTCCATGAAGACCGACCAGTGTTCAACGTAGAACAGATCGAACGCAAGTTTCTCGCCTGCTGCGGATGGCTCCAGGACCCGTTTCATATGCACCTGAGACCATCCGGTGATGCCGGGCTTGACGACGTGGCGTTCATCGTAGTGCGTCAGCGTCAAGCGAAACATCTCAACGAAAAACGGTCGCTCGGGTCGTGGACCGACGATCGACATTTCGCCGCGAAGTACGTTGAAGAGTTGAGGCAGCTCGTCCAAACTTGTCCGGCGTAACAGCGCACCAACGCGCGTGACGCGACCGTCACCGGCCTTTGCCCACGTCGGGCCGCTCGCTTCTTCCGCTTCGCGTCTCATCGAACGAAACTTGAGCATCACAAAGGAGCGGCCGTTTTGACCGATCCGCTCCTGACGAAACAAGATAGGGCCGCGGTCTTCCAACCATATCGCGGCTGCAATGCAGCCCATGAGCGGCAAAGCAATCGCGGTAGTGATTGCAGAAAAACCAAGATCGATCGTCCGCTTGAGGACCCGCGCATGCAACGTGCACGCTCGCTTCGGGCGCGGTACGACAAGCGGCTGATCACCGATCTGCTCAAGATAGAGCGCGAAACCGTTCGCCGAAACGCGCGGGGCCGCAAAGGCGACGGCAATCTTTGCCCGTCTTGCGAGATCTAAGATTGCCGCGATCGAATCTTTTTCGGGAACACCCGCAAAGACGATACGGTCGGCGCCCCAGCGGCGCGCCTCTGCGATCGCAAGCGCCGGCGACGCCTGGTCTTGGACGCGCAGCGTTTCAACGCGCTCGACGGATCGCAGCGATGCATCAAGAGCGTACGCGTCATCACTCTGTCCTACGACGGCGACACGATGCGGTCGTCGCAGATGCGGCGCGTCAACCAGCGCGTGCGATATCGCTCGGAATGCACCTACGAGTGGTACCGCAAGAAACAGCGTGATGAGAAGAACGGCGCGCGACGTCGAGATTGCGGGAAATAACGAGAAAACGGCAACTTGCGGAACGATCGTCAAACAAAGAGCGGTGACGACATAGTAAAACTCGTCCCGCGAGTGCTGAGCAAAGCTAACGTGGTACAGCCCTAGGCGCGCGAAAATCAGAATACAGACGAAGGCTCCGACGAGAGCAGAGACGAGCACGCGGCCGTAGTTGAGATCTGCACTCCAACCGTGGACGACGATGACGCTGGCAAGAAACGTAGCGAAGAGAAACGCCGAAGCGTCGCCAAAGAGCAGCGTCAGGGTCCGTTCAGAGCTGTACAGAAGCGGCGGCCCTTTGGAACGCATCGTTTGGGGCGCAGCATTGCCAGCCACCGACGATACAGCAGAATCGCCGGGGCGTGAAACATCCATTGCAACTATCTTAGAGGGAACAGCCCCCGCGCCAGAAGGGTCGGCGGACCCCCGCTACGGCCCTAGAGTCTCAAGAAGTGCCCGAAAGTCCTAAGCATCAGGGTAGTTACTGACCCTGAGGTGCTCGATTAAGGATACGCGATGAGTTCTTGATCGTAGTAGTCGGCGGTCGCCCCATTCACAATTGCCAGGCCGGCCCACTTGACCTTCGGATTCAGCAGATTGGTAGAGTGCGTTGCGAGCCCATCGCGCGCCGCCGGTCCTTCCGCGAGAAACGCGGACTCGATGTCGGACCAATTCGCGCCGTTGGCGACGGCGATATTCTCATAATCTTGACCGATACCAAAGAAACCGAAATAGCGTTCCCACGGCTCCTTGCCGCGCCGGTCAACGTGTCTAAGATAGCCGTATCGCTCCATTTCGGCGGCGTGGTCGCGCGCGGCAAGCAACGCCGCCTCATCCATCGCTACGGGAGCAACATGGTGCGCCTCGCGATCCCGATTGACGCGCGCAAGCCACTTGTGTTCATCAGCACTCAATTTGCTGAGGGCAATAACGCGTCCGATGTTCCCGAGCGATGTGTCAACGATTCCGTGGAATGCGGCGTAGATCGCGTGCGGGCAGTTCACGACCAGCAACACTTGTGCGCGGCCACTTAGAGCGGCGGAATAGGCGCCATCGCGCCGGGTTCGCATTCTTGCAAACGCTGGCGCGCCATTTTCAGGAAGAGCTTCAACGCTCGCGCCCGCGATTGGGCGTCCGGAATCACGATCCACGATCTTCCCGATAACGGGCACATCAGCCGCGTTCGCGCATCGCGCGCCGCCGAGGACTGCTGCAGTTAGCACAGTCGCGCAGGCCAGCGCCCGCAACGACGTCAGCCTCCGGGGCCGCCGTGGACGCTCTGCGGAGCCTTCAGTGCGTACACGCATGGGGACTTTTGGCCTAAACCCGTAGGGCATACACAGGGAAGGTTGGGACCTTTGGGCTAAATGCCCTCGCAGATCACCTTTTCGTTCGTTTCCAATTTTAAGGAAGACGGCAGGAGAACGCCCGCACCGGCGGGCACAGTCGTGGGGTAAAGGGACTAAAGACCTAGTATTTTAGTACTTACCTCGGAGAGTCTAAACCTCGGCAGAAAGGCATTTTTGATGAAGAAGACGCTGGCGCTCGCTACCCTTGCACTCTTGGCTTCAGTCTTCGCAGGCTGTTCAGGCGGCACAGGGACGTCCATGATTCCGACTGCGCCGCAGCAGGCGCAGGCGCACCAAGGCGATGCGCTGGGGGGACAGCCGGCTCACAGATAGCGCTGGCGCGCACAGCGCGACCCGGAATTGAACCCGTCGCAAGTCTTTTGCCCGAGGCGCCTAGTACGATCGTACCAAGGCGCTTCTTGTATTTGCTGCTAGACTAACCGCAGCATATGCTGCCTCTAACCTTGCTGCCCGAATCGCCCTCGGAAGTCCTTACAGAGGTCCGCAAATCGATGCGTGCCGGAGACTTCTCGTGCTGTCACGAGATGCTGGACACACTCCCGAATGATCCGTGCACGACACTCCTACGTAGTAGGGTCTTGATTCGCGAAGCGAAACATGCGGCAGCAATCCAACATCTTCTCGAAGTCGAAAGCCAAGTTCAAGATGGCGACCGCGCTCTATGGTGTACTCTGCTCGGAGCAGCGCATGCTTATAGCGGACAGTTTGCTGACGCTCAAGCCCATTTTGAACGAGCCGCTGCATTGCCGTCAGATGATGACGTCCACCTGGACTTAGTGTACTATCGCGGCACATTAGCCCGATTGCTGCGCGATTACGATGCGGCTCTTTCTGCCGCCGCCGTCCTGGAAGCATCAGACGAACACACGTATCGCGGACTCGGCTTCACGCTTCACTCCTGGGTTGAAGTGAATCGCGGAAACGCCCAAGGCCAGTCGAAGCTACTTGTCCGTGCGCTCGACGCCTTCGAAAAATCGCGCGAACGCGACGAGTACCTGGTGGGCCGCACGTTAATGACGCTTGGGGCTCTCTGTCGCGACACCTTTTTGGCCAGCGCCACAAAACGCCTAAAGTCCTCGGCGGAACGAGTTCGGTGGGGGTCGAGCCTGGCGCTGGACCACTTCCAGGTGACGCGATTTCTCGCTTCGATCGAAGCGCTCGCAGGTAACGAACTTGCGGCTTTTCGTCTGCTCAAGCTCTCCGCCTCGCTAGCACCATCGAACGTTTGGAAAGTTCTGCCGTTGCTTGATCGCGCAAAGTTAGCGCGTAGCAATGGCGAAGAAAGTTTCGCCCTTGACCAGCTGTACGAAGCACATGCGTTAGCCTCTGAGGTGAACTGGGTTGAAACGCATAACGAAGAGCGCTGTGCGCTTCTCATCCTCGGCGAACTTTTCGCGTCGACTGACCCGCGAATCGCAACGCAGTATCTTGAAAAGTTTCACGCGCTGCCACCTGTCGATGCGAATCTCGCTTATGCCTCGGATCGGCGCGTCAGCGCCTTCGCCGCGTACTCCGCCGGCATGGCGCATAAGCAGCTCGGCAATGGCTCCGTCGCGCTGGCCGCGCTTACAGACGCCTGGGATACCTTTGAGGAGTTCGCATATGGCTGGCGGTCGGCACTCGCCGCTGCAGCGATTTACGAGCTGACCGGTGCCCGCACATGGCTCACCCGCGCACAGCACGCGATTGCGCCGTGGCCGAACAGTTGGATCGCGCGAAAAGTCGTGCGGCTGGACGCTGAAAAGCCTCCGACTGCTAAACTGACGTCAATGCAGCACCGAATCTACGATTCGCTTCTTGCCGGTCACTCGACGAAAGAGATTGCTGAAAAGTTGGGACGCAGCCCCAACACGATACGCAATCATATCGCGTCCGTCTTCTTGGCGTTTCGCGTCAAGTCGCGCGCGCAGTTGCTCTCCACGAGCTTTGCACTTTCCAACGTGAGGTCCGCCGAACAAGCCTACACTCAAGCATCCGCCTAAGGCAAATCTTTGAAAATGCTTCCACGTGAGCGCCTCATCGACACGGGGCAGCTCGATCGTTCGCTCCTGTGCTATCGTCCCGTTGTCGGTTTCTTGCCGCGCGGGCGCTATGAACTTGCGCGTGCGCTGCTGCCGGCCGAACGCGCTGAACGCGCTCTCGAAATCGGGTACGGCAGCGGCATCTTTATGTCCGAATTGGCTCAACATGCGCGTCAGATCTTCGGCATTGACATGCACTCTGAACAGCCCGCGGTTAGGGACGCGCTTGCGCAGGAGCGAATCACCGCGCATCTGGAGTCCGGCAACGGTGCCCACTTGCCGTTCCCGGATAGCTACTTCGATGTCGCTGTCTCGACGAATGGGTTGGCGTCGGTCTCCGACGTCGGCGCAAGCTGTTTTGAAATCGACCGCGTCCTAAAAGAGGACGGCCGCGTTATCGTTGTAATTCCGGCGTTCGCGTGGTTCGCTGAAGCGGCATCGCAAGGGGTGTTTGGAAAGAACGTAAGACAACATTCACCCAATAGCCGACAATTATTGATGCCGATGCTTCGGCGCCACTTTGAGGTAGAAACCTCGCTGAGTTTTCCCAAATGGCTTTCGAACGCATTGCCGCTCTACCGCGCTCTTCGGCTGCGAAAACTCGGGTCAAGCACCGCGCCGGACCTGTGGCATGAAGACCCCTTAAGAACGTCCGCTTAGCGGACGCTCCTGTTTATGCGGTCAAAGAGGCCCGGATCCAATAGATCGAGACCGGTGCGCAGGAGTCCCGGCGAAGAACGGCCGCTGCGGCGACATGGCACGCACTGGGACGCGAGATGAAGAATTGCCAGTTCCCAATGCCGACGGGCCGACCGTTTTCGCGCTGTCCGACCATCAATCGTTCGGGCACGTTCCCCAATCCGTCTCCAAGCGCCTTAACGAACGCCTCCTTCAAAACCCACTGTTCGAAAAATCGCGCAGCGCGCTGAGGCCGTCCCAAACTTTCAATAAACGCCGCCTCAGGAGCTGTGAGGAAATGTCGTGCGAGCAGCGCGGTATCAATCGGCCGAGACGTATCTTCGGCATCCACGCCCACTTCGCCGGCTCGACTGACGGCGCAAACGACCAAATTGTCAGTGTGCGTCAGGTTGAAGCGCAGGGACGCGAAACGCTCCGGCGCGGCGACTGCCGGCTTGCCTTGCGCACCGATCCTAAAACGCCATTCGGAGGGGTTGACGCCTGTGTACCTCGAGAGCATTGCACGGCATAACGCATGTCCAGCGAGATACTGTTCGCGCATTTCGTCCGTCTCAAACCGCTCGTATTGCGAACGCTCGTCATCTGAAAGCCGAGACAACCACGTATTACGCGACGCGCGCGAACGCACTTCGCTTGGCTGCAACTGCCACGCATGCACGGCGCCGAGAAGCGCATCCCACGCACTCGATCTATTCGAAACTGGCGTCGCCATCGTACGCTGAAGGATCCCAAAATCGCGATTCGCTTAGCTCAGCCTCGAGCGCCTGATCGCCGGCTCTGTAAAAAAACTTCCAGTTCTCAAGCTTCTTACGATAGGGCGCGCACGCATCAAGCGCTCGCATCTTGGGGATCCCACGCCCTAGATGTTCGAGAATATACAAATTCTCAGCGGCGCATCGCTGTAGCACAGCCCGAAGAAACACTGGCAAGAAATCACCTGCGACGTCGAGGCTTTGGTAGTCGACAAGCCTCATTCCCCGAAGTTCGCGTGTCGCCATGCGGCAGAGCCGGCAGCCGAAAGGCATGATCTTGGTACGTCAGGGTGCAGTAGGCGCGCAGCTTACCGTTTCGGGAAGCGGTAAACGCCCACAACCTGCCCTTACGTAACGGTGCGGCAAAATGCCAGGAAAGAGCTTGCGAAGTGCGCTCGGCTAACAACTTCTCAGGTTGCTCGCGCACGAGCTCTTCCCAGAATACATCAAACCGCGAGTCGAAGCGATCTATGCTTTCGATCGTAAAAGGCCCTCGCATCTTTGGAAGCCGTTTGTGGGGAACAGCATCCTTCCAGCACAGCATTGCATCCGGATGGAAGCCGGTCACCCAATATGAAATGGTGTCCCATTCCCCTAGCGGGATGCGTTTACAGAATTGGCTGAACGATTCAAGTGCCGGGACGCTGACGGCATTGTTGATGAAGAGATCGACGCCTGACTGATTGAGATATTCGTCCATGAGCTGAAGAGCGAATCCCCGATACGCCGCAGTAACGAACCAGGCACGCGAAACAGCTGAGATCAGATCTTCTCCTCGGAACTTGTACCGTGAGCGAACGGTGCCCATGGTGCCGACAATCTCGCCGTCCGGGAGCTCAAGCACCCACCCGATCGGAAAATCGTTGCCCGACTTCGATCGAAGCGGATTGTCGATCCATAGAGTGCTCCAATCCTCGTACTGCGGAACATCCAGCGAATGCGCTAATCCGAGGCGCCGAATTTCTGAGTAATCCTCAAGGCGCGCGGAACGAAGTGTCGGAGCGGGGCGCGCCGCAACAAGCGGAAGCGACGCATTCATAGCGTGGCGTCACCATCGAAAAGTGAAGGGTCCCAAAACTGCGGCTGTCGCAGCTCCGCGTCGAGTTTCGCATTCGCTGCACGATAAAAAAATATCGAGTTCGGGAGCTTTTGGCGATACGGAGCACACTGGTCAAAAGCCCGCATCTTCGGCACACCGACGCCGACGTTTTGCAGTACATAACACCCTTCTGCGGCGCAGCATCGAAGTGCCGCGCGAAGAAAAGACGGCAATAGGTCGGCCCCCAGCTCAAGGCTCTGGTAATCCACAACAGACATGCGACAGCCGCCCGCGGTTGGTTGCCGCCGCAGAACGCAATAGCCGCGTAGCCGTCCGCTGTTCGATGCGGTGAAGATCAACAATCGGTTCCTGCGAATAGCGCCCTCAAAATGCCACATGAGGGCGCGGCTGCTACGCTCGGCCAACAATTTATCGTAATTTTCGCGCACGAGTTCTTCCCAAAATGTGTCGAACCGGGCGTCGAACGTGTCCGTACGTTCAACGACGAGAGAACGCTCGGATTTCGGGAGCGTTTTGCTGGAGAGCGCGTGCTTTAGCCGTAGCGAACCAGCGGCGGGATATGCGAGCAACGGCGCCAGCGGCACACGATATTTTTTAAGCGCTCGCTCGGCAAATGAAAGATACCCTGTTATAAAGTACGACATCATGTCCCATCGGCCGAGCGGAATGGGTCCGTACAACTGGCTGAGCGTCGGGAACGCGGCGCGGCCGACCGTAGTACTGATTAACAGATCGACGGGTTGCTCAAAATACTCCTCGATCAGTTGCAGGGCATATCCCCGATACGGAGCTTTGACGCACCACGCAGCGCTGGCACCCGCAACCAGATCGCTTCCCCGCCATTTGTAGCGTATCGGAATCGTCTCCATCGAGCCGACGATCTCGTGTTTGGCCGTTTCTAATACCCAGCCGATTGGCGAGTCTTTGCCTAACTGCCACCAGATCGGGTTGTCAACCCAACGATGACGCCAGTCCTCGAACGATGGAGGTTCGAGCGCATATTCTTGGAGCAGCGTGCGAATGTCTTCGTAATCATCAAAGCGCATCGGACGCAGGTCCGGCGCATGAAGCAACGCATCAATATGTCCGCTTACTGCGGGCGAACTCATGCGTTCGCTTCGTATAATAGGCGTAGCGACTTTAAGCCGCGCAAGCCCAGGTTCTCACGCCAGTCCAGTTTTTGATTCGTGAGCTCAAGCCGCGGGAATCGCGCCAAAAGCGTTTCAAAGGCAATCTGCCCTTCCAAACGCGCCAGCGGCGCTCCGAAACAGAAGTGAGCAGCCCACCCGAATGCCAAATGTCGATTGTCTGCTCGCTCGAAATCGAGCTCGTCTGGGTCAGAGAATCGCTCGGGGTCGCGATTGCCGGCGGCCATAACCGCAATCACCGCGTCGCGCTTACGGATCTGCTTTCCGCCGAGCATGACATCGTTGGGCGCAAGGCGCGCGGTGTGCTGGCTCGGGCTTTCGTAACGCAGTAGCTCCTCAACGGCCGCCGGTACAAGTGCCAGGCTCTGCGCGCAGTTTTGCAAGATGATCGGGGTTTCGCAACAGCGTGAGAATGCCGTTGCCGATGAGATTTGTCGTTGTTTCTTGGCCGCCGACCATGGTAACGATGCAATTCGCGATGATCTCTTCATCAGTTAAGCGATCACCGTCGACTTCGCTCGACATCAACGCTTGAATTAAGCCGTCGCGAGGAAATTCGCGTTGCTCGCGAATTGCGTTTTCGAAATATGACGTGAGGCGCTCCACCGCGCTCAATACGCCTTCGAGCTGATCCGGATTGTGCTGAAAATTTCCCAGCATACCGGCAAACGTGGCGGACCAATCCTTGAGTTTGCGATGGTCCTGAACCGGAACGCCGAGCATCTCTGCCGTCACGATCGCGGGCAGCGCTTCCGCGAAGTCGCCGAGCAACTCCATTTCGCCCGTTCCACGCAGCACGATGCAATCGAGCAACTGTGTCGCTATTCTTTCGATGTGGCGCCGCAACTCACGCACACGGGCCGGCATGAACGCCGGAGCGGCAAGCTTGCGTAAGCGAGCGTGCGCCGGTGGGTCCAGAAAGAGCATTTGCTTGACCATCACCTTCGCGATCGGGCCGACATGTGGGGCACCCAAGGCCTCAAAAAATTCGGGCGAGGGCGTGCGGTCGGCGGAAAAGCGCGTCAGTACGGTGATGACGTCGTCATACCGTGTGACGACCCAGCTATGCAGGTAAGGATCCCAATGCACGGGATCTTCCGTCCGCAATCGACGATAGAGCGGGTAGGGGTCTGCAAGAACGGCGGGATCGAGCAGATGGTACAGACTCAGCGGAGCTGCCGCCTCGATTGCAGCCATTGATGCGTTCCGGTTACCGGGCGCTGATCAGGCCCGCAACTTCATTCGCAAGCTCGCGCACGGTTGGCGCGATGAAGATCCGCCGAAGAGGCAATTGCACGCCAAACACTTCGCGAATGCGCGCGACAAGCTGGGCGCCGAACATCGAATGGCCTCCGATCATAAAGAAGTTTTCATTTGCGCCGATCGACGGGCGACTCATCAGAGAGGCGACCAACTGGCCAATCTCATGCTCAAGGCCGCTTAACCCACCATTCGTGGCAGAGGCGTCGAGCAACAGGTTCTCAGCGCAAGGAGCGGGCAGCGCCGTCTTGTCCACCTTTCCGTTCCGCATCAACGGCAATGCCGCAAGCGAAACAAAAAACGCTGGAATCATGTAGTCCGGCAATTGATCTGCGAGATCTTCGCGCAATTGCTTCTCCGTTAACCGCGCGCCCGGCGCGGCGACGACATACGCGACCAGCGCGCGTCCCCCCGGAGCGACATCTTTGATTGCAACCGCCGCGGCCAAAACGTTGGAGGATCGGTTCAGGCACGCCTCGATCTCGCCGAGCTCAATACGGTGTCCGCGGAGTTTCACTTGATCGTCGAAGCGACCCAGAAATTCGATCTCACCGTTATCGAGCAACCGTACGCGATCGCCGGTTCGATACAAACGGACCGACTCTCCCGAAGCAGCGATGTAGGTGATAAACTGCTTTGCGGTCAGCTCCGGCATGTTGCAATAGCCACGTCCAACCACCGCACCGCCGATGCACAACTCGCCGGGATCGCCTTTTGCTACCGGGCGCAAGGAAGCGTCGAGAATGAAGGCCGTCGCGTTCGTGATGGGAAGGCCAACGGAGGGCCGCCTTACTTCATTGCCTTCAGGTGCAACGATTCCAGAGGTTGATACGACCGTGCATTCCGACGGACCGTAGTTATTCACGACAGTGAAAGGCAGTCCGGGGGGCGGGCGCCGTTGGAGCGTATCACCGCCTGTCAACAGCAACCGAAGCGCAGTTTCACGGGGCCAATTGGCGGAAAAGAGTTGCTCGGCCAGTGCGGTCGCGACAAAAGCAATCGTGATCTGCTCGTCGATGAGCCACGCCTGAAGCGATTCCGAGGAGCGTCGGGTCGATTCATCTGCGATGTGCAGCGTTGCGCCGGCAGCAAGGTTCGGCCAGATCTCCCAGACGGCCGCGTCGAACCCGAGGCTTGCGAGTTGGCTTGCACGGTCTGCCGGCGTCACGGAAAACGCAGACTCATGCCACGTAAGAAGATTGCAGAGGTTTGCATGGGTTATCTTGACGCCTTTGGGCTGGCCCGTCGAACCGGACGTGTAGATAATGTACGCGAGCGAGTCGTAATCGATCGGAGACTGCACGAACGGCTTCTCAGCGATGCCGTGAACTTGCTCGATTGCGATCAGCGGGCACGGTGCGCCAGCTAGCTCTTCAGCGAGCGGCGAAGCCGTTATTACGGCCACAGCACCCGCGTCCGTGAAGATCGACAATGCGCGCTTCAGCGGCGTTGAAGGGTCCAACGGCAAGTAAGCCGCGCCGCTCTTCAGTATCGCCAGCGCGGCAACGACAAACTCAGTGGACCGTTCGAGAAAGATTCCGACGCACCGTTCCGGTTTCGCGCCCGCCTTCTGCAGCAAAGCAGCAAGGCGGTTCGAGTCGTGTTCGAGATCGCGTCGGGTCAGTCGGCGGTTGACGTCGGCAACCGCGATACGATAAGGATCGGCCGCGGCATGTGAAGCGATCCGCTCTGGTATCGAATACCGCTTTGCCGTATCAGCGGCCGAGAGCACGCCGATCTCTTTCATACCCGCTCGGTCGCAAACAAATGGACGCACATACGATCTTTAAAGTCGCACCTTTCCCACGACGCTTCCATTCCGGGCCTCTGCGTGCGTTTCTACGACTCTAAGAGAAAAAGCGCCGGTTGTAACCCGACGCACCTCCTACACCTTAGGGTAATTGGTAGCTATTGAACTAGGCGAAAGTCCTACTGCCTATGCGAAGCCGCTCCTTATGGCGTGGACCGCGGCTTGCGAACGAGCGGAGATGTTCAGCTTTGAGAAAATGCGGCTCACGTGATTCTTAACCGTCTTCTCCGAGAGGGACAATCGAGCGCCGATCTCTTTGTTGGAGAGTCCCTTCGCGATCAGCGTAACGATCTCGATCTCACGTCTTGAGAGCTCGCACGCGTCGTTGCCGTCGTGCATCGTACGTCTGCGCAGAATACCGCCCGCAAGACGTGCATCTACGTAGGGATCGCCCTTTGCGACGACCTTAATCGCCTGGCGGAACTCCTGCGGAATGATGTCCTTCATGATATAGCCGCTCGCGCCGGCGTTGAGACAACGCTGCATCAGTTCGGGCTCGCTGCGGCCCGAAAGAATGCAGACCGCGACGGTCGGCAGCTCCTTGCGGCATTGTGAAACGAGCTCCGCGACATCCATCAGCGAATATCGGTCCGGCCCGGTGTGCTCGATATCGAGAATGATAACGTCCGGTCGCCGCGCTGCTAAGGCAGCGGAAGCGACAGAAGGCGCATCGCAGACCACCTGCAAGATCTGGGTCCGCGGCAAGCATCATGCTCAGCGCCTTTGAAAAAAGGCGCTGCGTTTCGATAATCGCCACTTTTACGGGACGCGCATGCTGGGTGTCCGCGTCGTGTACAAACGACGGAGCGTCGCGGCGCTGGTCAATGAGCGCGGTCGTCAAGAAATATCTCCATTCACAAGCTCGCACCACGCGCGGCGCGGCCGGTTGGCGGTCACCCTTGGCCCACTGTAAAGGGCGCGACGAAGAACGACCATACCAAGAATTGGGTATTGAGCGTCAGATTTCAAAAGCCGGCGACGCCAATCGGTGAGCCAAGCCCGGTATGCGCGTTCGGCAGCACAGGGCTCAAACGCACTGGCATGGCCGTAGGAAAAGCTCGGAGCGTCTCCGCGGCGATTGAGCGCGTACGCCGCTGCGGCCAGCGGTGCGCCCACGCTTGTTCCACCGGCTTCGACCCAGCCACCGGCGAAAACGCTAAAGATACCGACCCCGGTGTTCGGATCGGCGACGGAAGCAATGTCTACCGCTCGCCGAGATGTGCACTGAGAGCCGCTCTGCCACGCAGGCTTAGCGGACATAGGCGCTGCAGCCGCCGCCGCTGTATAGCCACGGAGCTTGGCTCCAGTGGCCGGCGCCGCCGCTCAGCGTCGTTCCGCCGACGGAAAAAACGTATGGTGAGGCTGCGGGGTACGAGGGCGCGTGGTGGTCTCCGCTACTCGCGGTAATAGCGATGCCGGGATGGTTGAAATGAAAATCTTCCGCCTGCTCTCCAGACCACTCGGGCGCATAATAGCTGTTACTAATCGCGATCGGCCGAAAAGTTGCAGCCCGATCCACGGCCGCGCCGAAATCATCGACCGATGCTGAGTGCGCTTCCACCAGCACAATGTGACACCGAGGACACGCTGCAGAAACGATCTCTAGGTCCAGCGCCGTCTCTTCCGCCCATCCCGCGTTCAGAGCGGGATAGGAGCCGGCTTGCCCGCCTGATTCACTTTTCGAAAGCAGCCCGTAAGGCTAAGGCACGGCTGGCAGTCGCAAAGACCAATCGGTATGTGCCATCTCGGCGTCCGCCAGCGGATCGTCATAAGCATCGACAACCGCAACGTTCCGCCGGGCGCTTGTGAGGCAAACGGTAAACATTCGTCAGGTCGGCGGGATGCAACCCGGCACGAGCGATGCCGGAAGATCCGCAAGAGGATTCGGCGGGATGTTGATGTTGATCACGAGCGTGCATTGCGTAACTCCTGCCGAAGCGGGGGCGCATGGAAAAATACCACCCGGTAAGCCGTGTGCGCTTTCGCCCGGATAGTAGTTGATCGAGGCGGTAGAATCGGCCGGCAAACCGGATGACTCGCCGGAACAACGGGTGTCCCAAATTGTCCGCTTCCGGAGCAACCGCCTAAGAGCTGGCCGAGAGAACGAATATTAGGGCCCGTCTATACACGCGTCCCTCCAACATGGTTGCACACTGCGAATCCAGCCTGAATGAACGGCGAGGGCCACAGCTTCGCGCCGACCGCTGCAACGAAGTTTGCGGCAGATCGAGCGAATGTGGGTGTCTACGGTCTGGGGACTACGCCCAGTTTGTCTTGCCACCTCTTTTGAGCTCGCGCCGATCACGATGAGATTCAGGATTGAGCGCTCGGCCTGCGTCAGAAGGGAATACGCGTAAGCCTGCTTTCTCGGGGAACCGCAATGCCGATCAAACAAGCGTGCGATGCCGCCCATATGTTCGGAACGCAGCCGCTCAAACGCAACACGCAACGCGCCACCGTCGGCTTGTTCCATCTGAAGCCGGTAAGAACACGCGGACACAGTTAACCAGCGTCTCGAGCGTTGCATTCGTGATCGGCTTCAGTCCGTTCCGCTTCACCGATATGGCGATGAGCGACCGCATATCGCCCTCGCAGCAGTTCAGCAACGCCCAGATTTAGTCTGGTGCGGACGGTGCGTGGCGACGGGCGCTTCGCATTGGCTTAGCGCTGTAATGCCGCTGTTCGATCGCGCGTTCGCCTTCCGCATGCAGTCCGGCGGCCATTGCGCGAACGCTGCTTCGGCAGCGCGGTATGCGCGTCGATCCGGATCGGTATGAAGTTCTCAATGCTCGTCCGCAAGAAGTTCGTATGCCTTGTTGAACTCGACCGGACCAGCCGAGAAGCATCGCTTCAGCCGGCAGAAGCGCTTCCGTCGCGCTCCTTCAACCGTCACGCGACTGTCAATGAGCTGCTGATGCAGATGGGCGATCGCCGTGTCATTGCCGCGTTCGACTTCAATCCCATAGGTTGCGATCAGTCCGAAGATCTTCGCTCTGCGTGCTGCCGCCTTTTCGTGCGCACGCGCCGAGCTTGTCGAGAATTGCAAGAACTGCAATCGGATCATCGCTGTGCTCGTAAGAACCGTGTAAAGGATGCTGTAAGCTCGGGCTGCGACATCGTAGAGCGAGGCGGCCAAAGCGAACTCGACGGCCCGTTCTGCATTGCCGTCTCGTGCGCTCGCGATCGGTCCCAAACTGGTAGACATATGCGGCCTGTTGATATACGCGCGCTTGAATATCCTGCACCGAGGATGGGATTGAGCTGCGCCAAGGCGCGTTCGATCGCATCAGTTGCGTCGTTAAACCTTCCCGCTCGGATAAGTGCGGTTGCAAGAGTCCCCAGGATCGGCACGCGAAGGTATGCCGGCACGTCTCATCTTCAGCGTAGGGCACGAGCAGGTCGATACATTGACGTTCCGTGCGCACCAGCTCCAGAGCGTAACGATACGTCAGTTGGATGCGAAGGTCGCGATCGTTTGCGGACTCGATTGCGCACATGAGAAGAGCCGTTCGGCAGCCTCGATGTCTCCGCCGTTTGCCGCCAGAACCGCGCTGATGCCGAGCGCAGTCGCATTTCTTTGTTCTTCCGGAACTGCGTTGATCGCCGCCGCGACGACCTCCGCCTGGCCTCGTTCGACCAACGGAAATCCGTGTCGTGAGATCATTCGAAGGATCGAGTCCTTCTCTTCCGCGGCGCTGTAGAGCCGAAGCGCGTCGGCGATAGTCGCCGCGAGCATCAAGCAGATCCGCCGCCCGCTGAAGCGTCTGCTTCCATTCGTGTCGCCAAACGGCGCAGCTGCGTCTCCAAGAACTCACGAAAGAGATCGTGATATCGGAACTGCGTTTCCGAGATTGCGATGATGAAGCCGCATTGCAGACGCAGATTTGAGAGAAATACGTTGTCTGCCGCCATATGCGCGCGCAATTTCAAAGTCGAATGTCGAAAAGACGCACGTTCGCAAGAGAAAGGTGCGCTGGTCGTCCGCGAGCCCCGTGTATGCTTGATCGGCCAGAAAACGATAAAGCAATTCGCGCACGCCGCTTGCCGCAGAGCGAACGTCCGATGGGCGTGCGCGCGAGCGAACCGCAATCGCCAGTGCGACGGCCCAACCGTCGGTCAACTCGTGCAACGCTTTGATTTCCTCGGGGTCCGCATCAATCGAAGCGGCGTCGACGGCATGCCAACGTCTCATCCAAGGTGAAGCGCAGGTCGTGCTCGTCGACCGGCAGGTCCATCGTTCCGTATCCCAACCATGTTGCGATGGGAAGCCCAGCATCAGACCGTGTCGCGAGGATCCATTTGATGCGTGATTTCGTGCGGTCCATGAGATCGGCCAAGAACGTGACGGTGGACGGGTCGGATGCTGCATGGTGCAAATCGTCAATGACGATCGTGCAAACAACTTTTTGCAAATGCTCATCGAGCCAGTTGACGAGTTCTTGCGCCTCCATGGGCGATGCAATGGCGCGTTGCTGAACGGCGGGAAACGCAGCGGAGGCGGCGGGTGCGAGGGAGCTGAGCGTCTCTACCAAACCGCGCACCAATGCGAGAAGCGTGCGATCCTCCGGGCGCAGGTCGAGGCGGACGACGTCGAGGCGCGCGCTTCTAATGAAGTCGCGCAATGCGATCGTCTTACCGAAGCCGGCCGGTGCCACGACGACGGTGATAGGAAATTGGACCGCCTTCATAAGGCGCTCGTTAATGCGAGCCCGCACAGCCACGCAGTATAGCTCAAGGACTGGCACCTTCCTTCTCCTTGTGGAAACGACCGGTGGCTGCGATCCTTGTCGTGACGGCGATCCGCGTCGTCGTCGCGGCTCGCTACCCATTGACGCCGGACGAGACGTACTACTGGGTGTGGAGCAAGCATCTCGCCTACGGCTACACGGATCATCCGCCCATGGTGGCCTGGCTCATTGGGCTGACGTCGGTTTTCGGGAAGAGTGCGCTCGCCGTGCGCCTTCCTTTTATAGCTTGCGAAGCGATCGCGGCGTTCGCAGCCGGCCGCGCCGCACTGACGCTCTCCGAAAAGTCATCGGCGGCAACAGCGGCGACCTTGGCGGTTCTCTTCATCCCGCAAGGGCGGCTTGCAATTGGTGAGGCGCTTCCGGACGCCCCGTATCTTGCATCTTGGGCGCTCGCGCTCTGGCTGACGGCGGAGTTCACTAAGCGCGCCTCGTCGCCTCGAATGGCCATCTCGCTTGGCCTTGCGTTGGCCGGCGCAGTGCTCTCGCGCTTCTTCGGCTGGGCGCTCGTCGCCGGGATCATTCTCTATGCACTTGCGCCGGCACGTCGCATGCTGTGGAAGCAAGGGCTTTGGATATCGCTTGCGATCGTCGCGCTGCTCTACGCTCCGTTTATCGCTTGGAATGCGGCACACCAGTGGTCGAACTTCGCGTTCACGTTCGCAAACCGTCAGCCGATGCACGGATTTTCCACCCAGCGGCTTACGACGATCACGTCGCTTCGGCTGATCGTCTTCACGGCGCTGTTGTGGATCGTCGCATACTTCACCATCCTGCGTCCACGCTACGCGCTCTTGGGTTGGACCGCGCTGCCGTTTCCGACGCTCATCGCCGTTCTCTCGTTCTTCCAAACGACGGAATCGTATTACATCTTGGGGCCGCTAATATCGCTGTGTGTCGCGATTGGTATCGCCTACGCGCGCCAAAGTGCCCTGCGAAGACGCGGCTGGCTGATCGTTTCGCTGATTCCTGCCGCATATACGGTGCTCGCGGCAACATTCGTCGCGCTTCCCGAAGCGGCACAAGCCTGGGCGTTGCGCACAAACGGTGGTGCACTCAAAGGTCCGTTCTTCTCACAAACGTTTGCCTTTGCGCCGCTCGCGGCTAATGTAAAAGGGATCAGCGGTAACTCGGTCGTTCTTACGAATCGTCTCGAGATCGCTTCGGAGCTCGTTTACAACGGCGTTCGCGCTTCGATAGTCGGCGCCGCGCCGCAGGTTCCGCAATGGACCGCTTGGTACGGCAGCGATACTCGATCGCATGCCTTGTTGGTGACGTTCGATCCGTTATCAACGGATCCGGACTTAGCCGCCGCGCTCAACGAATCGTTCGCACGCACAACTCCCGGCCCAACCTTGCGATACCGTTTTGCCGGAATCGACACGGTGCCGTTTTACACGACGTGGCTCGCAACTCCGAATGCGCGCGCGCCGTCGTTACTCTTCGGGCATTCTCTTTAGCGGTAATCGATCGTCAGTTCGCTTTGGGCAGCGGCGCCCGCGGCGTTTCGCGCGATCACATCAATGTTATAGGCGCGCCTGAAGATCGACGGGACGTTCGGTATCCGGTAGGCTGCCTTCGAACTGTCCAAATGTCGCGCGCTTAAGGGGCGCTGATTTTGGCCCTAGGCGCACCTCGAGACTGGCGACATTTGTGCTCGTCGTCACATGACCGCGCAAAATGTCTCCCGCCGTAACGGTATCGTTTGAGAGCCAAATGCGAACGATTCGTGGCGGCGCGTTCGGCCGCGCGACCGGTGCGCACGATTTCCCGCGGAAAATGCGATCCGATGACGACGGGTGCCGCTTGGCGTGCCGCGTTTCGCGCCGCACGAGACAAGCGCGAGGATCAGCAGTGATGCGGCCCAGCGCCGTGCTGCTACCGTTGCATCTTCCATGCGAAGTAGCCGCCCTTGAGCGACACAACGTAACGATACCCGAGGTCCTGGAGCGTCTTGCCGGCAATCAGCGATCGTTTGCCAAACTCGCAGTAGACGACGATCGGCGCTTCTCGTCGCTGCGTGATTTCTGGCGACGCGTCCTCAGAGCGCGGATCGGCGAGCAATTCGAGGAGGCTTAAGGGCAAGTGCAGCGCGCCCGGGATGTGCCCGCTGTTCCATTCTTCGATTTCACGAACATCCGCGTACAGCGCACGCGGCATGCTCGTTTCGATGTCGACGGTATGCATCTCGCGCACCGTTTTTCTCGCCTGCTCGATCAGCTCTTGGAAGTTCATCGGCCGTGTCTTTTCAGCATCGTTCCTCTTGTTACCCTGAGCCTGACGAAGCGCCGTGTTTGTGGGTAAAAACTCCCCACGGAGGTTCGTTCATGGATCATTCGCGCGAAAAACTATCGCGAGCCGACGCACTCAAAGGCATCATCGTTTTGCCTGCTTTGGCGGCGACTTTCGCCGGCTTAACGCGGGAAGCGGAAGCCGCGAAGCAATCCAAAGCCGCGCTCAAATATCAAAATCACCCCAAAGGTTCTCAGAAATGCGCCGGCTGCCGTTTCTTTATCAAAGGAAAAACCGCAAACGCAAATGGGGCATGCCAAATCGTTTCGGGCTCGATCAGCCCGAACGGCTGGTGTGTCTCGTGGGCAAAGAAATAGGGCTTGGAGAGGGCTGCCCTTCGAACTGAAGGACGGGATTAACGGGCGCGACCGATGCTTTCGATCGCGCCTGTCTTCTTATTATTTGCGTTCGACTGCGCCGAACGCTTGGCGTTCCGCGCGTTTCGGCACGATGCGCCAAAAACGCGCTGCACGCCCCGCCCAAACTATCGCGGGCGGGCCCCCAGTATCGCAAGCGGCGGCTGCTGGTAGGTCAGCGGCGCCGGCGCTTTGATCGGCTGCAACCCAGCGCTGCGCGCTGTGGCATTGAACGCGGGCACATCGTGCGTTACGAAGCCGTTGTATGCGGCGAGCGCAGTTGCGTAACGCTCATCCGTACGCCGCGCAAAATCGAGCAGCGAGGGAAGCGGCGGCCCCGTCAGTCGCAATAGGCCCTCCACATCTTCTCGCAGCGCGCCCGGGCGTTGAATCGAGTCTTCGTCGTTCGCGTAGTTCGCCGTTAACGTATCGAAGATGCGGTCGTGCTTTTGGCGCAGATCGGCGATCGCACCGGATATCGCGTGCGTCTTCGGCGACTTCTCCATGTTACTGAGTGATTTTTTCACGTCGTCCAACCCGTTGAGCGCGGCGTCGATTTGGCCGTACTCATTGTTGTAGCGCTTCGAGAACGCGTAATTCTGCGCGTATTGCGTTTGCGTCCATGGCAAACGCGGGTCGGCCTTCACATCGAAGGTCTGCGTCAGCGTCTTGCCGCTTAAGGAAATTCGCGCGGTGTAGGTTCCGGGAATGACGACCGTTCCCGTCTTGGGACCGCGATACTCTTCACGCAGCGCGCCCATCCACTGCGTCGGACCATCTTCATGAAAGTCCCACACGACGCGGTTCAAGCCCGTGTCGTTGGTAACGTTGGGAACGTTGCGCGGGCCGACTTTGTGCGTTCCGCTGATACGCCGTATGAGCGTTGCCGGATGCATCGAGGATCTCGACGACGGCCGCCGTTTTCTGCGGCGCGGACTGGTAGAAACTGAGAATCGCCCCGGCCGGTGGATTTTGCCCGGCGTAACGCGTGTACAGCCCTTCGTCGTTCGAGTGATATGCGAATTCATACGCCGTGCGCGGCTTGAAGAGCATTACGCCCGCCGCCTGCGCATACGGCAGGTCTTGGAGCGGCCGAATGTCGTCAAATATCCATAGCGAACGGCCGTGCGTCGCAATTGCAAGGTCGTTGAACTGGGGTTGCAAGCGGATATCGCGCACGGACGCGACGGGCAAGTTCAAATTGAAATTCTGCCAGTGAGCGCCGCGATCGTAGCTGATCCAGATCGCTTCCTCCGTTCCCGCGTAGAGCAGATTGCCGTTACGAAGATCGGGGCGAATCGTGCGCGCGTATTGCCATGCCGGCAAACCATTGATAATCGAGCGCCAGGAGCGTCCGAAGTCATCCGTCGCAAAAACGTACGGATGGCGATCGCCCGAACGATGGCGATCGAAGACCGCATATGCGGTGCCGTCATGCGTGTAGGACGGCGCGACGGTTTCCACGCGCCCGTATTGCGGTATGCCGGGCGGCGTGACATTCGTCCACGTTTTTCCGCGGTCGCGCGTCACCTGAACGACTCCGTCGTCCGTGCCGACCCAAATCTCGCCTTGCGCTAACGGCGAACCCTCGATGTCGAGAATGTTGTCGGAAAACTCCGCCCCGGAGACGTCTTTTGCAAGCGGTCCACCCGCGGGCTGTTGATGCGCTTTGATGTTCAGCGTTAAGTCGGGGCTGATCGGCGTCCAATGCGCGCCGCGATCGCGGCTCTCAAAGACGACGTTTCCGCCATACCAGACCGTTCTGGGATCGAACGGATCGAGCGCGATCGGCGAGTCCCAATTGAAGCGATAGCGGGCATCGTAAAGCGCGAAATCTTCGCGACGACGGACCGTAATAGGGCCGGATAAATTGGTTTTGCCCCGTTTTGCGATTGTAAACGCTGACATTTCCGTCTTGCAGATCGCTATAGATGAAATTGGAATCGGAAAGGTCCGGCACCGCCCACATTCCGTCGCCGCCAATCACGCGCTCCCAGGCTTCATCCGGAATACCGTCGCGATTCAAACTGTTTGACGGGCCGCAAAAGCCGTCGTTGTCTTGCAGCGATGCGCAAACGGTATACGGAACGTCGTTGCCGAGCCCCACATGGTAGACCTGGCCGATCGCAAGATTGCGAGAGAAGGCCCAATGTTTTCCCCCATCGACCGTTAACGCGTAACCGCCGTCTTCTCCGGTGATGATGCGCGCCGGATCGTTGGGCGCGATCCAGATCGCGTGGTAATCGACGTGGACGTCTGAGGCGATCTCTTTGAACGTTCGGCCGGCGTCTTTGCTTTCGGCCAACATCTCGGAAACCGCGTAGACATGGTTTTGATTGCGCGGATCGACAGCGATGTGCGAGAAATAGAACGGGCGCTGATCGACCAGCGTATTTTTCGATACCATCTTCCAGGACGCGCCGCGATCGTCGGAGCGCCAGAGGATGCCGCCGCGCGCTTCGATGACCGCATAGATTCGCCGGGGATTGCTCGGCGCGATCGCCAGCCCGATGCGTCCCATCATGCCTGCGGGCAATCCGTGGCCGGTCAGCTTGCGCCAGCTTTTCCCGCCGTCGGTCGATTTGTACAGGCCATCCGCGGGACCGCCGCTTACAAACGTCCACGGCACGCGACGAAATTGCCAGATGCCGGCATAGAGAATCTGCGGATTTTGCGGATCGATCGCAAGGTCGCTCACGCCGCTCGCCGGACCAACATAGAGCGTGTGCTGCCAGCTGCGTCCGCCATCGGTTGTGCGGTAGATTCCTCGCGCGGTGCTGTCCGCAAAGACGTTGCCGAGCGCGCCGACGATAACCGTATTCGGATGCTGCGAGTTGATCGCGATGCGTGAGATGTGCATCGTGTCGCTTAAGCCGGCGTGCGCAAAATGTTTGCCGCCGTCAGTCGATTTGTAAACACCATCGCCGAACGAAACGTCGTTGCGAGGGTTCGCTTCGCCGGTACCGACCCAAACGACGTTCTCATTTGTCGGATCGATAGAAACGGCGCCGATTGCCGCCACGGACGCATGATCCATAACGGGATCCCACGTCAATCCGCCGTTGCCGCTTCTCCAAAGTCCGCCTCCGGCCGTTCCGACATAATAGAGGCGCGGGTCGCGCGCAAAACCGGCCACTGCAGCCACGCGTCCGCCGGAAACCGCCGGTCCAATCTCACGCCACTTGAGCCGACCGTACGGCGAGGGCGCCGCAAGCACGCTGCCGAGCAACGCAACATTCACCAGCAAAAAGATCAGCGAAGAGCGCAATAAATCCATGAAACGTTCAATTCCTCAATTTTCATCGGACTTTATTTTCGGCGACAACGTATGCCCATGCGATAAAGCCGACCATGACGATTAGCACGACGCAGATCGCAACAATGTAGGTGCGTGGGGGCCGGCCGTTCATTCCCCGCTTTGTTTAGTGGTTGCCCTCATAAAAATCTCCTCAAAAAGTCCTTGTCTTGCTGCCGCAGGTTTTTGCCGAGAGAGATTCGAACCCGGGGCGCAGTGTCGAGAGTCACCGCGGCTATTGCCGTAGTCCTCTTCGTTGTTTGCGGCCTTGCAACTATGCAGTCGGCGCAGGCGAATGCGCCCTCAGGCGTTTCCGTCTACGCGCGCGTGCTGCGCAAAATCAATCCGCGCTTACAATTCTGGCAGAGCCGCGATCTCGCTTCGCACGTTTTGGCGAACTCTGAGCGCTGGCGGATCGATGCAAATCTGCTCGTCGCGCTTGTCACCGTCGAATCGCGTTGGCACCCGGCGGCTCGCTCGTATGCCGGGGCAATCGGGTTAGGCCAACTGATGCCGGGGACGGCGCGACGGTTGAAAGTCAATCCCCACAATGCCGACCAGAATCTCTCCGGATGCGCGCGCTATCTCAGCGGCTTGATCGACCGCTACGAGTACCGGCCGAATCGCTACGTTCTGGCATTTGCCGCTTATAACGCAGGACCCAAAGCCGTCGCCCAATTTCACGGCGTTCCACCCTATAGTGAGACGCAGCGTTACGTTGTCAAAGTGATGCGCCTGTGGCATCACTTCAAAACGATCGTTCATTTGCCGCTGGCGACGATTCTCGCCATAAAAAACGACGGCGCCGTAACGCCGTCGGTCGATCTGTATGGGCCGGCGCCGCTGTCCGACTCGGCTTCAATCGAGCCGGACGCCCAGCCACCGGCGCCCTAAATAAAAAACTAGAGCGCGCTTAAACGGGCGCCTTCGCCTGCTCTTTCGCTTGTGCGATGCGCGCCCCCAGCTCTTCCAGTTCCGACTCATCGAAGAGCTCTCGCGCTTCTTTGAACATCACTTTCTCTTCTTCGTCGGCGTGATGCTTGACGAGCTCGATCATCACGTTGAGCTTCGCTTTGTACTGCTCCTCGCTTGGCTCGAGGCCCTCAAGTTCTTCGATCAGTTGTTTGACGAGCGCGTGCTCTTCGAACGCTTCGGCCACTTCCTCGCGCTCTTCACTGTTTTCGGCGTGCTTCTTAAATGCCGGGTAAAAGATCTTTTCCTCGACTTCAGCGTGCAGCCTCAACTCCTCATCGATCTGCTCGAAAAGCCGCTCGCGGCTCGCCGTCGCACGCTCGCCGAGCGCCTCGACTTCCTTAAAAAGTCCCTTGACTTTGGTATGGTCGTTTTTCAGTAGGGTCAGCGCGTCCATAACATTCCTTCCTCTGCCGTTGAAGTTCAGGAAACGTTGTACCCGAGAGCCGCCGCCGTCAATCGGCAGGAACGTAAAGGTCGGCGCCTTTCTCAACGAACTCTCGCGCCTTCTCTTCCATGCCGCGTTGCGCATAGTCGCGAACTTCTTGCGTAATCTTCATCGAGCAGAAATGCGGCCCGCACATCGAGCAAAAGTGGGCCACTTTGGCTGCTTCTGCAGGCAGCGTCTCATCATGAAATTCTTGCGCCGTCTGTGGGTCCAACGAGAGATCGAATTGATCTTGCCAGCGAAATTCGAATCGCGCCTTCGAAAGGACGTCGTCCCAATGGCGCGCGCCGGCGTGGCCCTTTGCCCACATCGGCCGCATGGGCCGCGATCTTGTACGCGATGACGCCATCCTTGACGTCTTGCTTATTCGGCAAACCGAGATGCTCTTTCGGCGTGACGTAACAGAGCATCGCCGTTCCATACCAGCCGATCATCGCGGCGCCGATCGCGCTTGTTATGTGATCGTAGCCGGGCGCGACGTCCGTAACCAGCGGGCCGAGCGTGTAGAACGGCGCTTCATTGCAGATCTCGAGTTGCTTGTCGACGTTCTCTTTGATCAGGTGCATCGGAACGTGTCCCGGTCCCTCGATCATCACTTGGACGTCATGTTTCCAGGCGATCTGCGTGAGCTCGCCGAGCGTCTCGAGTTCCGCGAACTGGGCGGCATCGTTTGCATCGGCTTGACATCCCGGGACGCAATCCGTCGCCGAGCGAGAAGCTGACGTCGTACGCCTTCATGATCTCGCAGATCTCTTCGAAATGCGTGTAGAGAAAGTTCTCTTGATGATGGGCTAAGCACCATTTCGCAAGAATCGAACCACCGCGCGAAACGATGCCGGTTACGCGCTGCGCCGTCAGCGGAATGTAGCGCAGCAAGACACCGGCGTGGATCGTGAAGTAGTCAACGCCCTGCTCCGCCTGCTCGATCAGCGTATCGCGATAAATCTCCCAGGTAAGCTCTTCCGCTTTGCCGCGAACTTTCTCGAGCGCCTGGTAGATTGGGACGGTTCCAATGGGAACCGGCGAATTACGCAAAATCCACTCGCGCGTCTCATGGATATTCTTGCCCGTTGAGAGGTCCATGATCGTGTCGGCACCCCAGCGCGTGGCCCACGTCATCTTCTCGACCTCTTCGTCAATTGACGACGAAACCGCGGAGTTGCCGATATTCGCGTTGATCTTGACGAGGAAGTTGCGGCCGATGATCATCGGCTCGCTTTCGGGATGATTCAGGTTGGCCGGAATGATCGCGCGCCCGCGCGCGACCTCGTCGCGCACGAACGCCGGCTCGACCTTCTCGCGAATCGCGATGAACTCCATTTCGGGCGTGATCTCGCCGCGTCGCGCATAGTGCATCTGCGTGACGTTGGCGCCCTCGCGCGCACGGCGTTTGCCCTTTAGCGATCGCGCCGTATCGCCACGAGCTTCAATCCAGCGATCGCGCAGCGGTGCTAAGCCCCGCTTTAAATCGATCGTTACATCCGGGTCGGTGTATGGACCGCTCGTGTCGTAAAGGACGTGTCGTTCGCCGTTGCTGAGCGTAATCTCACGCATCGGAACGCGCACGCCGTGCGGACCATCGGCGTAGAACTTGCGTGATCCGCGCTGCATTTTGGGTTCAACTGTAATCATTGAACGCTCCCTTCGCCGGCATTACCCGGAATCAGGTGTGAACGGTCGGCGCATTTTGCGCCCTCTCAGCCCGCGCCAAACGCGAGCTCCCGTGATCGCTGTACCAGCGTACGTCCGCAGGTCCCGCGGTGTCAACACGCAACTTCGGCGCGTGCCGTCGACACGCGCGTTGGGCTTGGTGTTGCTGCTCGGCGCGCAGTTGGCAGTCGGAGCCGCCGCCATCTTCGCACGGTACGCGCTAGCCGCGGCGCAACCGCTTGCGGTCGCGGCGCTGCGATTGGTCCTCGCGGCGGCGATCTTGCTTCTGATCTCAGCCCTCACGCGGACGCTTCGCTCCGGCATGAGCCGCACGTCCGGCATCACGCTCATCTTCGCAGGAATCTTCTTGGCGATCCATTTTGCGGCGTGGATCTGGTCGCTCGAATACACGACGATCGCCATCTCGACGCTGCTCGTGTGCACGACGCCGCTGTGGACTTCCTTATATGATGCGGTGGTGCTCAAACGCAATTTGCCGCCGGCCGTTTGGATTGCATACACGGGCGGAGCGCTTGGATTATGGCTCGTCGTCGGCGTTGCCGGATCGGCGCCGCCCGTCGCCGGCCATCAACTGTTAGGCGCCGCGCTGGCGCTCTGCGGAAGCCTCGGCATCGGTGCGTACTTCATTCTCGTGCGCACGGTGCGCGCAAAGCTCGGGACAACCGCGATCGTCACGCGCACCTATGGCTGGGCAGCGATTGCTCTCGTGATCGGTGCCCTTGCGGCACGGCAACCGCCGCCGGCAATGCACGCGACGGCTGCCTGGCTCGGCATCATTGCCATGGCGCTCATTTCGCAATTATTGGGGCATACGGCAATGAACGCGTCGTTGCGCTGGTTCTCGCCAAGCGCGGTCGCAATGGCGACCCTGCTGGAACCGATCTTTGCCGCCTTGCTCGCCGCCGCGATTTTCGGCGAGCGCTTGACCGCGCAGGCGCTGGCCGGCGGTGGCGTCTTGCTCGTAGCAATTGCCGTAGTTCTCATCTACGAATCGCCGCCGACGCCGGAATTGAAATTGGATTAGCGGAAACCCGTCGTATGGCAACGATGACCACGACACCCACGCTGCCGATTCAGCCCTCCGACCCCGATCCGCAAGAAACACAGGAGTGGCTCGATGCGGTCGACGGCGTGCTACGGTCCGAAGGCCCGGCGCGCGCCCAGCAGCTCGTTGAAAAGGTTGTCGAACGCGCGCAGGCTGGTGGCGCGCACGTCTCGCTCGGCGTGCAAACGCCGTATATCAACACGATCCCGCCACAAGAACAAGCGGCGATGCCTGGCAGCGACGAACTGGAAACGCGCATCCGTCATTACGTGCGCTGGAATGCGATGGCGATGGTTATACGCGCCAACCTCAAGAGCTCCGAGCTCGGCGGACACGTCGCCAGTTTTTCGTCCGCGGCGACGCTGTATGACGTCGGCTTCAATTACTTCTTTCGTGCGCCGTCAGAAGCGCGCGGCGGCGATCTCGTTTTCTTCCAAGGACACTCCTCGCCCGGATTTTACGCGCGCGCGTTCTTAGAAGGCCGCATCACCGAAGAGCAGCTCGACCACTTCCGCCAGGAAGTGAGCGGCAAAGGGCTTTCATCGTATCCGCACCCGTGGCTGATGCCGGATTTCTGGCAGTTTCCAACCGTTTCGATGGGCTTAGGCCCGATGATGGCGATCTACCAAGCACGCTTCATGCGTTATCTGGCGCATCGCGGAATCGCCGACACAACCGGACGTAAGGTTTGGTGTTTTCTCGGCGATGGTGAGGTTGACGAACCGGAATCGCTGGGCGCCATCTCCGTCGCCTCGCGCGAGCAGCTCGACAATCTGATCTTCGTGGTCAACTGCAACCTGCAGCGTCTGGACGGCCCGGTTCGCGGTAACGGGAAGATCATTCAAGAGCTCGAGCGCGTCTTTCGGGGCTCGGGCTGGAATGTGATCAAAGTGATCTGGGGCAGCAATTGGGATCCGTTGCTCGCGCGCGATCACACCGGACGCCTCGTGCAGTTGATGAACGAATGCGTCGATGGCGACTACCAGACGTTCAAAGCGAACAACGGCGCGTTTGTGCGCGAGCATTTCTTCGGTCGTTATCCCGAGACGCTGGAGCTCGTCGAGCATATGACGGACGAGCAGATCTGGGCGCTGCAGCGCGGCGGCCACGATCCGCGCAAGGTGTACGCCGCGTACGATGCTGCGGTGAAAGCGCAAGGGCAGCCGACGGTTATCCTCGCGAAAACGATCAAGGGCTATGGTATGGGGGCTTCCGGGGAAGCGCAAAACATCGCGCATCAGCAGAAGCACATGGAGATCCAATCGATGCGCGCGTTTCGCGACCGCTTTTCGATTCCGATCTCGGATCCGGAGCTCGAAAAAGTTCCGTTTTATAAGCCGCCCGACGACAGCCCCGAGATGCAATATCTGCAGGAACGGCAACGCGAGCTCGGTGCGGTACCCAAGCGCCGCCGGCGAGCCGGATCGCTCACGCGTTCCGCAACTTTCCGCGTTTGAAGCGCAAACGCGCGGCACAGGCGACCGCGAGATCTCGACGACGATGGCCTTCGTGCGAATTTTGGCGGCGATCATTCGCGATAAAGGGATCGGCCATCGCGTCGTGCCGATCGTGGCCGACGAGTCGCGCACCTTCGGCATGGAAGGCATGTTCCGCCAACTCGGCATCTTCTCGCAAGTCGGCCAGCTGTACAACCCGCAAGACGCGGCCCAATTGATGTACTACCGCGAAGACAAGTCCGGGCAAATTCTTCAGGAAGGCATCAACGAAGCGGGCGCGATCTCATCGTGGATCGCGGCTGCGACATCGTACTCGACAACAACGAGCAGATGATTCCGTTTTACATCTTCTACTCGATGTTCGGTTTCCAGCGCGTCGGCGATCTCGCGTGGGCGGCGGGCGACATGCGAAGCCGCGGCTTTTTGATCGGCGGAACGAGCGGGCGCACGACGCTCAACGGCGAGGGGCTGCAGCACGAGGACGGCCACAGCCAAGTCTTTGCGTCGTTCATTCCGAACTGCGTCTCCTACGATCCGACGTACAGCTACGAGCTCGCGGTCATCATTCAAGATGGCTTGCGACGTATGTGCTACGCGCAAGAAGACATCTACTACTACATCACGGTGATGAACGAGAATTACCATCATCCCGATATGCCGCCGGGCGTCGAAAATGGGATCTTGCGCGGCATGTATTTGCTGCGCGATGCCGGCAAAGGGGAGACAAAGAAAGCGCGCGTGCAACTGCTTGGGTCGGGCGCGATCTTGCGCGAAGTAGTGGCGGCGGCCGATCTGCTCGCGAACGACTTCGACGTCGCGGCCGACGTCTGGAGCGTGACGAGCTTCAACGAGTTGCGCCGCGACGGGCTTGCGGTGCAACGCTACAACTTGCTGCATCCCGAGGAAAAACCGCGCGTTCCATATGTCGAGCAATGCTTGGCGGAACATTCCGGTCCGGTCGTTGCCGCGACGGATTATGTAAAGACGTTCGGCGATCAAATCCGTCCCTTCATCAAGCGGCCGTATCACGTGCTCGGTACGGACGGCTATGGCCGCAGCGACTACCGGCGAAGGTTGCGCGAGTTCTTTGAGGTCGACCGTGAGTTCGTCGCTCTTGCGGCCTTGAAGAAACTTGCGGATGCGGGAACGGTGCCGGTCGCGATGGTGTCGGAAGCGATTCGCAAATACGAGATCGACGCGAACAAACCGAATCCGCTAACGGCGTAAGGAGCACGCGAGAGTGAGCGAAATTGACGTTCGAGTTCCCGATATCGGCGACTTCAAAGACGTTCCGGTCATCGAGGTTCTCGTCAAGCCGGGCGATCGCATCAATAAGGAAGATCCGCTCATTACGCTTGAGTCTGAGAAGGCGACGATGGAAGTCCCGGCGCCGGCGAGCGGCGTCGTCAAGGAATTGAAGGTCAATATCAACGACAAGGTGTCGCAAGGCGCTTCGATTCTGACCCTGAGCGTTGCCGATGCCGCGACCGATGCGCAAACCAAAGCCGACGAAGCGCGCGCCGACGATCAGCGCCCTGACGCGAATGTCGATGAAGGCGAAGAGGTGATGGAAGGCGCGCCGCCGGTCAACGCCCCCGCCGCGCAAAGCAAAGAGTTTACTCCGCCGCCGAGCGCGCCGCGTGAATCTCCACAGTTTACACCGCCGCCACCGTCGCCAAACGGTGAAACGGAACGCGACGGCGACGTGCATGCAAGTCCCTCGATCCGCCGTTTCGCACGCGAGCTCGGCGTCGATCTGCGCGCGATTCGCGGTACCGGGCCCAGCGGCAGAATCACGCGCGAAGACGTTCAGGGATTCATAAAGACCGCCTTACACGAAGGCGTAACGACGGATCAGCCCGCGGCGGCCGGCGCTGCGTTCGGAGTCGCGCCATGGCCGAAAGTTGATTTCGCGCAGTTCGGCCCGACGGAGCGCCAACCGCTCTCGCGCATCAAGAAGATCGCCGGCCCCGCTCTGCACCGAAATTGGGTCATGATTCCGCACGTCACCAACAACGAAGATGCGGATGTGACCGACCTCGAGGAGTTTCGCAAGCGCGTGACTGCGGAACGGCAAGCGCAGGCGTCAAGGTGACGATTCTCGCCTTCTTGATCAAAGCGGTCGTTGCCGCGTTGCAAAAGTATCCGGAATTTAACTCATCGCTTGACGGCGATGAGTTGGTTCTCAAGCGTTACTACAACATCGGCTTTGCGGCCGACACGCCGCAAGGTCTCGTCGTCCCGGTCGTCAAGAACGCCGATCAGAAAGGCATCGTGCAGATCGCCGCTGAGACGGCGCAGCTAGCCGCCAAAGCGCGCGATGGAAAACTTGGCCCGAACGACATGTCGGGTGGAACGTTCACGATTTCGAGCTTGGGCGGCATCGGCGGAACGTATTTCACGCCGATCATCAATGCGCCGGAGGTTGCGATTCTGGGCGTTTGCCGTGCCGCGTTGCGCCCCGTCTGGATCGGCACGCAGTTCGTACCGCGGCTGATGCTGCCGCTCTCACTCTCTTACGATCACCGCGTCATCGACGGCGCAGCCGCTGCCCGCTTCAACGTCTATCTTGCGGCGCTGCTCGGCGACATGCGGCTGGCAATGCTTTAAGAAACGAGGCAGATATGAGTACGATCAAGGGTATGGATCTCGTCGGTTTCAGCTCGCCGAAGTCGAAGGAGCTGATCGCCTTCTATCGCGACGTGCTCGGATTGAAACCGACGACCCACGATGAAGACGGCACCGCAGCGGAGTTTGAACTCTCGGATGGCAGCACGCTCGGCATCTGGGATCCTCAGGATCAGAACATGTACCACCCCGGCGCGGCGATCATGTTCTCAGTGCCGGACGCTAAGGCAGCCGTCGAAGAGTTTCGCAAGCGCGGCGCGCAAATCGCAGACGTCATCGAATCGCCGGTCTGCTTTCTCGCACCCGGTCAAGACCCGGCCGGCAACGCGATCGTCATCCATCAGCGCAAGAAACAGTAGACTACGATGGAGCCGCTGTCCGCTGCAACGCTTTGCTTCCGGCGTTGTCGCGAACAAGCGGCTAGCCATCTTTAACTGAGGTTAGCTTCGGGCGCCCGCGTACTCACGTTGTCGGGCTTGCGCAAACACCTCAAGCATTTTCTGATTAAACGCGGGAAGGTCGTCCGGCTTGCGGCTTGTCACGAGGTTATCGTGCACGACGACCGGTTCGTCGACCCAATTTGCGCCGGCGTTGCTCAAATCGGTTTTGAGCGACGGCCACGACGTCATGCGTTTGCCGGACACGCCCTCAGCATCGATCAGCGTCCACGGCCCGTGGCAGATCGCTGCGATGGGTTTGCCGGAGCGGACAAAGGCGCGAACGAACTCGATCGCCTTCGGTTCTAAGCGCAGCTTGTCAGGGTTCTTCGTCCCACCCGGCAGCAAAAGCGCGTCGTAGTCGTTTGGGTTCGCGCGCTCGAGCGGCACGTCGATCGGGAATGTGTCGCCCTTCTCCTCGTGGTTCATCCCCTGCACTTTGCCTTTTGCAGGCGAAACGAGCTCCGGCTTCGCGCCGGCTTCTTGCAGCGCGCGCACCGGTTCGGTCATCTCAGCTTGTTCGAATCCGTCGGTCAGCAGGACCGCGACTCTGGTTCCGTTCAGGTTTTTCGATTGTGACGTTTGCATAACGAAAAATTTCTACCCGCACGGTAGGCCGCTAAACAATTGAGCTTGTTTGCAAACTTAGGCGTTGACCGTTCGCTTGCCGATTACGTTTCCGGCGCCACGGCCAACGGCCGCGCCGACGATGATGAAGCCGACAACGATGAGCATGCCCCAGCTCGGAGCACCCATATCCGTTCCGATCAGCACTCCTATAGCAACGCCAACCGCGGCGCCGACAAGCCGTAAGGCTTGTACGAAGCCGACGATGCGAACGTCGTCAGTCATATCGCGGCGCGGCCTTAGGACGCCGATGAGATACACGATGCCGAACAACAACAAGACGATTCCAAAGGTGCCCATGTACAAGCAGAAACTTGGCCAAAAGCTTATGCCGAGGCGCATTGAGTGCAGAAAGAGTTGGAGTGCATAAACGAGCAGCACGATCGCTCCCAAAACAGCGAAGTTCAGCACGACGTTCAGCGGCGTGGGCACAAAGTAGTGCTCGAACCACTTGTGGTGGCGCAACCAAAGCATGCAAATGATCGCGAAGGTGATGAGGAAAGCAAAGAAACCGAACGGCTTATAGACTACGTCGGTGACGTGCGGCGGAATCGTTAAGCTCAGGCTCAGTTGCGCCAGACTAAAGCCGATCACGATATCGCTAAAAGCTTCCAAGCGGTGTGTGAACCGATCGGGGTCGCCGTAAGGAACGAACCTCAAGCGCCGGACGCGAGCTGGCGCAAAACGTATTGCAAGATGCCGCCGTGGCGGTAGTATTCCGCCTCATCCGGCGTATCGATGCGTAGGAGCACCTTGAATGAAAGCGATTGCCGCTGCGCATCGGTTACGCGAACATGAAGCGTCATACGGTGCGCGACACCTTGCTCTTCGAGCCCGACGATATCATACGTCTCTTCACCACTGAGCGCGTACGTCGTGCGATCGGCGCCATCCATAAACTCGAGCGGCAGAATGCCCATCCCGATCAGGTTGCTCCGGTGGATCCGTTCAAACGATTCCGCGATTATGGCGCGCACGCCGAGCAGCATCGGGCCTTTTGCGGCCCAATCTCGCGAAGAACCGGAGCCATACTCTTTGCCCGCAAGCACGATCAGCGGCGTCCCGTCGGCCTTATATCGCATCGCAGCATCATAGATCGACATGCGCTCGTTGGTCGGAAGATAGCGCGTCACGCCGCCTTCGATGCCTTCGGCTAACACGTTGCGCAGGCGCACGTTTGCAAACGTCCCGCGCATCATCACTTCATGGTTTCCGCGTCGCGCACCGTAGGAGTTGAAGTCGACGGGATGGACACCGCGATCGACCAGATACTTTGCCGCCGGCGACGTTCGTGAAATCGCGCCCGCCGGTGAAATGTGATCCGTTGTGACGCTATCTCCCAGCACTGCCAGGGCACGCGCGCCCAGGATGTCGGTGATCACCGGCAGCTCCATGCGCATACCGTCGAAGTACGGCGGTTTTTTGACGTACTCGGATTGCGGATCCCATTTGTACCGCTCGCCTTGCGGGATCTCGAGCCTCGACCAGTTGTCGTCGCCCCGAAAAACGTCCGCATAGCGGCGGCGGAACATCTGTTCTGAAACCGACTCGGCGACGACTCTGTTGACCTCGGCGTCGCTCGGCCAAATATCTTTTAGATAGACCGGCTCACCATCATGGCCCATCCCCAGCGGCTCCCGCGTGAGATCAACGTCCATGCGGCCGGCAAGCGCATAGGCAACGACAAGCGGCGGTGAAGCGAGATAATTGGCGTGCACTTGCGGATGGATGCGGCCTTCGAAATTCCGATTGCCGCTCAACACGGCGGCGACGATTGTCTCCTGTTCGGCGATGGATTCGGCAATTTCCGGCGGCAGCGGACCGCTGTTGCCGATGCACGTCGTGCAACCATAGCCAACGAGATTGAAGCCGAGCTCGTTGAGCGCGCTCTGCAATCCCGCATGCTCGAGATAATCCGTGACGACTTGCGAGCCGGGCGCAAGCGACGTCTTCACCCACGGTTTGCGCTGCAATCCCCGCTCGAGGGCCTTCTTTGCGACCAACCCTGCGGCGATCATGACGGCAGGATTCGAGGTATTCGTGCAACTCGTGATTGCGGCGATAACGACGTCGCCGTCGGAAAGATCGATGCTGGGCCGCGCAGCAACCGCTGTTCCTCCGCCGCCTTCATTCTCAAGCCGTGCGACGGCGTTCGCCGCCTTTGCATCGCGCATCGCCTGCCACTCGACAAGCGCTTCCATGAAATTCTCTTTGACCTTTGAGAGCGGCACGCGATCTTGCGGACGGCGCGGACCAGCGAGGTTGGGCTCGACCGTTGTGAGATCCAGTTCGAGCGTCTGCGTGAAGTGCGGATCAGCAACGCCGTCGGTTCGGAACATGCCTTGCGCTTTCGCGTACGCTTCGACGAGCGCAATTTGCGCTTCGTCGCGGCCGGTTAGCCGCAAGTATTCGAGCGTCTGTTCGTCGATTGGAAAGATCGCGCATGTCGAACCGTACTCGGGCGACATGTTGCCTATCGTCACGCGGTCCGCTACGCCGAGATTTGAAAGACCGTCCCCGTAAAATTCGACGAACTTTCCGACGACGCCCAACTTGCGCAGCGTTTCGGTGACGGTCAGCACCAGATCGGTTGCGGTCACGCCTTCGCGCAACGCGCCGTCCAAACGGAAACCAACGACCTCGGGAACGAGCATCGTGACCGGCTGCCCCAGCATCGCGGCTTCGGCCTCAATGCCGCCGACGCCCCACGCCAAGACGCCGAGCCCATTGACCATCGTGGTATGCGAATCGGTGCCGACGAGCGTATCGGGATACGCGAGCGGCTCGCCATCACTGTATCCAATGCCGGCGCCGCCCGCCCCGAAGACAACGCGCGCCAAATACTCGATATTTACTTGGTGAACGATTCCGGTATCGGGTGGGACGACGCGGAAGTTCGAAAGCGCACGCTGTCCCCATTTCAAGAAGGCATAGCGTTCGCGATTGCGTTCAAACTCGAGCGCGGCATTTTGCGCGAATGCGTCCGAGGTTGCAAAGCGATCGACTTGCACCGAGTGGTCGATCACAAGCTCCGCAGGCTGCAGGGGATTGATCTTCTTCGGATCGCCGCCGAGGTCAGCCATCGCGTCTCGCATTGCGGCGAGGTCAACGATCGAGGGAACGCCGGTAAAATCTTGCAAGAGCACACGCGCCGGTTGAAAAGAGACTTCAAGCTCGCGCTGCGAGCGGGGATTCCATTTCGCGACCCCTTCGATGTCCGAACGCGTGACAGTGCGTTCGTCTTCAAAGCGCAGCAGATTCTCGAGCAGAATCTTGATCGAGAACGGTATCGCTTCGAGCCGCGCACCGGCATTCTCGAGCGCAGCGAGGCGATAGAAGCGATATTGCCGGCCGGCGACGCTCAGCGTGTCGGCGGCTTGAAAGCTATCCGCGGATCCCATGAAAGGTGATTTGTGGAGCGCGCTGTGCGTAGCCTTCGATGCGCAGCGCCTGCTCGCCGCAGAGCAGTTGCCACAGCGGTTCAACGACCAATTGCGAGCGCCAGGAACTGATGTCCAAACCGCGCTCGAGGGCGGCTCTCTCGGGCGGCAGTTCGCGCGCGATTCGCTCCAGCGCTGCGCGTGGAACCAGAAGACTCCCCGGCAAATCGTTCGCGCGCGCAATCGCTGAGACGAGAACGTTCATCGCTGCCACGAGCCCTTCGCGCTGCACGCCGGGCGGCCGCGCCGGCTTTTGCGGCAAATCGGCTTCCGCGAGTGCTTCGCCGCGCGCAACGGCCGCCAGAATCTCCTTGCCGAGCGTCCGGCGCGCGCCCGCGTCCAGCCGCCGCAGCTGCATGAGATCGTTTTCCGTTTTCGGCCGCAAGCTCGCCAAACCGGCGAGGACGTCGTCCGCCAACACGTAGCGCAAGGGCACGTCGCGGCGCCGCGCAATCGCATCGCGCAATGCCGTCAGTTCGCTCAGCACGCCAAGCTCGCGGCGATTCATCCGATTGGCTCCGGGAATTCGCAGATAGGCGCGATGCGGATCGACGCGATACTGCTCGAGCGTTCCGAGCGGCCGGCATTCCTCGATGACCCAGGCCAAACGTTCGCGTGATTCCAGTCGTGAAAGCAGATGCTCGTGCAGGTCGAGCAGATAGGCAACGTCGTCAACCAAATACTCGAGCTGCATTGCGCTTAAAGGCCGCGCGCTCCAATCGCTGACCGTTTGCGACTTCTTCAAGCGCACGCCCAGCACGTCGCGCACGAGTTCCACGAGGGAAATGGAAAGACCATAGCCGCAAAACGCCGCAGCGATCTGCGTATCGAAAACGCGCGGCGGAACGCGGTCGAAGCGGTCGGCAAAAATCTTGAAATCGCCGCTCAGCGCGTGACCGATGACGAGCGTTTCGCTCAACGCTTCGACGACCGTCGAGAGATCGGGGACTGCCAGCGCATCGACGATCGCGACCTCATCCGCAAATGCGATTTGCATGGCCATCAAGCGCGCGGTGTACGCGCGTTCGTTGTGAAATTCGCTGTCGAAACCAACACACGGCGCGCCACGAATCCGCTCGCAGAGCGCCCCAACCTGGCTCCCCTCGGAGATGAGTTGCGCCTTCACGGTGATCCGGTCGGGCTCGGCGTCGGCCTCGCCCGGAAGAAATGCGGCCGGTGACGCTCGTAAAATTCGTGCACGCGCTGATGCACGCGATGCTCGTAATTATGAACGACGAGCGTCACTTGATTGCCGAAGATGGCCAACAGCGTACAGACTGGAATCGCAATCGCGCACATCGTCCAAACGTGCACGAAGATCGGAACGCGAAATGTCGCGGCAACGCTCGTGGCGAGCGTTCCCCCGAGTCCCGGAATCAAGCGCACCGAGAGTAAGAATGGCGGCGATCCGATGCGAAAGCGACGAATCCACGAAGGCAGCCGTTCGAGCGTGCTTTCGAGATCGAGAAGATGCGAGGCGCGCTTATTCAGATAGTAGCCGAGCAACGCGGCAAAAACGAGACCGACGGCATTCACGACCGAGCCCCAGAGCGGGCCGAACACGGAGCCGTTCATGACCGCCAGCGCATCGGTCACGGAAAACGGCGCCGAAGCGACGATCGTGAAGATCGCCACGGCAATCGGATATGCGAGCGGTCCGATCGTCCGAATGTACCGTTCGACCGCGGGCTGATGCCGTATGACGAAAGCGGCCAGCGTGAACGAGACAACGAAAATCGCAATCGCGCTAAGCCGCCGAGTCAAATTAGTCAAGCGGGCGCGTTTTCGCGCCCGCTGCTTCTGTCACCCTGAGCTTTCGAAGGGCAACCGTAATCGAGATAGGTTGGGGTCTACATTGCTTTCATTTTGCCGTTCGCGTCGAGGTGATACGCGCTAGCAAGATCCGCTAAGGCGGTCAGCAAGATCACATGGTATTGCGCGTCGGCTGCAACGCCATACTTGCCGTCGATGTCCTTCATGATCTGGTCGTGCAACGGATGCCCGACGAGGTGATCGAGGCCCACTTCAACGTTGTGCTTGTCATCGCCGATCGAGGAGGCGCCCCACAGAATGCCGGCGAGCGCTTCGCCATTCTTCGGATCGACCGCCGGTTGCGACGGAAGACTGATGTGCTTTACGGTGACGTAATGCAGTGCGTCGCCGATGATAAAGTCGAACGTCTTGACGAATTGCCCAACGGCCGCTTTGCCGTAGGTCTTGGAAAGTTTCGCAACCTCCGCGTTCGTCTTGTCGCCGGCCAACGTTTTGAGCAGCGTCATCGTGCTGTAGTTCTTCGGCCCACCGCCCGCGATTACGACGGCCAGCGTGGCACCAAGAACCGGCGGGCCAGTGTACACGCCGGGACCACCGAAGCGGGAATTCATATTGAGGTTTACGTCAGGCGGGGCCGCGGCAAGCAACAACGCTCCAGCCATCGTCGCGCCTAGTAACCGAGAGATCTGCATAGCGTCCTTTCTTTTACTTCTAACGGGTAAGAAGACGAGCTCGCCTTCTTATCAAGCACAACGGCGCGCCGTCCACTTTGGATTGCGGTAGGGTGGTGCTCAAAACATGACGCACTATGGCCAGATGGAGCCGCTGAAACCGCCGTCACGAATCGGCATCGTCGGTACTGGTCGTATGGGCGCGAACATCGCGCTGCGTCTCAACGATCGAGGCTGGAACGTTGAGGCGCTCTACGACGCCAACCCGAGCTCGAGCAATCTTCTCTCCGAACAAGTGGGCGCAGTGATCGCCGCAACGCTCGCCGACGTTACGGATCTCTGCGAGGCGATCATCACGGTCATCAGTGATGATGCGGCGATGCTTTCCATCTTCGCGGAAAACGGTGATTCATTGCTCAGCGGTGCGGCGGGCAAACTCTTCATCAATTGTGCGACGCTGACGCCGAAGGTGCACGCCGAAGCGCAACGCCGCGCAAAAGCAAAGGGAGCGCAAGCCATTGAGGCTTGCATGGCAGGCTCGATCCCCCAGGCGAGATCAGGCACGCTGTTCTTGATGTGTGCCGGCGATACGGAAGACTTTGAACGCGCTCGTCCATTGCTTGAAGTCATCGGCTCGCAAATCGAATATCTGGGCGCGGCCGGAAAGGCGGCGCAGTGCAAAGCGCTCGTCAACATGCTAATGAACATCAACACGGCCGGATTGGCCGAAGGATTGGGACTCGGCGAGGCGCTCGGCCTTCGTCTTGCACAGCTGCGCGAAATCTTCTCAAAGACCGGCGCGGCATCGCGCGTGCTCGAGACAGATGGCGCCGATATGGAAGCGCGCGACCACGAAACGTATTTTTCCGGTTCACACGCGGCGAAGGACTCGAACATCGCGCTTCAACTGGCGCGCGACGTCGGATTGAACGTACCGCTCGCTGCCGCGGCCGCGGCTCAATACGATCGGATGGTGAAGGAGGGATTCGGCGATCTTGATAAGTCGGGAATCGCGGAGCTAACGTTTAAGTCGCGCCACGCGCGCTAGCGCCGCCCTACGCGATTTTCAGTCCGCGGTCTTGGTCTCTATATCCTCAATCATGGCCTGATATTTCGGATCGTCCGTCGGGGTCTCGGCGAGCCACGCATCGAGGATCTCTTCGCCCAGCGGCAGTGACGTGGCGCGCAAACTGAGCGCCAGAACGTTCGCGTCGTTCCATTTTCGCGCGCCGGACGCCGTTTGCGCGTCTTGGCAGAGCGCAGCACGAATGCCGGGCACTTTGTTAGCCGCTATCGACGCACCCGTTCCCGTCCAACAGCAGACGACGCCCGAATCGGCCTCGCGTCTTGCAACCGCTTGCGCGACGCCGCGCGCAGCGTGCGTCCAGGAATCGTCCTCGGATGCAAGCGCACCATACAGCGAAACGTCATGACCGCGCTCGCGCAACATGCGCTGCAGTCCGTCGGTCAATTCATTCGGCATGTCGCTTCCGAGTGCAATCGCTGCCTAATAGTAAGATTCCGGTGGGCTTCGATCCTTGCCGCTCAGGACAGTGAGCTCGCGTGCGGGCGATTCCGCTTAGTACAGCGTGATGACGTTAGCGTTCAGCGAGCCGTCGGCGTTCATCTGTCCCTGAACGTCGACGCGGCTGCCCGCTCCGATCGTTGCGCCGCGCGGGTTGATCACGGTGCCCTGATGCAGATGTATGTCACGGTAGGTGCCGTTCGCGAAACGAACCTGCATATCGTAGCGGCGGAAGTACGTGACGACGCCACGGGCGCGGTTGGGCTCCCAGCCATAGTCCGCCTTAACGCGTTGCGCGAGTGCGTCGATCACCGATTGCAAGATCGGGTTGACTCCCGGAGGCATCGTCGGCAACGCGACCGGCGTCGGAGCCGGAGCGCTCGTTTGCGCTGCAACCGGCGCGCCGGTCAATGCGAACAGGACGGCCGCGGCGGCCGACAAAAATCGCGATTTCATACCCGAACAACGCGAGCGTTTCACCTGATGGTTCCCGCAATCCGGCCGGCGTCGACCGTCATGCTGCTGCGCGCATCCGACCGTCCGCCTTCCTTTAGAGTATTGATGCTGCGGCGCAGCGCGCAGAGCGCGTTCGCCCCGGATGCCTATGCATTTCCGGGAGGGGCGGTCGAGCCGGCGGATTACGTGGATCGAGGCGCAGCCAGAATCAACGGTCTCGATCGCCCGCGTTTGGCCGCGATGTTTCGCGTTGAAGCCACGGACGCTCTCGATGCTCCGAAGCTCGCCGAGCTGGACGACTCCGATCGCGCGGCGCTGGTCGTGGCGGCGTTGCGCGAGCTCTTTGAAGAAGGCGGCGTTTTCCTAGGAAGTTCTTCCAACGAGTCGCTCGACGAGCATCTCTTGAAGGAGGCACGCAGCGCTTTGTGGCGCCCCGGCGCAAACTTCGCCACGATCCTCGAACAGCATGGCCTCATGCTCGATGCATCCGGGCTGGAGCTCTTCTCGGTGTGGGTTACGCCGCCGCATGAAGCGCGGCGCTTCCACGCTCACTTCTTCGTTGCGCGCGCCGACGGCCAGGTGGCAGCCGCAGACCGTTTTGAGACGCATGACGAGCTTTGGATCGAGCCGCAAGCGGCGCTCAACGAACATGCAGCCGGGCGTCTCGCGATGGTGTATCCGACGATCAAGCATATCGAACGCCTGGCGACCTTCACAACAATCGATGAAGTGATGGCGTTCGCCCGCCAAAAACCGATCGTTCGCATCATGCCGAATACCACCGCGGAACATGGTTTCTCACTTCCGCCGGAGCTCGAAAACGCGTGGTAGAGGGCTCGCGAATCACACTCGTGCGTGCTCCGAACCCGTCGCCGCTGACCTTATCCGGAACAAATTCCTATCTGATCGACGGCGCCAACGGAGAAGCGGCGTGCATCGATCCGGGCCCGCTGATCGAGCGGCATATCGACGCTCTGGTGGAGACGGCGACGGCAAAACGATTGCGTATCGCCTGGATTCTGATCACGCACGGTCATCCCGATCATGCGCCGGCGGCCGTACCGTTGGCCAAGCGCACCGGCGCAAGAATTGCTGCGCATCGCAATTCAAAGGTACGGTACGACCGAGCGCTTCGCGATCGTGAGACGCTGCGTATCGGGGATGTCGAATTGCTCGCAATCGACGCGCCCGGCCATACGTTCGATCATCTGGTCTTTTACTACAGCGGCGAACGAGCGCTCTTCACCGGTGATGTGGTGCTCGGCGAAGGAACGGTCGTGATCGCACCGCCGGGCGGAGCAATGCGTCCGTATCAAGCGACGCTCGCCCGCCTGTTGGCAGACTTTCCGGAGCTGCAGCGCATCTATGGCGGTCACGGTGAACCGATTGGGGACGCTCGAGCGAAGCTGCGCGAGTACATCGCGCATCGGCATCTGCGGGAACAGCAGCTGATCGGCGAATTGGAAACCGGGCCGCGAACGATTCCGGAACTGATTACTGCGATTTACGCGCAGACCGATGCGCGACTCTGGCCTGCGGCCGCGCGGCAGATGCTTGCGCATTTGCTTGCCTTAGAAGACGAACGGAAAGTTCGCTCTCGCGTGCTCGATCGGGCGATGACCGCTGAAGAAAGAGCGATCCTCTCGCCCGATTGGTCCGGCAGCGCTGCGGATGATGCCGAGGTCGTACGTGCCGAGCTTGGCACCGAGGAGACCCCGGAGCTGCGAATCTACGAGCTTGCCGGCGCTGATCCGCAACACGACTTTGCCGAATTGATCCGCATGTTCGAGGCGCTCGGCAGCCGCGACGATCTCGTCGAGCTCGAAAATTCGATCGACGACCGGATGTAAGCCGCCCTCAAAGAGTTGCAGCATCGCTTCGAAATCTTGCGGGCTGCCCATCGAGGTGCCTAGCACATCTTTGTGATTCCAAAAGATTGAAAACGGCCGTATCTTCGCATCGCCTGTCGTGCCGCCATACGTAACGATGCGGCCACCCGGTTTGACGACATCTATGGCGCGCGCCAGCGCTTCGCCGCCCGCGGAATCGATCGCAATATCAATGCCGATCTTGCGCGCCGCTTTGTACCACTCCGGATCGCTCCGATAGTTAAACGCCTCATCGGCGCCGAGCGCTTTGGCGCGCTGCAATTTTTCGTCATGCGATGAGGTGACAACGACGCGCGCGCCGGCGTGTTTGCAAAAGAGCAGCACGAACGTTTGAACGCCGCCGCCAACGCCGGTGATCAGCACCGTGTCTGCGCTCGTGACGTTGCCGCGCGTAAACGTCGCACGGTATGCGGTCAGGCCGCCCAGCGGAATCGCAGCTGCTTCTTCATCCGAGAGTGGACCCGGCTTGGGCGCAACGTTTTGCGCCGGTACGCTGACATACTCGGCAAACGTTCCCGCGCGCGGCATGCCGAGGATCGTCGCGCGTGAGCTCCACACGCGCGGATCATCGCCCCAATCCAGCATCGGATCGATCACGACCGAATCGCCGGCAGCCGGACTCTGCACGCCGTCGCCCAGAGCGGCCACAATGCCGGCGCCATCCGATCCCAATATGACGGGCAATTCGATTCCCGGATAGAGGCCTTGCGTGATGAAAACATCCCGGTGGTTTAACGCGGCGGCATGGAGTCGCACGAGTACTTCACCGGGCGCCGGCTTTGGCTCAGGAATCTGGTCGACTTGCAGATTCTGAACTCCGCCCAATTCGTGCAGACGTACGGCTTTCATCATCTGTTAGTGCCGCATCGTAAAGATCAGTCGCGCGCTGAACGGCTCGATGAAAAACCGGTCCGTCGGCAGCAGCATCAATCCCGCCGGGCCATTTCCCAAGTATGGAACGCCTGCCCCCAGCAGCGGTGAATGGACCGCTGACGGCGTTCGTAATGTTCGTGAGCGCTAGCGTAAGGTCCGCATTTCCAAAGCGCCGGCCGAGCGCGCCGTTGACGATCGCATAAGGGCCTTGATTAAGCTCGTTGTTCTTGCCGCGAAATTGCGCATCGATAGCCGCGTGCCATGGAGCATTCCCCCAGGAGAGTTGCATCGAGCCCACTTGCTGCGGAATGCCCAAGAACTGCTCGCCGGAAACTAAGAAGCCGCCGGAAGTCGGATTTGTGACCGTTGCGGGAAGGTTGAGCGGATAGGCAACGTTCAGTCCGTACTGCGCCGTAAACGTCAACTTCTTAAAACGCCGCAAGAAGCGAATCGCGCCACCTTCGTAGACGACGTTGCCGGCATTGATCGGATAGGAGTAGTTGACGTTCGGACACGTATTGCCAGGGTAGAACGTTTCGATCGGATCGCGCAGATTCGTTCGGTAGGCGGAGACGTCCAACGTTGCAACGCTTGAAAATCGTTGGGCGTATCCCAATTCATATTCCGTTGCATGCTCCGCTCGCTCGTTTGGATTTCCTTGGCCAACGATGACGCAATCGGCATTCGGCGGTGGCAGCGCATCGTTGGGAAAAAGGTAGCGCTCAATGAGCAGCGGCGCTCGAAATCCGGTGCCGACGGAGAATCGGACGACGCTCGAATCGGTCAGATCGTAACTGACGCCGAAACGCCCGTTGACCGATCCGCCGAACGTCGTGTAGTTGGATGAGTAGAGCGCTCCTGCGACACGCAGTTTGACGGTGGGCCGCAAGGTCGCGCGTACGAAATAGGACGCAATCCGCTGTCCCTGAGGCGCAGCAACGTTCGTTTCGGCGAGCGATTCGTTTTCAATGTAACCGCCGAATAGCATATTCCGAACGCTCGAAGACCCTCTGCCAGCCGAGTGAGACGGTGTTGCGCTTGTCCTGATGCGAAATGTCATAGGGAGAAATTCCAGCCGGCGCAAGCTGCAGCGCGATCGTATTATTGGAAGCGGAAAAATCGGTGGTCAGCGTGCCGGCACCGAGCGGATTGCGCGTGCGAAGATCGTAGGCGCGAACGGTTTGCCCAACTTCGATCGGCCCGGGGCCGATGAATCCGCCGGGCACAGCGCCCGACGGATCGGGCGCGTTCATGGCCGCACTTTCATCGCGCTGATCGCCTAATGAAAAGATTCTCAACGCGAGGTCCGCTCGCGGCGAAAATGACCACGTCAAATTCGCAAGTGCAGAATGGCTGTTAACCGCTGAACCAAGGTGGATCGGCGTCGCCTGCCCGGCGACACAGGGATTGCTTTGGCAGAACAACGCCTGTTGATTGACATAGCCGGACTCATTCGCGTTGTCTAGAGCTAGCGCGTACCCAAAGCGATCTCGCATTGCGGTGGCGTTGATCCACTCCTCCGATCGGCCGAACGATCCGGCGCTGAGCGAAAATGCATCGTGCGGCTGCTGCGTTGGATGCAGCGAAACGATGTTGACCGCGCCGCCGATCGTGTTCGATCCCTCGAGGTCTGCGGGGCCAAGACCTTCGGTCACGTCGATCGCCGCAAACGCTGCAACGGGAAATCGCGAGAGATCAAGATCGCCGGTGTTCGCGTCATTGAGGAGCTGGCCGTCCAGCGTGATAAGCGTTTCCGACGGATCGGGCCCGCGCAGGGCGACGACTTCGGGCGCAGTGGATGAACCACCATCGGGTCGAGGTAAGGTTACGGATGGGATTTGCGGCAATGCATTGACGATCCGGTCGTAGCCCACGCTCTCCAGTTGCGAGTGTGAAATTTGCACGCTCGGCACCGGACTGTGTGAAAGCGTCAGTTCGCCATTCACGGTCACCTCGCCGATCGGCCGCAGATGCTGCGAATCGGCCGGTTCGAGCGCGACATCGACCGTTGAATCGTTGCGGACTTCAATCGGGCCGACGTCTGCAATCGCATAACCGTTCGCACGGGCGATCAAGATGTACGATCCGGGAGCAACCTGAATCGAGAAGCGCCCGTCCTGCTTCGTGCGCGTTGTCGTGGTAGAAGAATTGTGTTGCAGCGTGATCGACGCGTTCGCTACCGGCGCGCCGCTCGGGCCATGCACGATGCCGCCGATCGTGCAGCAAGCGAGCACGGCCCCCAAGTAAAGCATCGCGCCAGGCCGTTGGCGGGGCACCAATCTCCATCCTTTGGCGACGAAACCGCTAGGACGAGGCCGCCTTTAACCGATACAATACCTTCATGAATTTAAAGGCGCTTTCGCGACTGGTCCGCGGTTTCAAAATTGAAATCGGTGATCTGCGCGCCGAGGGACCGCCGGCAATGGTCGTGGCGTTCGGCGGACTCGTGCTCGCGGCGGGGCTCGTCCGATTGCTCAATCAAAATGCGGCCGTTTTACCCGAAACGCTGCGCGAAGCGAAGAGTCTCGTCGACTCTTTGCGCGGCGATTCCCGAGCGCGACTGCCCTCATGATCGACAACGAGTCGATCCGCGCACTGATTGCTAAAGCGATTCCCGACGCCCATGTTGAGATATTCGACCGAACCGGAACGATGGATCATTTCAACATCAGCGTGACGTCGAGCGGAATTCACGCAGAAGTCGCTGATCGAGCAGCACCAAATGGTTTATTCCGCGCTGCGCCCGGCGCTCAAAGACGGCCGTCTGCATGCCGTCGAACTGAAAACTCACGCCTTGGAGAGGTCCGCTTCATGACACAAGATCTGCGCGCCGAAATTGACCGCGAAATCGCGGCGAATAAAATTCTGATCTACGGGAAAGGCACGAAGACGATGCCGCGCTGCGGCTTCACGCTCGAAACGATCGAGTTTTTCAATCGTTTCAGCTACCCGTTCGAGGTGATCGACGTTCTCGAAAATCTCGAGAAGCGCGAGGTACTCTCCGAGATGACGAACTGGCCGACCTTACCGAAGGTCTTCATCAACGGCAAGTTCTACGGCGACACCGACATCTTAGGACCGATGGACGCGAGTGGCGAGCTTGGCGAGGTTCTGAGCCAGACGTTCGGCACCGCGCCGCGTCCCACGATTCAGTTGCATTAAACACAGGTCCGGATGCTAACGCTTTGGGCGTCCGGTCAGGAGCGCGCCTGGCTGAACTCATTCCGCATGCGCACGCCGTTTCAACCGCGCTATTGCGAGATCGATACCTACGGTCACGTGAGCGTCGTGATGTACGACGCGTATTTAGAGCAAGGCCGAATGGAGTATTTTGCGGCGATCGGCGATCCGTCGTCCGGCGATCCGTTTCCGTTCGCGACACGTCATCGCCGAACAGAGCATACGCTACATCGCAAGCTGCTATTTCCGCGAAGATTTGGCGGTGCTGACGAAGATTACGGAGTTAGGCCGCTCGAGCGCGACGGTCGAACAAGCGATCGTCGATCCGCGGGGCGCATTGCGCGCGATTTCGAGCACGGTGATCGTGCATCATGACGGCAAGCAGAATCTTCCCTGGACGGCCGAGCAGCGGGAAGCGATTGCAAAATTTGAAGGCTTTTTGACGTCGTCGGTCAGGGAGTATTGAGCAATGGGGTCCCGCCCGCGTTAGTTTGGGCGGGGGCGCGCAGGCCGGTTTTCAGCGCATCGTGCTGAAAGCCGGACGGAGCGCCAAGCAAGCGCGCGAAGTGCGTTGCTAAACTAGATGCGCTATTGGCTGTTCAAGACCGAGCCCACCGCCTACAGTCTTGACGATCTCGAGCGCGACGGCACGACGCCGTGGAGCGGCGTGCGCAATTTTCAAGCGCGCAACAATATGCTCGAAATGAAGATCGGAGATCAGGGTCTCTTCTATCACAGCAGCATCGCAGAGCCCGCCGCAATTGGGATCTGCGAAGTCGCGCGTGAGGCGTATCCTGACTTCACGGCCTTCGATTCAAAGAGCGAATACTTTGACCGCAAGAGCAAGCCGGACAAGCCGATCTGGCAGATGGTGGACGTCAAGTTCGTCGAGCGCTTTTCACATGCCGTAACGCTTGCGCAGATGCGCGCCGACCCGCGGCTGGTCGGGATGGCGCTGTTGCGCCGCGGACAACGTCTTTCCGTGCAGCCGGTCACACCGCACGAATGGAAGATAATTCTTAGAGCTTAGCCGAGGCTAACGTAAATGGGTCTGCCCGCATGAGGATTGGCGCTTAATTCAAAATATGGGCTTGCGTTAAGAAGACGTGCTGCGCGTCGACCGGTAATTCGTCCGGCCTGGGATGCAGACGCCGATACGAACCATCTGAAAGCAGCTCGCGCGTCTTCATATTGTCCGCGTACAGAACATCAAGGATTTGCGATCGAATCGTTTGCGCAAGCAGCGGATCGAGCACCGGCGCGACCGTCTCAAAGCGCCGGCTGAGGTTGCGCCCCATCCAATCCGCACTGCCGATGAACGTCTGTGGGTCGCCGCCGTTCTCGAAGATGAAGATGCGCGAGTGTTCCAAGAATCGCCCGACGATGCTGCGGATGCGAATCGTTTCGCTAATGCCGGGTACGCCTGGACGCACCACGCACATTCCGCGCACAAGGAGATCGATCGGCACGCCGGCCTGCGAAGCGCGATACAGTGCCCGCACAACTTCGGCGTCGGTGATCGCGTTGAGTTTGCCGCGAACCCCTGACGGTCGCCCGGCGCGCGCATGTTCCGTTTCGCGGTCGATCAGCGCGAGCAGTTCGCGACGTAAGTTGACGGGCGCAACCAGGAGCTCTTCGTAGTCGCTGATTTTCGAGAACCCCGTGAGTGCGTTAAAGAGCTGCGTCACATCGGAGCCGAGCTCCGCACGACACGTGAAGAGGCTCAAGTCCGTGTAGAGCTTCGCGGTCTTCTCGTTGTAGTTGCCGGTTCCGAAGTGCATGTACCGCCGAATGCCGTCGGTCTCTTGCCGTACGATCAGCGTCACTTTCGCATGGGTCTTCAATTCCGGAAAACCGTAGACGACATGGACGCCGGCACGCTCTAAACGCCGCGCCCAATCGATGTTGTTCTCTTCATCGAAGCGAGCCTTGAGCTCGATGAGGACCGCGACTTGCTTTTCATTTTCCGCGGCCTCGAGCAGCGCGGCGACGATAGGCGAGTTGCGCCCGGAGGTTCGGTAGAGCGTCTGCTTGATCGCGAGGACCTGCGGATCTTCAGCAGCCTCCTGAATGAATTGCACGACGGGGTCAAACGACTCGTACGGGTGATGCAGCAAGATATCGCCTTCGCGAATGGCCGCGAAGAGATCGGTGACGCCGACGAGCCGCTTCGGTATCGCCGGCGTAAACGGCGGATCGTGCAGCTGCTTGTGGTCAGGAAGCGTCGCAATCGCCATCACGTCGTTGACGGCGAGCATTCCCTCGGTCTCGTAGCAGTCAACGGTTCCGAGCGAGAGCTCCTCGAGCAGCCAATCGCGCATGTATTCCGGCATCCCGTGCTCGATCTCTAAGCGAACCGGCTCGCCAAACCGGCGCCGCTGCAGTTCGGATTCGATCGCCGCGAGCAGATCGTCCGCCTCGTCTTCCTGCAAGTCGAGATCCGCATCCCGCGTGACGCGAAAACAGTACGAATCCCGAATCGCCATGCCGGGAAAGAGTGCATCAAGGTGATGCGCGACGAGATCTTCGAGCATGATGTAGCGGCGCTCCGATTCCGGCGCCTCTTCAACCGGAACGAAACGCGGAAGCGTCGGCGGAATCTTGACGCGCGCAAAGTGGAAATCCGTTCCTTCGGCCTTTGTTTCTTCGAGCTCGACTGCGAGCGAGAGCGACAGATTCGAAATGTATGGGAACGGATGGCCGCTGTCGATCGCTAGCGGCGTCAAGACCGGAAAGACGCGCTCCTCAAATACGCGTTCGAAACGCTCTTGCTCCGCGGCGCTCAGCTCGTCAAGTCCAACGATCTTAATCCCGTGACGCTCGAGCGCCGGCCAAATTTCATCGCGAAGCACGCGCATTTGGTGCTTCAGCGAGTGGCGTAAGCGCTCTGAAATCGCGCTCAGATGTTCCGCCGGAAGGCGGCCGTCATCTGAACGGCGATGGATCTGCGCTTCGATCTGCTGTTTGATCGCGGCGACGCGAATCATGAAGAATTCGTCGAGATTCGTGCCATAAATGGCGATGAATTTGAGGCGTTCGAGCAGCGGCACGCGTTCATCGGCGGCTTCCTCGAGAACGCGATCGTTGAACTCGAGCCATGAAAGTTCGCGGCTGAAATACAGCGACGGATCGTCTAACGGACGAACCGGCGGCTGCAGCGAGCTTGCAGCGGCGACTTCCGGGCTCTTAAGCATGGGTTTGCACTACTTCAACGGCGGCGCGGCTGATCCCATGTACGTTGCAAGACTCCGGCGAGCACTCCTTAAGATAAAGATGTGATATCGCTGCGCGATCTCGCGTCTCATGCGCTGACGCATTTGCAAATGGCGGGCATCGCGCTTGCCGTTGCATCTGCCATCGCATTGCCGCTCGGTACGCTGAGCGCGCATCTCAATCGATTGCGCGGCACCGTCTTGGGTGTGGCCAACGTTGGCCGCGTCATACCGAGTCTCGCGATGTTGACCTTCGCGCTGCCGTTCTTAGGCGTCGGTCTGTGGAGCGCCGTCGTCGCTTTGACACTCCTTGCCGATTCCGCCGATTGCAATCAACACGGATCTCGGTTTTCGAGCCGTTCCGGCAGCCGCAACCGATGCGGCTCGCGGAATGGGCATGACGCGCTGGCAGCAGCTCTTTCGCGTGGAGTGGCCTCTCGCGCTGCCGGTGCTCTTCACCGGCGTCCGAACTGCGAGCACCGAGCTGATCGCGAGCGCAACGCTGGCCGCATTCATCGGGGCCGGCGGATTAGGAGAGTACATCCTGCGCGGATTGCAGGCGAACGATCCGCGACTCATTGATCGTCGGCTCTACGGCAGTTGCGTTGCTCGCGATTGCTGTAGAGCTGCTTTTCATCCTCGTCTCGCGCCTTATTGGAGAGCGTTCATGAGTCATCTGAGCCGAAAGCAAGTGACGATCTTGATCGGAGCCGCACTGGTGCTGCCGCAATGCAGCAGCCGGCGCGGTAATGCAGTCGCGGTGGGATCGAAAAACTTCACGGAGGAGTTCATCATCGCTGAAATCTACGCGCAGGCTCTCGAGCGTGCCGGCCTGACCGTCGTGCGCAAATTCAATCTCGGAAGCACCCAAATCGCGATGACGGCACTGCGGCGCGGCGACATCGATCTCTATCCGGAATACACCGGTACGGCGCTGATCGATGTCTTACATCTGCCGCCGATGCATGATCCACAAGCGCTCTATCGCCGGGTAAGCGACGAATTTGCGACACGGTTTGCGTTGCGTTGGCTACGGCCATCGCCGATGAACGATTCACAGGGCCTGGCGACCACGCAGTCGATTTCAAAGCAGTACGGGATCGCGACGCTCTCACAATTGAGCCGCGTTGCGTCGCAATTGCGGCTGGGAGCGATTCCGGAGTTTTTGAGCCGCGCTGATGCGCTGCCCGGACTGCAGAAATACTACGGCGGATTTCGCTTCAAAGACGTCAAGACGTACGACATTGGCTTGAAATACCAGGCGTTGCTGCATGGCGACGCAGATATCGTGACGGCTTTTACAACCGACGGCGCGCTCGCCGCAAACAATCTCGTCGTGCTCAAAGATGATAAGCACTTCTGGCCGGAGTATCACATCGCGCCGGTGGTGCGAATCGATGCACTGCGACGCGCGCCCGCGATTGCAGCGGCACTCAATCGAATCGCGCCTGCCATCAGCGATGCCGCCGCGCGTTCGATGAATTATGCGGTTGACGTCAAGAAGCAAGACTCCGCCGATGTAGCATCCGCGTTCCTGAAAGGCCAGCGAACCTGAACGCATCGGCACACGGTGCCGCCGTCCGATTCGAAGACGTGAACGTGCGTTATCCGGGCGAGGTTCGGGACGCCGTCGCATCGGCAACGCTCGATATTCCCGCCGGTCAATTCGTCGTTATCGTCGGGCCCTCGGGTTGCGGTAAGAGCACGCTGCTGCGGACCGTTAATCGCCTGATCGAACCGCGCAGCGGTCGCATCTTTGTGGACGGTCGCGACAATGCGAGCATGGACGTCACCGAACTGCGGCGCCACATCGGCTACGTGATTCAAGCGGTCGGCCTCTTTGCGCACATGACAGTAGCGCAAAATATCGCGGTGGTGCCGAGCTTGCTGCGGTGGGATGCGACACGCACGAGTGAGCGCGTCGACGAATTGCTCAGGCTCGTTCACCTCGATCCCGCGCGTCTACCGAAATCGCTATCCGCGCGAGCTTTCCGGCGGCGAAGCGCAGCGGGTCGGCGTCGCGCGCGCACTCGCGGCGCGCCCTGGTTTGCTGCTGATGGACGAACCGTTCGGGGCGGTCGATGCGATCGTGCGCGGATCGCTGCAAGCGCAGACGAAGCAGATCGCGCAGCTGCTCGATACGACGATCCTCTTCGTTACGCACGACGTCGACGAGGCGCTGAAGTTAGCCGATCGGATGGTCATCATGTCGCAAGGACGGATCGTACAGGAAGGCACGCCGCTCGAGATCCTCACGAAACCTTCATCGGATTTCGTCGCGCAACTGCTCGATGCACACGACGTCGTTCGCCGGTTGCAGTTGCTTCGCGTCGCCGACGCGATGCGGCCCGGCGCCCCGGCAACCGATGGACAAGCGATCGACAACCAAGCGACGCTCAGAGAATCGCTCAACGCCTTCTTGCAGGGCGCGGATGCTTTGACGGTCCTCAAAGATCAGGCACCGGTCGGCACGCTGCATTTTGCCGATGTGCAACGCGTGATCGAAGGCAAGCAATGACGTATATGATGCGGCACGCCGGTCAAGTCGGGGTCTATTCCGGACAGCATATCGTGCTGGTCGTTGTTTCGCTGGCGCTCGCAAGCACGATTGCGTTGCCGCTGGGAATCGTAGCGGCGCGAAATCGGCACTTCGGTACGCCGCTGCTCGGCGTGCTGGGCGCGATCTACACGATTCCCAGCCTCGCCATCCTCGCGCTGCTCGTGCAATACGTCGGCCTCGGGTTTTGGACCGCAATCGTCATGCTCGTCATCTACGCGCAGTTCATCCTCGTCCGCAACATCGCAACTGGAATTCGCGCGGTGCCGGCTGCGCAAGTTGACGCGGCCATAGGCGCTTGGCATGACGCCGTTCCAGCGGTTGCTCAAAGTTGAATTACGGCAAGCGTTTCCGATCATGCTCGGCGGTGTGCGCATCGCAACGGTTGCTCTGATCGCGATCGCGACGCTCGCCGCTTACGTGAATGCCGGAGGGCTCGGCGTCATGATCTTCGGCGGATTAGAGCAGGACTATATCCCAAAGACGATTGCCGGGAGCGTTCCGGCGATGTTCCTCGCGCTGATCGCCGATGCGCTGCTTCGCCTTTGGGAGCGCGCCGCTACGCGCAGCGTCTACGGCTGAAGATACCGTCCCATAAAGTCGGAGAGAATGTGAAGGCGTTCGACGCGATGAATCGGCGAGCCGGTCCGCGAGAGATCGTGATTCTCGCCCGGAACCTCGACGTACTCAACCGGTCGTCCTAAAATCTTGAGCGCCGAAAATTCTTGCAGCGTCTGATCGACAGGCGTGCGCGTGTCTTCGGTAGAGTGGAGGATCAGCAGCGGCGTGTGAACGTTGTTCACGTACGTCAGCGGCGACTGGAGCGCCATCGTGTTTCGCGGTTCCCACGGCGCTCCCCAATCGTACGTTCCGCCGAGCGCATTCGTTGACGCGAGATCCGCGGCGAGTTGCTCGGACTCAATGTTGCTGACCACGCGTTCGGCAATCGCCGCTTTGTAGCGATTCGTATGCGCGATGACCCACAGCGTCGCGTAGCCGCCATAACTTCCGCCTAAAACACCTAAGCGGTTCGTGTCAACATCGGACCGCCGCGATACCGCATCCATGACGTCCGAAACGTCCTCGAACATCGCATCGCCCCAGTGGTGCATCAGCGCCTCTTCAAAAGGATACCCGAAGCCGACGCTGCCGCGCGGATCGGGGAAGACGACGTTGTAACCGAGGCCGGCCCAGTATTGAAATTCCGCAAAGAAGCTGTTGCCGAATTCCGTTTCGGGGCCGCCATGGATATCGAGCAGAGTCGGTCGCGGCCCTCGGGAGCGCGAACCCACGGCGGGCATGAACCATGCCGTCACGTTGTAGCCGGCTGAATCTCTCACCGTGAGCGGCTGAGGCGTCGAAAGCAAAATCGAGCGCAAGAATGCATCGTTAAAGGATGTCAATTGACGTGGATGCGGATCGCTCGTTGAAATCACGTAGATTTCGGCGGGGCGCAAGAAGTCCGAGAACGCATAGGCGATCGTCTTACCGTCCCCGCTGACCGAACAGTTGAATGCTTCACCATTCGCGCCGGTCAAATCGGTGAGCGCGCCGCTGCTTGTATCGACTTTAACGAGCTTGCTGTAGCCCGGTGCGCTAACGTTGGTAATGAAGAATCGGTCGTTCGGCGCAAACCACGGTCCGCACAATCCGCCGCCCTCTTTCGTGTCCGTAATGACAGCGTCGCCCCACGCATACGTATTCTTCGGAATCAGTTGCCGAACGTCGCTGCCATCGGGGTTGCTCGAAACGATCGCCGGATACTGCGCCGGATCGTCCACACCGCCGGTAAAGTACCAGAGTCGCTGCGAGGTATGTCCGTGCGTCGGCCCATCGTTGGCGAGCTGATTTGAACGCAGCGGCAGCATTGCGCCACCGGTGACGGGAATCGTGTAGATGTCGTCTTCCCCCAGCGTCGGTGGATCGCGCCGCAGCGAGTTGAATGCGAGCGTTCGATCGTCCGGCGAGAAGTCGTAGTTTCCTTCCGACCACGGGCCGCTCGTCAAGGCGCGTTGATGCGAACCATCGGCATTCATCATCCAGATGTGGCGGTGAAAGCGGTAGACTTCACCCGCGCCGTTGACTTCGAAATGCATCGTGTTGATAAAGCCAACGTCGCTGTGGCGTTGATTTTTCTTGGGCGTGAAGCCCGCGGCACGAAAATCGATTTGCGCGGGCTGCGGCGGATCGATGCTGGTGGCGCTAAATGCGATCAGGGTGCCATGATTGGAGTAGAGGGGACCACCCGCGCCGCCTTTGAGATTCGTCAACCGGTTGATGCGGCCGTTCCGCAAATCGTAAACGTAGATTTGCGGCCGCGCTTTCTTCGCGCTCCGGACGAAGGCGATGTGCATGTTGTCCGGCGACCACGTCGGGCTCGAGTCTCGTCCGCCGGTCGTCAATTGCCGCGGTGGGCCGCCGCGGGTTGATACGAGCCAAAGATTTGTGTCGTAGCGATTTTGCGGACCGTTCATGCGCGAAACGACGAAGGCAATGCGCGAGCCGTCGGCCGAGATCTGCGGACTCGAGATATAGGAGAGTTTGAAGAGATCTTCCGCGGCCATCGGCCGCGCCGCCGAAGCGATGCCGCACAGTGCGATCAGCAGCGCTGCCGCGAAACCAACGATTCGAATCACGATTTCAAAAAGAGATTCACGGTATAGTATCGCCTCCGCCCAAACCACGTTTTTGTCAACGCCAAGCCGGCTTCTTTTCCCGCGGCCGTCAATTCATCGATCGTAAATTTGTACGACGATTCGGTATGCAGCGGCTCGCCGGCTTCGAAATCAACGTCGAGGCCGAGCTTTTCAACGTGCACCCGCTGCTTCTTTTGAGAGACTAGGAAGGAGTCGACGGCGCCGCGCCCTTCGTCGTAGTGTGCCTTATGCTCGAAGGAGCGAAGGTCGAAATCTGCACCGAGCTCCCGGTTCAATCGACCCAAAAGGTTCTTATTGAAGGCCGCCGTCACGCCGGTCGGATCGTTGTACGCAAGTTCGAGCGTCGCGGCATCCTTACGAAGATCGGCCCCCACCAGCAATCCATCGCCGCGCTCGAGCGAAGCCGCAATCGCGGCAAAAAGCCGTTGCCGAACGCGCGGTTCGTAGTTGCCGATGTTCGAACCGAGCAGCAGCGCGAGCGCAGGATGACGTAACTCGAGATCGCGTGAGCCGAGAATCGTGAAGTAGTCGGCGGCATACGCCCGCACGCTCAAACGCGGATACGCATCGACCAAAGCCTCGGCGGACGAGCGCAGGGCATCGGCGGAGATGTCGATCGGGCAGTAGCGCAATGACGATTGCAGTCGCAGCGTCTCTTCGATCAGCAGCCGCGTTTTGACCGCGCTGCCGCTGCCGAGTTCCATGAGTTCGACCGGCGAGCGCACGAGGCGCACGATCTCCCAGCCGAACTCGCGCAAAATTTCTGTTTCCGCGGCCGTTAAATAGTATTCGGGAAGCCGCGTAATCGCATCGAAGAGCGCCGAGCCCAATTCGTCGTAGAAGTATTTCGGCGAAAGCTGTTTAGGCTGCGCGAGCAAACCGCGACGCACGTCTTGCGCGAACGTTGCGTCGTTTGCGGGCTGCGAAGCAGTGACGATTTCCAAACGATTGGAAATCCGGCTAAGTGCTGCGCACATGAAGCTCCTCTCTTGCAGCCAAAAGCGTCCCGAGGTAACGGGGGCAGGCTCACGAACTGCTCCCGCCGGAGGAGCACATGACCGTACTTAACTCGGATATTACCATTAACGTCGGCGGTTCCTCAATGCCGGCCTATATCGCGCGGCCCGATCCGGCATCGGGGCCTCACTCGGCTGTGATCGTGTTGCAAGAGATCTACGGCGTCAATAAAGAGATGAAGCGCATCACGGATCTCGTGGCGAGCGTCGGGTACGTGGGCCTTGCGCTCAACTTCTACCACCGCACCGATCCCGCACATTTTCAACCTTACACGAATGAAGGAACAGAAAAAGGATTCCAAATCGCCGGCACGGTTGGAAGAGAGACGCTCCGTCAGGACGTCACCGCGGCGATACAATATCTGAATGCGCAAGATTACGTTAAGAAGGGGAAGATCGCAACGTGGGGCTTTTGCTTCGGCGGGTCAGTTGCATTTGTGACGGCGACGCTGCCGGGTTTAGCGGGTGCGGTGTGTTTTTACGGCGGCAGCATCGCGCAGCCGTTTCCAAATGGTGAGCCGGAAGGCCTCACGGATGCAAGCGACGTCAAATGTCCGCTGCTCTTGGTGTATGGCGAAGACGATCCGTACATCAGCGCCGACGATTGCGCGCGCACAAATCAGGCGTTGGCGCAAGCCGGCAAAGATTTCCAGATTCAGGAATATCCCGGGGTCGGTCATGCCTTCTTCCGTGAGAGTACGGAGCACATGCAGTCCGCCGTTGTTGCCGATGCATGGGATCTGGTGCAAGCGTTTTTCAAACGCGTTTTTGCCTAGTCTCGCTTAAGATCCGCGCCCAGCGCTCGTAAACATAACCGACGTATTCCTGCGTTTCCGCATATGGCGGAACGCCGTGGTAGGCCTTGACCGCTTGCGGACCGGCGTTGTACGCGGCTAACGCCGCAGCATACGGATCGCCGTAGAGGCCGCGATACCGATTCAGATACCCGCCAAGCAATTGTGCCGCACCATTCAAGGCGGAGTTAACGTCGAACGGATCCACGCCGTTCGCATCCGCCGTTTCGATCGTAAATTGTGCGATTCCAACCGCGCCCGCAATTGAGAGCGCGTTCGGATCGAACGCGGATTCTTGCAACATTGTGGCGCAAAAGAACTGCGGATCGAGACTGGCTCCTTGGGCGGCGTTGAGCGCCACGTCCGCCAGGTAGACTGCATCGAACGGGCCGAGTCGAGGGTTGCTGCGTTGAATCGAATGGGCTACGGCAAGATTCGCGTTCGCGAAGGGCGCTCCATCACGAAGCAGCGTTAGGCCGGCGGGCGCCGTTATGCGCGCCGTCAGGTGCCAGCTTCGCGCGGTAACGCCGATGCGCTGAATGCGCGGAGGGCCGACCGGCTTGCGGAGGCCTTCTCCGGAGGGCGCGCCCGAGCAAGCGCACAACATTGCTCCGGCGGCAAGCAAGACGAGCGTCACGCAGAAGGGGCCGAAAAATGGAGTTCGCACCGGCCGGCTACGCCTTAGTGAGCGCGATCATCGTTCTGGTCGCCGGCGACTTTGCATCGACGTTCTTCTACCACGTTCCGCAGCATCTGTGGTTCACGCTCCACCTGCGAACGCATCACGATCGCCGAAGAACCTATTGGGACCATGCGGTGATTTCGCGCGATCCGGCCGTACTGCTCGACGGCTTCCTGGGCGCGCTTCCTTATGTGGCCATCGCAGCATTATTGTGGCGTATCTCCTGGCAAGGGGCGCTAATCGGATTGGCGCTTGGGCAACTGCATGTCTGGTGGCGACACACGACGGATCTTGGCTGGCAAACTCCCGCATCGCTGCGCAAAGCCGCGCGGACCTTTGCGATCGTTCTCCCCGAAGACCACGACGGCCACCACCGTAACCCGGCGACGGAATTTGGGGACATCTTCCGATTCTTTGATGCGCCCGCTCGCGCGCTCATCGCGGTCCTCGAGCCGACGAGCCGCCAACACCGCAACGCAACGCTCCGTGTCCAGCGTTCACCGGCACGGACCTAAGCAAAGCCAAATGCTCCGGCGCGCGCTGTTTCTGATCTCCGATACCGGAGGGGGACACCGCAGCGCCGCAACAGCCATCACGGCGGCACTCGATGAGATCGCGTCGCCTCATTTCGAACATCAGATTGAGGACGTCGCAGCGCACTGCGCTTTTCCATTAACGCAATTAGGGTTCGCTTACAGTGCGGCACTCCGCTTTGCCCCGCCGGTGTACGGCGCGCTGTACTATGCAACAAACGGACGCCGCCGCTATCGCGCGCTGGTGCGCTTCTGCGAGCCGCTCTATCGTGAACGCCTGCGTGATTTGTTCTTGACGTATCGTCCGGATGTGATCGTCGCGGTGCATCCGCTGCTGAACCATGCGGCCTTGCGCGCTCGCGCCGATGCGCGCATGATGGATGTTCCACTCGTAACGGTCATCACCGACCTCGGCAAAGTGCACGAGTCATGGCTGACGCCCGAAGCGGACGCGATTGTCGTTCCGGCGCGCGAAGTTTACGAACGAGCCTTATCGCGCGGCGTGCCGCCGTCGCGCTTGCGCATGTTAGGGCAGCCGATTCATCCGAAATTCGAAGATGTGCGCGCCAGCAAGGCGCAACTGCGGCGGGCACTGGGTCTGCCGGCCGATGCATTTGTTACGCTGCTGATGGCGGGCGGCGAAGGCGGCGGAAAATTGCTGTCGACGACGCTGGCGCTCGCAAAATCGGGCATCGAGATGTTCTTGATCGTGGTTTGTGGCCGAAATGCGGCCTTGCAAAGCAAATTGGAAGAGTTAGCGCCCACGTTCAATATGCGCACGCGCGTGCTCGGCTACACGGATGCGATTCCCTCATTGATGCGCGCCGCGGATCTGCTGGTGACGAAAGCCGGCCCCGGTTCACTCGCCGAGGCGAACGTGGCGCAAGTTCCGATCGTCGTGTACGACTATGTGCCAGGTCAAGAGCGCGGCAATATTGACTTCGTCCGCCGCAACGGCATCGGCCTCGTCGCCCTGCATATTTCTCAAGCGGTCGCGGCCGTTCGACTGCTGCGCGAGCATCCGGAGCGTCTCGCAGGGATGCGCGCCCGCCAATCGGAGATCGCGCCGCATCACAGTGCGCGGCGCATTGCGCGTTTGATCGCGCAGATCACAACAGAACGCACGTTGCCGAGCGACGGCGCGCTCTACCAGCCGCTGCCGGCAGTCGCTTCACTTTAACGCGAAGTAACCGGCGCCTTCAACCCGCCGCGCATTGCCATCGTCGCGGCGCCGATCACGCCCGCATCATTACCAAGTTGCGCGATGACGACCCGCGTCGTACGCTTTGGGACCATCGTCGTCAATTCATCGACCCGACCCCGAATTGCATCCAACATGAAGTCGCCGGCGCTGCTGACGCCGCCGCCAAGCGCGATCAGCTGCGGGTTGAGAAACGCGATGACGTTCGCCACGCCGCTCGCGAGATCTTCAGCAAAATTCTTCCACGCCGCAAGCGCATGACGGTCGCCGGCTTGCGCCGCTTTGCGAATCGCTTTTGAGCTCAGCTTCTCCGGTTTGCGATCGAGCAGCGCGCTCCGCGGAAAAGAGTCGCGTACGGCAAAGGCATGCCGAATCAACCCCGTTCCCGAGGCCTGCGTTTCAAAGCAGCCGATCTTTCCGCATGTACAGATAAAGCCGTCGCGCGCGCGAATCTGATGGTGCCCGATCTCGCCTGCGCCGGCCGCGTTGCCCAGGACGAGATCACCGTCGGCTACGATGCCGCCGCCGATTCCCGTTCCAAGGGTAAGCAGAACAAAATTACGCGTGCCGCGTCCCGTTCCGTAGGTGTATTCGCCAAGCGTCGCGCAGCGCGCATCGTTGCCGACGAAGATCGGTTGTTTGAAAGAGTCGCGCAACCGATTGCCCAGCGGCACGTTTTCCCACTGAAAATTCGGCGAGTATAAGATCGTGCCGGACGCCAAATCGATGTTGCCGGGTGATCCGATGCCGATACCGAGAACGCCGTCCGCGGCATTATCGTGTAACGCAGCGTCGATCATATCGCTGGTTGCCTGAAAGACGGCGTCTACGCCGTGGTCGTCCAGGTCGTGTTCGTGGCTCGTGAGGATCTTGCCGTCTTCATCGACGACCCCAGCGGTGACATGACTTCCGCCCAAATCGACGCCGATCGCGGTACGCATACCGCGGAACTACGGTGCCGGCGGACGGTTTCCTTATGCGTCGAGTCGAACTGTGCGTTATGCAAACGATCGACCTTATCAATCTGCGCAACTTCACGCGCGAAACGGGACAGCCGACGCATCCCGAACTCCTCGACACGGCGCCGATGGAGCACGTCAACGAGATTGAAATTACGGAAGAACACATCACGGTAACCTACAACGAGCGCATCAACCGCTCATACAATGCGAACGAAATCGTGCACCGCGAATGGACGTACAAATATAACGAGGATCCGGAATTGGTCCGGGCCATTGGCAAAGTGATCGATCTGGCGCGCAAGCATCTCAAAGACTTGCCGGAAAACGTCGCCTGCCCGCCGGGATGCGCCGAGTGCTGCAGCGGCTACGAGCCGTTCGTCAGCCGCGCTGACGTCGAACGGATCGCGCAACATCTTGGCATGACGTTCAACGAAGTGATCAACGAGTATGTCGTGCCACGGAAGAGCGCGGATGGCTATTACCTCGGATACTTGCGAAAAGTCGATGACGATATCGCGTCGCGCTGCATCTTCCTTAAAGGCCCTCGCTCGGGGAAGTACTACTGCGGCATCTATGCGGCGCGGCCGGGCGACTGCCGTGATTTCTCTCCAATCGGCTGTGAAGACGTCGACACAGCATTGCCGCGCGACGCGCGGCTCGAAATCGGATCGCCGTTTGTTCCCAGGCATGCCAAGCGAGCGCATAACGGCAAGCGCTTTTCAAGGCGCTGAAGTCACGATTCGCGAATCCGCCACGCCCGAGCATAAAACGCTCGGACAACACGTTCTTATTCGGTTAAGGAGAAGTCGATGCGTTTGTTACGTTGGATGGTCACCGCGAGCACGATGCTGGCGGTAACCGGTACGGCATTTGCCGTGCCGAATGCGATGCATGCAATGCATAACGCGATGTCTTCGAAAGTTCTGAACATCAATATGGGTCCGCAGAACGGTTCGAAGCAGAATGGAACTGCAAGCATCAAAGACGTCAGCGGCGGCGTCGCCGTCAAGGTTAGCGTCTTCAATGAACCCAAAGGTGCGTCCGAGCCGGCGCACATCCACCAAGGAACTTGCAAGAACCTCAATCCCGCGCCGTACAAGCCGCTCTCGAACGTCGTGCATGGCACGTCGGTGACGACAGTTAAGGGCGTCAGCGTTGCGAGCCTCAAGAAGGCGCACTACGCGATCAACGTCCACGAGTCAGCCGCAAACTTGAAGAAATACGTTTCTTGCGGCGACATTTAGAGCCGGTTTAACGGAAAACGCCGAAGAGGCATCGCGACCTGCGATGTCTCTTCTGCTTTAAGGAGCCACGGTGATGACCGAGGATCGCATTTCGCGCTTTGGCGAGCCGGATGAGGCGTCGCTGCCGTCCGACATCAAGGAAATCTACGAAAAAAATTGCGCCAAGATCGGCTTCGTTCCGAATGTCTTTCGCGCGTACGCCAAACGGCCCGACCATTTTCGCGCCTTCATGGCATACCACGATGTGCTGATGAAAGGTCCGGGCGGCCTCAGCCGTGTCGAGCGTGAGGCGATCGTGGTCGCGGTTTCAGCCGAGAACCTCTGTCAGTATTGCGTGACGGCGCACGGCGCCGCGCTGAGGATTCTGGGAAAGGATCCGATCGTGGCCGATCAGATTGCGATCAACTGGCGAACCGCGGACCTGACACCGCGGCTGCGCGCGATTTTGGAGTTTGCCTCCGCGGTGAACGAGCCCGGCTTCTTCGCAACCGATGCCGACATCGCGCAACTGCATGCGCAGGGATTCAGTGGCGACGACATCTGGGACATCGCCGCAATCGCGGCGTTCTTCGGATTTTCGAATCGCATGGCCGGGATGATGGATTTACGCCCGAACGCCGAGTTCTATTCGATGGGCCGCTGAACGACACGCTTAGGAAAGCAGTGAAGCGAAGCGAGCCGTGTCGATGTTGCCGCCGCTGATGATGACGCCAACCCGCTTGTGCGCACCGGGAATCTTATGCTCCAAGGTCGCGGCTAGAGCTGCCGCGCCGCTTGGCTCGACGACCAACTTCAAGCGTTCGAACGCAAAGCGCATCGCCGATTTTAATTGCTCGTCGCTGACCGTCACGATTTGACAGTGATGGCGCTGCGCCAGTTCCAATGTCAACTCACCGGGTGCTTGCGTTTGCATGCCGTCCGCGATAGTTTGCGGCACCGGGATCGTAATTCGCATGCCGGTCTCGAGTGAACGCGCGAAATCATCGCCCGCTTCCGGTTCCACGCCATACATGTCAATTGAAGCGCTGACGCCGTGTGCCGCAACGGCGGTGCCCGAAAGTAAACCGCCGCCGCCGGTGGGCACGACGATCGCGTCCAGTTCTCCAACGTCTTCAAGCAACTCCAATGCGGCAGTGCCCTGGCCGGCGATGATACGGGCGTCATCGAACGGCGGAATGACCGTTGCGCCGCGCTGCTCCGCCAACTCTCGGGCAATCGTTTCACGGTTGCCGGCGCGGCGGTCATAGAAAATGACCTCGCCGCCGTAGCCGCGCGTAGCCGCAACCTTATTCGGCGGTGCATCGCTCGGCATCACGATCGTCGCTTGAACGCCAAGGAGTCGCGACGCTAGCGCGACGGCGGCCGCGTGGTTGCCGCTCGAAAATGCAACGACGCCGCGACTTGCCTCATCGTCGCTCAACTGCGAAAGGCGGTTGTACGCACCGCGAATCTTGAAGGACCCGGCGCGTTGCAGATTCTCGCATTTCAAGAAAACCTGCGCGCCGGCAGCCGTATCAAGCTCTTCCGATGTCAATACCGCCGTGCGATGCGCGATGCCGCGCAGACGCTGCGCGGCTTGGCGCACATCGTCGAAGCGAGACCGCTGCGGCGACGCTCGCCACTACGGGCTTGGACTTGTTGCTGCGCTCGGATACTGCATGTGAATCGTCCACTGGCGAACTTTCCCGTCGTCGTCCAGAACCATCATCTCGCTGTACATGTGTTTGTCGAACTTCGCGTTGAAGGTATGCGCGTTCGGCCCTTCATTTTGAACCTGCACCTCTTGCACGCCTTGGAACTTGCCCTGCGAATTCAACTCGTCCGAGAGTCGCGCGACCGCAACGCGCCTAACCGTCACCTTCGCCTGCGAATCGAAGTCGTCGAGTACAGGCGCCATGTTGTTCGCGATCACCGCATTCGTAATCTTATCCGCTTCGCGTTCGTACCGGTTCTTCGTCGAACAGCCGCCCAGCACGATCGCCACCGAAGTGATTATCACCAGAAAACGTTTCATCTCGTCCTCCCCGACGCCAATACCGCAGCCCTTTGAAAAATGTTGCGTTTACTGCAGATTCGAGCGTTTGTACGTCCGCAACTCGGCCGCCTTGCTCTGCCGCACGAAAATCAATTCGTCGTCGTACGAAAAGAAATGCGTTTCCGGCGGAATGTGAAAGCGGTCCTTGCCGCGCGTCACGATCGCATCGTTCGTGCGGACTTCAAGCGTGCAATTCCGGTACTGCAGTACGGAACCCGGCGAGATTTCTTGTGCACTCGCGGGCAGATGCGCGTGCAACCCCGATGTCGCGGGCGCCCGCCAAACGTTCTGCTGCAGCCAGCATTCCGGCAATGCGGAAAGCGCCCAGGGAGCATCGGCTCCGAAGGGCCCCGGATGCAAATTCGAGCGCGGCTGCTTGCGGCCGATCGTCGGTGGACCATGCGCTTGCACCGCGCGCATTTGCAACTCGTGCATCCGATGCGCGCGCAAAGCGATCACGCCGCCGGCCGTGATCACGATGAACGCGGCGAGCAAGTAATATCGAAGCAGTTAGGCTGCGCTCTCGGCGGCTTCTTGCGTCTCCTGACTTTCGCCCAGCGTCAAACGCATCAATCCGATTTGAAAATCCGCCATGCCGTAATACACGTCGAACGTTCGCTCGCCTAGATCCGGCCGCGGATCGATTCCCGTTGGAAAGACGACATTCGCGACGACGCCTCTGCGCTCGGCTTTCGTTTGCGGCATCAAAACCGGATCGGGCGATCGATAGCGCACGATCTGCGGACTCTCGAGATCATGGATCATGATGCCGGCGCTATAGCGAAAATGCGGCTGGCCGCGCGCGTCGACGACATCAACGCCGTGAAAGAGCGACATCCAGCCCTCCGCGATGCGCACGGGCGGCGTCCCACAGCCCAACTTCAGCGACCCCCATCGCGGATCAGGCGCCATGACCAAGAGACTCTCCGCAACATCCGTTAACTTGGAGCGATCTTTGAGCAGCGGTTCGAGCGGTATGTATCCCATGCGAATCGACTCTCGGTCTTCGTAGGGCATCTTCTCGATTAGCGGAACGGCCGCACGGCCGTCAACTGCGGAAAGATGCAGCATCGGCCGATGGTAAAACGCCAACGAAAGCACGCCTTCCGGCGAGCGAACCGGCTCCGGAAAAAATGCGGCGTCCTTATCGTCGCCGACATGCATTCCCGGACGCGTGAACTGCAAGAGCCCGGCGCGCTTCCATTTCAAACCGTCCTCACTGGTTGCAATCGCGATGCGTGGCCCATCGGGCCCAAACGCGGTGTACGACATCACGTAGCAATCGAGCGCTTTGATGAACGTTACGCGCGGATCTTCACAACCATAGCCGCCTTGGCGCCGCAACTCGTAGGGAGCTTGCGGCTCGAGCGCATAGCCGTCGTATTTAAAATGCAGCTCCTCCTTGGGAATACCGCGCACCATGCCGATGCGCGAAATGTTTCCCCGCGCAACCTCGCGCGGATACAGCAGCAGCGTTCCGTCGCGCGACGCGCGCGCACGCAGGGTTTAAAACGCCTAATTTTTGTTGCGCGTGCCCGTTCGGCGCCAGCACCGTCCCGAGTCGCTCGACGCGAACGTCGAGCTCGGAAATCAGCTGAGAAACCACTTAGGCGATGAGTCGCCCCGACACGCAGCCGCCGTTACGACATTGGAAAGCGCGTGGCCTTCGCTTTCTCAGCGCAGCACCGTTGAGGCGATCGGCTCGTCGGAAGGTGTGACAACGTCAATGTGAGATCCGCGACGATAAACTGAAATAGGAACGATCCACAGTGTGAATGTACGATAGGCCGGCGCGGGATCAGCGCCCGCAACCGGTGCGACTTCAAAAGCAACGATTCTCACCCGGCTCGTGTTCGCACGGATCGACTCGATCACTTGACGCCATCCGACCTCGTGATGCGGCCCCATCAGTAAGGCAACGCCGAATTCATGATTGAAGCGAACGGGCGCCTTGATGCCAAGGGACTCAAGGTCGGCACGGTTGCGGACCACGACGACAGCGTTGGCCCCTGGCGCCTCCGTCGTTCCCTGAGTGTAGGTCTTGACGCGCACTTCCCGGCACCCGGCTAAGATCAGCACTGCCAGGATCGCGGCCAGCCCTCGATTCACGTTTTCGCCCCTTCGCGCGCCGCGGCGCAGCGCCCCGCGCAAGCCGTAAGGCACCGACTGTCACAGAGTACTTCCGCGAGCCCTTTTAGAATTAGCCTTCTTACCCTGAGAAGAGGCAACTAGAGATGTTTGCTTACTTTTTTCTCGCAGCTATAACCGCCGCCGCACCGCAGCCCTCGCCATCACCAATGCCGCAGCTTAAGGAAATCGGTCACGTTCGCGCGACTGCTTCTTGTGCAGAACTCGCGGTCCATGCGAACAGCGCGATTTCGTCCGCCCTGCGCAACGATCTGCTGCTCTCGCAGACGATCGGCAAATTGCATGGCGTCAACTTGGACGGCGATCCGATCTCCCGCCGCAACGGGTTGCAAGAATTAGGAGATCTCGCCAAGGATCTGCGCGCGCAGGCGGTTTCCGGTGATCGGGAAGTCAAGCGGCTGCGCGACATCGCAGCCAAGTCAAGCGATGCGGAGCAAAAACAGGAGCTCAAGAAGTTCGCCGACGAGCTTGGCGGCGCACTCTACCGGCAGAAGAAAATCGCGAACGATTTGAACGGCTTGCTGGCCGCCTTTGACTACCACGACATGTCGAAGTTGGACGAAACTACCCAGAAAGCGAACGAGTTGACCCTCGGCGTTCCGACGCTGGCGCGTAACGATCCGGAGCAGACGGCTGCGCAAGGACCGTTAGGCCGTGTCAACAACATCCCGCTTCCGCCTTCAGATAATCTCCTCGCCGCGAAAGCCGCAAACGATTTCGAAGTGCGCATGGCCGACATTACCAACGACGAAGGACAAGCGGCCGAGCACACGACAGGCGCCGTTAGCGGCTGTTAGCGCTCCCACAAAACCGCTTGCAGGGGGTCGCACTCCGAGCTAGATTCTAGTTCTAGTGTACCAACTGCGAAGTGCGTGGCGCGTGGCGCTCGTTGCGGCGATCGTCGCATACGCAGGCGTCATCCTCGGAAGTTGGGTTCGAATTACCGGCGGCGGAATGAGCTGCCCCGACTGGCCGCTTTGTCACGGATCGCTCCTGCCGTCAATCGGCGCCGGTTCGCTTTGGGAGTGGTCGCATCGGCTCGTCGCGCTTTTTGAAGCGCCGCTCGTCGTCGCGCTCGCTGCGATGGCGTGGCCGTTGCGTAAGTCCGCGCGACCGATCATGTGGATGCTGGCGCTCGTCGTTGCGCTCTTTGTGTTTCAGATCTTCCTCGGTGCGGCAACGGTTCATCTCGCAAACTCGCCGCTCTCCGTCGTTTTGCACTGGGGCACGGCGATGGGGTTCTTGGGCTCGCTCGTTGCGCTGACCGTCTTCATGCGGGCTCCGTCGCTGCTCGAAAGAACCACTCGTGCCGGCCACCTCGTATTCACCACAGCGCTTTGCGCAACTGCGCTACTGGCGTTCACAACGATGTGCATCGGCGCATACGTTAGTTCGAGCGGCGCAGGTCTGGCATGCACTTCGCTTCCTGGTTGCGCCGGTGAAGTCGTCGTCTACGGATCCGGTCAGTTCGTACAGATGGTGCACCGCGTCGCCGCCGGACTTTGCCTCTTCACCGCCTGCGCCACAGTCGCACTCGCTTGGCGCTACGCTTCGCGCGCCGTGAAGCTGATGACGAGCTTCGGCCTGGCCTTACTCTTCGCGCAGGTGATCCTTGGGTTGCTCAACGTCGCTTGGCGCTTGCCGGTTTTGGTGCGCGAACTTCATTCAGCGACGGCCGCACTCGCATTCTTAAGTTTTGTCGCTGCACTCGCATTCGTCGCGGCACAAGCGTTCAGCGCGGAGCCCAAGAGCGCGGCCGCATGAGCAGCGCGCTCTCGCGCGTCGAAGGCGCTCTCCCGTCAACTACAAGCCGCCGTTTAGGCTTCATCAGCGACTTTTACGAACTGAGCAAGCCGCGGATCATCACGCTGCTCTTGATCACGACCGCGGCAGCGATGGTGATCGCAGCGCGCGGCGTTCCATCGCTGCGCGTCCTGATCTGTACGCTGGCCGGCGGAGCGCTTGCCGCAGCTTCCGCGGGCGCCTTCAATTGCATCGTCGATAGCGACATCGACGGCTTGATGCGCCGTACATGCGCGCGCCCGATTCCAACGGGCCGCATCTCGATTCAAAACGCCGCCATTTATGCCGTCATCGCGGGCGGCCTGTCATTCGCGATCTTGATTTTGTTCGTCAATCCGCTCGCGGCATGGCTCTCATTGCTGGGGAACGTCTACTATGTCGTGATCTATACGATGCTGCTAAAGCGCGCGACGCCGCTCAACATCGTGATCGGCGGCGCGGCGGGCGCGATTCCGCCGCTGGTCGGTTCAGCCGCGGTAACGGGGACGATCACCGGACAAGCACTCGGACTGTTCGCGCTGATATTCTTGTGGACGCCGCCGCATTTCTGGTCGCTCGCACTCATGACGGAAACCGATTATGCGCGCGCCCGGATTCCGATGCTGCCAAATGTGAGCGGGATCACACGCACGAAGATGGAGATCCTCGCGTACAGCATCGTTTTAGTTGCGGCATCGTTGGCGCTGTACGCACTCCATTTCTTCGGGCCGATCTACCTCATTGCCGCAATCGCGCTGGGCGGCATCTTCATCTTCGACGCAATACGCACGTACTTGACTTCGGACCGGCTTTGGCCGCGCCGTCTCTTCAAATACTCGTTGCTTTATCTCGCTTTGATGTGCGCGATGATGGTGGTTGACCGCATCGTCTAGCACTCTCGTCGGGCATCGGGTTGACCGCTCGCAGCTTGCACTCTTAATCACCTTAGGACTCGGAGTTTTCACCGGCGCACTTGATTTAGGCGTGCTTGCGCCGGCGTTGCCGGCGCTTTCGCGTTCGCTCTCGATTCCGACGAACGAGCTGGCGTGGATCTACACGATCTATCTCATCTGCAACGTTGCCGGCATTGCGATCATGAGCATGCTTGCGGATCGCTATGGACGGCGAAGCGTCTACATCGCCTGCATCACAATTTTTGCGGCGGGCAGCGTTCTTGCGGTGGCTGCGCCGACATTCGCGATCTTCTTGACGGCGCGTGCGATTCAAGCGCTTGGCGCGGGCGGAATCTTTCCGGTTGCAACCGCAGCGATCGGCGACGCAGTCCCCGCGCAACGACGCGGCGCCGCGCTGGGTTTGGTCGCTGCAACGTGGGGATTGGCGGCCGTCGTCGGACCGCTCGCCGGCGGCGCGATCACGCATTTTGTGTCGTGGCGCTGGATCTTCGCGGCGAATTTCCCGCTGGCGATCGTCGTCATCATGCTGGCACGCCGGCACATCGCTGCGATTGCGGCACATGCGCGTGAAAAACTGGATTGGTTCGGCCTCGTGCTCTTGCTCGCGGCGCTGTGGGGTTTCAGCTTCGGGCTAACGCAGAACATCGGGCCGTGCATCGCCGGCGGTGCGATCGCCGTTGCACTCTTGATCTTATGGGAACGACGCGAAACTGCGCCGCTGCTCCCCTGGTCGCTCTTTGCGTCGCGAAATTTGGCGCTCACATACGGCATCGAGCTCCTGATCGGCGTCCTCGAAGGGTCGCTGTTCTTCGTCCCGACCGTTCTCGTTGCGGCGCAGCGCATGAATTATGCCGCCGCCGGCTCGATCGCGGCGCTCGGTGCGCTCGTCTTTGTGATCGTGATTGCGCTCGCAGGACGCGCGCTCGACCGCTTCGGCGCTCGAAGCGTGTTGGTCGTTGGCGCAACGTGCACGGCGCTCGGTTTGGCGGCGTTTGCATTTGCGTTCCACATGTTGGCGCCGTCGATTCTCGCGATCGTCATCGCGGGTATCGGTTTTGGCGCGCTGCTCGGAGCGCCGACGCGTTACTTGATTACATCGGAGGCGCCGCAGGAGCGCCGCGCAACCGCACTCGGGCTCTTGAGTCAGTTCTTGATTTTCGGGCAAATCATCGGCGGTTCGCTGACGGGCGGCTTCGTTAAGCTCGCCGGTGCGCCGTTGCGCGGTTTTCACGACGCCTATGCGTCGTTCGCAATTATCGGCATCTTTGCAGCACTCTTAACGTTGGGTCTTCGCTCAAACCGTCGCTTATAAGATTTCGTCACGCATTAGCGCGCGGATAGAATCGCGCGGCCGATGCGGTAGAACGCCCATCCGAACGCAGCGACGATAACCAAGAATACGGCCAGATCCAAGAGTCCTGAGGATCCCGCTACGCGATCGCCGCAGATGGCAACGGCGACACGCGAGAGCGCAAGATCGAGGCGCGCAATTGGGTTGCTGGCGTGCCGATCGATCGCGTTGACTTGCGCAACGATTCCCGCCGGCGACCAGCTGGGACCGTCGATCAGGTAGCTGATCCTTCCGGCGCGATCGATGATCGCTGTGCGCTCGCCATGGATGACGTCGCCGGGCGTATCCGGGAATGGCTGGACACCGAAGCGAGCCTCAAAATCGAAGACTTGATCGGGATCACCCGTGCCGAATGTCCAGCGCGCCGGTTGCGCGCTGAAGAGACGCGCATAGTGCGCAAGGACCGGCGGTGTATCGTGCTCTGGGTCGACCGAAATTTCGACCAAGTGCGTGTCGCCGGTTGCGAATGCTGTTTGCATCTGCGCGAACTTGGCGGAGATCAGCGGACATTCGTCGCGGCAACGCGTGTAGATGAATGCGAGCACGACGTTCCGGCCCAAAAAGCTCGCAAAGGAAAACATGCGGCCGTCTTGGTCGACAAAGCGCGTCTGCGGCACGCGATCGCCTTCTTGCAAGATCGGCACGCGGCGGATCGCTTTAAATTGCTCGGCGACCGGTTCATGCGCGCTGACGTGCACATGTGAGATCGTCCACGGCTGCGTCGAGCGCGTCAGGTCGGCCGAGATCGTGTCCCCGATCCGAAGCGTCGAGATTGCCGATTTCGGTGACACGGAGAAGACCATCGTCATCCCCGGCATGCCGCCGAACGCGTCGTGCCGAATCACAACCTCTCCACGGGCCGCTAGCAAACTCAAGACGATGCCGCTCAAACGCTCTGCAGAAAGAGCGGCACGCGTTGAGCTAAGCACGATCGTGGCAATAAGCAAAAGAAGAACGATGAAGGTCCGCAGCTTCGATTCTCGCGCAGGTCTCGTGCAACGGCCATGGACGGCCGAGGAACGACGCGTCGTTTGGCGTGGACTGATGGGCCGTTTATCGATTGCGGCCGAGCCGCTCTTAGGAACGATCGTCTTTGCTTTCTTGACGTGGGGCATCATTTGGCGCGCCCAGCATACCGAGCAGTCGATCATCGTGATCGCGCCGGTCTTCGCAATTGGCGCAATTGCTTTCACGCTCTATGCTATCGCGCTGATGGTCGCGCCGCTACGAGCTTTCCAGCAGACGTTCAAACCGATCTACATCGTCGACGGCTACGTCCGCTATCGCGGTCCGGACGATTTCTCGGAGATCGATTCGACCGGGTACGTTGCCGTGCTCTTCGAAGATCAGAGAGTTGCGTGCGAATGGGAAGCGTTCGGACAGAAGCACGTCTGCCGAACCGCACGATCCCCTCGCTGGCCGAATTCTCGCAATACGGAGGCATCCATACGATCGATGGCCGTCCGACGGGCGTCTTGCCGCTCGGCGGCAAGCCGCTCAACGTCGGCTTAGCGCCGCGCCGCGCCCGAATAGATTAACGAAGCGGCATGCGAAGCGTGCGTGCCGCCGGCCATTGGTGGCCGTAGCCGGCCATCTTTACCGTGAAGCCGCCGATGAAAAAGATCGCCAGTATTCCAATCGCCGTCGAAATCCGAACCGCCATCGGAACGCCGCGAGAGACCGGAACACCGCGTCTATCGGTAATGTCGTACATTTAAGGCGCCCTTCCTAAGACGCCGATCGCAGCAAAGAAAGCGAGCACCGCGCCAAACGCGAGCAGCGCCAGCATCCCTTTGAAGACCTGATTTTCCAGACCCGGCGTTCGCCAGTCGTTCCTCAGCGCCACACTCGCGGTTCCGGCAACCAATATCGCGCCGATCACCGAGGCCACTCTTTCCAACATCACGACATTCATTTGCGGCGTCTCTTTCCGTGCATCGACTCAAGTCGTAGAGATTTGCACAAAATGTCGTCGATTCTTCGTCGCTGCTAAGTCGCTGCGTCGCGGAATGCGCTAGGAGAGCATGGCTGTAAAGCTATGACTGAGGCGATGCACTATCACAGCAAGTAGAAGATCGAGAACAGCACGACCCAGATCACGTCGACGAAGTGCCAGTAAATCGTGCCTGCCGTCAAGCCGAAGAACTTCTGCTGCGTGTATTTCCCCTGCACCGATTGAAGCAGCAGAATCGTCAAGAAAATGACGCCGCAGAAAACGTGGAAGCCGTGCATGCCGGTTAGCGTGAAGAACGACGCACCGAAAATGCCACTGTTCGCCCAGCCGGCATGGATATGCGCGTACTCGTAGCCTTGGCCGCACAAGAAACCAGATCCCGAGCACGATCGTTGCAATCAGCCAGCCCGTGTACTTCATGAACTTGCCGTGCTTCCAATTCTCGAGCGCAAAATGCATCGTTGCGCCGGATCCGAAGAGCACGACGGAATTCAGCGCGGCAAATGTCGTATCGAGCCGAGAGACTCCCGGCGGCGGCCAACCTTGTCCCGAACTGCGCAAATAGAGATAGGCGAAGATAAACGAGCTGAACAGCACGAGGTCGCTGACCATGAACAGCAGGAAGCCGCTGAGCCGTAGATCGCGCGTTTCAGCATACAGTTGATCCACGGGCTCAGCGTGCGTGCGCTGGCAAGAGCCATTAATGTGCTCCCGCCGGCACCGGCGCGGGAACGTTCGGATCGAGCTCGCCTTCTAACCCGCTATACGGAAGCGGTTCGGCGAAGTCGTACGGTCCGCTAAATACCGCCGGAATCTGCTTGAAGTTGTAATACGGCGGCGGCGACGGCAATTTGCCATTCGAGCGTGCGCGCTCCCCACGGATTGTGGCCGGCGCGTTTGCCGTTCTTGATGCTCCACAGCGCGTTGATGAAGAAGATTAGGATGCCGGCGGTCATCAAGAACGACGCGATAGACGCGAAGTAGTTCCAAAACAGGAACTGTGGATCGTACGTCGCGACGCGCCGCGGCATGCCGAGCAACCCCAGCCAATGCATCGGTAAAAACGTTGCGTTGAAACCGATGAAAAACAGCCAGAAGTGCACCTTCCCCCAGACCTCGTTCATCAGTCGCCCCGTCATCTTCGGGAACCAGAAGTACACGCCCGCGAAGATGCCCATCAAACTTCCGCCGACAAGCACGTAATGCAGATGCGCAACGATGAAGTACGTTCCGTGCGCGTGGAGATCGAACGGCACGGCCGCAAGGTAGACGCCGGTGAGCCCACCGATCGTGAACGTTGCGATGAAACCGATCGCGAACATCATCGATGTCGTGAAATGAATCTTCCCGCCCCAGAGCGTCGCGACCCACGAGAAGATCTTGATGCCGGTCGGAATCGCAATGAAGAAGGTTAAAATCATGAACGGCAGCTGCAGCCACGGCGCTAATCCCGAGGTGAACATATGGTGCGCCCACACCATGAAGCTCAGCAGCGAGATCGCAACCGAGCTGAACGCAATCATCTTGTAACCGAAGATCGGCTTGCGCGCGAACGTCGGGAAGATCTCGGAGATCATGCCGAAGGCCGGTATGATCATGATGTACACCGCCGGGTGCGAGTAGAACCAGAACATGTGCTGCCAAAGCACGGGGCTGCCGCCCTTTGTCGGGTCGAAAAACGGAACGCCGAACTGCCGCTCGATGAAGAGTGCGGCGAGCGCTGCACCGAGCGCCGTCGTCGCGATCATCAAGCAGCGGCGCCGTCGCGAGCTGGGCCCAAACAAACAGCGGCATGCGCGTGTAGGTCATGCCAGGCGCGCGCATCTTCAAAATCGTGACGAGGAAGTTCATGCCGGTCAGCGTCGAGCTGACGCCGACTAAGAAGATCGCCGCGCACCACATCGACGTTCCGGCGGCGCCTTGCAGCGACATCGGCGGATATTCGACCCATCCGGCCACGGGCGCGCCCATCAAAAACGATGCGTAGAGCAGCAAGCCGGCAGGCGGAAACATCCAGAAGGTCAGCATGTTGATCCAGGGAAACGCGACGTCGCGTGCGCCGATCTGCAGCGGGAAAACGAAGTTTCCAAAGCCGCCCGTCAGCATCGGAATGATCACGAGCCACACCATCGTTGAACCGTGCACGGAGTAGAGCTCATTGAACGTATCCGGTTTGACGATCGCGCCGGTCGGGCTCATCAATTGGACGCGGATCAGTTCCGCAAGCAGCCCACCCAGCACCATGAACAAGAAGGCCGTGATGATGTACTGTATTCCGATGATCTTATGATCGATCGAGAAGATGTACTTGCGTATGAAGCCCTGCGGCTCGGGATGGACGTGCTCTGCGATTCCGCCCGCATGGACTGCTGCTGTAGCGACTGCCATTCTAGTTCTCCGTTTGCTCCTCGTTTATTCCCGTTATTTTAAACTATTCAAATAGGCGACCAAATTCGCGATGTCCTTATCGCTGAGCGCATTTTGCATCGAGTTGGGCATATGGCCCATATCGCCGTCGAAACCGTTTTTGATGATCTTGGCAACATTGTCCGCCGTCGCCTGCATCGCCGTCAACGAGTTTGGGATGCGCCGGATCGTGTAAGACTCCGCGCAATCCCGGACCGACCACACGCTGCGAGAACGGCCCGAGCGCATGACAGGCGGTGCACTTCTGTGAGAAGAGTTGCTGTCCGGCCGAAGCGACGCCGCCGCTCAAGTTGACCGGCGTCGTGGCGGCGGAAGCTGAGGGAATCGCATCGCTCGCGTGCGCGTTCTTCTTCTTCCAGCCGCCCAGCCAGGTGTTGAATTTGTCTTGCGGCTCGATGACGATCACTTGTTTCTGCATCTCGCTGTGCAACGTTCCGCAGAATTCCGTGCAGATGATCTTGTAGCGGCCGGCGCGCGTCGGCGTGAAACGCAGCGTATTGATCAGGCCCGGCACCATGTCTGCTTTGAGGCGCATTGCCGGCATCCAAAATGAGTGAATGACGTCTTGCGAGGTCGTATGCAGCGTTACCGGAACGCCGAGCGGCAGGTGCATCTCGTCCGTGACTACACCGTGGACGCCTGGATAACGAAAATCGTAGTACCACTGATGGCCGATCGCTTCGAGCACAAGGCCGCTGTTCGGCTGAATCTGCACTTCATACCAAATCCGGATGCTGAAGATCCCTAAGATGACGATGAAGATTGACGGGATAACGGTCCACCAGAATTCGAGTGGCCGATTGTCGTGGATCTGGATGCCGACGGCATCGGGCGCATCGGTGGCGCGGTGACGAAACTTGATCGCGAAGTACAGCAGGTAGCCGACCACGATGATGAAGATCGCGGCAGCCGACGCGGTCAAGAATTTGAACAGCGCATCGATCTGATTTGCCGGAATAACGGCTTCGGGTAATTGCGGAATGTCTTGCACGCGCCAGAGAATCACGCCGACGACCGCGAGCGCGCTCAAGAGCACCAGAATCGCCGTGACGACCCAGAAACCCCGATCTAGGTGAACGACGGGATCTTTGTTCTCGACTGCCAAGCGTTCTCTCCGTACCCCAAAAGGCGTTTGCCGCCACGAGCAGCTGCCTCGACGTTATTTGACCGCAGTACCATCCGTCCTGGTGCGCGTCTGCAACGCTGCGGCGAAGCGCGCCGTCACCCATGCGATGTTCGTAATTGCGGTTCCGACAACGATCGCATCGGCGCCGGCATGAGCGGCCGCAAGCGTCTCGGCCGCATCGTGCACGCCGCCTTCACACGTCACAAATTGCGCGAATTCCCGAAGCGCGCGGACAAGGCCAAGCGCCGGCAAAGCCGTGTCTGCTGTTTCGTTTGTATAGCCGCACAGCGTCGTGGCAATCACCGGAACGCCGAGCCGATGCGCCGCGAGCGCATCTTCTTGCGTCGAACAATCCGCCATCGGAATTGCATCGGAAGCATTGATGCGGTCGACGAGTTGCGCCGTTGTCGTCGCGTTCGGGCGCGCGCGCAACGTCGCATCGAACGCCACGACATCGGCTCCTGCGCCGAGCAGCTCATCAACCTCCGAGAGCGTCGGCGTAATGTACGGCTCGAAGCCGGCGTAGGATTTCTTGACCAAGCCGATCACCGGAAGCGCAACGCTCGCTTTCACGGCTTGCACGTTGCGCGCGCCCTCGATTCGCACGGCGACCGCACCGCCTTTTTCGGCCTCGCGCGCGAGTGCGGTGATCATCTCAGGCGGCGCGAGCGCGGAATCAGCCGACGCCTGCACCGAGACGATGAGGCCGCGCAGCGCTTCGAGTTTTCTCACTCGTGAACGCGCTGGACTCTCACCTTCGCGCGCCGATAGGCGAGCAGCAGCGCGCCAACGGCGTTGTCGTAGCGCGGCGCGACAACCACCGCCTCCGGCAGCCGATCCTTTAACCGCGCGAAGACCGCGTCTTGAAAGAGTCGATCTTTGGTGAGCCCGCCCGTAAACGCAATCTGCACCGGGACTGGAAGCACGCGTTTGTTACCGTAGAGCCGTCGTGCGGTGAGGGCTGCAAGCGACGCGAGCGCGTCGGCCGCTTGATCGACGATGATGCGCGCATCCGCCACGCCGTCATGCGCCAATTGCATCGTTTTCGGGGCAAAGGATGCCACGGCGCTGCGCTGGATCTCGCCTGCATAAACGGCTCGCGCGATCTCTCGTGCAGACTTCTTACCGAAGTGTTCGAGCAGCGGCTCGCGCAGCTGGCTTCGCAGTGCGGCGTCGGCATCGTGCATCACCCGTTCTAAAGCGCGTCGTCCAATCCAGAAGCCGCTTCCCTGATCGCCGAAGAGATAACCCCAACCGCCGACCGTAACGGTCTCGCCTTCTTCGTTATCGCCGTAGGCTGACGTGCCGGTGCCGCACACGACGGTGACGCCATGTTTTCCGCCCAAGGCCCCGGCGTGCGCGATCGATGCGTCGTGGACAAGCGCGAAGTCGTCGGCTTTCAGCGAAGGCGTCTTGCCGTAGACGCGCCCTTCGTAACCGCTGATGCCGGCGACGACGCAGGCGAAATTCGCATTGGCATCGATGCGGCAATCCTGCAATGCAGCGCTTAGCGCAGCGTGAATTGCATCGTGCAAGCGGTGTGACTGCGTACCTTGGCCGATTTCATCCGCGGGGCCGGCTTGACCGCGTCCTAAGATACGGCCGCGATCGTCGGCAACGACCGCTTGCGTTGCGCTTTGACCGCCGTCTAAGCCCGCGAACAGCTTCATGCGAGCGATGCGATCAACGTCTGCGCGAATCGCTCGGCGCGCTGCTCGCGGGTACTTCGCGGTGAGCGATCGACGGTTGCGCGGTGTTCCAGATAATGGTAGAACTCGTGCGCGATAGCCCGTGCAACAAAAAGATCCGCTTCATCGGCGTGCATTGCGCGGATCAGGCTCGAATTGACGCGGATCGCCGGACCGGATGGATCGAACTCGGAGCGTAGTTCAAACCCGGAATACATTCCGAGATTCGTGAGAACGACGTTGACGCCGTGCGCTCGTGCAAGCGCGAAGAGCCGAGAAGCAATCATCGTCGCAGATCAACGCCGTCGGCAATCAGCGTTTCACGCAACAGCCGCGGATCGACGTCGCGCACCTTCACTCCGCGTTCGTTCGCGAGCGCGGCCGCCGTTCCGGCCGCTTGCCCGAGCGTCATGACGGTCGGCGTCAATCGCGTTGAGGCAAGCGCTTCGTGCGTCGTCGAGATGCAACGCCCCGCGACGAGCAATCGATCGATTTCTTTGGGCACAAGACAGCGAAACGGAATCTCGTAACTCTTGCCTTCGGGCAGGCGTTGTGTCGTCGTGCCGCTCCCAGACGGATTGTGCACGTCGATCGGGTAGGCGCTGCGCGCTACGGCGTCTTCAAAATGACGTGCCTGCAAAACGTCGTCTCGCGTTAAGGTGTATTCTCCGACGATCCGGCGCGATTCACGAATCCCTATTTGCGTTGCGGTCGCCGAGATTCGCGCGTTTGCAAAGCCGGGCACACGCTTACGGAAGAAGTCCATCAACTGCATGGCCTGCATGCGGGCTTCAACTTCCGCGCGCGTCAGGTCGTTTGGATCGAGCGGATCGATGTTCGTGACGCGCGTCATGTTGACGGTCACTTCATCGTGATACGGAGTGGCGAAGAATGATACGAGCTCGCGCGGTATCGTGACCTCCCCTCTTTCGCGCGCCTCATTCCAGAGATCGTACAGTCCCGCGACGGCGGTCAACGCTTCCGGTGTCCGCTCTGCTATCGGCAGACTGGTGCGCACTTGATCGGAATGTGACCGAAGATATGCCGCCGTTCCGGCGAGGTCAACGTGACTAATTCGGAAGATCAGCGTCGCAGGCTGGACGCGTCCGCGTGCGTCGCCTTGCTGGGTGGGCACGCCGGCGGACGCCGCGACATATGCGTCGGCGGTTGCATCGATCGTAACGCGCCCTTTGTACGTTTGCGCGCCGGCAACGGTCGCAAAAGTTGCGCCTTTGACCGCGTTATTCTGAACTTGTGCATCCAGAAAGTAGGCATGCAAGAGAAGACTGACGCCGGCTTCGCTCATCATTTCAAAGAGGAGCGCTTTATGGACTTCAGGATCGAAGGGCGTAATCGTTGCGACGTAGTCGGATGCGTCGTGAAGGTGTCCCGGTGAAGCGCCTTTCGCAACGAGCCGGTCGACGATCTCTTGTGCGATGCCACCCACGATGCGGCCGGTCGAAGAATGAAACGTCATCCAAGGGCCAACCATCGACGCGGTCGCCGTGCCGCCGAGAAACCCGTACCGCTCGACGAGCAACGTGCGCGCTCCATGTCGCGCCGCCGCAAGCGCCGCCGCGCAGCCGGCGTTTCCGCCGCCAATGACGAGCGCGTCATACTGCATCACCTAAGGCATCTTCTTGTTATCGCGAGGACTCTCCGGCGGCACACGCGCACGCTACACGCATGAAACTGTTCTTCGAGGTCGTCATCGCAATTGTTCTGCACCCGGTTGCGATGATCTTGATGTGGATCAACTTGCTTTCGCGCAACGATCTGGATCCAACACGCAAAGTAATCTGGTTCATCGTCAGCATCATTTGGGGACTCGGACCGATCTTGTATCTCTTGGTCGAAGACGGCAACCTCTGGTAACTTTAGGCGCGGTTTTTGGAGGTCAGAAAACAAACCGGAGCGTCCGCCGGCAGGCCGCTGAGCTCTTCCGCCGCGAGCGCGACAACTTGCGCACCGGATGAGAGGCCCGAAAGATCCGTCACCTTTGCACCGTGCAAGACATAGAGCTGCGGCAAGGCGCGGCCGACGTCGCCGAACGCGGTCTGCTCCTCGATGATGCGCGACAGCTCGCTCGCAACTCGACCGGCGCTTGTCGGCGTGATTGTAGCATCGCTCATCGAGGCGCGCGCGACGCCCATGCGATCGACAACTCGCAGGTCGAGGATCGTGCGCCTTCCTAGACGGCGAACGCGCGTGAAGACGGTGAGTTGCGGCGTCGCTTGAATCGCTTGCAGCTCCGCCTCACTGCAACGCATGACGCGCGCCGCGGCAGCACGCAACTCATCGGTGGACAAGGCACGTCGCTCGCCATGTTCGCTCAACTCGCTCGCGCCCGACGCGATCGCCCGAACGAGATTGCGCTGCGAGTCAATTTCGATCGCTACGTCAACCGTTTCGAGTGCTGCCCCGGACGCGATTGCGGCATCCTCCGCTTCGCGTCTCACCGACATGATCTCCGCCGGCGAAGGATCGACGATCGTTCGCTCGACAACGTCTCGCACGAGCGCTAACGCAACGCCGATGGGCGAAATGACCTCTGCGTCGCGAGCCAAGCGGAAGTCGGCGCCGAAACGCTGCGCGGCGTAGGGAACGAGGGCTCCCGAGCCGCCGCCGCCGCCCACGATCACAACATTCGCCGGATCGAGCCCATAGTCGATCGTCAACTCTTTGATCGCGGCGAGCAGCTTGTTTGTTGCGATGTCGAGCACACTGCGCGCTAACAGGTCCGCATCCAATTTGAAATAGGCGGCCGCAATTGCAAAAGCGCGCCTTGCGGCTTGAGCATTTCCTTGCGCGAAGGCGTCGTCCGGAACGAGACCGAGCGCATTCGCGGCGCATGTCGGCGTTAAGGCAATGCGCGATCCGCTGGCGGTTTCAAGACAGAAGTAATCGTTCGGATCGCGTGGCGCCGGTGCGATTTGCGTTGGACGGGCATCCTCGATTTCGTCGACGTCGCTGAACGATGCGTAGCCCAATCCGGCGATGTGCGCCGAACGTGGTCCAACGTCGATGACGCCGCGTTGCGTAGCGCGCAGCATCGAACCGCCGGCGATCGCAAGCGTGCGAACGTCGAGCGTTCGCAGCATCGTACGATGCCCCCCCACTCGTGCCGGACGCATCTGCGGCATGCCGTTTCGAATGGCGCTGCAATCGGAGCTCGTCCCGCCAACCTCGATGAAGATTCCGTCGGTGATGTTTTCATGCAGCAATGCGCCTGCCACACCGGCAGCCGGGCCCGAGAGCAGCGTCATGATCGGGCGCCGCTGCACCTCCTGCAAATTCATGACGCCGCCGTCGCTACGCATGATCATCAGCGGCGCTATAATCGACGCCTGCTGAACCGCATCGTTTGTCATTTGCGCCGTCTGCATCATCTTGGGCAGGATCGCGGCGTTGAGCGCCGCGGTCCGCGTTCGCGCGCGCAGCCCATACATCGAAGAAACTTCGTGACCGCCCGTTGCGGCGATGCCGCGTGAACGGGCGTAACGAATTGCATCTTGCTCGCGCGCCGGCCGATCGACGCTAAACGGTTCGCTGACGGCAATCGCTTCGACGCCGGAACCGGAGGCTTCATCAACTGCGCGTTGCGCGCCCGTATCGTCACGCACAAAAAGCGTCAGCGGCGAGAATCGCGCGCCGGGGGCGAGATCGAACGGACGAACCGTAATCTGCGAACGCGCTAGGAAGCCAAAGTTATCGAGCAGGCCGATCACCGCGACTTTTGCAACGTCGCCTTCGAGCAGCGAATTCGTCGCTTGCGTTGTCGAATGCGCGATAAAAGAGACGCTGCTCGGATCGATATGCCCCTCGCCGACGAGCCGCCCGATGGCGGCAACAATGCCGGCCGCAACACCTTCGCGCGCGCCGTGCGTCGTTGGAACCTTAAATCGGGCCAGAACAGCGTGGGACTGCGCGTCGAGGGCGACGACGTCGGTAAACGTTCCGCCGACGTCCACGCCCACGCGCACCCGCGCCGGATCGGCCGCTGCGTTCAACTCAGCGCGCTAACTTACTCAAACGGCCGGCCTAGTTGCACGTGGTACGGCTCTCCATCGCGGGTGATATCGAATGCATGCGGCTTGCCGTCGTAAGCGCGCAGCTGCGTTTGATAGGTGCCGTACTCCCACCAATAGCGTCCGTCCAGCCGATCGACGATATCGCCCGAACGCATTCCCGCTGCATACGCCGGACCGCCCGGGCGCACGTACGCGCGCATGTAACCGTCAACGGTCTTATATAAGGAATAGAAGTACGTCGGCTGCGGATGAGCCGGATCGTAGGCAACGCCCTTGGCCAGGAGGTTCTGAGCGAGGGTCGGATGAGTGACAATCCAGGTGCGCAGACGCGTTGCAACCGCGGCGCCAAGCTGCGCCAACTGGAGGTCGTTCAACGGCTGTGCGCTCGCTTTATGCTCGTGCCACTCGTCGACGATCCAGCCTGCGCAGTCGGAGAGTTCGAGCCCGATATCGATATCGGTTCCGCCCCGCCCCGTGAAGCGCGTACTGCTGACACGAGCAAACGAAGCATAATGCTTCTTCAAGCAATCGGCGGCGTTGGGGTCATCTTGCGAAACGAAGGCGTGAAAGTACGGCCATCCATTGACGATGCCGACCAGGGCACGCGACGCAGCCGCGGCTTGGGGTGTTCCGTCCGCGCCGACGGCCATGCGCATCGCGGCATCATCGCGCGCGAAGAGGCCGGGAAAGGTTTCAGCCGCTTGCGCCACCTGCACGATCGGCGTAAAGGCGAACGGCTTTCCAAAAAGCTTTGGCGCAAGAGCCACAACCACGAGCGATGCGGCCGTGGCAACGGCAACTTGATAGGGCAGCGTTCGTTTGGTGATCTCTTCGATGTGCACGCCGGTGTAGTTTCCGACCCAAACGTTGGCGGTATTTGTCGGATCGCAGACATTCTGGACTTGCACGACGGCCATCATCGCCGCAACCAGAATGACCGGTGGAAAGATGTGGGCCGTCAAGAGCACGGTGAAAACTGCGATCCCTACGCCGAACGGATTGAGCGGCCCACGATAGAGCACGAGCGGGCTCAGCAGGCCAAAGAGGACGACGAACGCGATTGGATTGCGCAGCCAACCGCCTGAAACCAGGGGCTGTAAGGCCGAGGAGAATTGCGGCAGCTTCGTCGCGGTGAGCAACATCCCGATACCGATGAAGAGCAACACCGCCGGAGCGACGTCTTCGAAGCCGCGAATCGCCGCTGCCGTCAGCGCTTCGATCGCTCGCGCCGGCCGCGTCGTCAAGACACCGTAGATTGCGGAAAGCGCAAACGCTACGATCGGCTCCATGTGAAACGCGAAGTACAGAACGATCGGAAGGATGGGCGTGATCAGCGACCAAGGCGGCACGCGAACGGTTCGATCTTCCGCCGTCTTCACCGCCCACGTGGCGTAGCCGCGCATCGTTCGAAAAGAAACGAAGGCATAGACCAGCAGCGCGATGAGATCGATGAGGGCTAAAACGATCGCGTATTCATACATCTGCTGCTGCGAGATGCCGAAGTATTTCGTGTAAAACTGCCAGTTGACGATGTTGAATATGAAGCCGAGCGCAAACGCCATGAGAAAGAGCGTCGCTGCGATCTTGCGCGGGACGCCCGTCGTCATCATGATTGGGAGCACGATCGAACCGACCATGATGATCGCGCCCAATCCGCTCAGCGACACGAAGAGCAGCGCCACGACGGCGCAGAGGATCAGCGCGACGATTGCCGGTTCGTCTCCCGCGAACTCGGCCGCAAAGTTCACGATCGTACGCGCGATGCCGCTGTCGAGCGTCACACGCCCGAGCAGCGCGCCGAAGATCACCGCGACATAAACTTTCGAAAGCGCTGATGCACCATCGACGACGACGCTGCCTAAACTCGCCGGCAGCTGCGCCAGAGGAATCCCCGCCGCCAGCGTCATGAAGACCGCCATCAGCGGCACGGCGAGCAGCGCGGGTACGATTCGCCGGTACATCAGGATCGCGAAGATCGCGAAGACGACGAAGATCGAGATGCCGTAAATCATGGCGCCGGCGGCAAGCCTAGCGTTTCATCAAAGGTCGGGAAGCGGTGCTCTTTAAGAAAATCTTCCGATGTCATGACGGCGATGCGGTCTGCACGCGCGATCGCCGATTGCGCAGCAGCTTGGTAGCGTTCCAGCGCGCTTGCGCGATGCCCGGCGCGGTTTTCATAATCCCATGCGGCGGCATACAGAGGCGCGAGCTCTTCCATGTTGTCGCGCATCTCCCACAAGAGATATTTTGACACGAACAAGCTGCGTACGGCGATTCCCAGCTTCGTTTGATTCGTGCGCGCATCGTTATAGTAATAGCGCGCCTCGCGTCCGATTTGAAAATCGCGCGCCAGATAGTCGAGTCGCCGGGCGGCCAGCGCCATGACGCGGGCGGCATTGCGGTGAAGCGGCGGCTGCGCGGCGGCGAGATGACGTAGCACGCGTTCGGCATCATTGCGCACGCTAGATAAAGTCGGATCGCTCAAGCGGCCGGCGATCCGGTTATCAAACGGATCGGCCCAAAAAAGAACGTCCGTTGGACCGCTGCCGGCCGCATCGAGCGTGTGCACGACATTCCCGAGGGTTTGAATATCGGAATTGAATCTCGCGTCCGCCGAACCGAAGAACGCCGAAGAGAAATCGGCGGCGAAGCGCTGCGGCATGACGTCGCGCCCTTCCCAGGCTGCGGCCGCCGCGTAAATAACCGGAAACCACGTTGCTTCGTAGAGCGTCTCGCCGTCATCGTGCCAAACGGTTTGAAAGAGGCCCAGTACATGGGCGCTCTTGCCTTCATTGATGAACCGCTCTTCGTTTGGGAGCGCGGTCGGAAGATCGGGATAAATCTCGGTCCAATTGTTGGCACCGGGCGCCACCATCTGCTCGAATCCGCGGGAGGCGATCGTTCGGATATACGGCAGGAACGTCTTCTCCGCGCCGTACTTCCAGTTGACAATCACCGTACTTTTTGGGATGTGATCGAGGATCTGCGGTTGACGCTGAATTGCATCGTCCCAAATCATGACGCGCGCACCGTGCACGAGCGAAGCGACGCGAGAAACGTGCGCCGCATAGACGGCGGCGTCACCTTGGCTCGCTACGGCGGCTTGGCTTTGGCCGCGGCCTAAGTCGATCGGCTCATCGGAGCCGATATGAAAGAACGGCGAATTCGGAACGGCGGCCAGTTCATCCGAAATCACTTGCTGTAGATATTGATATGTCAATGGATTGACCGGACTCATCAAATAACCGTGCGGCAATTCGGCGGCCGGCGCGTACTCTTCCCAACGCAGCGTGTTGTGCATGTGCGCGAAGGTTTGCTGCTCCGGGATGAACGTCACGTGGAAGCGGCGGCTATATTGCGCCAGTTCACGCAGTTGCGGCGGAGTGATTCCGTCGAGCGGTGCAGGCAACGGATTACGCGGATCGAGGAAGACGTGTTCCATGTACGGCGAGTAGCCGTTCATCTTGAAGGCCGCGATCGTACGAATTCTTTCCTTGAAATAATGCATCGTCGGCAGCGGCCCGCGAGAGACATCGTCGGATAAGATGCGCCAGTGCAGCGCCGGTTGGTCAGCAATCGCAACGCACGGCAACTGCCAACGGCCGTCGACGCGTTGCGGCAATTGTGCGAGCGTCATCGCTGCATAGAAAGCGCCGGCATCATCACCAGCGACGATAAAAATGTGAATCGCCTCAGAAACCGGTGGGACGACTAAGCGATATGCTTGCGGCGGGAGCCGCGGCGAACGCACGACAAGCACTTCCGGCTGATCTCCATGCACGAGTTCCGGTATGCCGAGCGCATGCCAACGCTCGTTGATCTCTTCAAATGCTGCCGCATCAAAATTTCGCGCGACTCTGATCGACCGCGTAAGGTCGAACGTTCTGCGACAAGGCAACGGCTTGACTTGCTGCGGCTGCGGAATCAGCGCGAGATGCTCGACTTGTGCACGCGCCGGACTGGGGATTGCGATTGCCACGACTATGCTAAGCGCAGCGATCAACTTCACGGCGCTCGCGTTTCGACGGGTCGCCATCTGTCACCCTGAGCTCGTCGAAGGGCAAAGGTAATGGCGTCCAATGTGTCACGCTGAGAGAACCAGGGTGGTGCGCGGGGCGATTCGAACCGATGCCCGATGCGTCTGCAGGCCGCCGATTATACGATCATTGCGGCGTTTTTTCTCATCAATATCGCCATCGGCATTTACTATGCGCGGCGCGGCGGAAAAAGTCTCGGCGAATTTTTCTTAAGCGGCCGCAGCGTGCCATGGTGGCTCGCCGGCACGTCGATGGTTGCAACGACGTTTGCAGCCGACACGCCGCTTGCCGTTACCGGCTTCGTTGTCAAAAACGGCGTCGCAGGCAATTGGTTGTGGTGGAACATGGTGATGAGCGGCATGCTGACGGTGTTCTTCTTCGCCGCGCTTTGGCGACGTTCGGGCGTCCTGACGGACGTTGAATTCATCGAGTTACGTTACGCCGGCAAGCCGGCCGCCGCGCTCCGGGGCGTGCGCGCGATCTACCAAGGGGTCGTCATCAACACGATCATCATGGGCTGGGTCAATTTGGCGATCGCGAAAATCCTCGGCCTGACGCTGCATATCCCGAAATGGGAAGCGATTTTGATTTGCCTCTTCCTGACGGGCCTCTATGTTGCGATCGGCGGGTTATGGAGCGTGCTGGTCACCGACCTCTTGCAGTTCGTCGTAAAAATGTCGATGGCCATCGTGCTCGCCGTTGCCGCGGTGGCGGCGGTCGGCGGCGTGTGGTCGTTGCGCGCGCATCTGGCGGTCATCGATTCAGCTCGTCACATCGCCGGCGGGGGATCGGTTCTCGCCTTCTTTCCGACGTCCAATGCCGCCTGGATGCCGCTGCTCAGTTTTGTCGTCTTTCTGAGCGTCTCGTGGTGGGCGTCGTCCTACCCTGGTGCTGAGCCGGGCGGCGGCGGATACATCGCGCAACGCATCTTCGCTTCAAAGAACGAAAAACACGCGATCGGTGCCACGCTCTTCTTCAACGTTGCGCATTACGCGCTGCGTCCATGGCCGTGGATTCTCGTCGCCCTGGCCGCATTGGTGCTTTACCCGCATGGTGTCGCCGATCCGATCACCGGCAAGATCGATCCGGAGCTGAACTACATTCAAGCGATGATCGACCATCTGCCGGCGTCGCTGCGCGGCTTGATGATGGCGGGCTTCTTGGCCGCATATATGTCGACGATCGGCACGCAGCTCAACCTTGGCGCTTCGTACTTGACGAACGATCTTTACCGGCGATTCATTCGCCGCGACGCATCAGAGACACATTACGTATGGATATCGCGGTTGATGACGATCGTCGCGATGGTGCTAGCGGCAGTTGCGACGCTCGGTATGGATTCAATCGGCAAAGCATGGGCGTTCATCATCACCTTCACTGCCGGCGTCGGTCTGGTCATGATCCTGCGCTGGTATTGGTGGCGCATCAACGCCTGGACCGAAATCTCGGCCCTCTTGGCCTCGGGTATCATCGCCACGATACTGCAACTCGTCTTGCCGGAAAGTCCGAATCAAACGGCGATCATTTTACTGCTGACGGTTCCGATCACCACATCGTTTGGGTGGCGGTCACATTTGCAACTCGGCCGGAGCCGCTTGAAACGCTTGCCAACTTCTATCGGAAGGTTCAGCCCAATGCTTTCGGCTGGCGACCGGTTTCGCGCGCTACGGGCTTCATCAGCAGCGGCATGAGTTTAGGGATTACAATTGCGGATTGGGTTGCGGGCTGTGGACTCGTCTACTTTGCTCTGTTCGGCATCGGCAAGGTCGTGCTCGGTGAAGCGCTTCCGGGCATCGGCCTACTGGTCGCGGCGGGAGTATGCGGCGCCTTTATCATCTGGGATATGAACCGTCGCGACTGGGAATCGGCCCATCCGCGTGCAACAGCTTCTCAGCCGGCGGCCGCGCCAACCGTCGCATCATTATAAAGGAAGAAACCCTATGAGATTCGCCCTTCTCGCTTGCGCGCTCGCCGCCGCGACTCTTCCGTCGGCGGCGTTTGCCGACAATAATAAGACACTGCAAAGCATCCGCGGCCACGTCGCCTACCAGCGTGGAAACGCGCCGCAAAAGCCGCTCGCGATGAACGCGACGATCGTCCTCGCGGACCGTGATTATGCGATGACGGGTGCGCAATCGCAAGGCGCCGTCACGCTCGCGGACTCGTCGCGCGTCACGATGGGGGCGGAAACGAAAGTGCAGCTTGCCTTCTTCAATCAAGCCGCGGGCAACAACGCAAAATTTTTGATCCTCAACGGCAAGACGCGTTTCGAAGTCCAACACCCGAGCGGCGCCAAAGCCAACTACACGTTCTCAACGCCGACGGCGGACATCGCCGTGCGCGGCACGGAAGGCGACATCGCAGTTTCGCAAGATCAACTGCAGGTGAACGTCTACGGCGTCAGCGATCCGAACTTGCCGGTCGCGGTGACCTTTACCACCGGCGACAAAGCAGGCCAGACGGTGATCGTTAAGGCTGGCCAGTCACTCGTTGCGTCGTTCGTCAATGGCATAGTCACAGAACAAACGCAGAACTTGACCGATCAGGTGCTCGCGCCGTTTGACACCGAGTTCGGCAATCCGGTGTCATGTTGGAAATGCGCCGTAGACAGCTTGAAGAACAGCCTGATCAATCAGGTAAAGAGCAAGATCCCTATTCCGTTTTAGGGGGACCCCGGTACCTAGACGGCTTCGGTGATCGCTCCGTCGCGCCGATCGAACGCGGCTTCCAGAGCGCGCAGGTAACTCAAGAGATTCTCGGCCGTCACTTCTTGCGCGCCGGCGGCTTTCTCGACGAGCGCTTCATCGACACGCGCTAACTCGACCCTGCGATCGTCGCTGAGCGTCGCATACTCGATGAAACGAAAGACCGTTTGATTGACGAATTCGCAGCGGCGAATCAACGCATCGTATGACGCTAACGCTTCCGGACTGAAGTAATCCGCGTGGCGCTCGTTCAGCAATGCGAGCGCCTCACCGACGAGAGCCCGAACTTGCTCGTCGGCTAGGCGTCGTGCCACCTCGTCGCCGTATCCCGCAAACTCCGGAATCCTCGCTTTAATCGCATCCAACGGTTGATCCATCATTATCTCGCTACGACAAGCGGTCGCCTGATGCCTCGGCTGCACAATCCGCGTCGCGCGCAACGGCGTTCTATCGAGGTCAGCCACTGGGCGAAGCGAACGAAAGTGAGGTGCAGGATGCGAGCCGGCTTATGGAGCGTGTGCGTCAACGTGACGGCGCCGCATTCGAATCTCTTTACGATGATTACCACCGCCTCGTCTATGGCATCGCCTTGCGCATTCTCGGCGACGTGCCCGCGGCTGAAGATGTCACGCAGGCCGTTTTCTTGAAAGTCTGGAGCTCGCCGCAATCGTTCGCCCAAGGCAATTTCGCCGCGTGGATCGCGCGCGTGACGCGTAATCGCGCGCTGGACGTGGTGCGTAATCGCAACGTTCGGCAAGAGAGCGAAGCCCCGGAGACGATGCCGGCCGATGACGCGCTTGAAGATCGCGCGTTCGCGATGCTGGATGCCGAATTCGTTCGCAGCGCGCTCGCACGGCTCCCTGAAGAACAGCGCCGGCCGATTGAACTGGGCTTTTTCGGCGCATTGACACATGAGGAGATCGCGCGCCGGATGGGCATCCCGCTCGGCACGATCAAGACGCGAATCCGCACGGGCTTGCGACGATTGCGCGCCCAACTCGACGGCGTGGTGACGGCGTGAACGCGCACGACGAATTTCTTGATTCGGTCGCGGTTTACGCGCTCGGTTCGCTGCCGACAAGCGAGGCCGCCAATGTGCGCGCCCATCTGCGCACTTGCTCGCAATGTCGCGCGGAATATGACGCGCTGCGGCCGGCGGTCGATGCGCTCGCGCTCTCGGCGGAAGCCTGCGTCGATGGAAGAACCGGACCCGCGCCTTCGCAGCTCCTCAAATCGAGGATTATGCGCACCGTGCAAGGCGAAAGTCGCACGCAGCCTGTCCCGCAATCGAAGATGCGTCCGTCGTGGCCGGCAATGATCGTCGCAGCGGCCGCAATCGTGCTCGCTGTTTGGACGACAGCGACGAATCTGATGCTGCGCTCGGATCTTTCGCAAACGCGTGAGCAGCTCTCACAACTTCAGACACAAAACACGGCGCTCGACCGCCGCTTAGCCGCCCAGCGAATCATGATTGCCGACGTCATGGACACGAGCGCAAAGCGCTTCCCCGTCAACGGCGGCGAAGTGATCAAGCGCAACGGCCATCTCTACATCGCGATGGACGGCATGCCGATGCCGCCGAAAGGGCATGTCTACCAAGCCTGGACGCAGCCCATGGGCGCCCAAAAGATGGCGCCATCGATTACGTTCATGCCTGACCGCTCGGGTGTCGCGCTGGTCTCCTTGCCGGTCAACGCGTCGGCAATTGCTGCAGTCGCGGTCAGCGTCGAACCGGACGGCGGCAGTAAGGCGCCGACGAGCAAGCCGGAGTTCGTCGTCAAGCTCAGTTGATCGCGCCGGCGGTTCGCGCAGTCGGGCCGCAAGACGAGATTGCCGTTCGCCGCTTTCTCGCTGAAGAGCCATACGAAAACGTCTATCTCGATTGGCTGCTTCGACAGCGGCGCAACGCTCGAGAACGCCTCTATTGCTTTCGCCGTGCAGACGGCTGCGTTCAAGGAGCAGCCTACTACGGTCGCCAGACGGTTTTAGCGGCCACCTCCACGGAGGCGGTTCTCGCCTTCGCCGGCTTGGCGCACGATTTCAACGATGAACGGATGATCGTCGCGCCGCACGACACCGCGCATCAGTTCTGGCAATGCGTGCAGGGCTGGCATCGCGCGCCACGATTGATCCGTGCGCGACAACCGGTGTTCGTCTTGGACGCTCCTCGCGTGCAGCAGCGTTCGCTCGTCACGGTTCGTCTCGCGCGCGAAGTTGAAGCCGCTGAGGTGGCAAGGAATTCGGCGGCCATGATCGAGCAAGAGCTCGGATACGATCCGCGTCGCATCGCCGGCGACTTCTCTGAGAATGTCGAGCAGATGATCGCCGGGGGATTATGGTGGGTCGCAACGCTGGACCGGCGGCTCTGCTTCTTCTGCCACGTCGGTCCGAGTAGCCGCTACACGGTGCAATTGCAGGGGGTTTGGACGCCACCCGGTTTGCGCCGTCGCGGTCTGGCGGTGGACGCGCTGGGGCAGATCTGCACACGCCTCCTCGAGCGCTATCCGACGATCTCGCTCTACGTGAACGATTTCAACGAAGCGGCGATCGCGCTCTATCGCAAGCTCGGCTTCGTCGAACGGGGCGCGCTCGCGACGTATCTGTTCTAAGTCATTCCCGCCGGTGAATCGAGCCCTCGACTTGTGTGACGCCGGACTTCACAGCGGTTTCACCGCGCATGAACAGTGCGGCGATCCAACGCAAGATGGCGACGACGCCGACGATCGCCAAGATGAAGATAATGATGAACGCCCACGCCGCCGCGTGGAGCAGATGCAGCACGAACCCGGTCATGCGCTACCTCCTTCGCAGTTTTTCGCCGGCGCATCAACCCGCGCCTTAGGCGGGGCTAACGCTCGTTGCGGGCTTCTCCGGCGCGATACCGGTAGACGATGCGTCCCTTCGTGAGATCGTATGGCGACACTTCGAGATCGACGCGATCGCCAGGCAACAATTTGATGTGATGCCGGCGCAAGCGCCCGGCGATATGTCCCAGAATCGTTCGGCCGTTTTCCAGCTCGACAGCAAAGGTCGTGCTGGGGAAAATTTGTTTAATCGTGCCGAAAAGCTCGAGCGGCGCCTCTTTCACCGGCACAACGGGACCGGTACCTGCGGTTTGTTTGGCGGCGCGCCGCTCGCGACGTGGCGGACCGACGGCGGCCGGCTACGACAGAATCCCTATATCGATGATCATCCACTTAGTATAGCGGATGACCCCTACTTCGGTGCCTACAATTCGGCAAGACCATTGACGTAGGAGTACTGTATGACATATAGTGTGTACCACATACTGTCTGTCAAATAGGAAAAGGAGCCGCGACTATGATTACCCGCGCCGATCACCAGCCTCTAGGCAAAACCGTCAACGATGCCGGCCTTGAGTCGTTGCCAAACCTGCGCACAACGTTCGCCGGCTGGGGCCCGAGGATCTAAAGCCGCTTGGGCACCGGCGTTTTTGAGAACCTTCGCCTTGAATTGCGGCGCGGGGCGCTCACGCTGGCCGTGCTTGCGCATTTGCACACCGAGCATTACGGATACACGCTGCGCCAAGCGCTCGCAGATCAGGGTTTGGAAATCGATGAAGGCACGCTCTATCCACTGCTCCGCCGGCTTGAAAGCCAAGGGCTGTTGCTCAGCGAGTGGCGCGAAGAGAATCGCCGCAACAAGCGCTTCTACCGACTCTCGGAGACCGGCAAGGCGATCAGAGACCAACTGCTTGCCGAGTGGCAACGCATCAACGCCTCACTCGAACGCATCCTTCAGGAGACTTAAGCTCATGCAACTACTCGACCGCTATTTGAATGCCGTACGCAAATCGCTGCCGCGCGGTCAAGAAGACGACATCCTGGCCGAGATCTCGGATGCGATCCAATCCGAAGCCGAGGAGAAGGAAGCACAGCTCGGGCGGCCGCTCACACTCGACGAAGAGAGCGTGATCCTCAAAGCTTACGGCAATCCGCGCATGGTCGCGAGCAAGTACGCAAGCCAGCAATACCTGATCGGCCCTGCCTTCTTGCCGTTCTATTGGTACACGCTGCGCGTCGTGCTGGTCATAGCGCTGATCGTCGCATTCTTCGCATCCGCAACTTTTTTCGCAGGCAGCGCGCTTCCAAGTCTTGTCGTCGTTTGGGGATCGCTGTCGATCGCGTTCTTTGTCGTTATCGGCCTGATCACGTTCATCTTCTTCCTTCTCGAGTATTTCCAAAACCGGTTCGGCCGCGATCCAGGCCTCGATCGATGGGATCCGCGCACGCTGCCGATCAGCGATGCGCGGTACGTTACGCGCTCACAGTCAATCGGGGAGCTCATCGTCAACGTTGTGGTCATGCTGTGGCTGCTGAGTGTGCCGTGGACGCGACACGCGCTCTCGCACCTGTTTATTGGGCCGCTACCGAATGCGCACGGCAATCAGCCTTTCCAGTTCAGCGCGGTCTGGCAGCAAGTGATCCTGCCGGTTTTCGTGCTGTACGCAATCAACTCGATTCTCAATATCGTCAACGTCGTGCGGCCCAATTGGTTTGCGCTGCGCGCGTACATTCACGCAGGGATCAACCTCGGGTTTGCCGGTATGGCAGCCGCGTTGCTCGTCCTTCCACATCTCGTGATTGCGTCGCCTGCCGCGCATATCACGCCACATCTGGTGGATAAAGTTGCGGCGCTGAACGCGCTTACGCACTGGACGCGTCGCAGCCATCGCAATCGTCTGCTTGATCGTCGCGTATTGCGACCTGCGAGTGTTGCGCAAAGCGAAGCCTACACGGCTACCCTCTACCGTTAATAGCGTCGCTTAGCCCATGCACATTCGGAAAGGCGGAAAAGATAGATCTGGTGCGACTCGAGGCGCTCCCGCATGCCGAACATTGGGATCATCATTTGGCGTTGATGCGCAAACGCCTCGGATCGCGCGAGAGCCTCGTCGCTGAGATCGACGAGCAAGTCGTCGGCATGGCGGTTTGGGATCGCGAGTTCTTCGGACGCGCCTTCATCTGGATGCTCGGCGTGCATCCGAATTACCACCGCCGCGGCATCGCATCGGCGCTGATCGAGAAAATTATCGCGCTCTGCGACGGACGAGCCGCTCTACACGTCGACGAATCGATCGAACGATGCAATGCAAGCGCTTTGCAAAGGATTGGGATTCGTCGAGAGCGGCTACCTCGAAAATCTCGATCCGGGCGATCCGGAAATCTTCTTCTATAAGGCACCGTAGCGCAAGAAGAAATCCCACCGCTTGTGCAGAAATGAATCTTCCCAGTGCGAACGATGCTGCGGTTCGTCTGGGTGCTCGCAATCATTACGGCTGTCACGCTCTTCGAAGCCGTCCACGCAGCGTCACCACCGCCGCCGGTAAAGAAGCAGACCGCACGCGCTAGCGCAGCGCCGGCGAGCGCGTTGGCGCCCGCTGACGAGTACTTCGGTCGTCAGAAGTTGAGCGTCGTGCGCATGCACCATCAAGTGTTTGCGCTCAAAGACGACCTGCACAATCGGCGCCGCCATCCGGACGCGATTGAAAACGAAGCGAACTGGATCGGCGACGCGTACTTCGATTGGGCCAACCGCTTTCCGGGCGACCGCTGGCTGCCGCGCATGGCGTGGGAGATAGCAACGCTCTATGAAGAGCTGCCGGGCATTGGTGCGCAGTCGCAGGCATTCACATTTTTGGCTTTCATTTCGCAGCACTACACGGATAGCGAGATCGCACGCGATGCAGCCAACGATCTGACGCGCGGAATCGGCGTGCGGCCGTGGCCGCGATGGGCCGGGCGTGAGCCGGCGCAGCGGCCGACGCTCGCCGGTCAGATTGTGATCCGCGATCCGCGAGATCCTCAAGCATTGTTGCAAGCCGTTCAAGATGTGGGAACGCGGTTGCAAGGCCGGCGTATCGTGCCGGCTGCCGCATTCGGCGCGACGGCCGCGCTTGAAGGGCTTTTTCGAAATATCTCGCCCGCACCTAACGATGACGCCCAGCAGCGTTGCGCATGGCAAATCGCGACACTGTATGAACTGCTCCCAGGCACGGCCTCGCGCGATCGCGCGATCAAAATGCTGGCGCTGGTTCTCGATCGCTACGGCAACACGGAATTTGGCCTCTGGAGTTTGCGCGATTTGCAGCGCGGGGTTGGCATCCGAACCTAGCGCGCAGGTCTCCGCGACGCCGCCAAAGTATCGTGGACGGCACCGATCTCGAAATTAAGGAGGCCCAGGTGAAACTTTTTCGATGCTGTTTCTTTGCGGCGTTGTTTGCCGTTGCGCCGACGGCGTTCGCCGGTGCCGCCGCAACGCCGCCGAAGCTGCCGCCCGGCATGACGCCGCAAGCGTTCAAAATGATCATGACGCCCGGACCGCAACATCCGGCCGGACTTCCGTCCGACGTCAAGCCGTGGTTCGGTTGCATTCCGACGATGGGCTACCACTATGTCAGCGACAAGAACAAGCCGTTCGGGCCGATTTACGGCTGGTACAACGGAAAGCCGATCTTCACCGAACTGATGATCACGCCTGAGCAACTGAAGGCCGGGAAGAATTGGGACGACGTTCTCAAGCCGCTTCCGGGTTACCACGTCGATCATGTTGACATCTGGTTCGAACCGCAGGGTCATCCCGGCTTCCCCGTGCCGCACTATGACGTGCACGCGTATTACGTGCCGCACTCGGTCCACATGCACTACTGCGGAAATGCGTCCGGCAAGAAGCCGGCTTGGCTCTAACGAAGCATCGCGGCCCGGCCGCTGCGTTCACGCGGCGATTGGTGAAAGGAAAACTTCCATGGCTTCTGTCTCAAAAATCGTGCCGACGATCAGCACGAAGATCTCCGGACCAAGCGGCGTCGTGCATCTCCCGCGTCTGTGGCAAAAGCTGCTGCTTTCGCAAGCCGGTTTGCTGCCCGAAGATTACGACGCGTGCGGCGACGGTTTCGATGCGATGACCCTCAACGCATTAGGAATCTCAAAGCAAGATGCGATCGACTACATCTCATCGCACAAGCCAAGCTACGTTGAGTTCGAAAATTGGGTCATCGAACGTAACGGCGGGCGGCTTGATCCCGAGAAGGTGCGCAAGCATAATGAAGCGGTGCTGAAGTACGAGCACTCCGAAGATAAAGCCGCTCAGATGCGGGAGCGTTCCGGCTTACGCGATCGATCCGTCCGCGATGCGGCGACGCTTAACACGCACGACGACTTCGATGAATTTCACGCCCACATCGTCGGTGAGCGCGTGAGTTTAAACTAAATTACCCGCTAGCGAACGACAATGACGTAGAGCGCCTCCTTAGCGGGAGGCGCAATCTTTTCCCAAGGTCGCGCGTACTTCAGCGAAACGATCGCTTTGCCGTGAGCGACCGCCGCGAACGTCCACATCTCGAGGCCGGGCGCACCCATTGTAGCGCTGGTCGAAGCGACGTAGTGTTTCGAACGATAGGCGACGACCGCCGAATTGAGCGGATCCTCAAGCGCCCAACTATAGCCGGTGGTGCGGTTCGCCGGCAATGAGATCGTAAAGGTCGATCCGGCGCGTGCAATGACTGGGCTACACGCGACACTCGGGCCGGCCGGCGATTGTGCGGCAGCGGGCGCGAGGGCAAAGAGCATGGCAGCGCCGATCAACATCAGCGTTGTTCGCATCATAGCTTCTCCTTTGACTTAGCGACGCGGGCCACAGGCATAGTCCATCGTGCTCCCCGTGTTCGGCCCTTTTCCGATATACGCGAAGGTTACGCTGCGATAGGCCGGCGCGCCGTTCGGACAATTTTGCATGCCGGTCGCGACAAGAATGATTCGATAGCGGTGAAAGTGCCCCGCGGCACAGTAGGGTTTGCAGTCGTTCACCGACATCGTTCCAAGCGCCGCCGCGAAAGATTGTCCCCAACCGGTCCAGCGCAAATGCTGCGCGACGACGCCGCCGTCAGCGCATGCGATCACAACTTCGTTCGGCTTCACTTCCGGTTTGCCGATGCAATTCGGCAGCGCCATGGCAGACGAGCGTTGCGCAATTGCGCCGCTCGCAACAAAGCCCAACGCGGCGGCAACCAAAAGAATCACGAAGGCGGCCAAAGGGATATTCGGCCTCGATCTTAGGAGCATACGCGTTGCCCTCCGCTGGCTTGAAAAGTAACGCAGAAGTTGGCGAAAAGCCGGCAAACACCGCTACAGGCGCGGCGTTGAGGCCTAGGCGAAGAGAGCACGGCGTGAATGAGACGCTGACGTTTCTTTTCAGCGATATCGAGGGTTCGACGTTGCGTTGGGAGCGCGACCGAGAGGCCATGGCGCGGGCCGTGGAACGTCATGATGCGATCATGCGAAGCGCGATCACCGCACGAGGAGGTCGTGTCTTCAAGACGGTCGGCGACGCGTTCTGCGCGGTCTTTGAAAGCGCAGACCACGCGACTGCGGCCTCAATCGACGCGCAGCGGCAGCTTGTGGCCGAAGATTTCTCAACCGTTGACGGCTTGCGCGTACGCATGGCGCTACACAGCGGCGTAGCGGACGAACGCGACGGCGATTACTTCGGTCCGCCGCTCAATCGGATCGCAAGGATCATTGCGATCGTCAACGGTGGCCAAATCGTGTTGTCCGACCTCATCAAGGGCATCGTGCGTGACCGCTTGCCGCGCGACATATCGCTCCTCGACCTTGGAGCACATCGGCTCAAAGATCTCGCGGAGCCGGAACGTCTGCACCAACTGGTTGCTCCGGATTTACCGCAAGATTTTCCGATGCTGCGATCGCTGGAGCTCTTGCCGAACAATCTGCCGCTGCAACTGACACGCTTCATCGGCCGCGAGGATGAATTGGCGACGACGAAAGCAGCTCCTGAAGGAATCGCGGCTCGTCACGCTCCTGGGCGCCGGCGGCATCGGCAAAACGCGCCTCGCGCTGCAAGTCGGTGCCGATCTGCTCGATGGCTTTGAAGACGGCGTCTGGTTAATCGAACTTGCGCCCGTACAGGAGGCCGAGCAACTGCCAAGCGCGCTTGCGGGCGTCTTGGATGTCAAAGAGTCGGCGGAGCGTTCTCTGACCGAAAGCCTCGTTCACTTCTTGCAGCACAAAAAGTTGCTCTTGATTCTGGATAACTGCGAACATCTCGTTGAAGCTGCAGCATCGCTCAGCACCCGCCTCTTAAGAGAGTGCGGTGAAGTGCAAATCCTTGCGACGAGCCGCCAGCCGCTGGGAGTTTCCGGAGAACGTGCACATCGCGTTACATCGCTTGCGGTTGCACCTGAGAAGATCGCGTTATCAAAGAAAGAGGCGGCACAGTACGGCGCGATCGGACTTTTCGCCGACAGGGCGCGCGCCGCGACCGAGTCGTTCGAATTAACTGACGACAATGCGAATCTCGTCGCTCAGATTTGCCGGCGCCTGGACGGGATCGCGCTGGCAATCGAACTCGCCGCGCCTCGGCTGAAGATGCTCACGCTCGAGCAACTCGCAGCCCGGCTTTCGGAACGATTTCGGCTACTGACCGGTGGAACGCGCGATGCGCTGCCTCGGCAGCAGACGATGCACGCGCTCATCGATTGGAGCTACGATCTCCTGGACGAACGTGAGCAAGAGTTCTTTAGACGGCTATGCGTCTTCGCCGGCGATTTTTCTCTTGATGCCGCCGCAGCCGTAGCTGCGCATCACACGCTCGATGAGTGGGGTGCGATCGAATTACTCTCCTCGCTGGTGGACAAGTCGCTCGTCACGAGCGAGCTCGCGGATTCGCACCGGCGCTATGGATTGCTCGAGAGCATGCGTGAATATGCTATCGAAAAAGCGAGCGCATCCGGTGAAGAGGACATCTTGCGTCTGCGGCATGCCGAGTTCTACACCGCACTCGCCGAACGTGTGGAGGGCGCGCATGCAGCGACTCCCGCTCCCTCAAACACTAAAGGTGCGCCCGCTCTAGAACCGGAGTTGCAGAACTTTCGCGCGGCGTTGGATTGGACGCTCGGCTCTGCCGCCAACCTTAATCTGGGCGTAACGCTCCTGACCGCACTGGAACCATTTTGGTACTCGCACGGTTTAGTCGCCGAGTCGAAGCGCCGCGCTGAGGAAATCATCGATCGCGCCAGCGAACTGCCGGAGCCGTTGGAAGCAGAACTCTGGTACACGTTGAGCCGCTCGCGGGACGTCTTGTGGCTGCCGGCTCCGGCTCTGGAGGCGGCCACTCGAGCCTGCGAGCTTTACGAGAAGTTGGGCAACAATGAACGGCTCGCGCACGCCTTGCGCCTGCGCGGAAATGCCAACGTAAGCGTCGGCGACTTCGTTGCGGCCGAGCAAGATCTGGATCGATCGCTGGCGCTTTTTCGTGAGATGAACGACCGCCTCGGAATCGCTCGAACGATGAGTTCGCTGGGAGTCGCTTACTCCATGACGGGCCGGCTTCAGGAAGCTGCGGCGATCCAACGCAAAGTTTTAGAGATGCATCGCGACCTAGGCGATGAGCGCTACCCGCGCATCGTACAATTGAACCTCGCCGAGAACGAGTTTGCGCTCGGCAATGTCGCGGCTGCGGTCGAACATGCCCAAAATAATCTGGCACACGACGTGCTGCGCATGGATTCGATCCTGCGTTCGCAGCAAGAAGTAAATCTCGCAACGTACTTTTTGGCGCGCGATCAGGCGGAGGAAGCTCATCGGGCAGCACTTGATGCGGTCGATTCGGGTCGTGAGGCCGACCACAAAGTTCAAACCGCACAGGCATTGCAGTGCCTCGGCGCAATCCTTGCGCCGCACGATCCGAAAGCTGCTGCGCGCATCCTTGGCTACGTCGAGCACGCGTTCAAAGCCTCCGGCTTTACGCGCGAGCATACCGAGCGCTACATCTACGACCGGCTCGTCAAGACTCTGCACGAAACGTTCAGCGAGGCTGACATCGAACGCTTCTTACGCGAGGGCGCCTCCTTAACTGAAGATCAAGCGGTCGAACTCGCGCGCGCGATGCCGCCGATCTCGGCGATGTCGTGACAGAAAGCGCAGCGGCCTTAGAAAACGAGACGCTGACTTTTCTTTTCAGCGATATCGAGGGTTCGACGTCGCGTTGGGAGCGCGATCGAGGAGCCATGGCGCAGGCCGTAGCGCGCCATGATGCAATCATGCGCGCCGCGATCAACGCGGCCGGAGGTCAAGTCTTCAAGACAGTCGGCGATGCGTTTTGCGCGGTCTTTGAAAGCGCGCACAAGGCGACTGCGGCCTCAATCGAGGCGCAGCGGCAACTTGTGGCCGAAGATTTTTCAGCACTCGATGGCCTGCAGGTGCCGACCGGGGGCCTTGAGCGCCGCGCTGCGACTACCGCTCCGTCAAGGAGCCGGACTCTGCAGGGCTGTTTCGCCGGCCGCGAGACTCGTGAAGCGCCGAAAGTGATCGAAGATCCCGGTGAACGTTCCGGTACCGCTGAACACAAGCGCGTGCCCCGCGTATACTTCGTTGATACGAACGACGTACCATAAATCGGGGAGCGCGGCGCCGCCGACTTCGGTCACAGTTCCGGACGTGGCGTGTGGCGGCAGACTGTTCGGAGTGTATTCCAATCGCACGACGTGCGCATTCGCCACATTGATGTACATGGTGCCACTGCCGTGCTGCGCGTCTCGCTTCGCGCTCGTAAAAGAGACGGCTTGCGTCCCGGCTGGGCACGACGAACATGCAGTCTGCGGTTCGCCGAAGGCGTAGTCGTCCATGTACCGTGCGTCGTACGGCTCTTTGAAGAACACCTTGCCGGCAGCCCAGTCTTTGTTCGTTTGGTCTGACGCGCTGACGAACTTCTGAGGACGAGAACGCGCGCCCATCGCGTACGATTCGATATACGCGATCTTCACGAACTTACCGTCTTCCATCAATTGACCACTGTCGCTTATTTCGCCGTGGTGGAAGAGCCCGCCGCTCAACTGTGTACTGAAGTGCCGCTGCATGCCGATGACGCCGCGCACTTGGGAAGCATACACGCTCGATGCTCGCTGGACGATTGCCGGCACGGCCAAACTCAGGGCCGGCGAGCGACACAACCCTCCAAGAATCAGTGTCATTATGGCCAGCGCGGCGAGCAGCGGCGCGATGCGGCTTGATCCGTTCATGCTATGGAGAACGTGAGCGATGGGACGGATGTTTGTCCAGCGTTGCTTAGGATCAGTTCTTAGCCGATTTCAGTAGTAACGGTGCAGTAAACCTCTCATGTTCAACATCCATCGACCAAAGAAGCGCGCGAAGCGCTCGACGCTCTTCGCGCCGCGAAATAGCAACGAACAACGGTGTAGCGAAGCGCACGCGGCATCGAAAAAGTCTTGCAAATACCTGAGATTTTTGAGGTGGCGGGAAAGTGTAGGAATCGAACCTACCAGCCGCCTTTAGAGCGGCCTCAGCAGTTTTGAAGACTGTGCGGGCCACCAGACCCGTACTCTCCCAACAAGATCTAGTATAGGAACCGCACCAAGTCTTCCGCATCAGCGCGCAAGATTGCCATCACGCGATCGATTAGGAGCGCCGCCGGCGGTTTTGGATTTGGATTTCCGGGCGGCGTGGGATTCGGTGGGCCCGGCTTGGGCGGCGGCATTGGGATCGGCAACGGATGCGGCGTCGGTGGTCCGGGCGCAGGCGTCTGCGGAGCGGGCGGTCCCGGTGCAGGCGTTGATGCACCGCGACGTGTGTAACCTCCGTTCACGACGACGACATTTACGCTGACGCTGCCTCCCGCGCTGCTGGTCACGACGATGTTGCATCCGCCGCTAGGCGTGGGACTGTTCGCCGTAACCATTAATGTTGCGCTCGAATAATTTATCGAAATTTGATTTGACATTATCGAAATCGTTGCATATGCCGCGCAACCCTGGGCAGTAAACGTTGCCGCGGCCGCTTGCGAAATCATCGATTGTCCACGTTTGATCGACGAAGAGCCGCAGTGACGATGGATTCGCGGTCGGCGGCGCTGGGGCCGGTTGGCGTCGGCGTTGGTGTCGGCGTCGGCGTCGGCGTTGGTGTTGGGGTCGGCGTTGGTGTCGGCGTCGGTGTCGGCGTCGGCGTCGGCGTCGGCGTCGGTGTTGGTGTCGGCGTTGGTGTCGGCGTTGGCGTTGGTGTTGGCGTTGGTGTTGGCGTCGGCGTCGGCGTCGGCGTCGGCGTCGGTGTTGGCGTCGGCGTTGGTGTCGGCGTTGGCGTTGGTGTTGGCGTTGGTGTTGGCGTCGGCGTCGGCGTCGGCGTCGGCGTCGGCGTCGATGGCGCCGGAGGAGCGTTGCTTACGCGGGTTGCCGTGTGAGTTTGAGCCGGCAATGATCGCACCAATTAAACCGCCGATGCCAATCAGCGGCGCCAGGCCATTGCTCGCGGTGGTTCGTTCGGGAAGACAGACCGGAACTTTGCCATCCGTTGTTCCATGGATTGAATCGGTCGGGTCGAACAGCGGCTGCACATCGCCGAACGGATTTGAGCCGTCATTGAACTGGTTGAACGCGTCGTTATTCACCGTTGGATTGACCGTCAACGACTTGCCGCTGATGACGCAACGGTCGACGGTCACGATGTACGTCTGTCCGCTCACCAATGAAACGGTCTCGCCTTGCGTGGTGATCGTCACGTCACCCGGCGCACAGTCATCGCATGAAATCTCCGTGCCTTTTGGACCGGTAACGACGTAGCCGGTTGTGCCACGCACCGCGATCTGTGAAGTCGGCGTCACAAAGGTATAGTTGGAACGCGCTCCAGCCGGATGCACGACGCGAAATCGCAACGCACCATTGGAAAGGGTGATCACGTTTGCGCGACCGCTCTCCGCGGGATTGAATGCGCCAAGCGCGACGCGCACGTTTTCGCCAACGTCGATCGTCGAGGAATCGGGGAGCCCGACGCGCCCCAGGGCGCGCATGCCGGTAATTGCAACCGCTTGATCCGGAAGCGTTAGCTGGCCTTCGATCGGCTTTGCGCCGGTGCCAGTATCGAAACTGACCGAACCGCGCACCCGAGTCAGCGTCTTATCGGTTGCGGCGAAAACGTTGCTCGGAATCAGCGTACCGAAGAAGCCGCAGAGCAATAGAGCGACGACGAGCCCGCGTAATGGCGTCCGACAATTTGAAAACATCGGCTCCTCCGTAGGCGCTAGCAAAAACGGCTTAAGGGCCTTGCTTAGGACCTCCTTGTTTCGTCGCGACGCTATTCAAACTGTACGGCGAGCATGGACACTGAGCCGCCATCGATTCCTTCAACCGGAAAGCGCAACCAATCGGCCGCGTTGCGCAACGCCGTGATATAGAGCAGCGGCAAGTAATGCTCCGGCGTCGGCACGGCGAGCGTCGCATCGCGGCCTCCGTCCTCGTATCGAACCAGCGCTGTGTCGTCACGTTCGGTAAGCGCGCGGCGCAGCCGCTGCTCAAAGCGGAGCGCCCACTCAAACGGTTCCACCGGATGTCGCCCCCAGGCGTACGCATGCAGATTGTGCACGACGTTGCCGCTGCCGAGAATCAACACGCCTTCATCGCGCAAAGGCGCGAGTCGTTTAGCGATATCGTAATGAAATTGCGGCGGCTGCGTTTCGTCGATCTTCAGCTGTACGACCGGCACGCTTGCGTCCGGAAACAAGTGGCAGAGGACCGCCCAGGTGCCATGATCGAGGCCCCATTGCCGATCGCTCTCGACGACCGTCGGCGCAAGCAATTCCTGAACGCGCGCTGCCAACGATGGATCGCCCTTCGCGGGATATTCAAAGGCGTACAGCTCGCGCGGAAATCCGCCGAAATCGTGGATCGTGGGCGGTTGCGCGCGCGCCGTCACCGCTGTGCCGGGACCATACCAATGCGCGGAAATTGAAAGAATCGCCCGAGGTTGCGGCAAGGAAGCGCCAATTGCATTCCAGCGACGAGTGTAATCGTTTTCCTCCAGCGCATTCATCGGATTTCCGTGCCCGACGAAAAGCGCAGGCATCCGTCGATGAGAAGCCATTTACACCATGAGTACGTTGTTTGCTAAACGACTGCTTCATCAACGAAGCACCAGCGCCAGTTCTCTCCCGGTTCGATCGATCGCATGATCGGATGTTGGCTGCGCATGAAGTGCTTCGTCGCATGACGATTCTTCGAACTATCACAGCATCCGACGTGACCGCAAACGAGGCATTCGCGCAGATGCACCCAGGTATCGCCGGTCCGCAGACACTCTTCGCAGCCTTCCGCGGAGGGAGTGACCTCACGAATCTGCGCGAGATGCGTGCAACTCGTCATGCCGAAGCACTACCGTGCACGGCTATGCGTCGGGCACCAACGGCGAGCAGGCCGCCTATCACGCCGATCGCAACGAACGCCCACGTTGCCGCCGCCGAGTGGAACAGCGAGATTCCGAAGAGGCTGTCTAAGGTCAGCATGCTGGAGCTCGTAAACGCTGCGGCCAGCGCCCCCGCGATATAGGTAAGCGGTAATTCGAAGCCGTTGTTCGAGCTCAAAAATCCGTTGTGAATGTGGACTGTGGCGATTGCGACGGTCATCACGGCGATGACGAGCGCCGGTCCGATCGGACCGAGAAAGCCGAGCAAAATGAGCAGTCCGCCGGCGAATTCGCCGATGCCCGACATGAACGCAAAGGGAACGCCGGGGCGAAACCCGAGCGACTCCATGAAGCCGCCGGTGCCTCTGAGACCGTGGCCGCCGAACCAGCCAAAGAGTTTCTGCGAACCATGGACGGCGATGCCCGCGCCGATGATGATCCGAACCAAAAGAATCCCAAGATCGTGTGTCATTCTCTGTCTTTACCCATCTTTCGTTGCATACTTACTTGAAGTAAGGTAGAATCATTTATAGACCTCGAAGCCCACCGATGTCAAGTAGGCGACGAATCGTAAGGAGAAAACCAAGAAGCCGATGGCGTCAAAGCTCAGCCGAGCTCTGCCCACGCTTTCACCGCGCCGTGGAGTTGATCGGCCGGCGGTGGACCGGCGCGATTCTGCGCATGCTCACGCACGGACCGCAGCGATTCAACGGTCTGCTGGCATCCGTGCCGGGAATTTCCGACCGGCTGCTCTCCGAGCGCCTGCGCGAGCTCGAAGGTGCGGGACTGGTCAAGCGGACCGTTTGCTCCGGGCCGCCGATTTCGGTTATCTATGAACTGACGCCGTCCGGCCGCGATCTCGAACCGGCATTGGACATGCTCGGCAAGTGGGCCGAGCGCTGGCTGCCGCACCGGAGCAGCGCGCCGGATAGGGGTCGCGCCAAGCCCGTTCAAATCTAGACGCTCTGCTTACGGAGACATCAAATGGTAAGAATATCCGCCGTATCGGCGTGTTTTGTTTTCGCCGCATTTTGTACGGCTGCCGCGTCTGCTCAAGCGTTGACGGGGGAAATGGCTCCCCTTCAGTACTTGGTCGGAACGTGGGACTGCTCGGTCGATGCCATGCAGCCTTCGGGCGCGATGCGGCATGACAATGGCACGCTGAGCGTTGCCGTAGCACCCGGCAATACGCTTAGTCAAACGATCACCTCGCCGATGTTTTCAATCGTCGGGTTATATGGGCTACAACACCCAACTCAGCAAATATTTTTCAAACACGACGGACAACATGGGCGGCGTCGGCGCATTGACTGCCGACCGCGGAACACCCGGACATACGATCTTTACCGGGAGCGTCACGATGGGCGCACAGACTGCGCCGAGCCGTGAGACCGACGAGAAGCTGAGCGATACAAAGATTCACCATGTCGGTGAGGTCAACATCGGCGGCAACTGGACCAAGGTCGCAGATGCAACCTGCACCAAACGTTGACGCCTAGCGCAGTTTGAAGTTCGCCTTCTTTAGATAGGTCGCGATCGCGTCCGCGATTGCTGCGCGCCCGTCCGCAGACGGCTCAAGATCTTCGGTAGCGAAGAGCGTGTTCGAGTGCGGGCGACGTTCGATCTCACGGAACGCCGGGTACAAATTCAAGATGCGGAAAGCCGTCGCATCGAGTGCGCGCAACAGATTGTTTTCGGCCGAAACATAGTCTGTGGCGAACGTAAAGTCGCGGTTCGTCATCGCCGGAGCGTAGCCGATCTGCTCCGTGCGATAGAGTTCCTCATTTGGAGAAACCTCCCAAGCGAAGGGCATCAGCACGCCCAGCGCAGCGCGATGCGATTGCGCGAGTGCACTTGATACAGGCGCAAACGCTCGCCGCACGACGTTCTGCCACGCTCCCGGCGACTGCACGACGAGCGGGTTGCGTTGAAAGCGTGACACGCCGTCGCAGTCGGCGACGAACGAATTGATCAAGAAGATCACTTGGTCGGCGCCTGCAAGCGTCGCGGAGGAGGCGTCGGGACACGCCACATGCAGCGGAACGACGCTGATTTGCTTGCCACCGACAAGCGTTCCGCGGAGGCGTTGCTCTAAGAGTCCGGCGATTGAATCGGCAAAACCGCTCCCATACCAGAGCAGGTAGTTTCCTTCGATGACGATGCGATAACGATTGGGCGCAGCCTCAAAGGACGACAACTGATTGAAAGCATGCCGCCGCTCGCGCATGGTGATGAGATACACTTTGCGTTGGATCGCATCGGCGACCGCGATGCGGCCATCGCTCTCGTTGACCGCGAGCCCCATCGGCGCCGAGAATTGCTGGCGCTCTAAACCAAGCGTCGCATCTTCGGGTGGTGTCGTGCCGATGTATTGCGGATACAGTTGCGCGATCGTTGCCACCGGAGCGAAATCTTCAACGTAGCGAACCGCCCCATCGAGCAAGTCGCCGTAGATGATCGTCTGCGCGGAGAGCGCTGCGATGCTATAGGGGTGGCCAAGCGGTGCGCCACCCTGCACGCTGTTCATCGAAAGTGGGGGGCTGGCATTGTAGGCCATCAGCGCGGTCTGTGATGACAGATCGTATCGTACGATGCGGTCTTTGACGGCGATGTAAAGGTAATCCGTCGTTCGGCTGCGAGCGCAGGCGACGCCGGTGATGAAGTTTACGCTAAAGTCAAGTGGAAGGCGGAGCGTCGTCAAGACGCCGCTAGCGTCGAGAACGCGCAGGCCGTTTCGCTGATCCGCGATGTAGAGAGCACGTCGGTCGCCGCAAATCGCTAGTTCACGCGGATAAGCCATCCGGTTCACCTGCGGCGCTCCATCTTCAGAACCGGAGGTGCCGCACCGCCCGGCGACAGTTGATACGACGCCATCGCGAATAAAGCGAATGCAGTGGTTAAATGTATCGGCGACATAGAGCGCGCCGTCGCTAGCGGCCGCCAACCCTGCGGGCTGGTTAAACTTCGCTGTTGACGCCGGCCCGTCACGGTAACCGCCTTCAAACGACAACGCGCCGGACGCCGGGCCAGGCGATCCGGCAACCGTTTGCACGCGGCCGTCGCGTGCTATCATGCGAATTTCTTGCCCCGCAGCGTCCGCAACATACAACGTTCCGTCCGCCCCAAACGCGATGGCGCTCGGCATTTCGAATTGCGCTTGTGTGGCAGAACCGTCAGCAATGCCCGCATAGCCGCTACCCGCAAGAACTGCAACGTCTGCCGCAGCCACCGTTTGAGCTAGCGCAGGTTGAAGCGTTAAGATTGAGAGCCAGAACGCCATAAGGAGCGAAGATGCTCTCAATGCAGCCACGGTTTTTGTCGCTCGAGCGATTGCGCTATCACGTCCATGACACGGCTGCGCCCAAGCTTACTCAAATGAAGGTCGTCGGTTGCAAACAGCGTGCCGTCATGCGGCGCTGACTCAAAATTTCGAAAAGATCCGAACGTATTGACAACCGGCGCGGGAACCGAGTTAAGCGCGAGAAGCCAGTTGCCTTCTGCGCTTCGATAGTCTGACGGAAACGCGTAATCGGCCGGCGAGAATTCGTAGTATCCGATGTTCTCTCGGCGATAGAGCACTTCCAGCGGTGAGAGTTCCCAAGCCATCGGGATCAAGAGCAGCAGCGCCTTTACATGCGCGCGCGATAGCGCAGCGACAGTCGTGCTATATTGCGAGGCGATCGTCTTCTGCCATGGACCGGCCCGTTGAGCGAGCGCAGGATCGCGCTCGAACTCCCCCCTGCCGTTGCAGTCGATGTTATACGCATTGACGATGAGGATCGCCAAATCGACAGCGCCCGTGGCAAGCAATTCGGCATCGGGGCAGCGGCTGTAAAGGTCGCTTACCTTAACAGTTTTTTCGCGGAGCTCCCGATCTGTAGCAAGTCGTTCCTCAAGCAATCCGGCTATGGAGTCGGTGAATCCGGCGGAGAAGAAGGCGAAGGAATTCCCTTGGATTGCGATCCGATACTGACGGGGGCCGAATTTCAATGCGCCAAGCGCCGTCTGGTAGGCATGGCGGTGCTCGCGCAACCGTAGAAAAACGATCTTTCTCTGAATTGCATCGGCGACGGCGATGCGGCCATCGCTATCGATTGCTATACCCATTGGTGCGGAAAACAACCTCCGATCTGCGTGAGCAAATCCCAGGGTGGAGTTCTCAGGAGGCGCACCGCCGGCGTATTGCAGATGCGGAAGCGGAATACCGGCGATCAAAAAATTTTCAACGTACCGCAGCGACCCGTCGTGCAGATCGCCGTAAAGGATGGAGGCTTGCGAAAGCGCGCAGATGCTGTAAGGACGACCGAGTGGCCCGCCGCCCTGCACGCGGTTGATCTCGATCCCGGCGCCGATATCTTGAATGATCGCTGCCTCTCGCGAGCGTAGGTCGTATCGGACGAGTCGATCAACGTTGGCGACATACAACATGGTGTCGTCGCCCGAACCTACCGCGGAAACGCCGGTGGCGTTGCGAAAATCGGCATTCGACGGCGATCGAATGGTCCGTAATGTGCCCGGCGGGCTGAGGATTCGAACGCCGTTTTTCTGATCCGCGATGTAGAGAGTTCCGTCGACCGAAAGCGCTAATCCGCGCGGATAGGCGAGCCTGCCGACAGGGGGTCCACCATCGGCGCTGCCTCTAACGCCGCAACGTCCGGCGACAGTTGAGACGACGCCACGCCAAATCAGGCGAATGCAATGATTGAACGTATCCGCAACATAGATTCCGCCGTCGCGGCGAACGGCTACGCCGGACGGGTGATAGAAGCGCGCGAATTTCGCATCCCCATTTCGAAAACTGCCCGAGACAAAGAGTCCCGAACCGTTTGCATCACCACCGCCGGCAATCGTTGTGACTGATCCATCAGGCGAAAGCGCGCGAATTCTTTGAGCCGCGGCGTCGGCAACGTAAAGAATGTGATGCGGGCCGAACGCAACGGAGTCCGGCATCAAGAACGTCGCCCGTGAACGCGCGCCATCGGCATAACCGGCCGCTCCCGTTCCTACGATGCTCCCAATTGTTAGCGGCGCGATACTCTGCGCCGCGGATTTCGAAATTGTAGCCCATAGAACGCAAATGCAAAACAAAAGCGTAACAACGGAACGGACCGTATTCACGACTTGCGACGCGCGTGGCTTAAAGGGAGCGATGTCGCTCAACGGAAAGGCGACGTCGTTTGCGTTTGGACATGAGACCAATTGGATTGTATCTCTGGTTGCTCGGATGCTTCATTGCGGTGAGCAGTCTTGCAACAGGCGCTGCGACCACTTCCATCGTCTCAACGTTGGCTGGCTCAGGGTTCTCCGGTAATGAGGATGGTTCGGCGCAGGCGGCCCAATTCGTCATGCCGGCCGGACTGGCCGAGGACGCGGCGGGAAACCTCTTCATTGCCGATGCCGGCGGACAACGCATCCGTGTATTGACGTCGGACAACACGGTGCGCACGATCGCCGGTTCAGGACCGCTGCTTTCATCAGGGCTGTGGAGTGCAGGCGGATACCGCGACGGCTCCGTTGCGATCGCGCAGTTCAATCATCCATCGGGCATTGCAATCGGCTCGGATGGCGCACTCTACATTGCCGACACGCTCAATCATTGCATCCGCAAGATATTCCATGGACAAGTGACGACCTTTGCGGGTCGTCCGCCGTTCTCAGGTCGAGACGATGGCGAAAGGACGATCGCCACGTTCAAGAATCCACGCGCCTTAACGTTTGCTGATGACGGAACGCTGTTCGTGGCCGATTACGGCGTGGGTTTGCGGGAGATTTCGCCGCAAGGAATCGTCCGAACCGTATCTTTGCCTCCTGGAATCGATCCGCGGATCGTCGCACTGAGTCTCTACCAATCAAACGGTCAACGCGTGCTCTTCATCTCCACGTGGAATGCACTGCTCGCGCTCGACGCGCAACTGCACCCTATCTGGATTCGCCGGATCACGCCGCCAAAAGCAGGCCCTAGACTGTTCAACGAAATCGGTCAATTGCGCTCCGCAGCAATTACGGAAAGCCGCGAGGCGTTTGGCCATCCCTTCGCGTTGAGCGCGCTCGATGGAGGAGGCGTCCTCTACACCGATCTGCACACACACTCGATTGGATACTTTCGTCGCGACGGTACCCAAACGACCACGGCGATTCTCAGCCATTGGCCGATTCCGGATGCCGCCAACCGCAGCGGCGGCTATCATGATGGGCCGCTGTCAGCGGCCCAATTCGATGCGCCACTCGCGATTCTCCAGCGCCGCAGCGGCGCGATCGTCGTCGCTGACAGCGGAAACCGGCGTTTGCGCGAGTTCTTCTTCGATCCGAATTCGCGGCTGCCGACGCCTCCGCCGTCGCGGCATATCGCACGTAATGATACGCGAACGTCTGGCGAGATCAATCTACATGCACTGCTCTTTCCGCGCCTTAGCCGTCGCTTCTATCGCATTGCTTTTCTTGGAAATTCCTACTCATATTGGGACACACGCTGGAAACAATCGATCGAAGGCCTGGTTGAGCAGCGGCTAAACGCGGACAGAAAGAAGCTCGGCCTTCGTAAACCGGTGAAAGTGACGCTACTGTTTCCTTATTTCGAAACTCTCGCGTCGGTTGAAAGTTACGCGCGCGAAGCGCTCTCACAGCGCCCATTTGATGCTGTGATTTGGCAAATCAACCAACAAACGGTTGCGCTCGAATACGGTCGCGAGCTCGCGCGAAGCGCACCCGGCGCTTCCTCGCGGCAAATTACCACCGCATTTGCAACCTTTTGGCAACCGCGCTTGAGAGCATCGCTCAAGAGAATTCGGCTTGAACTTGAGCGCAACGGCGTGAGGCTCTTTATCGCCCTGCATCCGATCGGTCTGGAGTTAACGCCACTCGAAGACGCAGAGCTCGAAGAGTACGAGGAGCCGTTCTACCCGACGAACGGCTTTACGATTTGGTCGCAGTCCGACATCGGGCAGCAATTGAAAGCCGCTGTACGGGCCGCAGGCGTGCCATTGATTGACGCGTATCCCAAATTCATCGACGCGGAACGGTCGCCGATGCGAAGGCCGCTCTTCGGCACATTGGACGAGCATTTCTCAATAGAGGGTCGCGTCCTAGCGGCGCGCATCATCGGCGATTATCTCGAAGCGGCTCGTCCTTGGATGCGGTAGCGCCAAACGCTCTGTCCCTTCGCATTGTCGCCGTTCCAAAGAAGGCTTGCGACGGCGCGGACGGTTCCGTGTGGATGCCGCTGTAGCGCAACGAATGTGGCAAGTGGCTTTCCGTTGGCAATGCACGATATGAGCGGGCGATTCACGCCCGTGTAGCCGCGCACGTCACTTCGATCGATCCATATCGGGTGAAGCTTCATGCTGCTCGGGCCACATGACACTCCCATTCGAATTGAAGCGGTGGGCGCCAACGGCATTGTGGATTGCACTCGGATGCCGACGATGTCTGTAGCGGTGCGATCGACGCCGCGTGAAACGATGTCGCCGGAGAAAACGACCGTTGTTGCCGTCCTCGTCGATGAACGCAAAGACGCGCTCGAAAGCGACTGCATTCCGTCCAACGTTGGAAGGGCAAGCGCGACCCCGCTGCTCGATCGCGCGATCGGTCGTTCGTAATCGAAAACCGGCGGCACATTCGTTGAGGTGAGCAGCGCCACCCCGCCGCCGAGGCGCAGCAATGAAGCAAAATCGGTGAGCGGATGAACTGCCTCCGAAACTGCGACCACCTGGCGACCCCGCGGTGCCATATGGTACGAGAAGGTGCGCGGATAGACCACGATGCGCCGTGCTGTGTTAGGGACGAGATCGAGATCCGAGAGTGGCGGAGCATCGAGCATCGCGTGCTTCTCTGGCGCGTCGGTCACTCGGAAGACTGAGACCATACCCTCGCGCGGTGCGCTCTGCCAAACAATATGCGCAGCGGGCATCGTAACTCTCTCATGATCTCTATAGCGAGTCCAAGCATTCATCAGAATGTACCGAGCGCCGATGTTGGACACCAGCTCACGTTGAGCGTGCGGGTCCGGCGGCAAAAAGAGAGAGCGCACGACGTAACCGGGCAACTCGAATTGCACCGCGTGCGGCGCGACAAGCGTCGCGATCGCAGTGCCGCGTGCCACATTGGCGCGAATCCACGCCGTCGCTTCCTTTAACCCATAGACCGGTTCATCAACGCCCCACCGGCTCGCGCTGCAGCGAAAGCTGAGGCAGCCAAGCGTGGCAGCCGAAGCGTACGGAAAGTAAAGCGCACTCCATGTGAACGTCAGAACGCTCGCCGCCGCTACGATCGCTACTCGGAAACGCAGACGTGCAACCGTTATAGCATAGCCGGCGATGAGCTGTAGAAACGGCGCCATATAAAACCAGTAGTGCTGCAGATAGAACGCAGTCGGTGCGACGAAGAGTCTGCCGGCAGCGACGCCGCCGCTAAGCCACAAAATGCGAATGTCACGGCGCAGTGCGGCGGCTACGATGCTCACGATGAGCAGCAAGATCGTAATCGGATCGGTGTGGATGAACGTTTGCGTTACCATCGTGCCGACGCGCGTTGCGATCGATTGCGTCAGATGGTAATACTGATCGAAGAGCAGCCGCGCCACGAGCACGAACGGCAACCGATGCGCCATATCGATCCACAAGAACGGCCAAGCGAAGACCGCACCGAAAAAGGCCGCCACTGCGCTCCCTAAGCCAGTCAAGATCGCGCGCAGCGGCGTAATCTTCGCCGCTAGCAGCAAGAGCACGGTGCTCACGAAGTACAATCCCGCCATGATGGGATTTCGTACGCCAACGGCGATCACACCGAGCAGAATACCGATCAGCAGCGCCGTTTTGCTTTCGTCTCTCAGTGCAGTAATCAAAAAAACGGCGCTCCAGCATGCGAACGCCACGTAGGGAATGTCAAGATAGAAGGACGACGCATACGCCAAGGCGAGCGGTGAGAAGATAAACAGCGCTGCGGCGAGTGCACCGGCCCAGCGATCAAAGAGCAACGCTCCGAGGCGATAAACTGCGAGAGCCGCCAAGGCCGTGCAGAGTACTGAAACAACGATTGCCGCATTCAGAGCACCGGTCACCGTCGCTATCGGCAACGCCAAGAACGGATAAAGGATCGGCTTGCTTAGACTTTCAACGCCCGCAAGTCCGATAATTCCACCGCCTTGAACGGCGATCGGTAACGCGCGCAACGTGTCGACATATCCCCAGCCGAGATAGCCCCAGTTGATGCCCCCGCCAACTTCGTCGTTGTGAAAATAGTGCGGCGACAACGCAAATACGATCAACGAACAAATAAAGACGAAGAGCGACCCAAGATCCAACTGTACCCGCAAGCGGCTCACCGGCACAGCGATAAGTTGGAGCGCCGCCAGAATACCGAAAGCGGTGGCAAAAAAAAGTAAGAGCGCGATCCACAACGGTGAGATCGAAGGCTGCATCGCCTGCAGCGTGATGTCCAACGCTCCCAGCCGATCGTTTGTAACTTCGTACGTGTCATTACCCGAGCTAATAAAGATCGCCGGCACGTCATGTGTTGCACGCGTGCGCTGAACTATCAGAGGGAATGACGCGAATGTAATCGTCCCGGAAACAAGCGGACGAACGATGATCCGATCGCCGAAGTGCGCTGCAACCGGCACACCGTTCGAGACGCGCTGCTGCCATGCCGGAGTGTACTGCGTCTTTGCAGCAGCGAGTGCACCAGCGAAGAAAACGGCTGCCGCGACGATGCAGGCCGCCGCGGTAAAAGCCCGCGTTGGCGTCTTTACTGCTTCGTAAGCACGAATGCGAAATTCAGGTAGATCGCAGGATCGATTTTCGTGCCGTTCTGAATTCGGTATACTTTCGGATCCAAGCCGCAGGCCAACGCAGTTTGGATGCAGCGCCGCCAAAGGGCGTCCATACTGTAGTGCCGCCCAAACCGATTCGCAAATCCAAAACTGGCAACCGTTGCTGCGGCTGCATCGAAGCCGACGGGCGTTTTCGAATAGAGGGGATCGGTTAGGTTGATGTACTCCTCGTGAAGATAGAGCGGTAAAATCGCCGCTTTGCGCCCCCGCTTCAGCACCCGTGCAGCTTCCTGCAAAAACCGTGAGTCTGCATCACCTTCGAAGTGGTCGAACGAGCAGTGCAGCGTCATTCCATCCGCACAACTGTCCGGCAAATCCATGGCGCATGCATCGCCGCCCAAACGGTCGTGATGCAAACCCCCGTCGAAAGCTTGATCCTGAGCGATTACGGTGTGGCCGCGGCGACGCATGATTTCGGCGAACAACGATTGACCGGCAGCAACGTCAATTAAGAACCCGTGTGAGGGCAGTTGCAAGAGGTCAACGGAAACTTGATGCTCGAGATATTTCTCGTTACGATTGACGATGTAGGAGAGAAGCGGATATTTTGCGTCGCGCACCCACGCTGAATAGCGCGCTGGATCAACGACGTACTCACCCCCAACGATCGCCGGATAGCGCTGGTTCAAAGCGTGCCAAAGTGCATTGTAGTCCGGCGTTGCGAAATCGGTACGCATCGGATGCTCTCGCAAGTATGCGTTGGCCCGCGCACGACTGTAGAGCGACGCTGACGCCTTCTTTCCGTAGTAGAGCAACATCTTTAGCGTGAAGCGATTATCGTTTTGCCGCCGTCATTCCGTATCCGGCGGTTTCATGCTCGGACGGCGATTGAGAAAGTCACGTGCTTTCAAGCGCGTCGCGAACGGCGTAAACGGGCTCACCGGTTGCGTGTAATTGAAGAAATCTGACAGATCATCAGCGCGGGCATCTGTTGCGCCAAGCGAAGGGATCTGGAGCGTCGTCTCCATGAAATGCAGGACGCTGCCGAACTCGTGCTGGGCATGCGAGACGTAATGCTTCTTGACATATGGTGAGACAACAATCATCGGCACGCGAAAACCGAGTCCTTCAAAGTCGAGTTGCGGCGGAGCAACATGGTCGTACCAGCCGCCCCAATCGTCCCAGAGGATAAAGATCGCCGTCGTGGGCCAGAATTGACTTTGCCCGATCGCGTTGACGATCGATGTTACCCATTGCGGTCCCGTGTTGCTGCCGGCTCTGCCGTGGTCTGAATTCAAATAGTCCGGCGTGACCCACGTGATCGTCGCAAGATTGCCGGCCGCAATATCTGAGAGCACTTTCGTTTCCGGCGAAATCACTTTTGTGGCCCAGTCGGGACCATAACGGATGTCCTTGATCGCATCGTATGCGGACCATAGGACGCCGATATCTTCATTTGGTCCGGTGAACGCCGGCGCATATGCATGCCAACTGATTCCGAGATGGTCGAGCTCATCGCCCATCGATTGATAGGTGTAGCATGGCGGCGGTCCGTTGATCACTTGACCTTGCGCATTGAATTGCAACATGTACGCGCCGGCAGGCGAATCGCAGCCCCAGGGAATGACGACCTGCGGCGGAGTCCCCATCAAGGGCAGATCGATCGTGTTGTTTGATTGTCCCGCAATCAAATATTGATGCGCAACGAAACTAGCCCCGTCGTTTGATTGAAAGAGATCATCGGCCAGCGCATAGGAGGACGCCATCGCCCAATACGGCGCAATCTCCGAGCGATTCACATGCGCGTATGCGTAGTCAGGTTCGCTGCGCGGAAACGACACGTTCAAATCGAATCCGTTCATCGCGCCGCCGTTGTACGAGTAGAGAAAGTCTCGGCGCGAGTGACCGAGATCGTTGCCGTCTTCGAGGTTCACTTGGTGAAGCAAAACGGTGGTGCCGTCGTGCGCCTTGCCGCTTGCGGCCGTGTTTGCTCCCGGAAACCCGCTGAAGAGGTTATCGAAACTGCGGTTCTCTTGGATGATGACGACGATGTGCTGAATCGGCGACTTCATTTGCGGCGTTGGCCCCTGCGGAATCGAGCTCGACGTGCCGCCGCCTGAACAGGAACACAATGCCGCAATCAGGGGAACGACCCCGGAAGAGAAAAAGAGATTTCTGCGTGCGTGTAATTTCATGAATCGAGTGGCGGCGCAACGCTTGCTTCCGTACGTCGTCGCTGCAACCTGCGGATTCTTTGCAGTTGCACCGCTCATTCTTGCAAGCGGCATCCCTGCGTACCAACACGATTGGTCGTTTCCGTTTACAGTACAAGGCGTGAAGAGCGGCCTCGTCGGCCACTTCGCCCTCTGGGACGAGACCGGCTTAGGTCGACCCAATCCGCTGGCCAGCGCGAATCCGCTGCTCGTGCTCCTCTCGGGCCTCGGTTTGATTTTTGGACCGCTCGCGGGAGCGAAGATTGCAATCGGGGGCGCGACGATCCTCTCCTCATTGACGGCTGCGTATTGCGCGCAACGCGTGATTTCAGGCGATCGGCTCGCAGCCGCGCTCGCCGGCATCTTATATGCGACATCACCGGTAATTTTTAATAAAATTGCCGCCGGGCAAGTGACGTTTTGGTATGCCTACGCACTTCTACCGCTGATCTTCGAGCGCTCGCGGGCCGCGCAATTCGGAAACCGTGCGGCGATATTTTGGACGGCACTGCTGTGCGCCTTAACAACGATTCAGCCACAGTTCGCGCTGTTCTCTCCGATTGTTGCCTTAAGCGCTACGTTGCCACTGCGCAACACACGCACGATGCTGATCGTTCTTTGCGCTTCAGTCACAGGCGTGCTCATTGCACTCGCTCCGACCGCTTGGGCAATCTTCGCCGCGCGCAGCGACCTGCTCGCGCAATTTCCTTGGCCGCTCCAGAGCTGGGAGGTTGCGCACTCCGCACCGCTGCCACTCGCGCTGTTGACATCACATTACATCATTCCGTATTACGCTACGGCGCTGCATGGAATGACGACCTACGCATTAGCAGTCGCAGCAGCGGGCATTTTCGGTACGGTGCTTGCGATTCGCCGGCGCGATGGCATCCCACTGTTGGTCCTAATCCTCGTTGGCCTTTGCTTTACGACGGGGACCGTCGGTCCGTTGAAGTTGCTTTGGAGTTGGATGTTCGCGCATTTCGAAGCGGCAGCGTCGTTTAGAGAACTCTACAACGCCAACGCCTTGATTGCCCTTGCGTACTCGTTAGGTGCCGCGGCGCTGGCTCGTGAAGCGCTCATCGGCAAGTTGCTCGCGCCGGCGCTCGTCGTATTCTCGGCCGTGCCAATTCTTTTCGGCGGCATCGCATCGGTCGTACACAACGTCGTTGATAACGGCCCATCGTTTCGCGCCCAAATTGCAGCCTCGCCGCCGGGAAGAATTCTCTATCTTCCTTCTTTGACGCCACTCGTACGCAACGGACACGAACCTGGAGGCGTCGATGTCTTCGCAACGGGCGATTCAAGCCATCTACCAGCGACGGAATATCCCGCTCAGTTTCCCCTGACGACGATTGCGCTATCCGGCAATATCAAAGATCACTGGTGGCAAGAACGTCTTGAGAAATTGGGCATCACCGCAATCGTCATGCGCCCAAATTTACGCAGTGAATTCGATGTGGACACTGCGGGTACTCGTCCAGCGCCGAACTGGCGATTTGTTCAGGTCCGCGGGCGTCCGCTCGTCCAGCTTTTGCCACGCGCATCCTTGCAGACGATTTCTTTTCGTGAAGCGCTCACCCAATGGGGAGCTTGCTGACGACCTCGGCGTTCTGCCGCAGAAGCCGGGAGCTGCGGCCGTGATCTTGCCGAGCCCGAGTTTACAAACCGACAACCCGAATCAGGATTGGGTCGCCTTGGACCGCTGGCGCAACCTCGCGCCCGATCCGGCAAATTCATTGCGCGACGGTGTCGTGACGATGTCTCGCACAACGTTGACCATGACATTACCGCGCGGGGAATGGTGGTTGCTCGCGGCAGCACGCAAACCGCTTACGCTCTCAGAAAGATCGCAAGACCGGCAAATCGTTGCATCGCAAGCGCAATGGATTCCGTTGACGACGTCCGGCTCTGTGCTACGGATTCGCGCGAACGGAGGGCCGGCGGCCGTTTACCGCATCGCTTCGGGGTCGAGCTTCTTGCCCCACGGCCCTTTCGCCACCGGCATCGCGGTTCGCGAGAGCAGGCCATGGCCGTGGATTACGCACGTCGCCTTCGACCGTATTCCGGGAAGGCCCGCACTGTTGATTTTTCGCGACCGCTTCTCTGCCGGCTGGCACATCGACGGCGCACGCACGCTATGGCACGGCATAGCTGATGGGTATGCCAACGCCTTTCTCATCGCCGATGCGAAGCCGCAAATCTCGATTGTCTATGGCGCGCAATCGCTTTTCGCTATCCTTGCCGTGCTTAGCGCGCTTGCCTACGCCGCCACGATTTTTGCGATCATCCGATTGCATTACGCGTGAAAGTCGCCCTCGTCGGACCTTTTCCACCACAGCAGAAAGGTGAGGCCGAATACCTGCAGCGCTCCGCCGAAGCGCTTGCCGATTTTATCCCGCATGAGAACATTCAGATCATTTCGCAGTATGACGAACGGCCATCGATCGAAAGCGTAGACGGTTTCCTCGTTCGGCGAGCGATCTTCGATCGAACGCGTCGACCATCGTACGCGCCGCAACGAGAGTTGCCGCAAGCGGTTCTGGCGAGCGAAGCGGACATCGTCCACATCCACTTTGGTCCCAATCAAGACTATGGCGGACGTTTGGGTGAGCCGCTCATCGGTGCCCTTCGGAGTTTGCAAAAGCGCGGCATCAAAACGGTTGTAACGCTGCATAGTCAGTGGAAACCCGACGATGTTATCGCCAGCCCGGCGACACGCCGGCTACCCGCAGTTCTGCGGCCCCTCGTGGTCCAATATTTCGGTGGCTTCGTGCGTCGATTGCGAGCAGGGTGCGATGCGTTTTTGTGCGTCGTTTCGGTGCCGCATTCGCCGCTCAAAGATGAGTTTGTGCGCGCCTATCATTTGTATGATGTCGGCGAGGAGCTCTTCAGCTGTCCAATTGAGTTCTCTGCGCTGCCGCGAAATGGGGAGCCGCTCATCTTCTCATTCGGCTTCTTACGACCTGAAAAAGGCTTTGAAGTGCTGATCGAAGCGTTTCTGAAATATCGCAATCGCAGCGCGAGGGGCAAACTCCTTATTGCCGGCACGCCGTTTAACGATGCGGATCGGCGCTACATCATGATGCTTCGCGCCCTCACTGATGGACATGAGTCAATTGAGCTGCGCGAAGGCTACTTGCCGCCGGAAGAAGTCAGATGCAACCTGCGCTCTTGCAGCGTCTTCGTTTTGCCCTACTTGAGCGCCGTCGGAAACAGCGCCCCACTGCATAGCGCGATCGGCTTCGCGCGGCCGGTAATCGCTTCGGCGGTCGGCCCCAACGCGGCGCTTGGACAGGTTGTCAATCTCGTGCCGCCGGCATCCAGCGATGCGCTCGCGATTGAACTCGGACGGCTGCTCGATGTCCCGGGGGCTTTAGCGCAAGCCGCAAACCGCGCCCGGGCAGGCGCCATCGAGCGCAGCCCCCGGCGCGTTGCCGCCGAGCAGTACCATCTCTACCGGCGGCTGCTAGACCCTTCAGCGAATCGCGGACTCGAGCAGCACATCGAATAGCTGCGCTGTTCGATCGAACGAAAACGATCGCTCAGCGTAGCGCCGCGCTGCCGTGGCAACTTCATGAGAGTAAGAACCATCGGCGCGGTATCGGGCACGCGCGGCTTCGAGCGCTGCGCACCATGCCGCGGCATCGTCAGCATCTTCGACGATCTCTCCGCGCCCCTGTTCCGCCATCTCACGCATCGCGCCCGCGTCGGTTGCGATGATCGGCGTTCCGGCAGCGAGCGCTTCCGCGGCAACGATTCCGAAAGTCTCCCAGCGCGACGGAACGAGCAGAACGTGGGCACGGGACATCAGACCGGCGATCTCATTTCGGTCTCCGGAACGCGCTAGAGTGACATTCGCCAATGCAGAAAGACGCCGCACATCCTCAACGAGCGGCCCGCTGCCGATGACGATAAAGTGCATATCGGCTCCATAACGCTGGTGCGCAAGTTGAATAAGGTTGACCAGCCGATCGATTCCCTTTTGAAAATGGAACCGTCCGACGAAGAGCGCCGTGAACGTGTGGGGGCGCAAAGGCTGAGGTGTGAACGCGTCAAGGTCGATGGCGATGGGAACGACATGCACGTTCTGCGCTCCCACGGAGCGCAGGTATTCTGCGTCACGCGAGTTCAGCGCATGAACGGCGGCAAAGCGTTGCATCATCCGCCTTCCGACCCAATTCCAAGCCACGTCATGCAAGCCGCCGAATCGGATGACGGCGTGGTGTCCGGAGACGAGCGGCAGATTGATTTTCCTTGCAGCCTCGAGTACAACGACGTCTTGAAACGCGTAACCGTTATCGAAATAGCAAAGGTCGGCGCCCTCGATCGCGCGCGCCAATTGCCGCGCTGACGGCAATCGCCCTCCCGATCCGGGAAGCGCGGGCCCTTTGAGCGTCTGAAGCGATATTCGCGCGTTTTGCGGAAGGTCGAGATAGGACTCCTTAAAGCGCGACGGTCGCGTTCCGGTATGCACGATGTGCAGCATTGCATTTCGCGTTTCGAGATATCGAGGCCAAAAATCAACCAGCCAACTGCGAACGCCGCCCACTAAAGCGACATCAAGCGGCGAATAAAACGCAATTTTCAAGCAAACACTCCTCAGAGGGAACCAATTACGGGCAACGTATCACGCACACCCATGCTGAGTCCGGCGGCACATCGGTTCAAAGCGGAGCCTGATTCAACATCGCCTGCCGCGCACCGAACTGTCGCGGTATTCGCCGAGTATTTTCCTCCATACATCGGTTCTGACCGGCGTCTGTTTCATCTGGCGCAGAACCTGCAGCGTTGGACGCCGGAGTACTTGATAACCCCGCCGTTGCGCGTCATCACCCGGCGTTGTGAGCCGGCACTCTTTTCATACGCGAATAACTTTCGCGGTGCAGACAGCACCGTCTATTTCGGCGGCATCCGGGGCAGTTACCTCAGCGTGCCAAGCTTCGTTCATCATCTTTACCGTTGCGGCGGACTCCGTCTTCAGCTTGCATACGCGTTATCGATCCCAATACTCGTTCGCAAGGCGATGCGCCGAATTGCAACGATGCGGCCGGCTGCGGTCGTGGTCGGACACCCGAGCTTTATCACGGGAGTCGTCGGCATTCTTTGTGCCAAACTCGCCCGGCTTCCGGTGCTGCTCGATTGCCCTGATGCTTGGACGCCGCTTGCAATTGAAACATCTGGGCACAAGGGAACGTGGATCCCCAAAGTGATGCGGCGCATCGAACGATTCGTCGCTCGTGAAGCGGACCGTATCACCTGCATCACCGCGCTCCTGGCGAAGAGTATCCGCAAAGACGGTGCGACTGCGCCGGTAGCGATTGTTCCGAACGGCGTTGACCTGCGCAACTTTCCCGAGCGCAACGGCGATGCCAGAACAGCACGAGAATTTCGCGTCCTTTACTCGGGACGACTCGAGCGGTGGGCAGGGACCTATGACTTAGTCGAGGTCATCGATCGCGTCTGTTCCCGGATCGGCCATCGTGCGCACTTCATGTTCGTCGGCGACGGAGGCGGCGCAGATGATCTGCGCAGAGACATCACAGCGCGCAACCTCGACCGATATTGCACCTTCTTCGGCTTCCAGCCGTACGAAGCGATGCCCGGCCTGCTCGCACGGTGCGATGTGGCGGTGCTGCCGTTTCCGAACACCGATACAACCCGTGTCTCACTGCCATGCAAGATCTTCGAATACATGGCGATGGCTAAGCCGGTCATTACGGCGGACCTGCCCGGGATCCGTGAAGTCATCCCAAATCAGGCGGCAATCTGGATCAAAGACATTACCGCGAGCGCCCTTGCGGAAAAAATCTTGGAGCTCGAAAGCGATCCCGCGCAATGCAGCCGGTTGGCTGACGCCGGTTATCGGATCGTACGCAGCCAGTTTTCATGGGAATTGCTCACTATGGCGTTCGAAAAAGAGCTTGACACGCTCAGCCCCCAGCCGCTCGAACAACGCGCGCCCGCGCTGGAACTCGTTGCCTCCTAAGACCGTTACCAAGCCGATGCGCTTCTTTAGACTGCTCGCATGCGCCGTTGTCTGTCGTGTTCGCTGCGACGCAGGCCGGGTACGCGGACGAAGGAACGGTCGTCGTTGCGAAAGCCGGTGCTACACCGCTTCTGCTTTGGGATGCCACGCCGGTCGTCACGACGATCGTTTCCAGCAAGCAAGAGCGGCAAGCAGCGTTACATCAGTCTCGAATCGCAGGCGATGCAGATCTTAGGCGAACGGGCTTCCACCCTGCGCCATGCAAAATCGTTGACGATTCGCGCGATCTACCAGAAGACGGGCACGGTCAGCCCCGTTTACGGCACGGCAACGTTCGAAGGCATCGAACGCGTTTTTGAATTGACGGCGCCCGCAAACGATGCGCTGATCCAAATCGAAAGAGCTCGCCGACCAGCTTGCGCGCGGAAACGTGCCGCACGGCGTCATCCTTAACGTCACGGGTCAACTACCGCCGCCATAATTTTTACGGCACCAAATTGCGGTACACCGTCCCCGCCGCAGCCAACGACGGCGATGCGAAGAGCACCCAACCTAACGTAACGAAAACGAATGTAGCCGCGACGCTCACATAGTGTAGCGGCATCGATGCGCCCAACCGCGCAAGCAGCGCTTTGGGGACTGTCAGGCTGTACGCGCGATGAATCGCCAGTCCCGCGCCCTGAAAGAGTCCCCACACGACGAAGTGCCAGCTCGCGCCGTGCCATAATCCTGCGATTGCCATCACAATCGTCAAATTGAAGAGCACTCGGCCGATTTTTCGGCGGCTGCCGCCGAGCGGAATAAAAAGGTAGTCGCGGATCCACGAGCTCAGCGAGATGTGCCAGCGCTGCCAGAAATTTGAAATATTGCGCGCCCAATACGGCCGATCGAAATTTTCGACGATCCGGAAGCCGAGCAACTCCGCGAGTCCAATCGCGATATCGGAGTAGCCGGTGAAGTCAAAGTAGATCTTTACCGAATACGCGAGCGCTCCCAGCCAGTAATCGCCGGTGCCGTAAGGCGCGCCCGGCGTCAGCAACGGCTGCGTCAGCGGGGTCATAGAATCCGCGATGATGCTCTTCTTCGCGAGGCCCATCAGAACGCGGTAAACGCCGGCCGCGGCCTGCAGCGAATGCACGTGCGCGAAGCGGCGAAGTTGCGGCGCAAAGTTCTGGAACCGCTTGATCGGCCCGGCGACCATCGTCGGGAAGAAGAGGGCGAAGACGAAGAACTCGACCGTCTTAAATTTCTCAATCTTCCCGTAATAGACATCGACGAGAAAATGGATGAACTCGAACGTAAAAAACGAGATCGCGAGCGGGACAATGAGGTTCGCAAGAACGCCGCCGCAGCCGGCGTGACAGACTCCGAGCGTCGTGCCGAAGAGCTTTCCGTACTTGAAGAAACCCAGAACGCCGACGTTCGCAATGATGCCAAGCGATCAGAATCAACTTACGTTGCGTGCGTTGCTCGGGCGCCGTTTTGACGAGAAGGGTCGCGCACAACCATGTAGCGACGGCCAGCGCGAGCACCAACAAGATGTAGATCGGGACGGAGGCGACGTAAAAGACGACGCCGGCGGCCATTAAGAACGCATTGCGCATCCAAATCGACCGGACGCGCGAATAAAGCGCAAAGACAATAATCGCAAAGAACGCGAACAGCCAGGTGTTAAAAATCATGCCTAACGCTCGGGGCGATTAAAATGGTGCGCCAACTTAGAAGTCGGTGTAGATGAAGTGCGATTCCGTCGACGGGCTCAGCAAAACCGAGGCGACGATAACGATGAAGAGCACGATTCCGAAGACGATCTTTCCGGCTATGCGCGATGATACGAGCGGCCAAATTCGGCTGCGCGTCAGATACCATGCCGCGCTCAGGGCATCGGCGGTGCCGACGTCCGTAATTGTCTGCGACGTCTCCCACTCGCCCTGCGAGCGCTTCGCGAATTCCTCGCTCATGCGGTCACGACGCCTTTTTCAGAAACGGCTTACATTCACCCGCAAGACGCGTGCCGCGCTAAAGAGAACGGTGCCGCATGCCTAAGAGCATCCAGCGCCAGGAAACGATCGTTATCCACGCCGATGCGCCGCATCAAACGACGACGGCCGTCGCACCACCGATCTTTCAAACATCTACGTTCAAAGCGGAAACCGAGGACGAGTATCTGCGTATGGCCACGGAGCCGCGCCACGATCGTTTTTACACGCGCTACGGAAATCCGAATCATACCCAAGCCGCGGCAGTGATTGCGCGGCTCGAGAAAACCGAAGATGCGCTGATCTTTCCCTCCGGCATGGCCGCACTGAGCGCTGCAGCGATCGCGTTCTGCCGGCACGGCGATCATGTCATTGCGCAACAACACGCCTACGCCGGAACGCACAAATTGCTCGAAGATGTGCTCGGTTCGCTGGGCGTCGATTGCACCTTCGTCGAGCAGACAAACCTCGACGACTTTGAACGGGCCTTTCGGCCGAACACGCGCCTGGTCATGGTTGAAACTCCGAGCAATCCACTTTTGAAGATCACCGATTTGCAGGCGGTCGCGAACTTGGGGCACGCTCACAGTGCAGTGACGCTTGCCGACAACACCTTCGCAACGCCGATCAACCAGCAACCGACCGATTTCGGCATCGATATCGTCATGCACAGCGCAACGAAATATTTGGGCGGTCACTCCGACATCTCCGCCGGCGTTCTCGCAGCACGTTCAGAATTGATCGAGCAGATCTGGCCCTACACCGTCAAACTCGGATTCGCAATAAACGCGTTCGACAGCTGGCTGCTGCTCCGCGGCCTGCGAACCCTCGCCTTGCGCGTCGAACGGCAAAATCAGAATGCCGAAGCAATTGCGGCGTTTCTAGCATCGCGTCCGGAAATTTCGGCGGTTCACTATCCAGGACTACGAGGGCACCCGGGACATGCGCTCGCCACGCGACAGATGCGCGGCTTCGGCGGAATCGTGAGCTTCGAGCTCGCTGGAAGCGGCGAGCGAGTGGAACCCTTCATTCGCGCGTTGTCGTTGATTACGCGTGCCACGAGTCTTGGCGGCGTCGAATCGACGCTCGTCCATCAGAGCGCAATGTGGAGAAGTTTGATGACTGACGATCAGCTGGCGGCAAGCGGTATCTCGCCGACGTTGCTTCGCTTATCGACCGGCATCGAGCACATTGACGATCTCCTGGACGATCTGGAGCGCGCGCTGCAAACCAGGGGCGAAGCCCGCCTAACGCCAACCAACGTGCGACTTAAGCGACCCTCCCGTGCTCAGAAAGCAGGTCGATAACTCCATGCGCTCCCGCTCGCGTCTCGTTTTCAACGGTTTTGCACTGCTCTTCGGTATGCTGCTCGCTTTGGCGGCTTGCAGCAAGAATTCGAATTCGGCGGCGCCTACTGCGCCGACGCCGACACCTCCGACGAGCGTAACGTTCACGATTGCAGCGGGCGGAACATCGCAAGCCATTCCAGGCTCCTTTGGATACACCGGCACGGTCGCTTTCCCGCGCGCGACTGCGGGCGCCGGCACATCGTTTACGATCTCAGAAACCGGCACGGAACCTCCGACCGGCGCTCCGTCGCTCGGTCTTCCGAACGCGCCGCTGCTCTATTTCGATTTTGTAGCCGCAAAAACGGTAACCTTTGCCGGCTTCCCGTCCATCACGATAACGATTCCGAGCAATATCGTTACGACGGGCGAGCAGTTCTTCATCGCCTTCTTCGATCCGACGAATCCAGCCGCGGGATGGATCACGAATTTTCGTGGGCCAGGGACGTTGAATGGCCAGACGCTCAGCTTCCCAGGCAATAGCACCCCGACGACATTTAAAGCGGGCGCCAGCTACGACTACGTGCTTTACGCCGTCCAGCAGGGTGCAACGCCGAGCCCGCCGCCGGTCACGCGCTTCATCTACGCCTCGAACGGCTCAAACGCGACCGGATTACGCAACACCATTTTGATCTTTACTGCCAATTCGAACGGTAACGTGCCGCCGACGGCGACGCTGGCCGGCATGAGCACACAATTGAACCTTCCGAACGGAATGGCGTTTGGGGTTGGAACGACGGGCGGACGGCTTTATGTCGCGAACGGCGGCGGCACGATCACCGAATATGCGCAGCCTGCAATGGGCGACCAGGCGCCGATTGTCGTGCTCGGCGGCGCGGGGTCGGCTCTGATATCGCCGCAATTCGTTGCCAGCGATCTTGCCGGCCAAGTGTACGTGACGCAGAATACCCAGACGAGCGGCTCCGATCGCGTGCTTGTGTTCGCGGCCAACGCAACGTTCGGCAGTCCGCCGAAACGCAACATCACCGCCGGGCTCCACATTCCCTACGGCATCGGCGTCGATGCGAGCGGCAACTTCTATGTTGCGAATCACGCGAGCAATAGCGTCGTTGAATTTAATCCGGCCGGCGCGCAGATCGGTTCCCTCTCGGGATCTACGACAAAGATCAGTTCGCCGACTGGACTAGCCGTCGATGGAACGGGCGACGTTTTCGTCGCGAACGCGAACAACTCGATCCTCGTCTTTAAAGGTCCGCTTGCCAAAGGCAACAACAACGTTGCCCCGACGCAGACGATCAGCGGCGGCAGTACGCTGTTGAATTCACCGATGGAGCTGTGGCTCGATGGTCATATGACGCTCTTTGTTGCAAACAACGGCATGGGGGCAAACGCAAACTCGATCCTGACGTTCCCAAGCACGACGAGCGGCAATGTTTTCCCATTACAGTTCATCAACGGACCGCTGACCGAACTGGCGCAACCCTTCGGAGTAACCGCCTACTAAACTGAGGACTCGCCCCGACATCCGCAACGTCGCGATCATCGCGCACGTCGATCACGGCAAAACGACGCTCATCGACGCGATGCTCAGCCAAAGCGGTCTGTTTCGGACCGGGGAAAGAGTGTCCGTGCGTGTGATGGACTCAAACCCGCTCGAACGCGAGCGCGGTATCACTATCCTGGCCAAGAATACCGCCATCCAACGCGGTCCCGTAAAATTCAACATCGTGGACACGCCCGGTCACGCCGATTTCGGCGGCGAGGTCGAACGCGTTTTGCAGATGGTTCAAGGCGTGTTGCTGCTAGTGGACGCGGTCGAAGGCGTGATGCCGCAGACGCGCTTCGTGCTGCGCAAGGCGCTCGAAGCGGACCTGCGCGCGATCGTCGTCATCAACAAGATCGACCGGCGGGACGCGCGTCCGGGTGAGATCGTCAACCAGGTGTTCGATCTGTTCATCGATCTGGGCGCGACCGAGGAGCAAGCCGATTTTCCCGTTCTTTACACGAACGCAAAGCGCGGCATTGCGAAACGCTCGCCCGAGGCGGCCGAGAGCGACCTCACGCTCCTTTTCGATTCCATCGTCCGCCATATCCCAGAGCCGCCCGCCGAAGAGGGCGGCTTCCAAATGCTCGTCTCGGCGATCGACCACAACAGCTATGTCGGACGCATCGGGATCGGTCGTGTCTTCCGCGGAACGTGCAGCGTCAACGCGCCGATCGTAAAATTCGCGCGCGACGGCGAGCCTGAAGGCGGCCTGCGCTTGAGCAAGTTGTTGGCCTTCGCGGGTCTCGAGCGGATCGAGATCGAGCAGGCTGAAGCCGGCGACATCGTCTGCGTTTCAGGCATTGCCGGCTTGAACATCGGCGACACACTCGCGGGCGCAGATGCGCCCGAGCCGATCGCGGCGGTTGCAATCGACGAACCCACTGTGTCGATCTCTTTGAGCGTAAACACGTCTCCGTTCGCCGGACGCGAGGGAAGATTCCTCACCTCGCGACACCTACGCGAACGCCTGATCCGGGAACTGGAATCCAACGTCGCACTGCGTGTTGCTGACACCGAAAGCCCGGACACCTTCGACGTCCGCGGCCGTGGCGAGCTGCATCTCTCGATCCTGATCGAGACGATGCGCCGCGAAGGGTACGAACTGGCAGCCTCCAAACCGCAAGTGATCCTCACCCAGCGTAATGGTGTCAAGTACGAGCCAATCGAGTACGTCGTGATCGACGTTCTCGATCGCTACTCGGGGCCGACCATCGATGCATTGGGGAAGCGAAAGGCGACGATGTCGAACATGCTCAGCGTAGGGGAATCGCGCCGTCTCGAGTACCGAATGCCGACCCGCGCGATTTTCGGGCTGCGCAGTGAACTCCTTACGCTTTCCCGCGGCACCGCCGTGATGTCGCACACATACTACGACCACGAACCGTGGGAAGGCACGCTTCCGGGTCGCGCTTACGGCGTGCTGGTTGCCAGTGAGGGCGGCACAACGACCGGCTACGCAATGATGGGCCTGGAAGCGCGCGGACGTTTTTTCATTGGTCCCGGCACGGAAGTGTACGAAGGGATGATCGTCGGTCGAGCCAGCGACGACAAGGACGTCGCGGTCAACGCTTGCCGGGCCAAAAAACTCACGAACATGCGGGCCGCCGGCACAGACGAAAGCGTCAAGCTTGCTCCCCCCGACGAACTTTCGCTCGAACGCGCGATCGAGTTCATTGACGACGACGAGCTGGTCGAGGTCACGCCGAAAGCGATCCGCTTGCGCAAGCGTCTCTTGCGCGAAAGCGACCGCCTGCGCCGGCGCAAGCGCGCGCTCGCTCAAGCATGAGAAGTTTCATTTTTTCCCCGCTTTCTCTAGGGCCGCGACGGGCCGTGGGTTGAAGCTCAGCGTCTCGCGCGCCTGATCGTAATCGATGTACACGTGCTCGCCGTCGTGAATCTCGGCAGCTAAGATCTTGCGGCCGAGCGGCGTTTCGATCTCGCGCTGAATCGCCCGTTTGAGCGGCCGCGCCCCGTAGGTTGGATCGTAACCGGTGCGCACGAGATGCCGCTTCGCCGCATCCGATAACTCGATTGTGATGTGCCGCTGCGCCAACCGCTCCCGCAGCCGCGTCAACTGAATCTCGACGATCTCGCCGAGTTGCTCCTCGCTGAGCGCGTGGAAGACGATGATCTCGTCGACACGGTTGAGGAATTCAGGGCGGAAATGTTGTCGCAATTCATCGAGCACGGTCGCGCGCATGATGGCGTACTCTGCGCCGCTAAAATCGCCCTGATAATCCAAAATGCGGTGGCTGCCGATGTTCGAGGTCATGATCACGATTGCGTTGCGAAAATCAACCGTGTGACCTTGCCCGTCGGTCAGACGTCCATCATCGAGGATCTGCAGCAGCACGTTGAAAACGTCGCTGTGCGCCTTCTCGATCTCATCGAATAGAATAACCGCGTATGGACGGCGACGCACCGCTTCCGTTAACTGTCCGCCCTCTTCAAAGCCGACGTAGCCCGGAGGCGCGCCGATCAATCGCGCGACGGTGTGCTTCTCTTGATACTCCGACATGTCGATGCGAACCATCGCATGCTCGTCGTCGAAAAGCGCGGCGGCTAACGCACGCGCCAACTCCGTCTTACCGACGCCGGTTGGTCCCAGAAAAATGAAGGAGCCGATCGGACGATTCGGGTCGGCCAAGCCGGAGCGGGAGCGAACGACGGCCTCCGCAACGGCGTCGACCGCTTCATCTTGCCCGATGACGCGCTTATGCAGCTCCTCATCGAGATGCAGCAGCTTTTGGACCTCGCCTTCGAGCAGCTTCGTGACCGGAATGCCGGTCCAGCGGCTAATGACCTCGGCAATGTCTTCCTCGTCGACTTCTTCTTTTGAGAGTCTCGCCGCGCCGTCGCGCTCGCTAAGCGCCTGCTCCTGCGAATGCAGCTCTTTTTCGAGCTCCGCCAAACGGCCGTACCGCAATTGTGCGACACGCTCCAGATCGTATTGACGCTCGGCCTGTTCGATCTGCACCTTCGTTTGTTCGATCTGCTCCCGCAAGGCGCGCAGCTTGAGTGCCGAGCCTTTTTCGGATTGCCAGCGCTGCTGAAGCTCATCGCGCTGTGGACGTAGGGCGCCGATTTCTTCTTCGAGTTTGTCAAGGCGCGCGCGGCTGCTCGCATCGGACTCTTTGCGCAGCGCCTCCCGTTCGATTTCCAGTTGCATCAATCGCCGCGATACTTCATCGAGCTCCTGCGGCATCGAATCGATCTCGGTGCGCAACTTCGCCGCCGCTTCATCGACGAGATCGATCGCTTTATCCGGCAAGTACCGGTCGGAAATATAACGGTTTGAAAGCACTGCGGCCGCGACAAGTGCCGAATCTTTGATGCGCACGCCATGATGTGCTTCGTACTTCTCTTTGAGGCCGCGTAAAATTGAAATCGTATCCTCGACGCTCGGCTGATCGACGAAGATCGGTTGAAAGCGCCGCTCTAACGCCGCATCTTTTTCGACGTACTTGCGGTATTCGTCAAGCGTCGTTGCGCCGATCATGTGCAGCTCGCCGCGTGCGAGCATCGGCTTGAGGAGGTTGCCCGCATCCATTGCACCCTCGGCTTTGCCGGCGCCGACTACGGTGTGCAACTCGTCGACGAAGAGAATGATGTTGCCTGCGGATTGCTGGACATCTTTGAGCACCGCCTTCAGGCGCTCTTCGAACTCGCCGCGATACTTTGCGCCGGCGATCAGCGCGCCCATGTCGAGCGCGACGATGCGGCGATTCTTCAGCCCTTCCGGCACATCGCCGCGAACGATCCGCTGTGCAAGCCCTTCTACGATTGCCGTCTTTCCGACGCCGGGATCACCAATGAGCACCGGATTGTTTTTCGTCCGGCGCGAGAGCACTTGAATGACACGCCGAATTTCGTCGTCGCGGCCGATGACGGGATCGAGCTTGCCTTCTTCCGCCTCCGCCGTCAGATCACGGCCGTAACGCTCGAGGCTCTTGTACGTGCCTTCGGGATTCTGGCTCGTGACGCGCTGGTTGCCGCGGACTTGCCGCAACGCTTGCAATATTGAGTCTCGCGTCAGATTGAATCCGCGAAAGAGTTGACCGACAGGCCCGGTCGTCTGCGCCATGGCAAGCAAGAGATGTTCGATCGAAACGTAGTCATCGCCAAGCGATCGCGCTTCAATGTCTGCGGCAGACAGAACGCGCGCCAATTCCGGTGAGATCTGCACCTGTGCGTTCTCCGCACCGGTTCCCGTCATCCGCGGAAGCCGCCCGATTAACTCATCTGTTTTGCGCGAGAGCGCACCGATGTCGGCGCCCGCACGCGCCAGAATATCGGACCCTATGCCGCGATCCTGATCCAGAATCGCCGCCAGCAGATGCTCGGGCGTCGTTTGCGTGTTGTGTTCTGAGAGCGCTCGCGAATACGCGGCGTTGAGCGCATCGGCGACGCGCTCGGTAAGGCGGTCGGCGTTCATACGTCCATCTTTCCCGGACCGGCGCGGGCCTCTTTTAAGTTTCGTTCCCTTTTAGTCTCTGCGCCGGGAGTCGATCTCTAGGAAGCAGCCGATATTCTTGAGCGCAGCATTCGGTAGTCGCCGCTGCGCACAGTGATGCCGCGCGCGTCAAACCACTCGAGCAACGGCACGGCATGCTTGCGCGACGTGCCGATCAGATCGCGGAATTCGGCCATCGTAATCTGCCGGCGTTCGTCGATCAGGCGCTCGAGCTCGCGGTTGATCTGCTGTATTTGGCTCCCACGATAGAGATCGTCGCCGACTTTGACAAGTGCGCCGGTAACCAGCAGCGTGTCGAAGGCGCGCGATAAGCCGGGAATGCGCGCTCCGCGCATCCGTTCGAGGACTGCACCTGCTGACGCGGGCTTGAACCGATCTTGTGAATCAATCGCCACCTCTTGTTCGAAGAAGGTACGTTGCTCGGCGCTCAATTGGGGCACGTGTTCGGTCGGAGCGTAGTAGCCGGCGCGATGCGCCACTTTGCCTTCCTCGGCAAACGCTGAGAGCAATCTCAATAGTAGCGGTTCAGCCATACCGAGCAAGCGCGAAAGGGCCAGCGATGTCATTCCCGTGCTCCACGGCTCGGCGCGCACGTGCGTTTGTAAGGCCGTCAAAACGTCTTGTAAGAATTTCTGCGCGTGAGTTGCTGCGACAAAGCCTTGCGGGCGGGACACTTGTATCACGTTGCCCTGTTCAACGAGCCGCTCCAGCGATAGCCGTATGACATCTTCTCGCACGTTGACGCGAGCCGCAAGTTTTGCAGCGTCGATCGGCTCGACTCCTAGCGAATCGAGCACGGCTTGCGTTCGCTCGTCGATTTCCGCGCCCGCATCTGATGGCTGGTCGGCGGAAAGCGACCCCAAGCCGCTGATCGTTCCGCCGCCAAGAAGCGTCTTCGGGGACATCCGCCGTACGACAAAATGCGTTCCGGGATACACGATTGTGGGCCGCTGCAGATGCAGCGTTGCCGGCACGCTGGAACAATCCGTCGGAACTTCCTCAAGAATCAGTGAGCCGGCGGTTTCCGCCGAACCGATGTATGCCTTGACGGCGATGCGGCGGCGTAGGAGCGGCAATGCTTCGGCGAGCGGTGCAAAGTATACGTTGAACGTCACGGCCGGTTCGAATTGCGGACTAGCAAGGACTTCACCACGTGCAATTTCGTTTACGGCGACGCTTGGAAGATTGGCCGCCACGCGAGCGCCGGCGGCAACGTATTTTTGGGGCGTGCCGAAAACTTGCAAGCTTCTGATACGCGCTTTCTTGCCGCTCGGCTGAAGCATCAGCTGCTCGCCAACCCGCAGCGTTCCTTGCATTAACGTTCCGGTGACAATCGTGCCATGCCCCGGCAGCGCGAAGATACGATCGATCGGCAGATACGGCGGAGCTTGCACATTGCGCGGCGCTATCGACCGGAGTTCTGCCGCGATCAGGCCGCGCAACTCTTCGAGGCCGGCGCCGGTAACGGTGCTCGTCGCGACGATCGGCGCACCGTCGCTGATTGTCCCGTTCAACGATTCGCGGACTGTTTCGAGCGTCGAATCGACGACATCATCGGCGATCAAATCGATCTTCGTAACGACGAGGATCGTGCGCCGCACATTGAGATACCGCAGGATTGCAAGATGCTCGTATGTTTGCGGCTTCGGCGCCTTCGTTCGCCGCGACGACCAGCAAGAGCAACTCCATGCCGGCCGCGCCCGCGAGCATGTTATGCAGAAATCGTTCATGCCCGGGCACATCAACGATGCCGGCTTCTACCTGCTGCCGTCCAACCGCAGATGCGCAAAGCCGAGATCGAGCGTCATACCGCGCAGTTGCTCCTCGAGCCAGCGATCAGGATTCGTTCCCGTCAGCGCTTGAACGAGCGCCGATTTTCCGTGGTCGACGTGGCCAGCGGTGCCGACTATGTGCATGCGTTACTCTTGCGCGTGCAGCGCTCGTATGACGATATCGTCGTCATCCTCGGCGACCGTTCGCAAATCGAGCAAGAGGCGGCCGTTCTCTAGGCGCCCGATAATCGGCGGCGGCCATCTGCGCACCGCAGTTTCAATCTTGCCGTGCGGATCCGGTACGGCGATTGCTACGGATGGGATCGCTGTTTCCGGAAACGTTCCGCCTCCGACGTACGCCTCGCTCGAAACCGCCTCTACCAAAGGAAGATTCTCGGTGTAGCGCTGCGCCCGAAGCTGCAACTCTTCAACGGATCGTCCGAGCATCGCAAAGAGCGGAATCTCGCTCAGCCGCTCTTCGGAGGCATAGCATTGGAGCGTTGCCGCCAGCAACGCAAGTGTGACCTTGTCGACGCGCAGCGCGCGAATCAGCGGGTTCTCGCGTAAACGTGCCACATGCGCTCGCTTGCCAACAATGATTCCGGCTTGCGGTCCGCCGAGCAGTTTGTCGCCGGAAAACGCGGCTAGTTGGACTCCATCGCTGACGGCTTCTTGCACTGTGCGTTCGTGCGGTAAACCAAACCGCTCAAAATTGAGCAGTGCACCGCTTCCCAGATCTTCCACGACCGGAATACCAACGCGGCGCCCTAAGGCTGCTAGTGCGCTGACGGTCACACGTTGCGTGAAGCCGCTCAACCGAAAGTTCGAAAGATGGGAACGAAAGATCAGCGCCGAGTTGGCGTTCAAGGCGCGCTCATAGTCGCGCAAATAGACCTTGTTCGCCGTCCCAACTTCAACGAGCCGGGCACCGCTTCGTGCAAACACATCCGGCAGCCGAAATTCGCCCCCGATTTCGATCAGCTCGTTGCGCGCTATGACGACATCGCGGTTGCGCGCAAACGTATCGAGAATCAGCACGACCGCCGCAGCACAGTTATTGACGACGATCGCGTCCTGCGCGCCGGTCAACTCCCGCAGTACCGGCGCCAGGCGCGAGTACCGCGATCCGCGCCGGCCCTCGTTCAAGTCGTACTCGAGGTTTGTATAGCCTGACGCGAGATCGGATGCGGCGCCGAGCGCAACGCGCGAGATCGGAGCGCGCCCCAGATTCGTGTGTAAGAGAACACCGGTGGCGTTGATGACGTCGCGCAGGGTCCGGCTTGCCGCTCGGTCGAGATCGCGCAGCACCGCTGCGCTCAAGGTTCGGTAATCGGAGGATGCGCCGTCAGCGCGTGCCCGATCCAGGACATCGGTTAGGACTCTCTTCACGTTTTCGTGACCGAGCGCCGGCTCATACGCCGCAATGCGGCGGTCAGAGAAAAAACGATGCACCGGCGGAATCCGCCGTCGTGCATCGCGATCGTTCATCTTCTTAGGCGGCGGCTAAGTGCTTCGAGAGCATTGAGTTGATCGCCGAGTCCGATACATAGCCGACGATTCGATCGACCGGCTGACCATTCTTGAAAAGAATCAAGCACGGAATTCCGGAGACCTGATAACGCGCTGCAAGATTCGGGTTGTCGTCGGTGTTAAGCTTCACAAATTTGGCGCGCCCGGTATGCGCGCCGGCAACCTTCTCGACGACCGGCGCCAGCATCTTGCACGGCCCGCACCACGGCGCCCAGAAATCAACGAGCACGGGCTGCGTGCTCGAGAGCACCTCATTGGGGAATGTCGCCTCTGAAACGTCGGCTAATGAACTCATCAGTTACTCCGTTCTCCTCCGATGTCTTAAAACTGACAGCGGCGGCGCGGTTGCGGCCGCTCTCGCCTTAGAAGTTGAACTGCTTAAACGAGGTCGACCTGCTGCGGCTCACCGGTGATTTCGGTCAGCTGCTTGCTTTGGACGCCGAGATTCGTCAGCGCGATGACCTCGTCGCCCGCTTGCAAACGTTGCAGGCGAACGCCCTTCGTCGAGCGTCCGACTTTGCGAATGCCGGACACCTTCAAACGAATGACCTGATTTGCGGAAGTGATCATCAAAATCTGGTCGTCCGGCTTGACCAGAATCTGATCGACGACGTGCCCGATGCCTTTCTCCCGCGCGAACGCCTTGACGCCTTTGCCGCCGCGTGCAGTATGCCGATAGTCGGAGATCGGCGTTCGTTTTCCAAAGGCTTGCGAGGTGACGATCAGCACTTCTTTGCGTTCTTCTTCCAGCACGTCCATCGCGACGAGCGTATCGCCGCGTTCGAGCTTCATCGCCCGCACGCCGCGCGCGGGTCGTCCCATCGGCCGAACATCTTTCTCGTTGAAGTGCACCGCCATGCCTAGCCGCGTCGCCAGAATGACGTCGCGGGATCCGTCAGAGAGGTCAACGGCGAGCAATTCATCGTTGGCGTCGAGGTTGATCGCAATCAGACCGTTGCGCCGGACATTCGCAAAGTCGCTCGAGCTTCGTCTTCTTGATGACGCCGTGGCACGTCACCATGACAAGGTATTGGTTGGCTTCGAAATTTCGCACGGGGAGGACTGCGGTCACATATTCACCCGGTGGAAGCGTCAGCAAATTGACCAGCGCAGTGCCGCGCGCTTGCCGCGAGGTATCCGGAATTTCGTAGCCCCGCAGACGATAGACACGCCCGCGGTTCGTAAAGAAGAAGACATGTTGGTGCGTCGTCGCCATGAAGAAGTTGCGAACGACGTCCTCGCGTTTGAGGTTCGCAATGCCGATCACGCCACGTCCGCCGCGATTCTGCGAGCGGAACGTATCGACGGAGACCCGTTTGATGTACCCGCCGACGGTATAGGTCACGACGACGTCGGTGTCCGGAATGAGCTCCTCGATCGAGAACTCGTCTTCTGCCGGCGCGATTTCGGTGCGCCGTTCATCGCCGAAACGCTTCTTCAGATCGAGCGCCTCGCTCTTGACGATGCCCGCGATTCGGCGCGCGCTGCGCAAGATGTCTTGCAATTCGGCGATCGTCTTGAGCAGTTCCGTGTACTCGCGCTCGATGCGGTCGCGTTCCAAACCGGTCAGCGTTCGCAGGCGCATATCGACGATTGCGTTGGCTTGAATCTCCGAGAGTTTGAAGCGCTGCATCAACCCCGTGCGCGCCTCTTCGACGGTTTGACTGCGCCGGATCAGTTTGATGACCGCATCGATGTTGTCAAGCGCAATGCGGTAGCCCTCGAGCAAATGCGCGCGTTCCTCGGCCTTGCGCAAATCATAGCTCGTGCGTTTGGTGATGACGTCCTTGCGATGCGTGATGTAGCGTTCGAGGAGCCCGCGCAGTGAAAGCACCTGCGGTTCGAGCGCAACGGGCAAGTTGCTCGGCTCACCCTTTCGTTCCGCGCCGACCGGAACGAGGGCAAGCATGTTGAAGCCGAAACTCGATTGGAGCGGCGTATGCTTGTAAAGCTGATTGAGCACGACGTTGGGAGTTGCGTTGCGATGCAGCTCGACGACGACGCGCATCCCTTTGCGATTTGACTCATCGTCGAGCCGGACAATGCCGCCGATCCGTTTTTCCGCATGCGCCTCGGCGATTGCCTCGACGATGCGCGCTTTGGTCGTTTGAAACGGCACCTCGGTGATGATGACGCGCGTCTTGCCGCGCTCTTCAACGATCTCTGCGCGCCCGCGGACGATCACCGAGCCGCGACCCGTGCGGTAGGCCTGTTTGATCGCTTCGTGGCCCAGGATGATTCCGGAGGTTGGGAAGTCCGGACCCTTGACGAGATCGAGCAAATCGTCCTCGGGGAGGTTCGGATCGTCGATCAGCGCCGCAATGGCGTCCACGATTTCCGAGAGATTGTGCGGCGGAATGTTCGTTGCCATTCCGACTGCAATGCCGCTGGAGCCGTTAATGAGCAGCTGCGGAAGCTTGCCGGGCAGAACGGTCGGTTCGGTCCCCTGGTTGTCGAAGTTCGGAACGAACGGAACCGTTTCTTTATCGATATCGGCGAGGGCTTCGAGCGATGGCCGCGCTAGGCGCGCCTCGGTATAGCGATATGCAGCCGGCGGATCGCCGTCGATCGAACCGAAGTTGCCGTGTCCGTCAACGAGCGTGTAGCGCAGCGTGAACTCTTGCGCCATGCGAACGAGCGCATCATACACCGAGCTGTCGCCATGCGGATGGTAAGACTTCAGCACCTCGCCGATGACACCGGCGCACTTGCGATGCTGCTTCGTGGGGTCCAGCCCCATTTCGCGCATGGCGTAAAGAATGCGGCGCTGAACGGGCTTGAGGCCATCGCGAACGTCGGGAAGCGCGCGCGAGGCAATAACCGACATCGCATAGCTGAGATACGATTCCCGCATCTCATCTTCGACGTTAATCTGCGAAATGATATCGTTGTTCAAAACGTTTGTATGATTTCGCCAATTCGATGAAACGAACATTCACGACAGAAGCCGCACTGACAAGCTTCGCGAGCGAATTTGCACGCCAATTGCAGCCTGGTGACGTCGTCGCATTCGCCGGCCCGCTCGGCTCCGGCAAGACGACCTTCGTTCGCGCCATCGTGAAAGGACGTCTCGGGCACGATCCGACGACGAGCCCGACTTTCACCTTCCGTCATCGTTACGAGCCGAAAACCATGGGAGACGGGCCGGCGATCGAGCATCTGGATTTTTATCGCATCAGGTGCTCGTCCGAGATCGTCGAGTTGGGGCTGGAGGAGGTGTTCGACGGCCAATCCATCGTGCTGGTCGAATGGTGGCAGAAGGCGCCACACATTCTGCCAAGCCGGCGGTATGAAATCACGCTCCAGGGTGTCGGCAACGGGCCACGCACGCTACAGCTGCAGCCTCGCAATTGAAAATTCTCGCAGTTGACGGAGCGTTCGGCGCGTTCGCATGCGCAATCAGCATCGATGGCAAAGTCGTCGCGCATGAACGCGTGGAAGGCGGCGCGACGCTCGAGCGCGGACTCGAAGCTGTGCACCGCGCGCTGAGTGATGCGGGTGCCGGCGGCTGCGACCTCGCGCGCATTGCGGTTTGCACGGGCCCCGGAAGTTTCACCGGCTTACGCATCGCGATCAGTTTCGCGAAATCGCTCGCGCAAGGGTGGCGCAAACCGCTCGTCGGCGTCAATGCATTTGACGTGCTCGAGCTCGGCGTAAGCGCCATGCCGCGAGTCGCGATTGTCTGCGCACGCGAAGGGATCATTTCGACGCGCTTGACCGTATCGGATGGGCAATTGCGGCAATCGGGAGCGACGCCGTCGGTTTGCAGATGGATTTCCGAGTGTTCGCCGGACGACAAATTGACCGCGATCGGTGCGCCGAAGGACGTGCTCGCTGCGCTTGGCGAACGCGGCAAGCTCGTGCAGAACTTGCAGCCTCCTTCGCCCGCGCTCGCAGTCGCGCAGCTTGCGCGAACGCGCGATCCCGCACGCAGCATCCATGAAGTGCGGCCCGACTACGGCGAGATACCGCCGGTGCGTCCTGCGGCCGAATGAAACTCGACCTCGCTCCCCGTCCTGCGCAGCCGCCTGAACGGCTCGAGATCGAGAAAATGGTTCTCGAAGATATTTCGGACGTGATGCGGATTGAGACGCTTTGCTTCCCCACGACGTGGCCGCAGAATGCGTTTTACAATGAGGTCGAAGAGAACAAATTAGCGCACTATTTTGTCGGCCGTCTCGGCGATCGAATCGTCGCCTATGGCGGGGTCTGGGTGATTCTCGAAGATTCGCACATCACGACGATCGCGGTTCATCCCGAATTTCGTGGACGCAAGTACGGCGAGCAGTTGTTCTTGCGTCTCCTCGACGAAGCGATCGAGCGCGGCGCATCTTGGATCACGCTTGAAGTGCGCGAATCGAACACCGTCGCGCAAAGCCTCTATCGCAAGTACGGCTTCACCGTGGTGTCGAGTCGCCACGGATACTATAGCGACAATCGAGAAAACGCACTTGTGATGTGGGCCGGCAACGTCAAAGGACCGCTCTATCTCAACCGATTGCGCGCGTTGCGCACGGCCGCCCCGCAATGATCGGAACACCGCTCGTTTTGGCCGTCGCCGCGACGGTCAGCTCACCTCAGCCCAAAGAGCCCTTCGCGTACAACCGGTTGCGACTGGGCGAGTCGGTTACGACGATGATCGCCGATGAGGGGCCGCCCAGCGTGCTTTCAACCGATGTCGGACACGTCTGGACTTGGGAGAAGGGCGGCGATCGCATCCGGTTGACCACGGATGACGACGGCGTTGTGCGCATGATCGATATCTCGCCCGCACCGAACAACCACCTGGCTTTGAAACTGCCGGCGATTCCCGCGCGAACCGTTCGTTTCGGCATGCTGACATCGGATGTCGCCGATGCGCAACTCGGTAAGGCAGCCGGTTTCAAAGGCTTAGGCAATTTTCCCGATAGCAGCAATCGCGCGGATTTTCGGGCGTATGCGCTGAGCCCGACTCAGTGGGCGGTGCTGCTCTTCGACGACGGGACGAAACGGTTAGCCGAGCTATTTTACGGTGATCGCAGTTTTTTGGCGCGCAGCGGCTTGCTGCCGGGCGCGCCGGAGAGCACTGCACCGCACTACAGCGCGCCGGTCTTACAGCATGAAGGGAACGCGGACTATCCGCCCACGATCAAGGAAGGCGATGCGTTTTTGCGCGTCTCCGTGGATAAGGACGGCACCGTTTCACATGCGGAGATCTTCGTAACCAGCGGCGATCCGCAACTCGATCGCGCAGCTGTCGTATCAGCAAAACACGATGTCTTTACGCCCGCGAACCTTGAGGGCTCCCCCATCGACGCAATCGTTTTCGTGCGAGAAGAATTTCGCCAATTACCGACACACTGAGCTTTGCTGAGCTGAGCCGCCGCGTTCGGCAGCATCTGAGCCAAGAGCATCGTTACGCGCACAGCGTGCGCGTGGCGCGATTTGCTGAAAAACTCGCGTACCGGCACGGCGAATCGCCACGCCGTGCGCGGCTCGCCGGGATGTTGCACGATCTGGCCCGACTCTATCCGCCAGAACGGCTGCTCGCCGAATGCGAGCAACGCGGCATGACGATCGATGCGCACGAACGTGAACATCCCACCGTCTTGCATGCGCGGCTTGGCGCCGAATTGGCCAAATCAATGTTCGGCGTTGAGGACGCGGCGGTGCTTTCAGCAATTCGCAAGCACACGGTCGGGGACGCCGCGATGTCGCGGCTAGACTGCATCCTCTACGTTGCCGATACCGCCGAACCAGGACGCACATTTGCCGAGCGTGCATCCCTGGCATCCCTCGCGATGCGGGACTTGACCGAAGCGACACGTGTCGCGCTCTCGCTTTCGATGGAACATTTTCGAGAAAAAGGGCTCGAACCGGCACCCCAAACACTTGCGGCGCTGCGCGCTTTGCGCGTCACCGATTCTACGACGGACGCACTCTCTGGCCGATCTGCTTGAAACGGTGCGCCAAGCGGCGCTCGATAAGAAGGCCGAGGACGTTCAGACGATCGATTTGATCGGTAAGAGCATTCTCGCCGACACGTTCGTGATTGCGACGGGTCGCTCCAAGATCCAGACGCGCTCGATCGCCGACGCTATTGCGTTGGCGCTGCGAGAGCGAGGCTTTGGTGCAACTCGAATCGAGGGATATGCCGACGGCGGATGGATTCTGCTCGATGCGGGCAGCGTGATCGTGCATGTCTTTACACCGGAGGAGCGACGCTTCTACAACCTCGAGCGGCTGTGGGGCACTCCGGCACAGCGGATTGCGCAAGGCTGATGAGCAAGAGGCGCAAGACGATGTACCAGCCGCGTTCGGCACGGATGCGGCGACAAGCACTGCTCAAAGCCGGCGTTTGGGTGTTTTTGGTGCTCTTCATCTTCAGCATCGTCGGCATCGCGCTGGTCGTCGTGCAGAGCACGAGCCGCTAGAAACCTTGTGCTGCCTCGGGGGTACTATAACACCATGAAATACTTCGGCACGTTTCTCATCACGATCGCGACTTTGGCAATCTTAGCGGTCCCCGCGCTTGCACGCAGCAGTTTCGTGCTCGACGGCGCCGGCATGTTCAGCGCGTCAACCGTTTCCGATTTAAATACGCGGTTAACGAACTTCAACGCGCAGACGCATAAAGAAGTCTTGGTCGAAACGGTACCCTCGTTAAACGGGTCGGCATTGACCGATGCCGCGCAGCGTGAATTCGCGCAGCAGCAAGTCAATGGCATCCTGATCTTCATCGCCAAGGATGACCGTCGGGACATCATTGTCCCGGATCGCGCCGGAGTGCAGGCAGGCTGGTTCGATGCGGAAACGCTGCGCTCGATCCGGCAAAGCATGGAATCCCAATTTAAAGACGGCGACTTCGATGGCGGAATCACGACGGCGGTTAGCGGCGTGCTCGGGATCTACCGTTCGCATATGAGTTCCCTCAGCGGCGCGAATGGCGCCGCTTTGCCCGCGACGCGCTCGTACAACGGGAACACCTCAGCGGCTCCGGCGTTTCGTTTGAACGGCTTTTGGCTGGTGATCATTTTGATCGCCGCGTTCTTGGTGCTGCGCTCGATCATGCGCGCGATGTCCGCGCCGCGTTACGTCGGCACGCCGGGCAAACCCGGTGCTCCCGCCGCGCCTGGCGCGGCGCCCGGATACGGTCCCGGCTACTACGGCGGCGGAGGCGGCGGTTTTTGGAGCGGTTTGCTTGGCGGCCTCGGCGGCGCGTGGCTTGGTAACGAGATGTTCCGCGGCGGCGGAGGCGGCGCGCGGCGGCGGCGCAAGCGCCGGAGGCTGGGGCAGTGGAGATGCCGGCGGTGGCGGCGGAGGCGATGCCGGCGGGTGGTCTTCGGACGCGGGTCAAGCCGACGTCGGCGGCTCCAGCGGCGGTGATTGGAGCGGCGGCGGCTTCGGTGGCGGCGACGGCGGAGGCGGCGGAGGCGGTGATTCGGGCGGCGGCTGGTAGTTAATAGCAGCCGTTAATCGAAAAGCGGCGAGAATGCGCAGATTGCTCGCCGTTTTTCTTTTTGCGGCTTTTCAGCTTGCGACGTCGCCATCGATTGCGTTCGCCGCAACTGTGCAAACCTCGATGTATTCGGGTTTGCATTGGCGCCTCGTGGGGCCGTTTCGCGGCGGCCGCGTACTCGCCGTAACCGGAGTTGCCGGGAACCCGGCGGTCTTTTATTTTGGTGCGGTCGGCGGCGGCGTTTGGAAGACGACGGACGCGGGACGGACGTGGACGCCGATTTTCGATTCACAGCCGGTCGCGTCAATTGGTGCGATCGCCGTGGCGCCTTCACAACCAAACGTCATCTACGTCGGCTCAGGTGAGGCCGACATGCGATCCGACATCATTCACGGCAACGGCATGTATCGCTCCGACGATGGCGGCATGACATGGTCGCACATCGGCTTGTCCGATACGCGGCAGATCGGACGCATCGCCGTCGACACTCACGATCCAAATCGTGTCTTCGTGGCAGCACTCGGTCATGCGTATGCACCAAACGCCGAACGCGGCGTCTTTCGTTCGCTGGACGGCGGCCGGACATGGAGCAAAGTACTCTACCAGAATCCGGACACCGGCGCAATCGACATCGCGATTGATCCCACAAATAGCAACGTCATTTATGCGTCACTCTGGCAAACGCGGCGACCGCCCTGGAACATCTATCCGCCCTCGAACGGACCGGCGAGCGGACTCTTCAAGAGCACCGACGGTGGAACCACGTGGCAACAGCTGCGTGAGGGTCTTCCGCAAACCGGTGTCGGCCATATCGGGATTTCAATCGCGCGCAGCGATTCGCGCCGCGTCTATGCAATCGTCGACGCTTTACACGGCGGAGTCTACCGTTCCGACGATCGCGGCGCGCATTGGTCGCTCGTCGACGGTGAACAGCGCATCTGGAAACGCGGCTGGTATTTTTCCAAAGTCACTGCGGATCCGCACGACCGCGACACAGTGTACGTCTCAAATACATCGCTCTACCGTTCAACCGACGCCGGCCACAGCTTCACCGCCATTAAAGGCGCGCCTGGAGGCGACGATTATCACATGCTGTGGATCGATCCAACCGATTCGAACCGGATGATCCTCGGGAGCGATCAAGGCGCGATCGTATCGCTCAACGGGGCAAAGACGTGGAGCTCCTGGTATAACCAACCGACCGGCCAGTTTTACCATGTCGCGACGGACCACCGATTCCCGTATTGGATTTACGGTGCGCAGCAAGATAGCGGCGCGCTCGCGACGCCGTCACGCAGCAACCACCGGCAGATTTCGTTTCGAGATTGGCAACCGATAGCGGCGGGCGGTGAAAGTGGCTACATCGCGATCGATCCCCATGATTCACGAATGGTCTACGGGGGAACGGTCGACAAGTTCGACTGGGTGACCGGACAAGATCAAGACCTCTCGCCCGAGCTTGCGTATCCGAACGTCTACCGTCACACGTGGACATTGCCCGTAACCTTTTCTCCGCGCTCACGCGCGCTGTACTACAGCACGCAGGTGCTCTTTCGGAGCGCCGACCGAGGTCACAGTTGGCGAATCATCAGTCCGGATTTGAGCCGGCCGAATGGCGGCACGCCTTCGACGCTCGACGCAACGACTGCGCGAGACAAGCATGGCGGAAACCGGCAAGGAGTTATTTACTCCGTTGCGCCGTCGCCGCTGCGCAATGGTTTGATCTGGGCCGGTACCGACGACGGCCTCATTTGGATCACGCGCAATGAAGGCCGCGCGTGGCGCAATGTTACGCCGCCGGGGTTATCCGCGTGGAGCAAGGTCGGAAACATCGATGCCTCGGCGCACGATGCAGCGTCGGCATATGCATCGGTCGATCGTCACCGCCTCGACGATGACCGGCCGTACATCTATCGGACGCACAACGGCGGCGCGTCGTGGACGCTGATCACGAGCGGCATTCCCGACGGCAGTTTCGTCAACGTCGTCAGGGAAGATCCAGTACAGCGCGGCTTGCTCTTTGCCGGCACGGAAACCGGGGTCTTCGTTTCGTTCGACGACGGCGCAAATTGGTCGCCGTTGCAAACAGAGTTGCCTGTCGTATCGGTCCGCGATCTTGCAATTACGCAAGGCGACCTCGTTGCAGCCACGCATGGGCGCGGTTTTTACGTGCTCGATACGATCGCGCCGCTGCGGCAACTCGCCGCGCATCCGATCGTTGGGCCGCGGCTGTTTTCACCGGCAACGGCCATTCGCGTGCGCGGCGGCGACGATCAAGGAACGCCTCTGCCGCTTGATTCACCGACCGCGGAAAACCCGCCGGCCGGCGCTGCGATCGACTACTACCTCACGAATAGTGCACGGACGCCGTTGACGTTGCAAATCATCGACGCTGCGGGACGCGTCGTGCGCCGATTTTCAAGCGCCGATCACCCCAAAGCGATCGATCCGAAATCGCTGGACATTCCAGCGATTTGGCGTCACGCACAGCCGGTTCCATCCGCGGAGCCGGGAATGCACCGCTTCATTTGGGACTTTCGGTACGCGCCATCGGAGGCAACCTCTGAAGGTCTCCTGGCGCCGCCTGGACGCTATCGGGTGCTGATGTTGGTCGACGGCACGCCTCAAGAGCGATCGTTTCTCGTGCGCAAAGATCCGCGCGTTAACGCGAGCAACGCAGACCTTCTCGCGCAGTTCGCCTTTGCGCGAGAAGCTGAGCGGCTGCAAATGCAAGCCTCGGCTGCCTATCATGACGCAGACGTCGCACGAAAGGGCATCAAGGATGCAAACGTTCTGGCCGGCCTCAACTCTGTTGCCGGCTCGCCTCCCCCATCAAGCCCCGATGATTCCGTCGGCGCTCCGGAAACGAACTTGCATTCATTGCACTATCTCTCCGAGGCGCTCGGACACGTGAAGGATGCCGCCGAAAGCGCGGACGCCGCACCGACTGCCCATATGCGTCTTGCGCTGCGCGTTTATTCCGCCCGATTACGGCAGGCGCTGCAGCAGTGGAACGCGCTCCAAGCGCAAGTGCGCGCTTCACATTAGCGGCTTAGATTCCGGCGGCGGCGTCGTAGAAGCGGCTTAAGTCTCCCTTCAGCTTCGCAAGCGCTTGCGTGTGCAAATAGACCATGTGACCGGACTCGTAGTAGCCGTAAGTGATATGGCTTTGCAGCGCGGGCGGCAGACTCAGATGCGAGAGCGTGTACTCCGTGCCGAAAAATGGCGTCGCAAAATCGTAGTAGCCGTTGGCTGAGAAAACGCGTAGATGGGGATTCTTCGTCATCGCCTCTTGCAGATCGTCAGCGACGTTCGTCGCCGTTGGACGGCTGCGCTCTCCACGATTCCAATTCCAGCCGCGATTGACGACGTCGTAGTGCGTCGGATAATAATGCTCGTCGGATCGGTAATGCAGTGCGTTTCGTATATAGTCATTGAACGCGCCGACAAACGCGCCGCTGACCGCGACGTCCGAGGGATCGTAATCCGGCGAATCGCCCATCACATCGAGATCGTAGCCCAAGAAGCGTGCATCGAGACGGCCGAGCGTCTGTTCCGAACCGCGCAGCAACTCTTTTTCAAAGCGCTCGGGCGGAATACGAAGCTTCGATTCGCGGATATATGTCTCGGGCAGGCCGGTGTAGCGATGCAGCGCCGCGACGATCGCATTCTGCTCGCTCGCTGAAAGAGCATCGCCGCGCATCAGCGCGTCAGCGTACTGACCGCCCGCGAAGCGACGCACTTCGGCCAAGAACCCAGCAAGATCACCTGGGCGCTGCGGAAGCCGGTCGTGATACCACGCCGCCGCGGCTTGCGTCGGCAAAAACGAAATGTACGGCAAGTCGTTGCCGCTCTGTGGAATCAGCGTCGCGAAGTTGAGCACCGTCGAAAGCAGCACGACTCCGTTGAACGCCATGCCGCGGTTCTGCAAGTAGTTGACGAGATTCGCGGAGCGAGTCGTGCCGTAACTCTCGCCGAAGAGAAACTTCGGCGAATTCCAACGCCCGTTTCGCGTCACGTATCGCTCGATGAATTGGCCGAACGCGGCGACGTCTTCATCGACGCCCCAGAACATCTTTCCGCTGCCTTTGCCGGCGACGCGACTGAAGCCGGTGCCGACCGCATCAACGAACACAAGATCCGTCTTGTCGAGCATGCTGTAAGGATTATCGCGTAAGCCGAACGGTGCGGCAGCCGCGGCTTGAGCATCCGGCGTTACGACCCGTTTGGGACCGATCGAGCCCATGTGCAGCCAGATCGTCGATGAACCGGGGCCACCGTTATAGCAGAACGTGACCGGACGGCGATCCGTCGGTGCGCCATCCTTTGTATAAGCGACGTAAAAGACACTGGCGATCGGCTCACGACGCTCACCGCGCAGCAAAATCGTTCCTGCGGTTGCGGTATACGGGATCGTCTGTCCGTTCAGGACGATCGCATGGTGTGTTGTGACGGCGCGTTCAGGCGGCACGGGTGCGGAACGCGGCGCTGCAAGCGCGCTTGCGGCGCAAGCAAAGACGATGAGTGCAGCGAGTGCTGCGGCGTTACACGTTCGTTGCATAAAGATCGGAGATTTGCGAGGCAAACCGTTGTTCCACGACACGCCGTTTCACCTTCAGCGTCGGAGAGAGCTCACCGCCTTCAACGGAGAGCTCTTGCGGGAGCACGATGATCCAGCGAACCTGCTCGAACTCCGCCAAGTCGCCCGTGTTGCGGCGCACTTGATCGGCGAGGAAATCGTGCACATCGCCGCGGCCTGCTAAGTCAGAGGTCGACACTGACTTATCGAGGCCCAACTCAGATCGGACGAGCTCCCAATTCGGTGCAATCAACGCCGCCGGATGCGGCCGCGATTCTCCCACGACCATCGCCTGATTGACGAAAACCGAACGCTTGATCGCGCTTTCAACGCGCGCCGGAGCGACAAATTTTCCACCCGACGTCTTGAAGAGCTCTCTCTTTCGATCCGTTATCCGCAGATAACCGTCGGAATCAAGTTCGCCGATGTCGCCGGTGTGATACCAACCATCGCGCAATGCAGCGGCTGTTTCGGCGTCGTTCTTGTAGTAGCCGCGCATGACGTTTGGTCCGCGCACCAAGACCTCGCCATCATCCGCAATCTTCACCGTGACGCCGGGAATCGGACGGCCAACCGTGCCGTAGCGGTTGTCTTTAAGACGGTTGACCGAGATAACGGGCGAACACTCGGTCGGTCCATAACCTTCGACGATCACGATTCCCGTCGCGAGCAGCGTCATTGCGATATCGAGATGCAGCGGCGCGCTGCCGCTGACGAAAAACTTGAGCCGATCCAAGCCGAGCACGCGTCGAATTTTCTTCAGGACGAGCACGCGCGCGAACATGTATTTCAACCGCAAGGATAGCGTAGGGGGCCGTTCTTTGAGGAGAGCCAGCATATAGTCGCGTCCCGCGTTTAAGGCCCACGGTACGAGATTCGCGCGTATCCCGCCGGCACGCATTGCGTTGCCCGCGATGCCCGCTATCACACGCTCGAAAATTCGCGGTACCGCCGTCATGAGGACGGGCCGCACGGACCGCAAATCGCGCAGCAGCTCGTCCGCATGGTGGCAAACGTAGTACTTTACGCCCGCCCGTAAATACCCGTACATGATCATGTGCTCGTAGATGTGCGAAAACGGTAATACGGAAAGCACCGGCTCATCGGGCCCGATGCTTGCAAACGCGTAATCGAACGACGAGGCGATCGTGAACGTTAGGTTATGATGCGTCAGCATGACGCCTTTGGGCTGTCCGGTCGTACCTGACGTGTAGATCAGGATCGCAAGATCCTCGGGAGCAACCTGCGCTTCATCGCGCGCAACGATCTGCGAATCTCCTCGCCGCGCTTGCTCGCCGCGTCTTTCGAGCGCAGCGAGCGAATGCTCGTCATCCGCATCAAAGATGAATAGCGGCGGAAGATTTGAAAGCGAGCGCAAGCGCTCTGCCGCGCAAGGCGTATCGATCAGGATCGCTTTGGCTTCAGAGTTCTCGATGATGTATCCGACTTGATCGAGCGCTTGCGTTGGAAATATTGGAACGACGACGAGCGCGCCGAGCAGAATCCCCAGATCCGAAACGATCCACTCCACTCGATTCGGTGAGATCAGCGCCACTCGATCGCCGCGCTGGAGTCCGAGATCGCGCAGGCCGGCGGCAAGATTTTCCACGCGCGTAAGAATCTGCTCGGTCGACCACGATTGCCAACCGTCTTCGCACCGTTCGAGCAGCGCATCGGAGTCGGCGGCGCGATAACGCGCTGCGAACTAACGCCGTCAGCGTAGCGTCGTCCCGCGTCGTGCTCTGCATCGCTTCGCCTGGCTTCGAAGGAGCGCGAAGCCGCCCTTTGGCTTAGCGCGTTATCCGAACGAAAGGCGTCACGGCGTCAATCAGATGCGGCGTCATGCCGGCGACGTCAGCCAGCTCGTCCAGCGAAGCGAAGGGGCCGTTCGCTTCCCGAAAAGCGACGATGCGCCCGGCTAGCTCTTCACCAATGCCGGGAAGTTGCATCAGCGTTTGCGCGTCGGCGGCGTTAAGATCGATGGGAACAATTTCAGTCGCCGCCCCTAGCGTTCGTTTGCGCCGCCGATGGCTGCGATGATGTGCGGTACGCGAATGCCGCGCGATCCGTTCCCCAACCAGGGGCGCGGTAATCTGCTCGCCGTCCTCGAGTTGTTCCGCAAGATTCACGCCGGCCGGATCGGCTAGCATCGTCAATCCGCCCGCCGCATGAACGGCGTCGATGCCCCGTGCGCCGGATGCAAGATGGTAGAGGCCTGGCCGAGCAACAGCGCCCGCGACGTAGACGACGATTTGCGAGGCTGGCGGCTGATGCTGACGCGTCGCGAAATAGTGCGGCGCCGGATCGCTTTGCACGATCGCATGCGGTGAGCGCGACGGATGGAAGAGCAGCGCGATAACCGCAACCGCGATGGCCGCCGCGCCGGCGTAACGTCTCACGCGCTTTCTTTCACGGTGCGCAGTACTGATGCAAAGAGGGTTCGCTCCGGTACGTCCCGAGTTGGTATGACTCTGATGACTACGGGCGGCGCTGCTCCCGCCGGCGCATACGATTTCCGGACGATCGAACGCAAGTGGCAAGAACGCTGGCAGCGCGAGGAGCTGTACCGCGCACGACGCGACAGCGCGCGTCAAAAATATTACGTGCTCGAGATGCTCCCCTATCCATCCGGCGATCTGCACGTCGGCCACGCCAAGAATTACACGCTGGGTGATGCAGTCGCGCGATTGATGCGCATGCAAAATTACAATGTGCTGCATCCGATGGGCTGGGACGCCTTTGGCCTGCCGGCCGAAAACGCAGCCATCGAGCGCGGCGTTCATCCGGCCGAGTGGACGAAGGCCAACATCGCCAACATGAAGCGTCAGATTCGCTTGATGGGAACCAGCTATGACTGGTCGCGCGAGGTCACGACTTGCGAGCCGGCGTTCTATCGTTGGAATCAATGGCTCTTCCTGCGTTTCTACGAGCACGGCCTCGCGTACAAGCGTGAAGCGCCGGTCAATTGGTGTCCCAACGACAAGACCGTTCTAGCGAACGAACAGGCCGAGGGCGGCGTCTGCTGGCGATGCGGCGCAAAAGTGGAACGGCGCAACCTTTCGCAATGGTTCCTGCGCATCACCGACTACGCCGATCGGCTGCTGAACGATCTCGATAAGCTTGCGGAGTGGCCGGACCGGATTCGAACGATGCAGCGCAACTGGATCGGACGCAGCAGCGGCGTCACCTTTTCCTTTGCGGTTGAAAATTCGGAGGCGCGTATCAGCGTCTTCACGACGCGAGCCGATACGCTCTTCGGCGCGACCTACATCGCGATAGCCGCCGAGCATCCGCTCGTCGAGCAGATCGTCACGCGCAAACATCGATCGGCGGTCCGCGCCTTTGCCGATGGGCTCAAATCCAAGAGCGAGCTCGAGCGAACGTCGCTGATGCAGAAGGACGGCGTCTTTACCGGCGCCTATGCGATCAATCCGCTTTCCAACGAACGCATCCCCGTATACGCCACGAATTACATCTTGGCGGACTACGGAACCGGCGCGGTTATGGGCGTGCCCGCGCACGACGAACGCGACTTCGATTTCGCGCGCACGCATCGTCTGCCGATCGCGCAAGTTATTCTACCGCCCGGCGAGTCGCCCGGCACACTTGACGCCGCCTACATCGGCGAAGGGCGACTAATCGCAAGCGATGATTTCAATGCGATGTCGAGCGAACGCGCCCGTGAAGCAATCGCCGAGCGTCTGGTGCGGCTTGGCGTCGGCGAACGAAGCATTCAATATCGCTTGCGCGATTGGCTGATCTCACGCCAACGCTATTGGGGCACGCCGATTCCGATCGTGTACTGCGAACGCGACGGTGAAGTGCCGGTGCCGGACGATCAACTGCCGATTCTGCTCCCGACAGACGTCCAAGTCCGTGGCGAAGGATCGCCGCTGGCGCACGACGCCGACTTCGTGAATACGACCTGTCCGCGCTGCGGCGGTCCGGCACGGCGTGAGACCGATACGATGGACACGTTCTTCGAATCGTCTTGGTATTATCTGCGGTATTGCGATCCGGACGATCGCGAGCTTCCCTTTGCACCGGAGCTCGTCAATGATTGGATGGCCGTCGATCAATATATCGGCGGTGCGGAGCACGCGGTTCTGCACCTGCTCTACTCGCGGTTCTTCTACAAATTCTTTTGCGATCGCGGTTGGGTGGCCGGTCCGGACGAACCGTTCATCCGACTTTTCAATCAGGGCATGGTGCTGCTCGGCAGCGAGAAAATGAGCAAGAGCCACGGCAATGTGATCGGCATCGATGAAACCGTCGAGCGTGAAGGCGTCGATGCGATGCGGTTGTTTCTGCTCTGCGCAACGCCGCCCGAAGATACGATGGAGTGGACGAAGGAGGGAATCAACGGGCGCGTTCGCTTCCTGAATCGTGTCTGGCGGGCGTGCGAGCCATTCTTGGAGCGTGCCAAGAGCATCGACCTGGAGCAATTGCCTGCTGCGCGGAACGACGAGGAACGGCAGTTGCTGCGCGCCGTGCACACCGCTGCGAAGTCCGCCATCGTTGAAGTTCAATCACGCCGCATGCATTTCAACACGACTGTCGCGCGGTTCGACGAATACGTCAACGCGCTGATCGCCCTCGGTCAAAGAGACCCCAATTCGCATGTTGTCCTGTATGCAGTGCACGCACTGCCTCTCCTCATCGCCCCATTCGCGCCCCATATCGCCGAAGAGCTGTGGGAACGCATGGGCTACGCGCAATCCGTCCATCGGCGATCGTACCTTCGGCCGGACGAACGTGCGCTGGCGCGCGAACAAATCACGCTCGTGATTCAGGTCAATGGAAAAGTGCGCGGACGAGTGCAGACTGCACCCGGCATCGACGCATCAGCGGCCTTTGAACTTGCGATCGCGCAGCCACCCGTCAAGGCCCAGATTGACGGCAAGGAAATCCGCAATCGGATCTACGTTCCCGACAAGCTCCTGAATCTCGTCGTTTAGGAACCCGCTTGCCCGGGAGTTTGGCGATGCCGAAAATACGCTACGGTTTCGCGCATTCCGTCGATTAGATGGGTGCGCGGCTCCCAGCCTAATTCGTGTTTGGCGAGCGACGCGTCGAATTGAGCGTTGCGCGCATCGCCCGCGCGTCGCGGCGCATGCTCTACGGGCGCCGTAAATCCCGTTAGATCACATAGCGCCGTGTAGATTTGATTGACGCTCGTGCGCTTGCCGGTCCCGATGGCGAACGCCGATCCGGAACCGCGCTCGAGTGCAGCGCAATTTAACTCCGCAATATCTTTGACATAGATGTAGTCGCGAGTCTGTTCACCGTCCCAGTCGATGCGGACCGATTCGTGCGCAAGGAACTTGTTGATGAAGATCGCGACGACGCCCGCCTCGCCGCTCGGGTCTTGGCGCGGTCCATAGACGTTGCCGTACCGCAACGCGGTGAAATCAAGACCGTGCTCGTTCTTGTAAAAACGAAGGTACTGTTCGCCCGTCATTTTCGTGATGCCGTAGGGTGAAATCGGGCGCAGCGGCGTCTCTTCATCGATCGGCAAGCGATCGACGTTTCCGTATACAGCGCCACTCGATACGTAGATGATCTTGCGAACGTTCGATCGCACGGCGTTATCCAAGATATTCAAGAGTCCGACGACGTTGACGGCGGCATCGTACTTGGGGTCGCGTGCTCCTATCGCGACGCTGTGCTGCGCGGCGTGGTGCGAGATCGCTTCCGGTTTGAAGTCACCGAAGATGCGCGTCACACCCTCGTCACGTATGTCCATGTGAACGAATGTTGCGCGCGACGGTACGTTCGTGCGACGTCCGCCGCCGTGCTCCCAGAGCGAATCGAGCACAAGCACATCGTGCCCGTCTCTTAAGAACGCTTCAGCGACATGTGAACCGATAAAGCCGGCACCGCCGGTGACGATGATTCGCACCCACGCATCTTTCTCGCTCAAGCCGTAGGCAGCCCTCGAAGGATACCGGCGCTTGCGGTCTTTCACGGCCGTAACAGTTACTTCTTCAATGGATCGTGCGCCGCTCGTTGCGCTCGCGATCGCGGCCGGCGTCGGCACAGCGGCCGCTTCGCCGCTCACCTTCGAGCAACAAATCAGTTGCCGTGGTGGTGGCCGCGGCGCTTTGTCTTTGGTCAATCGCTCGTCCGGCGCGCAAATCGCTCGAGTTGGCTCTGATCGCTGCGTTGCTCATCTCTTATGGTGTGGCGCGACTTCATTTGGCACATCGCATCGAACTGCGTGAAGGCCATACGAAGCGCTACGTCGCGACGATACTGGCCTCGACGACTGCAGCGATCGGCGCCTCAGAAACGACGCTCCAGCTCGATGACGGCAGCGTCTTGTCGGCAACGCTCCGCGAGCCGCCGCCCAAGACCGGATTGCGCGTCATCGTGCGGGGAAGAATTACCCCCTTCGACCCGCCGCGCAATCCCGGGGAGCCGGATCAGCGAACGCTCGAACGGGAACGCGGTTTCGACGGGATGCTGAGCGGCGCCATCATCTTGCGAACGCTCCCGCAAACTCGCGCATCGCCGCAAATTTTTTTGGCGCGGTTGCGCGCGCTCGCGGACGAACGGCTGCATCAGACGATCGAAGAGCCGTACGCGTCGATTCTTGCGGGGGAACTTTGGGGTCAGAAATCCGCCCTGCCGCCGGCATTGCGTGCAGAATTTCAGGACAGCGGAACGGTGCACGTGCTCGTCACTGCCGGCTTGCATCTCGGCATCATCGCGTGGCTTGCGATTCTGTTTACTACGTGGCTCCAAATGCCGCGGATTTACGCATGCGGGATCACCGCGCTGATCGTGTGGGCGTATGCGGTCTTCAGCGGCTTTCATCTACCGGCGATGCGCGCCGCAACGATGATCACGTTTGCCCTCGCAGCGCGCGCTTGTGGCGCCAAGGCGCTGTCGTGGAACGCTTTAGGAGCCGCTGCGATCGTTGCGCTCTTGTACGATCCGCAAAGCGTCAGCAGCGCGTCTTTTGCGATGTCCTTCAGTTGTGTCGGATCGATCTTCTTGACCGCGCCGCTGATCAAGCCGGCATTGGAGAAGCTCGCGGCGATTCCGACGATCGTTGTGGAAGCGCTGACCCTCTCGATCGCAACCCAGATCGGCGTGTGGCCGGTCACAGCCGCAACCTTCTTGCTCTTCGCGCCGTATTCGATCTTGGCAAATGCAGCGGTCGTTCCGATCGTCGGCGCGACGATGGTAGCCGGCACGTTGCAAATGCTCCTCGCGAACATTCCGATGCTGGGGTACGCGGTTGCAAACTTCAATACGTTGCTCTTGCAGTTCGTCGTCGCCGCTGTACAAGGTGCCGCGACGCTGCCGTTTGCGCACGTCGTAATGACGCCGCCGCCGTTGTGGACGATCGCGGTTTACGATGTCGCGTTGATCGCGGCTGTGTGCCTTTTGCGCCGCAATGCACGCACTGCGGCGTGCGCGCTCGTCCTCGTGGCTGCTCTTCTCGTCGTGTGGCCGCCGCGCGCCGTTGATGCGCGGCTGAAAATCACCGCGCTCGATGTCGGCCAAGCCGATGCCATCATCGTTCGGACCCCTGCCGGTCATGCGCTCTTAATCGACGCGGGCGGTCGGCTGGAACGCGGGCCGCAAACTGCAGGCGGTTCGATGGCTGAACGTGTCGGCGAGACGGTCGTCGCGCCGTTTCTGATTCGCGCCGGCGTGCATCACCTCGACGCAATCATCCTCTCTCATCCCCATGGCGATCATGCCGGCGGCGTGGCCCCTATTTTGCGATTGTTGCGTGCCGATACGTTTGCCGACAGCGGTCAGCGCTACGGCGGCTACGCCTACAATGATGCTTTAGCCGTCGCCGGCGATGAGGACGTTCGGATCGTTAGGCCGGCCGTGGGAGCTGTTTGGCGAACGGATGACGGCGTCTCATTAACGTTTCTCGGCCCGACGCGGCCGTTCATCAGCGGGTCACGCAACGACATCAACAACAACTCGCTCGTCTTCATGCTGCAGTACAAGTCGTTCCGCATGCTCTTCACCGGTGATGCGGGCGCTGAAGCAGAGCAGCGTCTGTTACATGAAGCCGTTGATCTGCACGCCGAGGTGTTGAAAGTCGGCCATCACGGAAGTGCTTACAGTTCTACGCCGGAGTTTATCGGAGCGGTTCATCCGAATGACGTGATCATCTCCGTCGGGCGGCATAATCTCTTCGGCCATCCGGCGCCTTCCACACTGGAGACGCTGACGCGCTTCGGCGCGCGGATCTATCGCACGGACGAGAACGGTGCCGTCTCAATTATGTGCGACGGAGCAGCTTACACGGTAAAGACAATGCTTCCGTAATTTTACGAAAGCCGCTTCTGTAAACGGATCTGAACGCCGTCGCCCGCTTCTTTGCCGATCGCCTTACGAAGGTCGTTCTTGATCGGGAGTTTGTGCGTTCCATCGCCCAGCGCCATGAATGAGCTCCGGAACGAAACACCGTCTATGGCGCCGGAGATCTTCACGAGACCGCGCGTTCCGAAAAAGGCGGCCGAACCAGGCATAACGACATAGGTCCAGCCGCCTTTTGCCGGCGATTTTTGCAGCTTAGCGCGAAATTGTTTCTTCAACTCCGCCATTACGGCTTGGCTGCGATCTCCTCGCGGGTGCGCCGTTCTAAATCTTTGATTTCGGGCGTCATTGCCGGTCCGAAATCTTCTGCCTCGAAGATCTGACGAATCTCGACCTGCCCGTCTTCGAAGGGCGCGCGCTTCATCCACTCGACCGCTTCATCTTTTGATCGGGTGCGAATGACCCAGAAACCCGCAACCAATTGCTCCGTTTCTGGAAATGGGCCGCTCGTAACCGTGCGCTCCGAACCGGAAAATTTGATGCGCGCACCGCTTGAACTGGCTTGCAAGCCTTCACCCGCGAGCATCACACCCGCTTTGGCCATTTCTTCATTGAAGCGGAGCATGTTGGCCAACATATCGGCGCTCGGAAGAACGCCCGATTCAGAATCCTTATTCGCTTTGACGATTACCATAAAGCGCATTAAAACGGCCCTCCAATTGTCATCATCCACTCGATGCCGAAACGATCTTGAACAGTTCCAAACTTGCCGCCCCAAAACGCATCTTCAATCGGCATCGTTACCTTGCCGCCTTCTGAAAGCGCATTGAAAACGCGTTCCCCTTCGCCTTCTTTTGTCGAGAGCGCGAGCGAGATGTTGCCTTCCTCGGGATCGACCGTCTTTACGTCGCGGCCGTCGGAGGCGAAGAAGCTCACACCGGGAGCGGTGAACGACGCATGCATGACGCGGTTTTGCGCATCCGGCGGAAAATCGCCGGCCATCGGCGCGTCTTTCATGCGCTGAAGCTCGTAGTCACCGCCGAGCGCCTTCTTATAGAAATTCAGCGCCTCTTCGCATCGGCCGTAGAAAAACACATAGGGTTTGAGTTGCATCATCTCTCCTTTTCAGTTTGTGCCGGCGTACGCGCGGCGCAGCTCTTCGAGGTCGAGCTTCTCCATTTGCAGCATCGCCTTCATCGCGCGCTGCGCTTTCTCAGGATCGGAACCACCGAGCACGTCGACTAATCCGGCCGGAACGATGTTCCAAGAGAAGCCGTACTTGTCACGCACCCAACCGCATGGCAACTTCTCGCCGCCTTCGGAGAGCTTATCCCAAAGGTGGTCGACTTCGCCTTGTGTCTGGCAATCAACGAACAATGCGATGCCGCCGACTTGCATGTCACCGGCCTTCTGCGAATCGCCGAAGCCGTTGAGCGCCATGAATTCTTGGCCCTCGAGCTGGAACTCGACGACCATGGCAGCGCCTTTTGGGCCAGGGCCCGCGTCGCCGTAGCGGCTGACGTTGTCGATCCTCGAGTCCTTGAAGATCGAGACGTAAAAGTTTGCGGCTTCTTCGGCTTGGTCGTTAAACCACAAAAACGGAGTGATCTTCTGCATTAAACATTTACCTTTCGTGCAAACAATGGTGCAAAGTATGCGCGCAGCGGCCACGCGACGATAAACCACAGGATCGTGACGAGAATCGGGAAGGGAATGAGCGCTTGCGGCCACATCGTGATGTGGAACGCCAGAATATTCACGATAACGGCGCCGAGAAGGACGAGCGCAAGCGGCACATACTGATCCAGCAAGAGTAACAAACCGGCCGACTACCTGAACGCCCGACGGAAGATAGGTGTAGTGCGAGCTCAGCATCGCGCCGGAGAACGCGCCTGCATTTCCCGGAATGTGCGGCGGCGGCGGAAGGAACAGCAAGAAGCCGTTCAGCCCGAAAACGACAAAGAGCAAGCCGAGCAGCAGTCTTGCGAGCGGGACGATGATGCGCATGGGTTTTGCCTTTTACCCTACGGCACCACGAGACCGACTGTGTGGCCTTCGGGATCCTGGAAGAGCGCGATCACCGGTCCGTTTGGAACCTTATCGGGTCCCATCATCTTCTTTCCGCCGAGCGATTCGATCTTACGCAGCGCTGCATCAGCGTCATCAACGGCCACATAAAACGTCACGTGACCGGAGTAGCCTTGCGGCGCTTTGCCGATTCCGCCGTCGATGCTCATGCCGGGCGGTTCGGGACGCCGATCGCCGATCGGTTTAACGATCGTGTAGTCGATGTCGCCGGCGCCGGCAACCGGAGACTCGATCTCCCAATCGAAGGCATCTTTATAGAAAGAACGCAGCCGCTCAGGGTCTTTGCCGACAATCTCAAAGTGGACGACCGGATTTCCCATTTCATTGCTCCTTTCAACTGGCTTTTGTTTGGAGGTACCGCGCAGTATAGCGCGTACACTTGTAAAAAGCAAGTACTGTTCATAAAAGAAATAATGCGCTATACTGCGAACATGCCGGTGCGCAGCTACGGGCAGTATTGCGGCTTTTCGCGGGCCCTTGAAATCGTCGGGGAGCGATGGGCACTTTTGATCGTGCGCGATCTGCTCGTGGGGCCGAAGCGCTTCAGCGATTTACAGCGCGGTCTGCCCGGAATCCCAAGCAACATCCTCACCGCGCGTCTGAAAGAACTGGAAGAGGACGGCATCGTGCGGCGCCGGCTTCTGCCGCGCCCGTCGGGCGCCATCGTCTACGAGTTAACGGAAGCCGGCCGGCAGCTGGAAGAACCGGTCATCAGCTTGGGACGCTGGGGCGCTAAGCGACTTGGCGATCCGCGCGCCGATGAAACGGTCACCGAAGATTCGATCGCTTCTGCGTTGCTCTCGACTTTTCGGCCGCAACATGCAAGCCGCACGAACGTCAGTTATGAGCTGCGCCTTGGGCCAATCACCGTCAACGCGCAGATTCATAATCGAAAACTGCGCGTCGGAAGAGGCTCGCTGGCGAACCCGGACCTCATAATCGAAGCGGGTCCGGCGATTCGCGCGCTGATGGCGCGCGAGATTTCGCCGGAAGAAGCGCTCAAGAAAAAAATCGTCCGTGTGAAAGGCGACAAGCAATTGCTGACGCGCTTCACCCAGATGTTTCAGATTTAGCGGCTTACTTCTCGATCAAGACTTTCGGCGGAAGCAGCCACAGCAGTTTCCCGCGCGACGAATCTGCATCACGCAATTCGAAGCACGCCACACCGCCTTTTTTGAGATCGATGTCGCCTCCGCCGATCACGCGGCTGATCGTCTCGCTCATGCTTGGTTCATGACCGACGAGCATGATCGCGTCCGCGTCGCGATGATCTTTTAAAATCGCCTGCAGTTTCCGCGCATCGAGATCGACGATCCGCTCATCGTCTGAGACGCGCATCTTCAGCGCTTCGGCGACAATCATCGCGGTCTGCCTCGCGCGCAGAAGCGGGCTCGTCAACATCTGATCCAACTTGAGCCGCATTTCTCCCAGCGCGCGTCCCTCAAGCGTCGTGCGCTCACGCCCTTCGGCGCTCAGCGGACGCTCCGCGTCATCTCCTTGCCATGCTTTCGGGTCGCCGGCATCGCCATGCCGCAAAAAGTACACCTTCATTCGATCACCTTTAAGAGCGGCTCAGCCAATGTGCAAAGCGATGATCTTTTCGGAGCGCGTCAAGCCGTGCATCTTCCGAAAAGAGACGGCGGCTATCGGGATCGACGCGCGCGAGCCACGCAAACGCCGTATCGGCTTGATGCTGAAAGGCGAGCGTGGCGGCAATTGAGATGATCGTCGAAGGGTTGCTGACGCCGCCGATTGCCTGCAGGGCGCGTTTCGCGGCCAAAAACTCACGCGATGCCTCTGCCGCCTTTCCATCTTGCAGGTAAAACAGCGTCAGCAGCGCCCGTGCGCGAAGTGCGGCTGCGGCATCTCGAAGTCGCGTCAAGCGGTTGAAGCGTACGTTCTGCCGCAACGCGCTTATGCGATTGCCCTTCCGCAAGCGCAAGGACGAACATCGCTTGCGTGTCTTCCGGTGATTGCGTGAAGGATTGTCTCGCATACGCTGCTGCCTCGCCGTAATTGCGTCGGAGATACGAGAGGAGCGCAAGGTCGTCACCGGCGTCCGTCCACGAGGAATTCGCCGCGAGCGCCGCGCGCAGTTGACCGATCGCGGCGTCGATGCTGCCCTCACTCATCAAGTGTTCGCCATACCATGTGCGAGCTTCAGGAGAATTCGGATTCAGTTGAACGGCGCGGCGCAGCTCGGATCGGCCCACTCGCGGGATCTCCAAAAACGACCTGCGCCTGACCATAAGCCGCATGCGCTTCCGACGAAGTGGGGCCGATGGCGATCGCTTTGCGCGCGGTCTCGATGCCCGCGCGGGCATCAGTCGTGCTGCGTTTGATATCTGCTTCTCGCAGTGCCAAACTGATGTACGCGTCGGCGAGTCCGGCGTAGCCGAGCGGATTGTGTGGTTCTTCGGCGATCGCGCTTTGGAAAAACGGAATGCTCTTGCGGACGTCCGCGATGCTGCGCGCGGTGCTCCACAGGTAGTATCCCGCCGGATAAGAGGGCGGCATCCCGGACGAGGCGCCCGATCTCAGACTCATAAATCCGAAACCGGCGGCAACCGCGACGATAAGGACCAGCGCGACGGCTGCTGCAAGCCGGCCGGTCGTGATCCGGTGTAGTCGATGCCCGTTGACCGTAAGGCGATAGCCGCGTCGCGGAACTGTCTCTAAGACGATGGATCGGTCCCAGTTCCCGAGCGTCCGGCGCAACCGATAGATGCTCTGCGTGAGGTTTGCCTCATCGACGTCGCTGCCCCATACCGCCGAAAGCAAGCGTTCTTTCGAGCAGACCTCGCCTTGATGGGCCGCAAGCACGCCGAGCGCCTCGACCGCGCGGGGCGGCAGCGCGACGATGTCGCCGTTGCAGCGCAGCGTCCGCTCATCCGACTGAAGGATGAAGCGCCCGAATCGGTACTCTATGGCGCTTGCCCTTCTCGTTTCAGGCTTCGATGACGATTCATTGAGGGATTGATTCTGGATTCGCGCCGCCGTCCCGTGCATGCTGAAGACTAAAAGGAGCACCATGCTACGCAAAGTGTTTGCTGGGGCGGCGCTTATCTTGCTGGCCGCCTGCGGCGGCGGCGGTTCGGGATCCGGCGGGACGGCCATGCCGCTCGGGATCGGTCCGACGCCCACGCCGAATCCGCAGGCCAATTTCTACGAGCCGCTCGCGCTCGGCGATTCCTGGACCTACACCTGTAAAGACATCAAAGGCGGCGGTGAAAACGGCGGGAACCCGTTCACGATCACGGACTCGGTCGTCGGGACAACGACCACCGCCGGCAAGACCGTCTTCGAATTCTCACTGCAGATTCCGCAAGTTCCAAGCACGCCGTTACAGATCGTGACCGAAATTCAGCTATTGGCGAACGACGCCGGCGGCAATGTCACGCTCTACGGATATCTCATCAACGGCACGGTAAAATCCGTTACGCCGACGCTGGTCGTCGCCGCAAATCCGCCCGGCCAGCAACACAAAGCCTTCAATTATCCCGGCCCGAACGGTAACACGATCGACCGCGAGTACGTTGGATTCGAGCCGAGCAATCCAACGCCGCTCGGCACGTTTGAAGTCGCGCCGTACTTTGAAAGCAACGCGACGCATAACTATGGCTACGCGTTAGGCACTGGCATCGTCGAAGAGGATCACGGACCGAATTTTGAAGTGGATTGTCTGGTTACCGCGGTGACGTTGCATTAGCGAGATCAAGCGCGCTGTCGTCGCGGTCGTCTGCGCGGTGCTGGCAGGTTGCGGAGGTGGCGGCGGCTCCGGCGGTTCATCGCTGCCGAACAATCCACCGCCTCCACCCAACGGTTCGTCGATCGATCAGATCATCGCGCAGAACTATCCCGGCGGCTGGGGCGTCGAGCTGGCGATTTTCAAGAACGGACAGCCGCTCTACGTTCATGGCTACGGCTTGCGCGATCGCGGTTTACCGGATTCGTTCGGCGATCACGATATTTGGCGTCGTGCCGCAGCCGGATAAAATCTATAATTTGCCGCGCGGCCAATTCGCACCCGACGCGAACACGCGTTACGATCTCGCGTCGGTAAGCAAGGCGATCACCGCCGGCGCTGTTCTGTTGCTGCAGCAAGACGGCAAGCTGTCCGTCAACGATCCGCTCTCAAAGTACTTCCCCGCCTTCTCTTATGGAAACCAAATACCGCTGCGTCTACCTTTTGCAGCAGCGCAGCGGGCTTGAAGACTATACCGTCAATCCGGCTTTTGGAACGGCGTATCGGCAGTTCTTGGCAAGCGGCAACACCGATTACCAAGCGATCGTCAACATGATGGCGTCCTTTCCGCTGCACTTCACCCCCGGCTCCCAATACGAATACGACAATTCGAATTATCTGTTGCTTGGACTGATCGTGGCGATGGTTTCCGGCGAACCGTTCGGTACATTTGTGCAACAGCGCATTCTCGCGCCGCTGGCGATGACGCAAACCACGCAAGGCCTTCCGCCACCGCCGCAAACCGATATTGCGCTCGGTTATGGCGACTTCGGCGGCACGCCGCAACGGATGTGGCAAGCAAATTTGGCGTGGACACTTGGGGCGGGCGGGTTGGTCTCGACGGTCGGTGATCTAGAGAAATGGGATCAGGCGGTGCGACATCTCGGCATCTTTACGGCGGCATCGCTCGCGCAGATGTTCACGCCGAACGGATTTCCGCAATCGTTTGGAACGTATGCCGAAGGCTGGGTCATTGCCACGCTCGATGGACATCGCTACATCTGGCACGATGGCGAGCTGGATGGCTATATGACGATGAACGCGACGTTCCCTGACGACGGGATCGACATTATCATCCTCACCAACCGCGACTTAGCCAACGGCCCGTATTTTATCGTGCCGGCGATATTTCCGGTCGCGCTGACGCTCTCAACCTCAACCGCCGCTAAGCGCTAGAAGCCGCTGCGCGTCCTACAGAACGTGCAAGAGCGGGATTTCTGTGCACGGCTCGTAAGACGCAATGGCAAGCTTCTTTACACGGAGGTTTCTTATGCACATCGGAAGCAGCGCAGCACGCTTTGCGGCAGCGGCATCGATTTTTTGGCTGGTAACGGCCAATGGAAGCGCCCAGCCGAGCATGCATCCTCAGGTTCAACCTGCATCTTCGCTCGTGAAGGTCAGCGCTTGTAGCCCGCAGCGCCACGGCGACCAAGGCGGCCGTTACTTCGGCTATACGCCCGGTACGGCCGGCCCCGGAAACCTCTATTGGGGAGACGCCTACGGGTACAGCTACTACCAACCGCCGGCGTCGCCGTCAAACCCGCATCTCAACATCGCGTACATGAACGTTTCGCATAAGAAGATGACGGCGGTCGAATTTGGCCTACTCGCTAATGAGATTCTTGTTGGCGAAGTCCGCGACACCGGCACGTTCTCGCCGGGCGCGGAAATCAAACATAAGCTCGGCTTAAACCTGAAACTCTTTCCGATTCCAGCCGGTCCCGAGCGATGCGTTCCGCTTCGGATCACCTTCGCAGACGGTACGAAATGGCGAAGTCCACACCTACCGCCCAAGGGCCACGCCCTCTATTACAATCCGACGCCGCGCGCGACGCCTTAGCGGACCGCGCTACGCCTTAAAACAAATTCCAAAGGTACTGATTGTAAACTTCGTGGTGGTACTGCACCTCTTGCGCTTTAACCGTGGTGCCGAGTAGCCGCGGGCAGCGGTCCGCGCTGGCCTGTTTGAGATCCGCGTAGCGCTCTTTGACGTCCGCCCCTAACAGTTGCGTCGTCCACTCCGCTTTGCGGAAGTTATCGAGCGCATCGTAGATGTTGTCCGGCAAGCAGCGATCGGAGCGCCGCAGGTTCTTGTCCTCTCGGATCGCGCCTTCCAAACCCGTCTTGAAGACGGCCAGCATCACCATGTAAGGATTCGCATCCGGCGCAACGGTGCGCACTTCGATGCGCGCGCTGCGCTCGTTGCCGATCGGGATGCGAACCATTGAGCCGCGATCGATCGGCGATGCAATCAGCTGATTGGGCGCTTCGAAATGTGGATCGAGCCGGCGATACGCGTTGACGCTCGAGTTGAGCATCAAGCAGATGTCGTTGCCGTGGCTCAAGATCCGATCGACGAACTCCCACGCGAACTTGCTCAGTTTTTCTTCGCCCGCCGGATCCCAGAAGACGTTGCGGCCATCTTTGGCGACCGAAACGTTGGTGTGCATTCCGCTGCCGTTGACGCCCACGACCGGCTTCGGCAAGAAGCTCGCCGTTAAACCGAACCGCGTTGCGACTTGCCGGCAGATCAATTTGTATAGCTGAATTTGATCGGCGGCGGCGACGACCTCGCCGTACCCGTAGTTGATTTCGAATTGCGATGGCGCGACTTCCGGATGATCTTTTTCATTCTCAAAACCCATCGCACGCTGAACCTCAGCGACCGTATCGATGAACGTGCGCAGTGGATCGCTCGGCAGCGAATGGTAGTAACCGCCGGTATTCACATATTCGAACTTGCCGGTTTCGTGATACCGCCGTTCAGCGTCGAGACCCTGGAAGAGGAAACCTTCGATTTCATTGGCGGCATTGAGCGTGTAGCCGGCTTTTTCGTAGGAGTCGGTTGAGAGTTTCTTGAGCATTCCGCGGATGTCGCCCGCGAACATCGAACCATCGCGGTCGATCACGTTGGCAAAGACGAGCACTTTGCCGGGACCGAAGACGTCGCCCGGCGCCCAATAGAAGGCGCTCCAATCCAAAATGAGCCGCAGATCGCTCTCGCGCTGCGCCGTGAATCCGCGAATCGACGAACCGTCAAACGTCAGGTTGTCGCTGTTTTTCAGCAAGAACTTCTTGTCGTAATCCAGCATGTGCAGGCGACCTTCGAGGTCGCTGAAGAGCACCGTGACGGCTTTGATTCGCTTCTCGTCGTTGAGATAGCTCAAGCGCTGCTCTTGCATCTGCGATGCAGTGACGCGTTCTTTGCGCTGTCCTTTAGCGCGCAGATTCAGCTCTTCCAGCTCGTCATACGGCAGCATCAGGAAATCGCGCAGTTGGGCTGACGTCTCACGCAACTCGGTCGGCATCATGTCCTAATCTCCTCGGCGGCGGGGTATGGGCCGAGGTTAGGCCGCGCTCCACGTGCGCCTTTATGCATTTGGTAAGACGCAGGGCTGCGCCACGCACGGAATGGCCTGTGTATAAGGAAGAGCGATCTAGCCGGCCACCGAACGGTCGGCTCACTTCCGGCCAAGATCGGTCGCTGCGTCCTCGAGAGGTGAGCGTTATGAGCACCGGCGTCGTGCCACTGAACATCGGCAACACGGCTTTCATGCTGATCTGCGCGAGCTTGGTCATGCTGATGACGCCGGGCCTCGCCTTCTTTTACGGTGGCCTCGTCGCACGCAAGAACGTGCTGACGATCATGATTCAGAGCTTCATGTCGCTCGGCTGGACGACCGTATTGTGGTTTGTGTTCGGATATTCGCTCTGTTTTGCGCCCAATTGGAACGGTCTCGGAATCGTCGGCAATCCGTTTCACTACGCGTTCTTGCGCGGCGTAACGCTGCATACGATGTTCACGGGCAACGACGCGGGCATACCTCTCGTCGTACACGTCGCCTACCAGATGATGTTCGCGATCATCACGCCGGCGCTGATCACCGGTGCATTCGCCAATCGCGTGACCTTCAAGGCCTACTTTCTCTTCCTCACCGGCTGGCTGGTCTTCGTATACTTTCCGTTCGTGCACATGATTTGGGCCTCCGACGGTTTGCTTGCAAAGTGGGGCGTCGAAGATTTTGCCGGCGGCATCGTCGTTCACGCGAGCGCCGGCTTTGCCGCGCTGGCGTCGGTCCTTTTTATCGGCCGGCGTTACGTGCTGGAGAATAAGCCGCACAATGTGCCGCTGATCGCACTTGGAACCGGACTATTGTGGTTTGGCTGGTACGGTTTTAACGCCGGCTCGGAGTTGCGAGTCGACGCGGTGACCGCGTCGGCGTTCCTGAACACGGACCTCGCCGCTTCGTTCGCCGCGATCACTTGGCTCTTGGTCGAATGGGCGCACGGCCGGCAACCGAAGTTCGTCGGTTTGTTGACCGGCGCGGTAGCGGGATTGGCGACCATTACGCCGGCCGCTGGGTACGTTGCGCCGGCAACGGCAGTGCTCATCGGCATTCTTTCCGGCGTCATCTGCTACTATGCCGTCGCGCTCAAAAACCGGCTGCGCTGGGATGATGCGCTCGACGTTTGGGGCGTTCACGGAGTTGGCGGTTTCCTCGGCATCACGCTGCTGGGACTCTTCGGATCGCAGGCGTGGAATCCGAGCGGTTCAAATGGGCTTTTCTTCGGCGGCGCGTCGTTCTTTGGAAAGCAACTCACTGCCGCGCTCGCCTGCAGCGCGTGGGCATTTGTTTTTACCTACGGCATGCTCTGGTTGATTGGCCGGGTCACGATCACGAAGGTCGATCGGTTGGCGGAAGAACGCGGGCTCGACATGGAACTGCACGGCGAGGAGGCGTATCCGCTCGGCGTCTAGCGCATCTTACTCCTTCATCGTTGAAGATAGCTGTTCTGCTGCCTCTGCCGTAGCGGCGCCGTTTCCAGTCGTTACAGTTGCGCCTTCTTTGGCTTCGAGGGCTGCGAGAAGGTCGTAGCGGTCAGCGTTCATGACCTTCGTCCATGCGGCGACGAAATCGTCCACGAACTTGCGTCCGGCGTCCGAACTGCCGTAGACCTCGGCAAGCGCACGCAGTTCCGAGTTGGCACCGAAGATAAGGTCCACGCGCGTACCGGTAAATTCAAGAACACCGGTCTCACGGTTGTAGCGTTCATAGACGGCCGGATCGTTTTCTGAAGCCTTCCAGTCTCCGCACATGTCGAGGAGATTGACAAAGAAGTCGTTCGTGAGTGCGCCGGGCCGTTTGGTGAAGACGCCGTGCTTCGATCCATCGGCATTCGTGTCGAGGACGCGCATGCCGGCGACGAGCACCGTCATCTCCGGCGCCGTCAACGACAGCAGTTGCGCTTTGTCAACCAGCATCATCTCGACGGGAACGCCGGCGTCGTACTTGAGATAGTTGCGGAATCCGTCGGCAATCGGTTCCAAGACCGCAAACGATTCCACGTCCGTCGTCTCTTGCGATGTGTCGGTGCGACCCGGCGCGAACGGAACCGTCACGTCAAATCCCGCGTTTTTCGCCGCCTCCTCAATGCCCGCGGCTCCCGCAAGGATGACCAGATCGGCAAGCGAGACCTGCTTTCCATTTGACTGCGCGCTATTGAACGAGCGCTGGATGTCTTCGAGTTTTTTCAAGACATGCTGGAGCTGCTGCGGGCGATTCGCTTCCCAATCTTTTTGCGGCGCAAGCCGAATGCGGGCGCCGTTTGCGCCGCCGCGCTTGTCGCTGCCGCGAAATGTTGAAGCGGACGCCCACGCGGTCGAAACAAGTTCCGATACCGTCAGCCCTGCGTCAACGATCTGTTTTTTCAGCGCGCCGACGTCGCTTGCATCGACGAGCTTGTGATCGACTGCCGGAACTGGATCTTGCCAAATGAACTCTTCAGCCGGCACTTCCGGGCCAAGATACCGCGCGCGCGGTCCCATGTCTCGGTGCGTTAACTTGAACCACGCACGTGCGAATGCATCGGCAAGCTCCGCCGGATTTTCGTAGAAGCGTCGCGAGATTTTTTCGTAAATGGGATCCTCGCGAAGTGAAAGGTCCGTGGTCAACATCGTCGGCTTGCGCCGCTTAGATGGATCGTGCGCGTCCGGCACAGTTGCGGCGCCGTTCTTCGCGACCCACTGGTACGCACCGGCGGGACTCTTCGTCAGCTCCCAATCGTTACCAAATAGCGATTGGAAGTAATTGTTGCTCCATTGCGTCGGCGTCGTCGTCCACGTTACTTCAGGACCGCCGCCGATCGTGTGCGCGCCGAAGCCGCTTTCAAAGGTGCTTTTCCACCCCAGACCTTGCTGCGTGATATCAGACGCTTCGGGAACCGCGCCGACGTGTGAAGGATCGCCGGCCCCGTGCGTCTTGCCAAACGTGTGACCACCTGCAATCAAGGCGACGGTTTCCTCGTCGTTCATCGCCATGCGACGGAAGGTCTCGCGGATATCGATGGCAGCCGCCTTGGGATCGGGGTTCCCGTTGGGCCCCTCCGGGTTCACATAAATAAGGCCCATTTGCACGGCTGCGAGCGGATTCTCGAGAACTCGCTCTCCCGCGTAACGCTCGTCGGCGAGCCACATATCTTCCGCCCCCCAGTAAACCGACTCGTCCGGCTCCCACTGGTCGGGACGTCCGCCGGCAAAGCCAATCGTCTTAAAACCCATGGATTCGAGCGCGACGTTGCCCGCCATCACGAGCAAGTCGGCCCACGAAATTTTCTGACCATATTTTTGCTTGATAGGCCACAGCAAACGGCGCGCTTTGTCGAGATTGACGTTGTCGGGCCAACTGTTCAGAGGCGCGAAGCGCTGTTGTCCGCCGCCGGCGCCGCCGCGACCGTCCCCAATTCGGTACGTGCCTGCGGCGTGCCAAGCCATGCGCACGAGCAGCGGACCGTAGTGTCCGAAGTCCGCGGGCCACCAGGGCTGCGAATCCGTCATCAACGCGCGAAGATCTGCCTTCACCGCTCCGAGATCGAGCTGCGCAAACTCCTTGGCGTAATCGAAGTGCGTTCCCATCGGGTCGGAGAGGGGCGAGTTTTGGCGCAGGACAGACAAGCGAAGCTGCTCGGGCCACCAATCGCGGATAAAGCGAGCGGCGCCTCGCTTTGGACTGATGTGAACGGGACATGCAGTTTGGGTCACGATCCGAACTCCTTCGCACGGAAGACCGGCGGCTTCGGCCGGCGCAGAAAGAAAGCGACGCAGGTTGAACTGAAAATGGTTTTCACTTCTGAATCCTAACACCTATCTAGAATGACGCTAGCAGCGTGGATCGCAGCGTGAGAGCGCCCGCTAGCAAGCGGTTGCCGCACAATTATGGGCTGATCAACGACATCGTTCACAAACAACGTCGCGGCATCCATCTATCCGTTGCGGATGTTTACGCGCTGGCCAAAGGGCGCCGTTTGGGCATCGGCTTCACAACCGTTTATCGCGCCCTGACGAGATTGCGCGACCTCGGCTTGATCTCCGAGATCCGTTTACCGGGCGCCGACAGCGCCTACTATGAAGCCGCAGGTGAGGCACATGCCCACTTTCGCTGTGACCTCTGCGGTAGTATTCAAGACATCGCCTATGTACCATCAAAACGCGTCGTCGGCCAACTCGCCGAAGATCACGGCATCGAAGTCAACGATGTGCTCGTGAGCCTGCACGGCCGCTGCGCAGTTTGCCGAGAAAGAGAGTCAGCATGAAGTCCGCCCTCCTGAGCGTCTTATTTGCATTCGGCGCCGTCTTTTCGTTCAGCGCCATCGGTGCAAGTGCACAAACACCGGCCTCGAGCTTTGACGTCGGTTCGATTCACGTCGACAAATATGGTTCGGGCGAGCCGGCCCTCATTTTGATTCCCGGATTAACCGACAGCGCTGCCGTTTGGACCGGCACGATCGCCCGTTTCGCACCGACGCATACGATTTACGCGGTGACGCTCGGCGGATTCGGCGGGAGACCGGCGCCTGCTGCGCCGCTGCTCGACAAGGCAGATGCCGACCTTACGGCATTGATCACGCAGCAGAATATCAACCGGCCCGTCGTGATTGGCCACAGCATGGGCGGTTTTCTGGTGCTTCGCCTCGCGGCCGAACACAGCAATCTGTTGCGAGGCGTCGTTTCGGTCGATGGCACGCCGGTGTTGCCGGGCTACGAAAATCAAACAGCGGCGCAGCGAAGCGCCGCTGCGGCGCAAATGAGCGGGCCAATCCGATCGATGTCGGCAGCGCAGCTTGAGGCTGCCGGACGTCAAATGATGCTTCCTTATCTTACTCAGCCACGAAATTTGGATGCTGTCGCCGCGGCCGGACATGGCGCGGATCCGGCGGCGACCGCTCAATATTTCGATGAATTGTATGCCGCCGATTTGCGCTCCCAGCTTTCGAACATCACGGTTCCGGTGCTCGAGCTGATGCCGTTTGATGCCTCGATCGATCCGCAGAATCCGACCAAACCCTTTCGGACCGCGGCGCAAAAACGGCAATACTACATGGGACTGCTGGCAAATGCGAAAACCGCACGGATTGCCGTCGTCAACAATTCGCGCCACTTTATCATGTACGATCAGCCGGAGCAGTTTTACGCGCTGGTCCAGAACTTTTTGGGACAGCTTGCGCTTGGCTGGTTGCCCGCAGCGGCGTAACCTGAGCCGCACAGAGAGGCGTTTAAGAATATAGGAGACCTATGCTGACCCTCGACCCGGCTCCGTTCCCGAAGCCGGACCTCCTTTACACGCCTGCCGTTGCCGCGGAAACCGCGGTGCTCTTCGAACGCGTCTCGCGCATTATTCCGGCCGTCGAGTGGCCGATATTCGCGCCGTTCATCGCAGAAATCAATCGCTTGAAACGGGAGCGTAACGCCGTTATTTTGGCGCACAACTACCAAGTTCCGGAGATCTTTCACACCGTCGCAGACATTGTCGGAGATTCGCTCGGCCTTGCGCTTGACGCCGCCAAGACGAATGCCGACGTGATCGTTCTGTGCGGAGTCCATTTCATGGCCGAAACGGCGAAGCTGGTCAATCCATCCAAGACGGTGCTCGTTCCGGATTTGCGCGCCGGCTGTTCGCTCGCCGAATCAATCACCGCCGCAGATGTGCAATTGATGCGGCAACGCTATCCGAAAGCGCCGGTCGTCACATACGTCAACACGTCAGCGGCGGTAAAAGCAGAATCGGATATCTGCTGCACGTCAGGCAATGCCGTTGCAATCGTGAAATCGCTCGGTGTACCGCGGGTGATCTTTCTCCCCGACGAATATCTTGCCAAGTACGTCGCCTCGCAACTTCCCGACGTCGAGATCGTCGCTTGGAAAGGGCATTGCGAAGTGCACGAACGCTTCACCGGCGCGGAGCTTCGCAAATACCGCGAAGACGACCCGACGATCCGGGTGCTCGCGCACCCCGAATGTCCGCCGGACGTTCTCGCCGAGGCGGACTTCGTCGGTTCGACCTCCGCAATGAGCCGCTATGTGTCCGGTCTCGGAAATCAAGCGGTCCGATCGCCGCGCGTCGTCATGATCACGGAGTGCTCGATGGCGGACAACGTCGCTGTCGATAATCCGCACGTCGAGTTCATTCGACCGTGCAATCTGTGTCCGCACATGAAGCGCACCACGCTCCCTAAAGTGCTGCATTCGCTCCAGACAATGCAGTATGAGGTGACAATCGATCCGTCCGTCGCCGCGCGTGCGCGCACCGCTGTCGAACGGATGCTGGAATTCAGCCGCCCGAAAGCATGAAGCAGCCAACCCTCCGCACCGATGTGGCCATCGCCGGTGCCGGCATTGCCGGTTTGATGACGGCGCTGAAGCTCGCTCCGCTCAAGGTAGCGGTCATCTGCAAGCAGCGCTTGGGCATCGGCGCCGCGACACAGTGGGCGCAAGGGGGAATCGCCGCAGCGGTGGGTCCCGACGATTCGCCCGCGCTGCACTCGCTCGACACGCGCCGCGCAGGCGCAGGCTTATCCGATGAAGTCGTCGTCGACATTTTGACGCGTGACGCACCGGCGCGCGTTGAAGAGTTGCTGGCTCTCGGCGCACATTTCGATCGCGCGCGCAGCGGCGAGCTCGCGCTCGGCCTCGAGGCAGCGCACAATCGGCGGCGGATCGTCAAAGCGGGCGGCGACGCGACAGGGGAAGAGATTCTTCGCACGTTGATTGCCGCGGTGCGCAGCGCGAGCTGGATCAACGTCTATGAAGATGTCATTGCGGACGATCTGATCGTGCAAGACTGTCAGGTTGTCGGCATCCGTGCGCACTCTAAAGAGAATGGCGCCTTTGATATCCTTGCCGCTGCAACGATCGTTGCAACCGGCGGGCTCGGCCAGGTTTACGCGTGCACGACGAACCCCTCACAAGCCACGGGTGATGGCGTCGCGATGGCTGCGCGCGCGGGTGCAACGCTCGCGGACATGGAGTTCGTGCAGTTCCACCCGACGGCGATCGACATCGGCGCCGATCCGATGCCGCTCGCGACCGAAGCACTCCGCGGCGAAGGGGCAACGCTCGTTCTGAGCGACGGCACGCGTTTCATGGAGGGTGAGCACCCGAACGCCGAACTGGCACCGCGCGACGTCGTCGCACGCGCGATCTATCGGCGGCTCGCTGACGGTGACGCCGCGTTCTTGGATGCGCGCACGGCAATCGGTGACGGGTTCCCACGACGATTTCCGACCGTCTTTGCGGCATGCACGAGCGCGGGAATCGATCCGCGCAACCAGTTGATTCCTGTTGCGCCGGCTGCGCATTATCATATGGGCGGCATCGCGGTCGATCGTTGGGGCCGAACGTCATTGCCACGATTGTGGGCGTGCGGAGAAGCAAGCGCGACCGGAATCCACGGCGCGAACCGCTTGGCAAGCAATTCACTGCTCGAAGCCGTCGTCTATGGCTCCCGCGTCGCGGAAGACGTCAAGCGACAATACGAGCCGGCTCCCGCGCGCATCGTCCAGCACCGGGCGCCGCCGAGGATCGCAACACGACCCGAAGGACAAATTGTGAATTCGTTGCGCCAGCTGATGTACGAGCGTGCCGGCGTCATTCGCAATGGGAAGGATCTGCAAGCGGCCCTCGATACGATTGCGCAATTCGAATGCGACGCCATCGAGACGCGAACGCGCAACCTATTGACGGTCGGACGTTTGATCGCAACGGCAGCGCTCGAGCGGAAAGAGAGCCGCGGCAGCCACTACCGTGAGGACTATCCGGCGACGAATCCGACGCTTGCCAAGCGTTCGTTCATCAACGCTTCAGAGCCGCCGCACGTAGAGAAACCGTCGATTGCCTAATGATCTGCTGAACGAGCAGATCGTGCGCGCCGCCCTCCTTGAAGATATCGGCCGCGGCGGCGACGTCACCACCGATTCTATCGTCGGGGCAGAAGTCACAACGCGTGCGGCTATCGTCGCGCGGAAATCGGGTTTCGTCGCGGGCCAGGATGCATCACGCTCGACATTCGCGCTCTTAGACGGTCGAGTGCAGTACGAGATCCTCGCTCCGGACGGTGCCCAAATCGGCGCCGGCACCGCGATCGCACGGCTCAGTGGCCCGGCGCGCGCAATCCTCACCGGCGAACGCACGGCGCTCAACTTCTTAGGACATCTCTCAGGAATCGCAACGGCTGCGCATACGCTCGTCGAACGCGCCGGCGCTTATCGCGCGCAGATCGTTTGCACGCGCAAAACAACGCCGGGGTTGCGGGCCTTGGAACGCGCCGCCGTTGTGGCGGGGGGCGCAAGCCTGCATCGCTACGGTCTGGACGACGCCGTTCTGGTCAAAGACAACCATCTGATGCTCTCGGGCGGCATCACGCAAGCCGTTACCGCCGTGCGCCGAAGGATTGGGCACATGCTGAAGGTTGAAGTTGAAGCCGATACTCTTGAGCAACTGCATGAAGCACTCGAGCTGCCGATCGATGCAGTGCTGCTCGACAATATGACGATTGAAACGCTGCGAGAGGCGGTGTCGATCGTCAACGGGCGAGTGATCACCGAAGCCTCAGGCTCCGTGACGCCGGAGAACGTGGCAGAAATTGCAAGTACGGGCGTCGATTTGATCTCGAGCGGCTGGATCACGCACAGCGCGCCGGCGCTCGACTTCGGCCTCGACATCGATCCGAGAGGCGCCGGTTGATGCTCGAAGTCGACCACGTTCGAAAATCGTTCGGCGATGCGCTCGCGGTCGCCGACGTCGCCTTTTCGATCCCCAAAGGGACGACATTCGGTTTGCTCGGTCCAAACGGCGCGGGCAAGACGACGACGATGCGGATGATCTTGGGAATCCTTGCGCCTGATGGCGGTTCGTTGCGCTGGAACGGCGCATCGATCGACGGTTCAGCGCGGCGCCGCTTCGGCTACCTTCCGGAAGAGCGCGGGCTCTACGGAAAGATGAAGGTTAAAGATCAGATCGCATATTTCGGACAGCTGCACGGCTTGCGGAAGGCAGACAGTTCACGGCGCGCGTCAGAGTGGATCGAGCAATTACAGCTCGGCGAATATGCGGATCGCCCCGCCGGCGAACTCTCGAAGGGCAATCAGCAGAAGGTTCAAGTCGCGTGCGCCGCGGTGCACGACCCGGAGCTGCTGGTTCTCGACGAACCGTTTTCAGGTCTCGATCCGGTCAACGCCGAGATGCTGTTTTCTATGTTGCAGACGCAGCAGTCGCGCGGTACGGCGCTCGTGCTTTCAAGCCATCAGATGTGGCAGCTCGAGGAACTGTGCAGCCGTTTCTGCATCATCGCCGATGGAAGGAATCGCGCCGCAGGAACTCTGAGCGAGTTGCGGGCGCAATTCCCAACGCGCGTCTTGCGCGTTTCGCCGCCGACGGACGCAGTAAGCAAGGTCCTCGATGCGTTGCCGGACACGCAACGCCTGGGCATGCAAGACGGCGCTGTTGATTACGAAGTGAAGGCGGATGCGCCCTTGCCGAGCATTCTGCGCGAGCTCGTGGCATCGGAATCCATCACCCGCTTTGAAGCGATCGAGCCATCGTTGCAAGATGTCTACCTGCGAGCGATCGGAGATATGGCATGAACGAATTCCGAACCGTCGTCGCCGCGGAGATCATGCGCCGGATCCGCTCCCGCGCCTTCAAGGTAGGGCTTGTGCTCGGCATCGTCGCGGTCGCGCTCGCGATCAAAGCGCCCCAACTCGTGGGCGACGCGATGAACCGCGCCAGCCGCTCGATCGTCGTGGCCGGAGATCCATCGATCGTCGATCGGGCCGCCAAATTGCTTTCCAAAGATTTCGCGATTGAAGGCGTCACCAATGTTACGGGATCGCAGAGCGCTCGGATGCTGGATGCGCACCGCAATGCGGGCGCGCTGGTGGTCGTTGCGCGTAGCGGACGGGGCGTGAGCGTCTCGGTGTACGCGCGGGACTTGAGCTTCGTCAAGACAGCCACGATCAGAGAGGACTTGATGCCGCTCAACTTGGCGCTGGCGACGTCCGCTTCGCAAACTGCCATCGACCGCTACATGAACGTGCCGATCACGCTCCACAGCATCAACTCGAAGTTCGCGAGCTCCGGCGCCGCCGATGCCGCAAAAGCGCTCGCTTATGGCCTGCTCTTCTTCCTTTATGTATCGATCTTACTCAACAGCCAGTTGATCATGACGTCCGTCGCTGAAGAGAAGACAAGCCGCATCGCGGAGCTGCTGGTGGCATCCGTTCATCCCTCCGCGCTATTGGCGGGAAAGATTGCGGCGGCTGCTGTCTTGGCGGTCATTCAAATGGCCTCGTGGCTTGTCGTCGCATACCTCGTCAGCGGTATCGGGGGCGACGGCTCCGGATTTGCGTCGATCCTGCGAGTCGTGACGCCACTTGAAGCACTCGCATTTGCGGTGTACTTCATCCTTGGCTATTTGCAACTCTCGACGCTCTTTGCGGCAGCCGCTTCACTCGTCAATCGCACCGAAGACTTGGGCAGTCTTTCCGGACCGCTCGTCATGCCGGTCGTTTTCGCGTTGTTCGTCGCCATCTATGCGTTAGGGTTTCCAAACGCACCGCTGGTCACAGTTACAAGCTTCATTCCGATCGTCGCGCCCTTTACGATGTTTGCCCGGATCGGCGTAAGTAACGTGCCCGCGTGGCAAATCGCGCTTTCTGTCGCAATCAATATTGCCGCCGTCTGGGCGTTCGCTGTTCTCGCCGGAAGAGTGTACCGCGTCGGCATGCTGCTCTATGGCCGGCCGCCCAAGTTATCGCAACTCTGGGCGACGCTGAGATGAGCCGCAAGTAATATAAAGGCGACGCTACAATACCTGTCACGCTGAGTTTATCGAAGCGCCACGATTACGGTTGCCCTCGATCCTTCGACACTTCGATAAGCTCAGTGCAGGCTGCCGCTCAGGACAACTGAGCTCAGCGTGACACAGATGAAGCGCAGCGACCGCTGCCTTTAGTGGACCGTTCAGCCTTGTGGCGGATTCCCCCAACCCGATTGAATGTACTTGCCGTCGACGACGATCGCCGGCACCGTCGGGTCGTCGCCGGTATATGAAAACATCTTTCGGCGCTCAGCCGGATCGTTCTGCGCATCGTGCACGACGTATCGTGTGCCCGCTGCATCGTAGTGTGCCATCGCGGCTTTACAATATGGACAAGCCGGACTGATGTAGAGCTCTAGGGTGCTTCCGGCGGGAATCCGTTCAACGTCCATTGGTAATACCGATCATGCCGCTCACCTTCGTACCCACTCCGCTTGGGAATCTACGCGACATCACGCTGCGGGCACTTGACACCTTGCGCGATTGCGACCTGCTCGTCGCCGAAGATACCCGCGTGGCGCGCAGGCTCCTTTCCGCTTTGAAGCTGCCCGCGAAGCCGCTGCGCAGCTATCGCGAACAGAACGCCGCGAGGGTGACGGAGAAGATCATCGACGCCGCGCACACGCAGCACGTTGCGGTCGTCTCAGACGCCGGAATGCCGGCAATTTCGGATCCCGGGGCCGCGTTGATCGCCGCTGCGCGTCGCGACGGAATCGCGATCGAGGTGTTGCCCGGGCCGAGCGCGGTGCTCAGCGCCGCCGTGCTGAGCGGTTTCGATGTGCGCGAGTTTGCATTCAGCGGATTTCTCCCACGCAAGAGCGGCGCTCGCCGAGCGGCCTTCGAGGCGCTTGCAAAAAACGGCGGTGTTACGACGGTGTGGTTTGAATCACCGCAACGAATCCGCGCAGCGCTGCGCGATCTTGATGCAGTCGATCCGAAACGGCGGTGCTTCGTTTTGCGCGAATACACGAAGATGCACGAACAGCAAATCGCCGGCACTTCGAGCGAGGTAGCCACGGCGCTTCCGGAACCCGTGCGTGGCGAGATTGCCCTCGTCGTTGAAGGCGGCGCAGCGAAGCAACCGCCCCCGATGGACTTCGAGCGCGCCGCGGATGCGCTTTTTGCGAAACGTGCGAGCGTCGCGGCGATTGCAAAGGCGTTGGCGCAGCGCGGATATGGCCCGCGGAGCGAAGTCTATAACCGCCTTCTGCAACGCAAAGAACGCGAGAGACAAAGGTGACGCGCGCCTACTATGTGACGACGCCGATCTACTACATCAACGGTAGTCCCCACATCGGCCACGCCTACACGACGATCGTTGCGGACGTGCTTGCACGTACGGCGCGAACTCGCGGTGACGCGTTCTTCTTAACCGGCACCGACGAGCACGGCCAAAAGGTCGCGGAAGCGGCTGCGGCGGCGGGAATGTCGCCGCAGGAGTGGTGCGACCGGCTGATTCCAAAGTGGCAGAACCTCTTCGCGCGCTTCGACATTTCATATGACGACTTCATACGGACCACGCAGCTGCGTCATGAACTCGTCGTACAGCGCGTCTTCGAACGGCTGCGCGAAACGGACGACGTCTACCTCGGCAAATACGAAGGCTGGTATTGCTCGAACGACGAGACGTTCTGGCTGGAATCGAAACTCATCAATGGACGGTGTCCCAATCCGGAATGCGGTCGTGAAGTGCAATGGCTCTCCGAAGACGATTGGTTCTTCCGGCTTTCAAAGTATCGGAATCGGCTGCTGCAGCATTTTTTGGAGCATCCCGACTGGGTGCGTCCGCGTTCCGCCTACAACGAGATGCTCGCCATGCTGCAAGAAGGCCTCGAAGACTTCAGCATTTCGCGCAGCACCTTTGACTGGGGCGTGCCGATCCCAGGCTACGGCGGTGTGATCTACGTTTGGTTCGACGCGCTGTTGAACTACATTTCGGCGATCGATTGGTCGCGCGACGAGGCGCGCTTCCACAAATATTGGCCGGCATCGGTGCAATTGATCGGCAAAGAAATCATGCGCTTTCACACGCTTGTATGGCCGGCCGTTCTTTGGGCGCTGGGCGAACAAGCACCGCAACTCGTCTTCGCGCATGGCTGGATCACGCTCGATGGACAGAAGATCGGCAAGAGCCTCGGCAACGCGATCGACCCGTTCGTCTTGATCGATCGTTTCGGATCGGACGGCGTGCGGTATTTCTTGCTGCGCGAAGGACACTTCGGAAGCGATTTTTCCTACTCCGAAGCGAAGATCGCGCAACGGTACAACGACGAGCTCGCGAACGACCTCGGCAATCTTTTTCGCCGAACGCTCTCGATGCTCGAACGCTATCGCGATTCACTCGTTCCGCAACCGGGCGAATCGGTTTTTCCGGAACGCTTTACCGAATTGCCGTCGCGCGTGCAAGCGCTGATCTTCGACTTGCGTTTTCGCGATGCGCTTGAAGCGATCTGGGAGCTCGTAACGGCGCTTAACCGCGAGATCGACGACCGAAAACCTTGGGATCTGTACAAAGCCGGGAACGCGCGTGCGCTCGATGCGCTGCTCTACGATCTCTGCGAAGGCCTGCGGTGGCTCGCCGTCATGCTGGCGCCCTTCTTGCCTGAACGCACCACGTTGATGTGGCGACAACTCGGTCTCGAGAGCGGCTTGCACGATGATTGGCGGGAGGCCCTCGTGTGGGGCGGACTCGGCGCCGGAACGCAGACGTCGCTCGGTGACGCGCTCTTTCCGCGCTTAGAAATTCCCGCCGCGGGCTTGCCCTGAGCCTGTCGAAGGGTGATCGACACGCACGCGCACGTGCACGACCGCGCATTCGATCGCGATCGCGGCGCTGTGGTCGAGCGCGCGAACCAAGCGGGCATAGCGGAGATCGTTACGGTCGGCTGCGACCTCGAGGATTCCCAACGCGCGATTGCATGCGCAGAGGAGTTCGGACTTTGGGCCACGGCCGGCATCCATCCGCACGAAGCGAAGGATGCGCCGCGCGATATTGAAGCCGCGTTCGCGCCGCTGCTGGAGCACCCGCGCGTGATCGCGATCGGAGAAACCGGCTTAGATTACTACTATGACCATAGCGCGCGAGATATTCAGCAGGGTTGTCTGCGCAACCAATTGCGTATCGCGCGGGATTGCCGCATGCCGGTCATCTTTCATCACCGCGACGCGTTTGATGATTTCGTGCGCATTCTCGAAGAGGAATGGCGCGATCAGATGTGCGGCGTCGTGCATTGCTTCACGGGCGATACGCAGCAAGCGCGAGGCTACGTCGACCGCTTCAGCTTAAAAATCGGCGTCGGCGGTATTATCACGTTTCGCAATGCCCAGCCGATTCGCGATGCGATCGCCGCGGTCGGGTTGAGCGCCTGTGTCTTGGAGACGGACTGTCCTTACTTAGCCCCCGTGCCGCATCGTGGGAAGCGAAATGAACCCGCATTCGTCAGCGATACGGCTCGCGCACTAGCCGAAATCGTCGGAAAACCGCTGCCGGAAGTGCTGGAAATGACCGACCAGAATGCGCGCACGCTCTTCGGCATGCCGCTAGCCGGCGAACCGCTTCGCGTGCCGCCAGGTTGAATCGAAGCGCGCCTGCAGTTCTTTGCAGACGTGCGCATCTTTGATTTGCATGCCCCAATCGATTTGATTCTGCGCGCCGTAGGTTGCGTTCGCCGAACCGATCCATGCCCGCGTTCCTGCGACGGCGAACTTCTCGCTTGCATCCGTCACGCGAACCGCTACGCCGCTTCGCGCTAACGCGCGAGCGGCCACGAACGAGGCCTCCTTGAGATCATTTTCGCAGATCAGCAGCTTAACGTGCACTCCGCTGCGCGCTAAGGCTTTCAATTCTCCGTAAGGCGGCGAGCCGGCGGTGAACGATTCGCTTTGCATGCAGACGCTGCGTCCCGCTCGAACGTCGGCTGCCAGCACGCCGGCTTCTTGAAAGAGCGCGGCTCCCTTTGTCACCGCGACGGCGCCCGCACTATAGGTCTTTCCATGCATCGCATCATGCAGGACCTGAACGTCGTTGGCATCGCTATCAGCAACCACGACGTTGCGGCGATCTGCCGGCCAATTGCGATCGTCCAAGAAGGCGACGCCGTCTACGATCGCCGCCTTCATATGATGGGCGGCGAGCCTGAACGGTCGGCCAACTTGGCGCAGACGCCGGCGGCGCGGAGTTCTGCAACAGTATCGTGATTGATCTGAGCGAGCTTGCCGCCCGTATCAGCATAAGGATGCGCCTCCAACTGCACGCTCACTCGTGATCCATGCTGCGCCGCAAACTCCAACGTTCGAAGCATGCGCTTGGAACGCAATACGTAAGCGCACATTTCGATGTCATGTGCCGAGCGCATCCGGTCCGTGACCTGCGCCGTCGTCGTGAACGAAATCACGCACGTCGCTCACGACAAAAGTAGCGCATCGCAAGTGCGGAAGGGTACCTTCGCTAGCCTCGGAAAGCACAGCGCGGACCACAATATGACCTCAACGCACGATCGCACGCAAACCGCCTCCAAAAGCGCTTACGTTAAGGAGATGTTCGCGTCGATCCACCGCGCTACGATCTCGCGAACCGCGTGCTGACCGCCGGTTTTGACGAACTCTGGCGCAGTCGCGCGATCGATCACCTCGGCTTGCAGCACCGCGATGCAATCCTCGATCTGTGCTGTGGCACCGGAGACATCTGCTTTCATTTGATCCGCCGCGACCCAACGCTGCAGATCGTGGGCGTCGATTTTTGCGCGCCGATGCTGGAGCGTGCCAGAGAGCGGGCACAGCGCGGAGCGCGACATGCGAGCGTGAAATTCGCGGAAGCAGATGTAATGGCGCTGCCCTTTGACGACGGAACCTTCGATGGTGCGACGATGGGCTTCTCGTTGCGCAACGTCGTCGATATCGACGCGACCTTGCGTGAAATCAGACGGGTGCTAAAGTCTGGCGCGCGATTCGTTAATCTGGATGTCTCGAAGGCGCCGAATAGACTCTTCAAGCGCGCCTTCGACGTCTACTTTTACGGCATCGTGCCGATCGTCGGCGGGATCGTCGGCGGCTCGCGCACCGCATATCGCTATCTGCCTGCATCGCTGACGCATCATCCCGATGCCGCTGCGCTTGCAGAACGCTTCAGTGCCGCTGGGTTCGTCGAGTGCGGTTACAAACGGCTTTGCGGCGGAACGATCGCCATTCATTTCGGAGCCGCGCCGTGATCGAATCCACCGCGACATTCGATCACCAAAGCGCAGTTGAGGAGTTCGTCCGCTCGCATTTCGTCGCCGATAATCCGATCGTCACGGAAGCCGTGCGGCGTATGATCGCTGCCGGCGGCAAGCGCATCCGTCCGCGCTTAACGCTCTTAGCAACGCAAGCCGCAGGCGCAGATCCGGCCGAGCATCTCGAGCTAGCAGCCTATATGGAGCTGATTCACGTCGCCACGCTGATTCACGATGACGTCGTCGACCGCGCAGATACGCGCCGCGGCGTCAATGCGACGGCGGTTGACTACGGGAATCGCATCAGCGTGCTGGCCGGCGACTATCTCTTTGCATGGATCTTCCGCAACGTTACCGCGCACTATATCGCGCCGATTCCGCATATACTCTCGGCCACGCTCGCTGAAATCTGCGCCGGTGAGGTGCTGCAATTGCGCGCCCTGGGCAACACCGCGCTGGGATTAAACGCCTACCTTGACATCATCGAAAAGAAAACCGCTTCACTGTTCGCGGCGGCGGCGGAATGCGGCGCGATCGCCGCGGGCGCGCCCCCGCAAGAGCGAAAGGCCCTGCGTGAATTCGGACGTGATTACGGCATCGCTTTTCAGATCAAGGACGATCTGCTCGATGTAACCTCGGATGCAGAGCAGTTGGGCAAGCCCGCCGGCAACGACCTTCGCGAGCACAAGGTGACGATTCCATTAATTTTCGCGCTGCGCAGCGGTGATAGTGAATTTCGGCGTGCCGTCGAACGTTTCTTTACGCAAGGCGACGATGCGCAACTCGAACGCATCGTCAACGGCGTAACGTCCGCCGGAGCGGTTGAAGCGACGCGCGAGCAAATCGAACACTATGCCAAGCGAGCGAGCCGTGCGCTCGATGCGATTGAGGACGGTCGCGCGCGAGCATCGTTGATCGAAATGGCAGACGCTCTCGTGACGGAGCGCTATTAGCGGCGAAGCGCAAGGCGCGAAGCCTTTAAGGTAGGAAAAAGTAAAGATGCAGTTCACACTTTTGTTCGGCTGGGCGAGCCCGGAGATCATCGGCATCATCGTCGTCGGCGCGCTCTTGCTTTTCGGCGCTGAGAAGCTCCCGAAGCTCGCGCGCAGCGCCGGCCAAGCGAAAAAAGAGTTTCTCGTCGGTCAAGCCGAGGCTGATGAAGCCGCGACGCGAGCGCGCGAAGAGGCGCGGCTGCGCGCAGAGACCGCGCACCGCGATCAGATGGAAGATCTGCCGCAAAACACAGGCATCGGACAGCAAATCCCACCGCCGACTCCCGGCGGAGGCACGCAAAGCGGCTAACAGCGCGGCGCGCGAATGTTGACGACGGCCTCCCACGAGCTCGGCGAATCCCAAGAGCAGTGGGATCAAAAAGAGATGACCTTTACGGAGCACCTCAGGGAGCTCCGTAAGCGTCTTATTATCGCGCTAGGAACAGTCTTTGTTCTGGCGATCCTCGCATTCTATCCCTCGCAATTCGTCATCCCGTGGCTGAGCAACCAATACTTTCCGGGCGTCAAGCTGAACGCGTTCGGGCCGGCCGACGTCATCATGCTCGAACTGAAGTTCTCCATCTACGCCGGGGTCGTGGTCGGCTTGCCGGTCATCTTCTACCAGCTCTGGATGTTCATCGTGCCGGCGTTCGCACCGCGAACGCGGCGGCTCGTCTACCTTTATATAGCGCCTTCCGTCGTCTTGGCCGCGCTGGGGCTTGCGTTCGCGCATTTTCTGGTGCTGCCACGCGTCGGTCATGCGCTGATCGCGCAAACCGGAAAGATCGCGACGGCAACCTTCGGCATCTCGCAGACGCTGAATTTCGTGCTGCTGCTCTTGTTGCTTTTCGTCTTGATCTTTCAGACGCCGGTCGTCATGCTTGGCGCTCGCGCGGATCGGCATCGTGACGCCGAGCATTCTTGCGACGTTATCGCCGGCATGCGCTCTTTGGATTTTTTGTCTTCGGCGGGATCGTCGCGCCCGACGGCAATCCGTTGACGATGGCGCTCTTGGCGATCCCGATGTACGCGCTGTACGAGATCAGCATTTGGCTCATCATTCTCTTGGAGCGAACGTGGCGGCCCGCGCCGGCATAAACGACCTCTTCGGCGACTTCGTGCGCACGTGGTCGAACGTGCTCTTCGCCGTCTCGCTGTTCGTCGTTTGGGGAATCTTGACGCTGCTCGGAGTCATCATCGATCAGAATCGCGATGCGAGCGTCTACTTCGCGACGTATGCGGCGCCGCTCGCACGGCTCATTCTGCGTCTGGGCCTCGATAACGTCTACCACAGCGCCGCGTATATCGGCATCATTGCGTTGATTCTCTCCTCGCTTGCCGTCTGCACGTTCAGGCGCGTCATTCCGGCACGGCTGCCGCCGCTGCGGCCGGTAAAGATCGACCGCCTTCCGCTTCACTCGCGCATCGAGACGCCGTTGGATGCGACGGCCGCGCGTTCACGCGTCGAGGAATTTTTTCGCAAGCGCGGCTGGCAGGTTCGCAACCGCGAGTTGGGCGGCGTCGAGTGGACGTTTGCCGACAAGCAGGACTGGGCGCGTTTCGGCGTCTTGGTCGCGCACTTAGGTTTTGTGATCATTGCGATCGGCACGACGATCTACTGGGCAACCGGATTCTCCGGCGAGACGGCGGTGCTGACCGGCCAAACCGTCGCAATTCCGCGCGCGCAAGCGAAGTTGACGCTGCACAATTTTCAATATCGCATCCAGCCGATCGCAACGAAAGGCGGAATCGTCTACCAGCCGATCGACTACGTCTCGCACGTAACGGTGACTGGGCGAGATCGCGTGCCGCGCAAGGCAACGATTCGCGTGAACCATCCAATTGACGTTAACGGCACGCTCTTCTACCAGGCCGCCTACGGATTCGGCGTTCGCTTTGCGGTCTTGTATGATGGAAAGCCGCTGCACGATCTCTCCGGTCAGATGCTCAAAGAGGGCGACGTCCTAACGCTTCCGCAGACGACGCGTGAAGTGCAGTACTCGCAATTCGTCGGCACGATCGACCGCCAAACCGGCGTGCCATCGGCCGATCCGCGCCCCAACGATCCCGGCGTTATGCTTAACGTTTTCGATGGCGGCGAGCCGCTCGGCACGCTGCTCGCACCGTTCGGCAAATCCGTCGCTCTCGGGGGCGGTTTTTCGGTTTTGCCGCAGCGCTACACGATGTACAGCGGCTTGCAATATCGTTACGATCCCGGCATTCCGCTCGTAGGAATCGGCGCTGCGGTCTTGCTTGCGGGCCTCTGCATCTCGTTCTATCTGTTGCCGGCTCGCATGCACGTGCGCGTCGATGCTGAAAACAGCGGGAGCTCCGTCGCCGTCGCGGCAACGACCGTAAAGGGATACGATATCTTCGAATCGCAATTCGCCGACCTCGCCGCAGCCCTGCCGCGCGCATTAGAGGCCGCGTGACGTCTGCAATGCCGCTCGATCAAGTCTTGATGGCGATCGCGCTTTCGACGTACATCGTTGGCGCGATTGCGCTGATCGCGTACTTCTTCTCGCGGGCTGAGTGGCAACGCAATCTGGGCGCGCCGCTCATCATCGCCGGTTGCGTCGCGCAATTCGCTCAACTCGTCGCGCGTTACGAATTGACGCACATCTGGCCGCTGCTCAATCTCTACGGTTCGCTCTCGCTCTTCAGCGCGATGTCGGTCTTGATCTTCATCATCTTTGCCTTCCGCTATCGGTTATGGTTCGCCGGCGGATTCGTCGTCGCAATTGCGTCGGTGTTTCTTGCGTACGGCCTGACGTGGAATGAGGGAACGCTGCCTGCCGTTCCGTCGCTGCAATCGTACTGGGCAAAGATTCACGTCCCGATCGTCGTCTCGTCATATGCCGCCTTCACCGTGGCCGCAGTCTTATCGGCGCTCTATCTCCTCAAGCATTACTTCGATCGCTCGCTGACGACGCGCAAGGCAACGGCCGCCTTCGCAACGGCTGGAGGCCCCGCTGCCGGCATCAGCGCGATGCAATTTGAGAGCGCAGATGCAATGCGTCTGCGGCGCGATACGCCGTCGATCGAAGTTGCCGCCGAGGGAGGCAATATGGCGGCCCGGTGGTTTAAGACGCTTCCGACGCTTGCACAACTCGACGTGCTGATGTACCGCGTGGTCGCGGTCGGCTTGCCGCTGCTCACGATCGGCATCATTACGGGCGCGTGGTGGGCGAAAGAAGCGTGGGGCGCATACTGGCAATGGGATCCCAAAGAAACCGCCGCATTGGCGCTCTGGATTTACTATGCGATCTACATGCATTTACATACGCGCAACGCATGGCGTGGCGTTCGCAGTGCGTGGCTCGGCGTGTGGGGTTTGCCGCTGATGATGTTCGTCTATCTCGGCGTGAACGTCTTTATCGGCAACGGCAGCCTGCACAGCTACAAGCTTGTAGCGACGTGCTTCTCAGTGTGCGTACTTTGCGATAAAGTCGAGCAACGTTCGCTGCTCCGGCGTATTGCTTCGCGAAAGATTTGCGACGACGCCGGTGTGCGTTGCCGATGCATCGGCATCCATTTGCACGGTCGCTCCGGCGCCGACGAGTGCGGCGAAAAGTTGATCCCGCTGTCCGCACGCAGACGCATCGTAAATACCACCGCAGAATAATTCCGTCGGCGGAGCCGTCTTCGCCACGTATGTGATCGGCGATAAGGCGGCCCGCGCCTCGGCGCTCGGGCCGAAAAATTGTTGCAACAACGTGCGGTCCGCGGGAGTCGCCTCTGGATCGATTTCGCGCACATCGTAGATTCCGGAAAAGCCGGCGATGCCGCGGATGACCGAAGTTGAAACACCATCCGCCGCCAAGAATTCGGGATCGAGCCCGACGAGTGTCGCCAGATAACCGCCGGAAGAATGCCCGCTCAGCACGAGGGCGCGCGGGTTTCCGCCATAGGACGCGACGTGTTTGGACGTCCAGGCAACGGCCGCGGCAATGTCGGACGCCGCGCCCCGTGCGTCGATCTGCGGATAGAGCCGGTAACTCGGCACGACGACGACGATGCCGGTCGATGCGATCGACATCGCGAGACCGTTGTAGTCGCGCCGATCTCCCTGAACGAATCCACCGCCGTGAATGAAGAGCAGCACCGGCGCGCTTCGCACTCCAAGAGGCGCGTAGATATCCAAGCGATGTTTGTCGCCGGGCACATCGACGGCGTACGCGATGTCTTTTGTCACATTGACCGCCGCGAGCAGCGCAAAGATCGTAGCATGCATCTTTTGTCGATGATTTTTACGAAAGGGCGGGCGTATCTTCGTATTAAAGAGGAATCGGCCTAGTAAACTTCTCGGAGAAATCGCCTTTGTCGAATTCGGTTGATGCCGCCCGGGCGCAGGCCGCGAAGAGAAAGATCTTAAGCGCCTACGACGATCCCGGGACGTATGAAGAAATCACGCGCCGCACGTTCATGGCGAACGCAACGCTGACGATCAGTGGCATCATCGGGCTCGGTCTGGTCATTCCCATCATCGGTTCGGTGCTGCCGCACGGCGGCGAAGGGCAAGGCACGTGGTCGCCCTTGAGTCCGAACGAATGGAAGCAGCTGCAACAGTCGACCAATCAGCCGGTCAAATTGAGCTTCAGTCTCGACTATAAGGATGCATATCTGCCCAAAGCGACGATCGATCAGTTCGTCTGGGGCATCAAATCAACGGAAGAGAAGATGCGAAAGGCGCGGCCCGATCTCTTTTCGAGTCCAAAAGCCGAAGTGCCGTATCCGGTCGTCACGATGGGGTTTGTGATCTTCAGCCCGATCTGCCCGCATCTTGGATGCCGCTTCAATTGGGATCAAGGCGTCAACAAATTTCTCTGCCCGTGTCACGGCTCGCAATACACCTACGAAGGCGCGCATATCGCGGGGCCGGCGCCTCGCGGGCTCGATCCCTTACCGCTTCGCGAACACAGCGGCACCGCAGAAGTGACGTGGATTCGATACGACAAGAGCACACCCGATCGAATCGTCGTCTCATACGCAGTGTAAGGTAGGAGCGGCAGCATGTTGACTTGGCTCGAGCAGCGCACCGGCATGGTCACGATGATCAAGGATTTCCTGACCGAGGACATTCCGGGTGGCGCAAGTTACTGGTATGTCTTCGGCTCCGCGACGCTCTTTGCGATGATCGTGCAGATCGTCACGGGCATCTTCTTGACGTTTTGGTACGCGCCGTCCGCCGCAACGGCGTGGGAATCAACAAAAGCCATCTACAACAACGGCTTCCAACACTTCGTTTTGAGCGTCCATTATTGGGGCGCCTCGGCGATGATCGCGCTCGTCTTCTTGCACATGCTGCAAGCGCTGATTTGGGGCGCCTACAAATCGCCGCGCGAACTGCAGTGGATTGTCGGCGTCTTGCTCTTCATCGTGACGCTCGTCCTCGGATTGACCGGCTACTTGCTGCCGTGGGACATGAACGCCTATTTTGCGTCGCAGGTCGCAATCAACATCTCCGGCACCGCCCCGATTCTCGGTCCGTTCATTCAGCGATTGCTGCAAGACGGCCCCGTCATGGGCACGCTGACGATCAACCGATTCTTCGGCGTTCACGTATGGCTGATGCCGGCGGCGCTCGTGGCGCTCGTCGGCGCGCATCTCTTCATCTTCCGCCACAACGGGCCGGCCGGTCCGCCGGTGGAAGATCCGCGCCCGCTTCGTCCCGGACGGTTTTGGCCCGATCAAATGTTCATGGATACGGTGATCTCGTTTTTCGTCTTCATCGTCATCCTGTTCTTAGCGATCTTCGCGCCGCCGTTCTTAGATCAAAAAGCCGATCCGACGAACATCACGTTCGTGCCCTATCCCGCCTGGTATTTCTTGGCGCTCTTCGGCTTGTTGAACATCATGCCGCCGAGCTTGGAACTCGTCGGTACGATCATCATCCCAACGGTCGTTGTGATCGTGCTGCTCTTGCTTCCGTGGCTCGATCGCAGCACGCTGCGAACGTTTGGTTCGCGCGTGCCGATCCTTTGGGCGACGACGCTCGTGGTGGCGATCGTCGTCGTACTGTCCGCTCTACAGCCAAGTTTCGATTCAAGCCAAACAAGCGGCGGCAGCACAAAACCCCGTGCCGGCAGCTGCGCCGGCGGCAGCGGTTGCCAATAAGACGACGAGCGTCAGTTCGGCACCGGGAAATGCCGGGCAAAAAGTCTTCAGCGCCAACTGCTCGTCATGTCACGGTGCTGCGGGAGCCGGCGTCCCGGGCGCATTTCCGCCGCTGGCCGGCAATCCGGTCGTGACCGGCGCGGGAACGAAGGTCATTCAAATCGTCGTCAATGGCTTGCACGGCCAAATCAGTGTCAAGGGCAGCAACTACAACGGCCAGATGCCGGCCTGGAAAGGAAATCTTTCCAACAGCGACATCGCGAATGTGATCACCTACATTCGCAATTCATGGGGAAATAAAGCGCCGGCGGTGACCACCGCCGACGTCTCAAAGATCGCGAAATAGATCCGCCGTTAGATTAGCCCACTTACGTGTCGCGACGGACGTCGCGCTTGGTCTTGTCCCACTCCGCCTGCGCGCGATTCTTTCCTTCGTTCACTAAGGACTCTGCCTTCTCGCCGGGTGTCATCACGTCGCCCGCGACTCGCCGTTTCTCTCGTTCCGCGTCGCCTTCGGAGCGATGCGACGCTTCGTTCACGGTGTCGCGGACATTCTTGACAGTGTCTTCGACCGCATCGGCCGCTCGATTGAATGTATCCTTCATAGCGTGAATATTACCCGCGCGCTTCGAATCCTATAACATCACGCTACCGCTTCTTATTATTTCATAACGAAATTGCTTGCAATTTCTTTGATTTTCTGCACGGTGGACCATCGTAGATAAACAGCGCGTCGTTATGATCGACGACGATTTCGTGCTGGTGTCTTCCGTACGCCGGATCGTTCGCTCCGCGCTGACGTGAGGCAACGACAAAGGCGCGCGGCGCGGAGCAAATTACCATGCGCGGCGACGTTTGCGCCGCGGAACTTGGAAGATTAGCGGCGCCGAGGCTCGTGATGGGCGGCTGCGTATAGAAGAGCAACGCGTTTCCGCCCGGCACTCCTTCGATCGCCACAACGTCTCCGGCCAGCCGATGCTCTTGAATGACCGCGGCGAGACGCGGAACCGGCTTAAACTCCTCGGCCTTCGGCAAAATCAAGAAGACCAGCATCAATATCGATGCGCACGCCGTCACGCCAAGTGCATATGCCGCGAATTGATTGGCATTGCGAAAGACGAAGAACACTCCAGTGATGATCGAGCCGACGAAGACAAGCGCTGCAACGATCACCATATCACCCGAGATCGCATGAATGTCGCCGGTGAGCCGGTTATTTCGCAAAAAGATTGCAATCGCAACCGCAAGCAGCACGATCGTCAGTGGAATCATCGCACTCGAGATCAACGCCGAGCGACGGCGAAGGCCGCGCACGGCCGCATCGAAGTACAATGCAACAATCAGGGCCAAGGGTGGGAGTTCGAGGGCAATGTAGTTCGGCAACTTCGTCTTTGCAAAACTGAAGAACAAGAACGGCATCACGATCCACGCGACTGAGAGCCGCATGAGCGGCGCCGACGGCTCCTCATCCGCGCCGCGATGTAACTGTGGCGCCGCGAAGCCTATGGCGGCGGGGAGAAACGCGATCCACGGAAAGAATCCGAGGATCAATACCGGCACGTAGTACCAAAACGGTCCGGCCTGATTCTCGATCGTGCTCGTATACCGGGCGATCGTGTAATGGCCGATCAATTGGCCGATCGACGTTGCGCCCGTCCGCAAGTAGAGCGCCACAAACCAGGGGGCAACGATCAGCGCGAAGATCCCGCAAGCGGCGGCAATCGCGCGCCACGACGGCATGATCGTCGCGCTTGTTCGCCGGTTCCAAAGGGAGAAGACCGCAATGACGATCAGCGCGATAACGGGCGCAACGGGTCCTTTCGCTAAAAAACCAAGCGCGGCCGCTGCGGAACCCGCATAAAGGTATGCGCCGGCGCCGGTTTGCAGCGCGCGGAACCACCAGAAAATCGTGCATGCTACCGCCAGATCGAGCAGCGCATCCATGATCGCAAGCCGTCCGACCACGGCCTGCATCAAGCTCGTCGAGAGAATCACCGTCGCATAGAGTCCCGCGCGCGTGCCGGCCGCGCGACTGACCGCGTAGGCCACCATGGCGCCCATTGCAATCGTCGCCAGCGCGGAGGGCAGCCGCAGCGCAAAGCTGCTCAACCCAAGAAGTTTGACGAATGCCGCTGCGATCCAGAAGTAGAGCGGCGGTTGCACGAACCACGGCGAGCCGTTCAAGTGCATGACGACGGCATCGTGAAAACGTAAAATCTCACGCGCGACCTCGCCGTAGGCCGTCTCGCTGTTGTCCCAAAGTGTGCCGATGCCCAAACCGGGCAACGTCATGACGGCTGCGATTGCCGCGCCAATGAACGCGGTACGCGCTGGCGGCTGCATGAACGCGAAGTGAGTTCCGGAAAGTACAAACCGACTCATCTTGAGAAGCAAAGCGCGTGAAGGCGCTCTCAATCAATCTGCGCGTCGCAGATCGCTTGGCGGTCATCGTCGGCGGCGGCCGGGTTGCGGCACGCAGAGCAGCGACGCTATTAAACGCCGGCGCAGAGGTACGCCTTGTCGCGCCGGAGTTTTGCGCCGAACTCGCAGCGATGCAAAACGTTCGCCTGAGATTGATCGAGCGACCATACGAGCGCGGCGATCTCGCTGAAGCCTTCATCGCGGTGGCCGCGACGGACGACGAAGCGACCAACGCTCGAGTATCGGCCGACTCAGCGAGCGCGGGCATCTTCTGCAACGACGCGTCGCAGCCCGAACGCGGTGACTTCACCCTTCCCGCCGTGGCGCACCAGGGAGCGATCACGATCGCCGTGGACACCGGTGGCGCCTCGCCAAGATTTGCAAAGCGACTCTTGGACAAATTGGGGGCTGCAGTCGATCCGCGCGCTCCGATCGCAGCCGAAACCTTGATGCTCATGCGCCGGCATGCACGGCAAATCGCAAGCGGGCACGAACGGCGCCGCATCCTAAACGACGCCGCAGAACTTCCTTTAGAAGTGTTGGCGGCGATGAGCGCCGACGAGGCGCGCGAGCACATCGAAGGCGCGAAAGACCCAAGCGCTCTTGACGATGAAACGGCGTCTGCTCAGACCGTGACCTGCGCGTCGCGGGGGAGCCGGCTCGCGCTCGCGCAAACGCGCTCGATTACAGCGAAACTTCAAAGAATCGGAATTCGCTCGCGCATCGTCACGATCGCAACGCATGGCGACCTTGCGCCGGATCGGCCGCTCAGCACGATGAACGCTGAAAATTTCTTCGTCAAGGAAATCGAAGCTGCGCTGCTCGACGGACGCGCGGACTACGCCGTGCATTCATGCAAAGATCTGCCAAGCACGCTCGATTCGCAGCTGCAGCTCGTCGCAATCTCGGCACGCGAAGATCCGCGGGATGCGTTCTGCAGCGAGCGCTTTGGCTCGTTCTACGATCTGCCTTCCGGGGCACGCGTCGGAACGTCGAGTCCGCGCCGGCGCGCGCAGCTGATGTCCTTGCGCTCAGACCTCGACTACATCGATTGTCGCGGCAACGTTGACACGCGTTTGCGCAAGCTGGCCGAAGGTCAATTTGACGCGCTCGTCTTGGCGATGGCCGGATTGCGACGGCTCAACGCAGCAGCGCCAACGACGGTCGCGTTCGAGCCGGAAGAGATCGTTCCGGCCGTTGGCCAGGGAGCGCTCGCAATCGAGATGCGGCACGGCGACAGCGACTTACACAGAACGATACGGCAGACGCTCAACAACCACGTCGACGAACTGGCAATCGTCTGCGAGCGGACCGCTTTGGCAGCGCTAGGCGGCGGATGTAGCGCTCCGATCGGCATTCATGCGCGCTTCGACGGCGAGACGCTCGTCGCGCACGGCGCTGTTTGTTCGGATGATGGATCGCAGATTGTGACCGCCCGCATCTCTGCGCCGATTGTCCAGGTCGAAGATGCAAGTGACCTCGGTGAACGTCTTGCGGGGCAGCTCCTGATTTCGGGAGCCGCGCAATTGCTCGCGGCGGAGGGCGACATGGCGCTGCCGCTGGCCGGCAAGCTTATCCTCTTGCCGCGCACACAGGAACGGGCCAGCCGCATCTCGCCGGCCCTCGAGCGAGCCGGCGCCCGTGTCCTGCAGGTGCGTGGCGCTGAAGAAGCCCTGCGAACGCTCGCCGAACAGAGTGTCGACATGGTCGTTTTCCCTTCGAGCGGCGCGGTGGATACTGTTGAGGAGATGTTTCGAACCTGGCGCGTAGACGCGATGCGGCCTGCGATCGCTGCGATGGGCGAGAAATCGGCCAATGCGGCCAGGGTCCGCGGCGTCGAGCCCGATGTCGTCGCCGATGAGCCGTCGATGGAATCGCTCGTCCAAGCCGTACGCCAATACTTTTCGCGAGGGATGCGGGCGACATGATTGGTGAATCGGTTTTTCTGCAATTGATCCGCCCGCGTCGCAATCGCGCCTCCGAAGGACGGCGCGCGCTCGTACGCGAGCACCGGATTGCGATCGAGCAACTCGTTCAGCCCATCTTCGTCGCTGAAGATGAGACGGCGGCCGGACCGATCGACAGCATGCCGGGCATATCACGGTTGACGATCGATCAAGCGAGTGCGTATGCTCGGCGCCTGCATGCGCTGAACATCGGCGCGGTGATGCTGTTCGGACTACCAAAGCACAAAGATGCGCTCGCCACGAGCAATTACAATTCAGAAGGCGTCGTTCAGCGCGCCATTCGTGCGATCAAAGGCGCCGTACCCGAACTGACCGTTTGTGCCGATCTCTGTAACTGCGAATACACCGACCACGGTCACTGCGGTCTGCTCGATGCACGCGGTGAAGTCGACAACGATCGAACCGTAGAACTGCTGATTCGAACGGCGCTCACATACGCGCAAGCGGGCGTCGATGTCGTCGCGCCCTCAGATATGATGGACGGTCGCGTCGGCGCGATACGCAGAGCGCTCGACGAAGCGCAATTCACGCAGATTGCGATTCTCTCGTATGCCGCGAAATATGCGTCGGCGTTCTACGGTCCGTTTCGTGAAGCGGCGGCATGCGCGCCGCAGTTCGGCGATCGCCGCAGTTATCAAATGGATCCGGCCAACGCCCGCGAGGCGATGCGCGAGATCGAGCTCGACATTCGCGAAGGCGCCGACATCGTCATGATCAAACCGGCGCTGCCGTACTTAGACATTATTCGAGCGGCAAGAGAACGATTCGATGTCCCGATTGCAGCCTTCAACGTCAGCGGCGAGTATGCGATGGTTCATGCGGCCGCGGCAAAGGGCTGGCTCGATCTGCCGCGAGCGATCGATGAGGTCTTAACTTCGATCAAACGCGCCGGTGCCGACGTCATCGTCACCTACTTCGCGCAGGAGTATGCCGAGCGCCATGGATGACGTTGCGCTCGTCATTTTGGCCGGTGGCGCCGCGACACGCTGTGCGGGCAAACTCGAGCGTCCGCTGGGCGACCTGCCGATGCTCGTTCGCATTTACCGGAACTTGCGTGGATCGTCTTCCGACATACATCTCGTTGAGCCACGAGCTGAGCGCACCGCTCAAAGAGCAGATCGACGCCGAATTCATCTACGATCGCGCGCCGCAGCGAGGACCGCTGCAGGCGTTGCTGACGGCTTTCGGCGTCGTTCGCGAGCCGCGCGCATTTGTCGTCGCTGCAGATATGCCGTTTGTCCAACCTGCAACCTTGTCTGAAATTGGCGGCCAATGGCAACACGGCGATGAGGCCGTCGTGACAATCGATCGCAATCGTTTGCAACCGCTGCTGGCGCTCTATGATGTTCATGCTTTCACTCGCGCGGCGCAGTCTATAGAGGTGGAAAACAGCGGCGTCAAAGATGTCTTGGCGCGCCTTCGCGCACGTCGTGTCGTGTTACGCGAGGCAATGGCGATGCTCAATATCAACACCGAAGAAGAATATCGCAGGGCAACCAAGATGGTCGCCATCGGCGCATGAAACTCGAGCGTTCGCTCTCCGCCTATGCGCGTGCGCGACGCGTGCTTGCCGGCGGCGTCAATTCGCCCGTGCGGGCCTTCAAAGCGGTCGGCGGCTCGCCGGTCTTCGTCAAGTCAGCAACGGGCGCGATCGTCCGAGATCTCGACGATCACGAATACGTGGACTACATCCTCGGATGGGGACCGTTGATCTTCGGGCACGCCCATCCAACGATCGTTCGCGCGATTCAACTCGCCGCGGCAAGAGGAACGTGCTACGGTACGCCGACCGAAATCGAAAGCGAGCTCGCCGAGCTGATCTGCGCTATGATGCCGTCGATCGAACGCATCCGTTTTACATCGAGCGGAACGGAAGCGACGATGACGGCCGTGCGCTTAGCGCGCGCTTTTACCAATCGCCGGTTGATCGTCAAGTTTGCGGGATGCTACCACGGGCATGCGGACGGATTTCTGATCGAAGCGGGGAGCGGCGCGCTGACGAACGGCGTTCCGAACTCGCCCGGGGTCACCGACGCAACTGCGGGCGATGTGCGCGTGCTTCCGTACAACGACGCGGAGGCGGTTCAAAGCTTATTCAGCCGTCACGCAGACGATATCGCTGCGATTATCGTGGAGCCGTATGCGGGAAACATGGGACTCGTGTTGCCGAAACCGGGCTATCTCCAGGCCTTGCGCGATATCAGCCGGCGCGCCGATGCTTTGCTGATTTTCGATGAAGTGATGAGCGGTTTTCGGGCCGGTCCCGCAGGCGCTCAGGGCGCAGAAGGGATTGCTCCGGATCTGACCACGCTCGGCAAGGTGATCGGCGGCGGCTTAGCGGCCGGCGCTTATGGTGGCCGCGCCGACGTCATGGCGACCGTCGCTCCTGACGGCCCTGTGTATGCCGCCGGAACGCTTTCCGGCAATCCGGTTGCGATGGCCGCCGGCGTCGCTGCGCTGCGCATGCTGCGCGAGCCCGGCGTCTACGAACGGTTGGAAAGGTCAACGGGCACCATCTGCGATGGACTCGAGCACGTTTTTACGACGCATGCGATCAGCCATCAGATCGTTCATCGCGGCTCGATGTTCTGCACGTATTTTACCGACACGCCGGTGAACGATCTCGATGACGCACGCCGTTCGGACGCGGCGCTCTTTGCGAAATACTTCCATGCGATGCTGGAGCGCGGCATACTGTTGCCGCCCTCACAGTTTGAAACGTGCTTTCTTTCCACCGCGCATACTGCTGCCGAGATCGACCACACGATTGCAGCGGCAAACGATGCGCTCGAAACCCTTGGGCAAGTCCAGGGTGACATGTTCGTGCCGCTCGCACGGTCGGGACGCTAGATGCCGCTCGTTGCCTTAGGGCTATCGCATCGAACCGCGCCCGTTGATGTGCGCGAACGTCACGCATTCGCGCCTGAGCGAATGGCCGAAGCGCTGACCGCGCTTCGCGATTACGAAGCCGTGCATGAAGCTGCGATGCTTTCAACGTGCGGACGCCTGGAAATTTACGCCGAGCTGGACGACTACGAAGCGGGCGTCGAGCAACTCAAGTCGTTCTTACAGAATTTCCGCCACGGCGAAATCGAAGACTTGGAATCGTATCTCTACACGCTGCTGGGTCGGGACGCGATCGAGCATCTCTTTCGCGTGAGCACGGGACTCGATTCGATGCTGATCGGTGAGGCGGAGATCCTCGGTCAAGTCAAGGACGCGTACGTTCAGGCGCAAGCCGCGCGATCGGTCGGCAAGACGCTGCACCGGCTTTTCAAAGATGCGATCCATGCCGGCAAAGCGGCGCGTTCGCAGACCGCGATCGGCAAGGATTCGGTCAGCATCGCATCCGCCGCAATCGAGACCGCGCGGCAACATCTTGGCACGCTCGAAGGCAAATCGATTGCCATCGTGGGTGCCGGAAAGATGGGCCGCACGGCCAGCAAGCGATTGCGTGCGCACAATATATCGGCGCTGTACATCGTCAATCGCACGCCGGAGCGAGCCCGACAGCTCATCGAAGAAGCACAAGGCGAAGCGGTCGATCTTGCATCGCTCGGCAGTGCGCTTGCACGCGCCGACGTCGTGATCACCTCAACGGGCGCATCCCATTTCATCTTAACGACACGCAATGTTGCCGCGGCGATGGAGCAGCGTCCCGAGCGTCCGCTCTTCGTCGTCGATATCGCGGTGCCCAGAGACGCGGATCCGCTGATCGAGCAGCTTCCGAACGTTTCGCTCGTGGACATCGACGCACTCAAGAATACTGTCGATACGACGCTGCAAGTGCGGCGCGAAGCGATCCCGCAGGTCGAGGAAATCATCGCTGAATACGTCAAGCGCTTCAGCGATTGGTACCGCACGCGGAGCACGATTCCGGTCATCGCGTCGTTAACGCAAAAAGCTGAGGCGCTCGGCAAACGGAGATCGAACGGCTTTTTGCGCGTTGTCCGGAGTTGAGCGAACGCGAGCGCATGCTGATCACGGGCAGCTCGCTTTCGATCATCTCAAAATTGCTGCACACCGTTATCACGCGCATCCGTGAGGGCGCGGCGGAAGATGCGGAGCAAACCCGCTTGCACGAGCGGCTGCTCCATGAACTCTTCGATCTGCAGCCCGTTTCAGGCGGCGAGGAGCAGCGCAAGTAGGAAAAGTCTATCTCGTCGGCGCGGGGCCGGGCGATCCCGGCTTGTTGACGTTGAAGGCCGCGCGCCTCATTCGCTCCGCGGACGTCATTCTCTACGATCACCTTGCATCGCCGCCAATCGTTGAACTAGCAGGTGCAACGAGCGAACGAATCTATGCCGGCAAAGAAGCCGAACGTCACGCGCTCCCACAATCGGAGATCAACACGCTCTTGATCGAGAAGGCGCGCAGCGGCGCAACAGTCGTTCGGCTCAAAGGCGGCGATCCGTTCGTTTTCGGCCGCGGCGGCGAAGAAGCTGAGGCGCTGGCAGCGGCCGGGATTGCGTTCGAAGTCGTCCCCGGCGTGACTTCCGCGGTTGCGGCCCCAGCCTACGCCGGCATCCCACTGACCCATCGCGCGCATAACGCGTCCTTCGCGGTCGTTACGGGGCACGAAGATCCGCGCAAGAAATTAGCGACGGTCGATTGGGCGCGTTTCGCCGATGCAAAGAGCACGCTGGTGGTCATGATGGGGCTCGCAAATCTTGAAACAATCGTCGGCGAGCTGCGGCGCAGCGGCATGAAAGATCGCACGCCAATCGCCGTTATTGCGGACGGCACGTTGCCGTCGCAAAAGACGGCGCGCGGAACGCTCGCGACGATTCTGAGCGACGTGCGAAGGGCGCGCCTCACGCCGCCCGCTGTAGTTGTCGTCGGCGACGTCGTGAAGTTGCGCGATCGCATTGCGTGGTTCGATCGCTCGCCGCTCTTCGGAAGGCGCGTGTTGATTACGCGCCCCGTCGATCTGACGGACCGCTTTGCCGGCGAACTCTACGAACGCGGCGCGCAGCCGATCTTCGCGCCGATGATCGAAATCGGCGCTCCGGACGATCCCGATAGTGCGCGAGACGCCGTTGCAGGCGCGGCAGATCATCAATGGCTCGTCTTCACCTCGCAGAACGGGGTTCGCCGATTCTTCGAAACGCTAGCTGCGCTCGGACGCGATGCCCGAGCACTCGGCGGCACGAAGATTGCCGCCATCGGTCCGCAGACGGCTGAGACGCTTGCGGGCTTCGGCGTGCGCGCCGACCTCATTCCAAAGCGCTTCATCAGCGAAGAGATCGCGCGCGAATTGATCGCCGCAACGCGGCCCGAAGATCGAATTCTGCTCTATCGCGCTCAAGAAACGCGCGATGTGCTCGCGAAGATGCTGCATGAGGCCGGGCGCACCGTGCGCAACATTGCCGCCTATAAAACGTCCGTTCGCAACGATCCGGATCTCAAAGCGAAACTGAAAGAATCGGACATCGTGACGTTTACGAGCGCAAGCACCGTCTCCGGATTCTTGCGCAATTTGCGCGGTGCAGCCGTAAAGGCGACGAACAATAAAGTCGTTGCGTGCATCGGTCCGGTCACCGCTGATGCAGCGCGCAGCGCCGGCCTGCACGTTGGCGTCGTCGCGGAAGAGTACACCGTCGCCGGCCTCCTGACGGCGCTCGAAGGTGCGCTGCAATCGACCGCCTCACCCTCGCCCCGTTAACCAACTTCGATTTCGGCGCGCTGCTCGCGGCGATCATCGCTATCGTTGCCTATCGCGCGCGTGTGCTGACGTCGAGCGGAGCGATCGCTGCCGCGCTCGTTGGAACAGCCATCTTCGGCAGCGGCGGATGGCGTAACGCCGTCGTGCTGCTCGTCTTCTTTGTCAGCTCCTCCGTGCTCTCGCAACTCGGGAGAGGCAGCGCCGCAAAACGTTCGCTGCTGCGAATCGGCAAGAGCGGCGCACGTGACGGCGCACAGGTTCTCGCCAACGGCGGAATCGCTGCGGTATGCGCGCTCGCCGCAATGACCGGCAATCCGTTGTGGCAAGTTGCGTTCGTCGGCGCGGTCGCCGCCGCGACATCGGACACGTGGGGAACCGAAGTCGGCACGTTGCAAGAGAAGCAGCCGCGTTCGATTCTCACGCGGAAAGCCAATCGCGCCCGGTATCTCGGGCGGCGTTTCACTTCTCGGTTCGCTGGCTGAAGTAGCGGGCGCGCTTATCCTCGCCGCCGTTGCGTGGGGGATTCATGCTTCGCCGGCGTTTCTTGCCGTCGTCGCCGGCGGCTTCGGTGGCGCGCTGATCGACTCGCTGCTCGGCGCAAGCGTGCAAGCATTGCGTTTCTGTCGCGGTTGCAATGCGCTCTGCGAATCCGATCCGCATCATTGCGGCGCCGACACGACGCTGGTTCGCGGCGTCGCTTGGATCACCAACGACGGCGTGAATTTTCTCTGCACGGCGGGCGGTGCGGCGATCGCGGCGGCCATCTATGCGAGTCGCTAGCAACCCGCGTTGAGCCAACGAAGGAGAGTCCGATGTTGTGGCTCGTGCTGAGGCGGCGTTGGAAGGAGAACGCGCGCTTTCGCGATCGCGCTCTATATCTCACTGGCGTTGCACGCGATTGCCGCACTGCTCTTTCCTGCGTTCGTGACGCCACCGGCACCCAACAACCGAGACGGTGACGACGATTTCCTACCAGCGCATTCAACGCGTCGCCTTACAATCGCGTCCCTCGACGCCGCATTCGACCGCGGCCGTCATTGCAAAGCGCGTTGTTCTGCCGAAAATCGTGAAGCCGCACGCCGCCGCACCGGTGCATAAAGCGCCTGCACTCAAACCGCGCCGTCACGCGATCGCGAAGCCGACGCCCGGCGCCATTGCGCAAAGGCGAATCTTCACAGTTGGCGTTCCAAACGCTTCGCCGCTTCCAGCAACACCCGCGCCCGTTGCCATCACGAAAACCGCCGCTCCGGCCGTCGCCGCGCCATCGGCTGCCCCGGCGCCGGCGCAACAACATCGAGAAGTTCCGAATGCGCGAGGCAGCGGCGCGCGCAGCGGCATCGGCATGTTCGGTGAAGTGCAAGATCCCGCGCTCGAAAAACCGATCATGGATCAGCTGGTGCGCCGCTTCAAGCTCAACGTGACGCTGATCGTCACGGTCGGTGACGATGGACGAACCAAGCAGATCGAATTTCATCCGCCGGTGACGCCGGCGATCGAAAATCAAATCCGCTCGTTGCTCGCCGATGCGAACTGGGATCCGGCGCTCTGCGGCGGCGGAATCGCGTGCGAAGGAAAGGCAACGATCAAACTGTCGGAGTGAGTCGCAGCCCCGCCAAGAGAGGGCGACCGATTCCGCGGTGGTCCTCGCCGTCGTAGCTTGCATCCGCTACGCCGAGATTACGAGCGAAGATAGCCTCATGGTCTAAGCCGCTGACGAGTTTTTGAAAACCGAGATCGCTCACGCCGATCTTCGCATCCGGTAAGACAGCCAGCAGCAAGCACCGTGAACCGATGCGCCGCAGCGAGCTGCGCAGATGACGCAATTCGCGCACGCGCTGCTCGCGCTGGGGCGCCACTTGCGTCGCGATCAACTCGAGCGCTTCATCGTTCAGCCGAATTGAGACACGCAGCAAGCCACGACGCTCCAGCGGACGAAGCGGCGCTCGCGGCAAGTAGGCGCCGCGCACGCGCATCTGCTGCAGGCGAGGCTTCCAAATGAGCGCCTGCGATCCCCGATAAGCCCACTGACGTGCAAAGCGCGTTGCAAGCGCGAGCGCATCGCCGGCGTCGATCTCACAGAGCGCGAGCACATCGGGGTCGACGCGATCGATAAATGCTGCGAGCGAGCGCATTGCGCCCGCTCGCCACAATCGATATACGCGAACGTAGGCGGCGCTTACAAGATCGATTTTCCCAACCCTGAGAGGATCAAGCCGACGGCCAGTATCGCGGTTTGATTGCGCTGATCCAAGATCGGATTGATTTCAACCATTTCAATCGAGCCAAGCACCCCGGATTCTGCCAAGATCTCCATCGCAAGGTGCGCTTCGCGGTAACTGAGTCCGCCTTTCACCGGCGTTCCGGTGCCAGGGGCTTCGCTCGGATCGATGCCGTCCATATCAAAGGAAACATGCACCGATCTTTCGCCGGCGCCGGTGATCTCGATCGTGCGTTCCATCACCGCCGTCATGCCTTGCTTATCGATGTCGCTCATCGAAAAGGCGGTCACGCCCGCCTCCCGCAAGATCTGCTTCTCTCCGCGGTCGACGTCCCGCAACCCAATCTGGACGGTCCGTTCGCCTTCCGCATAGCCGTGCTTGAGCGCGAACCATAGCGGCATGCCGTGAACGTTTCCGGAGATCGACGTTTGCGGCGTGTTGATATCGCTGTGCGCGTCGATCCAGACCAACCCGCGGCGCGTCCGCGCGCATCGCGTAAGCCTTTGAGCGTGCCCATCGCGATCGAGTGGTCGCCGCCAAGGATAACCGGAAAACCGCCTTCGCGAACGATCGCCGCAACTTTCTCCGCGAGCTTCGTGCACACCGATTCGATGACCGGAAAATATTTCGCGTCGCGCGCATGTTCGTTCGCGGATTCGCGATCCGGCACGTGCAAATTCCCGTGATCTTCAACGCGCTCGATGCCCAATTTGCGTAGTTTCTCGCGCAATTGCGCATAGCGCACGGCCGACGGCCCCATGTCAACGCCGCGGCGGCTTGCACCCAAGTCCATCGGAACGCCGATAATGTCAACGCGATCGATCGTCCGATGCAGCTCCGTTGCGCTCACTGCAAAACCGTTCGCTTCACTTTCGTTTTTCGCCTACGGTTTGCGGGTGTCCAACCGTTTCATCGCGCGGTGCTTCCGTCAGCGCAGGTTGCGCTTCCGCAACGCTTGCCTTGGGTGGAATCACGTGAAAGGTCAAAACGCGCAACATGCCTGCGGCGGGCACCGCCAAGAACATGCCGACGATTCCCATCAGCTCGCCGCCGATCAACAACGCAAGCAGCACCGCCAACGGTGAAAGCGCAACCGTGCGGCTGACGATGTTGGGCGCGATCAAATGGCCTTCCATCTCGAAGATCAGAATGAAAAGCACGCCGACGATCAGCGCGTTTGCCGGCCCGTGGGTGAAGAGTGCGATGCCGACCGCCGGAATAAACGTCGCAACGGCGCCGACGTATGGAATGATGTCGAGTATGGCGGCGGCGACGCCGATCAGCACGGCGTACTGGACGTGCATGACGATCAGCATAATCGTGATGAGAAATCCGACGGAGGCGCCGACGAGGATCTGTCCGCGGATGAATCCGCCGATCACCATCTCGAGCTCGGAAAGAATTTGCAGGCTCGCGTCGCGCTGACGCTGAGGAATCAGGGCGACGAAGTAGCGTTTGATGTTTTCGGAATCGAGCAGCAAGTATGCGGCAAGGACCGGAACGATCACGAAGGCCGCGAACACCGTGACGGCGCTCGTGATCACGGTGAGCGCGCTGCGCATCGCGTCGTAGCCGTGCGTGCGCATCCAATACGCCGTGCTTCCGGGAAGATTTGCGAGCGCGTGGCGCATCCAATCGGGCAGACGGCTAAAGAACGGCGTGTGAGGATTCGGTGATCTCGGCTTGGTAGAACGCGACAGCGCGCGGATAGTTTTGGATCAGCTGATTGACGTCGTAGCCGAGCGCGGGCACGATGAACGCCAAGATCAAGCCGATGACGAGAATCAAGCCGGCATAGACGATCAAGACCGCTAAGGCCAGCGGCAGCCGCCGATTCAAGTAGCGAACGAGCGGATAGATGATGTAGGCAAAGAAGATCGACGCGATTATGACGATGGCGATCGATTGGATGCGCGCGAGAAACGCCAGTACACCGGCGAAGATGTAGAAGCCCAGAACGAACAGCAGCAGCACCTTGAGCCAATAGGTGACGTGTGCTTCCGTGAACCAGCTGTAGACTTTTGGCCGGTTGGGCATGCGGGTATCTTCCCGCTATGAAATCGAGAGCATCCCGAGCGGAAATGCCCCAGCCGGGCGGCCCGACGGCGCCGCCTGGTCCCGAACAGCCGCTTCCCGACGAACCGGAATCACCGACGATTCCACCGATTCCCGGACCGACGCCTCAAGCATAATTGGGGTCCAAGGATCGCGCGAAGTGCGATCTTTAACTTTTTAAAGGGCTGGCCGCGCGGCGGCAGTATGTCCTCATGCAACGACATGCGACCAATCGTTACGGTGACGGCCGCAGTGTGCTTTGTATTTGCGCCGGCGATGGCGAGCGCGACGATCGTGCCAGGGCCGCTCGCTGATCTGCGCGCGCAACTCGCAACAATCTCTTCCCGTGCGCCCGGTCACGTCGCGATGGAGATCGAGGATCTGCAAACGGGACTCGGTTCCGCAATCAATCCGACGGCAAGCATGCCGGCGGCTTCAACGATCAAGATTCCGGTGATGGTGGAAGTCTTTCGTCAATTGGCCGCCGGCAATTTTGATTTGAATACGCGCGTCACGCTCCACTATGCGGACAAAGACTGGGGATCCGGATCGCTGTGCGACGCTCGTCCGGGAACGCAGTATGCGGTACTTGCCCTGTTGCGCGCGATGATCGACGTCAGCGACAACACCGCCAGCAACATGCTGCTGCGCCTCGTCGGCCGCCCGAATGTCAACCACACGATGTCCGGCCTCGGCCTGCTGCAAACGTATTTGCGCGACTACATCCGAACGAATGGGAGCGGCATTCGATATGCCTTGCGCAGCTCGCCGCGCGACATGGTGCGGCTGCTCACCGACATGGCGAAGTACGAATTGATCGACGAATGGTCGTCGCGCGAAATGATCGCGATTCTCGAGGGGCAGCGCCACAACACGCTGATTCCGGAGCCGTTGCCGAGCGGACTGCAGATCGCGCATAAGACCGGAACCCTCGACGATACGCTCAACGACGTCGGAATCGTCTATGGCGACCCGGGAATTTACGTGATCGCAGTCATGACGACCGATCTGCCCTCGCTGACCGCCGGACGCCGATTCATCCGCAGCGTTTCGAGCCTGGCGTATCGGGACTTGGAACGCCTGGCCCTGTGGCGGCAAAACAATACCGACAGCTTGGACGACACGGGCTCCTCAACGAACACGGACGCGAACATGACGCCGAATGATTCAACCTTGCCGTCGTCCGACGAGCCGCAACCCGTCCCAACGCCCTTCAAATAGCGCTGCACTGACACGCAGCGCTTGGCGCTCCATCTCGCTTCCGACACGATGCGTCGGAAGCGGATTCCGCCGCCCCCGCCCAAACTAACGCGGGCGGGCCCCCAAGCTAGGCGACCACCGGCGCACGCCGAGCGCCGTACACCATCGTGAGCCACTGGCGGTAGCGCGGTTCGGCACCGCGCACGATACGCCCGTAATATTCCTCAATCTTCCGCGTGATCGGACCGATGCTGCCGTCGCCGACGATGCGATGGTCGACGGAAGCGACATGCACGATACCGACCGCAGTTCCCGTGAAGAAAATCTCTTGCGCCGCATAGAGCTCACCGCGATCGATCGCGCGCTCGACGATCGGGATATCGAACTGCTCCCGTGCAATGTGCAGCACCGACCGTCGCGTGCAGCCTTCGAGGATGTTCTGCGAGGGATCCGGCGTGTAGAGCACGCCGTGCCGGACGAGGAAGATGTTTTCCGCCGAGCCTTCGGAGACATGACCGTCGGCCGAGAGCATGATCGCTTCATCGAAGCCGTTCTGATGCGCTTCGCTCTTTGCGAGCGCGGAGTTGACGTAGAGTCCCGTAATCTTTGCGCGCGGCGGCGCGCAGGCGTCATCGACGCGCCGCCAGGAACTCACGCAGGTTCGTAATCCCGATGAGCCGTCAAGATAGCGCGTGAACGGCACGGGAACGATCGCCAGCTGCTCGGGGACGTCGTGCAGACGCACGCCGATATCTTCCTCCGACTTGTACATGAACGGCCGGAGGTAGACGTCCATCTCGAAGTTGTTGCGCCGGCAAAGTTCGACCGCGATCTCGCACAACTCGGGAACGGAATGCGGCAAGCGCATCGTCAGAATTTTCGCCGACGTTTCGAGCCGTTCGAAGTGCTCTTTGAGTTGAACGAGGTAGATTTCTCGCTCTTGGCCGTCCCAGTAGCCGCGAATCCCTTCGAAGCATCCGGTCCCATACTGCAAGCCATGCGTCAACAGACCGACGTGCGCCTCAGCATACGTGCAGAATCTGCCTTGCGCGTAGACGATCGTCTCCGAGAGCTTCACCCACGAGCGCTTTTATGAAGCGCTGGAAACCGCCTGCGCCTTCTTCATGAAGCGACTTCGCCACTGAGGCTGTCACCCTGAGCCTGTCGAAGGGCCGCGTCGTGCATCCACTTTTCTTAGCCGGTACGGCCTTCGTCGCGTCTACTGTCGAGGCAGTCGAGGCGGTAACGATCGTCTTGGCTGTCGGTTATACGCAGGGCTGGAGCGCGGCGCTGCGAGGTGCCGCGTGGGCGTGCGTTGCTCTCGCTGCGATCATCGCCATCGCCGGTCCCGCGCTCGTGCATTTCGTGCCGCTTGCCGCGTTGCAGCTGGTCATTGGGCTATTTCTGGTGCTTTTCGGGTTCACATGGCTGCGCAAAGCGATTTGGCGGGCCTGCGGGCGCAAAGCGCTGCACGACGAGAGCGCAATTTACGAACGCAAAGTCAAAGCGCTCACCGATGTGAGCCAACGCCGCCTCGGGTTCGCAACCTCGTTCAACGGCGTCTTCATCGAAGGCTTGGAGATCGCAATTATCGTGATCACGCTCGGTGCGGCCGCAGGCGGCGGCTTCACGTGGGCGTCGATCGGTGCAGCGGCGGCGGCGCTTGTCGTGATTGCGGTCGCTTTTGTTTTGCGTCGCCCGTTTTCGCGCGTTCCGGAAAATACAATGAAGTTCGTCGTCGGCATCATGCTCGTTTCGTTCGGCACATATTGGACGGGAGAGGGCCTGCGCATCGTGTGGCCCTTCGGCGACGTGACGCTGCTCTTGATCATCGCGATCTACATCTTGGCGAGCCTTACGCTCGTCGCGTTGCTGCGACTCGCACGCCCGGCTACCGTATGAAAGCCGCATACGAATTCATTGCCGGCAACTCGTTTGTCACGCCGGTGGGATTGGCGCTCGCCGTTTTGGCAGCTTACCTCTTAGAGCATGCGCGGCTCCCATATGCGGGCCTGGCGCTGGTGGTTATCTTACTCGCAACGCTGACCGTCAGCGTCTTCGAAAGAGTGAATTAATCTTGCGCCGGGTCTTCGGTGACGCTGCGCATTTTGCTCGCCGTGCTTTGAAATGGACGCGGATTGAACCACGCCGGCGGCGCATCGCTAATGCCCGGCGGCGGCGTTGCGGGAACGACGCCGATATCGCCGCAGGTCAAACGCGGTGGAATCGTCAGAATCGCCTGCTGATCGAAGGTCGCATCGCCTGCGGGAATCGGCGCCTTCGTTCCGGCCAGGCGATCGTCGTCGAACGCGCCTGAGAGATTTGAAAGCATCGCATTTCCGTCGCGTGGTCCCAGCGGCAGATAGGGCTTCTCATCGGGCAACGAGGCAAGCGCGGGTAACTTGAAGATCGTCTCCGCGAATTTCAACACCGAATCCTGATCGCTGTACGCACCGACGATGGCGCCGGATTTTGCAAACGGCGAGATCACGATCGCCGGAACACGCTCACCGTCGCCGCAAGGAAGGCCATCGGGACAACGTTCGAAGTCCTTGGGTGGAACGTGATCCCAATAGCCGCCTGAGTCGTCCCATGTGATCACGATCGCGGAATCATTCCAGTAGCGCGACGTCGCGATCGCGCTCACAAGCGACGCGACAAACGCTTCGGAAATCTGTTGGTCCGTGTATCCCGGATGGTCGTCGTCACCGTCGAACGTCCGCTGCACCGCCGGATCTTTGTTTGCAGGATGCAAGCCGAGCGCGTTATGCGAGCCGCCTTTGAGATAGAACAGCCCGCGCGCGGGTAACGCGCCATTCGCTAAGTCTGAATAGAACGCGGAAAGGTCGCGCATCTGGTCTCGCATGATGCCGTTCTTTACGACATATCCGAAGTATTGCGGCGCGACATGGTGCGCGATCAAACCGGTATGAGGCGCGGCATAGCCTTCTTCGTACCAGCGCCACGGAATAGCAGTCGGCCCAAATCTCGCGATAGCAGCTTTGTCGCGGCCAATGTCCATCGTATCGTTGACGACGGCGTTGGTGGTTCGCCGCTGCAGCATCAACAGGATCGTTGCATACGTCTGGTCGATCTGCATTTGCTTGGGCTGACCTTCATACGGCCCGAACTGCGGATCGAGATCGACGAAGATCGGATCCCCAGGCAGATTGACTTGCGCCGGAAGCAAATTCGGATGACGCGCATACTGCGTCAAGCCGTTCTGCGCCGCAATGATTTCGACGTTGCTCGGCGTCGATGGGCTGCGCAGCGCTTGAAAGAAATTGTCGAAAAGGACAAATCGTTTCGCGTACGCCCATGTGAATGGAATCGTGTCGCAGTCGAGGTGGTACATCGCTTCAGCGCCCACGGAAGCCCGCTGCGCATCCGTGCCCTGCTTCAGTGCGCCGGCTTGCGCGGCAACGAAGTTGTCCATCTTTCCGCCGTTGATTCCGGCGTTTAAGACGGCGCGCGCGTTGTTTTCATAGTAGACGTTGGGATCGGTCAGCTTGAATGGCGTGATGACGGGGCCGTTCGGCGTGGCCTGCTGATAGAAGCCATGCGTGCGTGCAGCATCCGACCAGACGCCGTTCGCGCCGGGAAATGTCCCGAACTCGTTATCGAAAGAACGGTTCTCTTCGTAGATGATGAAGACGTGGTTGATGCGATGGGCGAGCAATTGATCTCGAGCAGCTTCCGTCAACGGCGGGGAGACCGCGCGCGCCTCACGGGCGAAAAGGATGCCGGCGCTAACCGCAAGCGCCGCGAGCAGAAATGCGATGCGCTTCACGACGCGCAGTTACAAGGTGAAGGTCGTCGCTCCCTGGCCCGCTTCACGCACATCGCGCCGCGGGTTTCTGCGGATGCCTGAATCGTCGATTCGCGGGGGTGCGGACGCCGTGCAGATTACCAGCTTCAGCGACGGCCGCGCGGAGCCGCGTTTCGACGAAGTCGCCAAAGAGGAGCCGCTCCAGATTCGTGTGGCAGCGGCCGGGACGACCCATGACGTTGCGGTGACGATGCGCACGCCGGGAAACGATTTTGAATTGGCGGCCGGCTTCTTATTTAGCGAAGGACTGATCCGCTCGCGCGGTGATATCGTTTCGCTCTCCTACTGCCTTGACGACACGATTGATATTGAGCAGCGCTACAACATCGTTACCGTTGAACTGCACCGCGACGCCGCTTTCGACCTCAAGCGTCTGGAGCGGCACTTTGCGATCGGAAGCTCGTGCGGCATTTGCGGGAAGGCGCAACTCGAGAGTCTGCAGATGCGTGTGGAGCGTATCGACAGTGCTGCGACCGTTGCCGCCGATACGCTGATCGCCTTACCCGAACGACTGCAAGAAGAGCAGCGCGTTTTCGCATTCACCGGCGGGCTGCACGCAAGTGCGCTGTTCGATATGTCCGGCAAAATACAAGCGGTTCGGGAAGACGTCGGACGCCACAACGCGATAGACAAGCTCGCCGGTTGGGGGCTTTTAAACGATCGGCTACCGTACAACGATCGCATCTTACTTGTCAGTGGTCGCTTGAGCTTCGAGATCGTGCAGAAAGCGGCGGTGGCTTCGATTCCGATCGTCTGTGCCGTTTCGGCGCCGAGCAGCCTCGCAATTGAGGCCGCTCAGGCGTTCAACGTGACGCTGGTCGGATTCTTACGTGGCCGGCGATTTAACGTTTACTGCGGCGCGGAGCGCATCGTTTAAGAAGGGATCGAGCAGCGCATTAAAGCGCTCCGGAGCATCGGCGTTGCAGACGTGATTGGCGCCTGGAACGACGGCCAATTTTGCGCCGGGTATGCCGTCGGCAATCTCCTTCGATAAGGCGAGCGGCGCGATCGGATCGAGCTCGCCGCAGATGACGAGCGTCGGGACCGTGATCGTCGGCAAATCCTTTCGGTAATCGCCGCCCCACGTCGCTCTTGTTGACGCGACGTAGCTGGGAATCGATTTGCAAGCGTACTGCTCGATCGTTTCGGTGTAGCGCTTCTCGGGCGCGTTCGGCGCCAACACGCGAGCCGCGCGCGCCTTCGCAAAGTCGCGTAAGTTGCCGGCAGCCGTTGCCGCGTCGATTATTGACTGCGCCGTCTGTTCCGCGTTCGGGTAGACGGCGAAACTGTCAACGAACGTCAACGAGGCGACCCGTTCTTTGGCTCGCCGCCAGAGCTCAAAGCCGACAACGCCGCCCAGACTGCATCCGACGAAATGGAAACATTCAAGGTCCGCATCATCGGCGACAGTGAGAACGTCTTGCACGAACCCGGCACGGGTGATCGATGCGGGATCCGGATCCTTCGCCGCTGCGCCGTTGCCGCGCAACTCGATGGCGAAACAGCGATACCGCGGTGAAAAGGCCGTTAATTGATCGTCCCAAATCGCGGCGGTCGAGCCCACACCGTGAACGAAAATCAGCCCCGGCCCCCGATCGCCGCTGCTGCGCGCGCCGACCGTAACACCGTCGCTCGCGGTTAACCAGCGTGTTTCGATCACTGCCGTGCGCGCTTCCGCCGCACGAAGGCGCGGACATCTTCGAGCGGCCACGCATTGACAACGTCGTTCCGCGTGAGCCATGCACGGCGCGCCTGACCGACCGCAAGCGCGATATTGTTCAATCCGGCCACATCGTGCGCATCGCTGTCGACGGTGAAGACGACACCGAATTCTTTGGCGCGGCGCGCGAGCGCTGACGGTAGATCGAGACGCTTTCCCTGTCCGTCGATCTCGAGCGCGGTTCCCGTTCTTGCAGCGGCCGTAAAGACGGCATCGCAATCAAATTCATAACCGGGGCTATGCCCGATCATCCGTCCAGTCGGATGGCCGATGATGTTCAAATAGCGATTCTCGCAGGCCCGAATCAAACGGCGCGTCATCTCATCTTTGCTTTGCTGCATGGCCGAATGCACGCTGCCGACGACGATGTCCAGTTGCGCGAGCGTATCGTCATCGAAATCGAGCGATCCGTCGGCCCGAATGTCCACTTCGCTGCTGCACAAGGTCGTAATGCCGTGTTTTCGATCGAGCTGTGCGATCAGCGGCCGCTGCGAGAGCAGTTCTTCGGGGGATAAGCCGATTCGACCGCGTCCCTGCGAGTGGTCCGACATCGAGTGATACTCGTAGCCGAGCTGCGCAGCCGCGGCGACCATCTCTTCGAGCGAATCGCGACCGTCGCTCCAGGTCGAATGCATGTGGAAGTCGCCCCGTATCTCTGAAAGCTCGACGAGTTTGGGCAGCGCGCGGTCGCGCGCAGCATCGATTTCGCCGGAACCGGAGCGCAGCTCCGGCGCGATGTGCTCCATATCGAGCGCTTCGTAAACCTCTTTCTCTGTTCGGCAGATGATCGTACGCCCGGACTCGAGCTCTAAGATGCCGTTCTCGCTCACGCGCAGGCCCTTGCGTACAGCATACTCGCGCAATTGAATGTTGTGCTCGCGGCTGCCCGTGAAATGCTGCAGCAGATTTCCGTACAGCTCGTCCGGCAAAACGCGCAGATCGATCTGCAAACCGCCGTCGAGCCAAATCGTTCCTTTCGTCGGACCGTCCGCAAGCACGGCGCGCGCGCGATCCCACCCGACGAAGGTTTTAATGACGGCCGGTGCATCGAGCGACGTGCAGACGATGTCGATATCGCCGACCGTCGCTTCAGCACGCCGCAAGCTCCCCGCAAAGGAAATTCGATCGAGCGGAACGCGGCTGCGCAAATAATCGACCGTCTCGCCCGCAACGATCAGCGCCGTCGCTAATGGAGTGCGATGGGTGCGTCCTTTGTACGCCAGAATGCCGCGCCGAATGTTGTCGAGCGTCTTGGGTCCCATGCGCGGCGCACCGGCGAGCGTTCCGGATTCAATCGCCGCCTCCAAGTCGCCGACCGAACCGATGCCGTATTGCTGGAAGAGAATCGCCGCGGTCTTCGTCCCGATCCCAGAGACGCTGAGCAGTTCGAAAATCGTCGGTGGAAAGAGGCCGTATAACTCGGCCAAAAGCGAACATGAGCCGCTTTCGCACAGCTCTGAAATCGTCGTGGCAATCGACTTGCCGACGCCGGGCAGTTTGAGCAGTTCTTCGCCCGAGAGTTGCGAAATCGGCGCCGCGTTCTCAACGGCCGTTGCGGCTCGCTCGTACGCCATGAACTTGTAGAACGGCTCGCCTGCCAACTCCATGAGGGTGCGAATCTCGTTGAGCTTGCGCGCAATTTCGGCGTTACCGAGCACAACCGCGTTCCGCATCACCAGGATTGTGTTCGACGGATGAAAAGCTTGTCCACCACATGCCGATCTTGGACATGCGCGCCGCAACATTTTCCGATCGCAAGACGATTGTAACGCCGATCACCGTTGCGCTCGATCAGGGTGAGAGCGCCGACATCGTTTTTGAAAGCGGTCTCGCCGCCGGTATTGCGGCGCGCTTAGCGGCCGGCATCATCAAATGCAGCGGTGGAACCGTATTCATCGGCGGCTTCGATCCGAAGATCCAACCGGTGCAAGCGAAACGCATCGTCGGCTTCGTCCCCCACGAGCATGCCGGCAGCATGCCCAACGCGCGCGCCTACTTCGCATACCGCGCCGCACTTTGGGAAATTGACCCTGGGCAGGCGATCTTAGAGGGTGAAGCGCTTCTACAGCGTTTCGATGGACTTGCGCTCGATCAATCGATCGCGTTGGCAGGCGCGCTCTTGCATCGGCCGCGCTTGCTCTTGCTGGACCGGCCCACGCAGTTGATGCGCGAAGCGGCGGAAGACGCGGCGCGAGACGCCGCGCTCTTTGCGGCGCACGGACCGGGTGAAGGCGCTCCGAGCGCTTCCGAAGCGCGCCTCGAAATGGCCGGCGCGATTCAATGAGAAGCGCCGCGACGTTTGCCATCGTCGCTTCACGCGGGCGTCTCTTGTGGCCGGCTGCGGCGCTGCTGATTGCAATCAGCGCTTTGGCCGGCGCGGCGATCCAAGCCGTGAGCCCAATCACGACGCGCATCGCCGCGAACGCCCTAGTGACCGCGCTCGTCGCGATCGCGGTCGCTTATGCCAATGGCACGGCCACGCGAACCGACCCATTCGCCACCGTCGAAGAAGCTGCGCCGCTTTTTGGGCGGCAACGTGCGCGCGCTAATGCAATCGTTCCGGGAGCGGTTGTGGTGCTGTGCGCGGTCGCGCAATATCTGGGCGCGATGTGGCGGCTGAGCGCCGGCTTTACGCTGACCCCGTTCATCGTCGATACCGCCGCTGCTCTGGCGGCACTGTCGATCGGGCTTTCGGTTCCGGTGCGCTCAAAGTGGAACAGGGTGCTTTATGCCCTTTTTGCCCTGGGAGCAGCATTGCTTTGCGCCGCATTCGGCAGCGCGGTCGGCAACTCAACGCAAAGCAATTTGGGTGCAATCGCCGCGTCGAGCGGCGTCGCAGCGATGATCGGCTTCTTAGCGCTTCGGCAGTACGGTGAAACGCTGGCGCGTTACGATCCGCTGCCCCGTTAGCAACTTCTTTACGAAGATACGGCGGGTGCGACCGGCTGCGCGGCGGCCAGCTTCTCAAGCATCGCACGATTGAACTGCGGAATGTCGTCCGGATTGCGTGAGGACACCCAATTCGCATCGATGACGACGGGTTGGTCGCGATACAGACCGCCCGCATTACGAATGTCATCGGCGATAGAAGCAAACCCGGTTAGCTGGCGCCCGCGTACGACATTCGCCGAGATCAAGACTTGCGGCCCGTGGCAAATGACGAACATCGGCTTCTTGACCGCATCGAATTCCCGCACAAACCGCTGGACTTCTTTGTTCGTGCGAATGTGGTCGGGAGACTGACCGCCCGGAATCAAGAGCGCATCGAAATCTTCTGACGTCACGTCGGCAACGAGCTCTTCAGCCTTGACAGTGATGCCGTCGTCGAGGCCGCGTTTGCCGCGGATGCGCTGCTTTGCTTTCTCGTCGACGCCGACAACCGTTACGATGCAGCCGGCCTCTTCGAGCGCGCGCCGCGTTTCCGTCAATTCAACTTCTTCGAATCCATCGCCGATCAGCGCGGCGATCCGTTTTCCTTCCACTGGTTGCATGGGCCGTCAGGTTCTCTGCCCGCTCACAGGGTCCCACCGGTTTGCTCCGACGCGGCGCGGAGCAAGTATGCAAGTTCGATCTCAAGTTTGCCGGCATCGTCCAACAACGGATCCGCGCCGAGCGCACTCAGCGTCGGATTGCGGCGTGTCATGTCGGCCTCGGGAACCGGGTGGCGCGGATTGATTTCGCGCATGTAGATGCGGGCATCGTAACGGATCGGACCCTCGGGCAGAAAATAGAGCGGATCGAGCCCGGCAGCGTACACCTCGAGCGACAGAAAGCCGAGTTGCTGCAAGAATTCAATCGGACGCAGCCGCAGAGCTCGTGCCAAGCGCGCGAGCACGCTGATGGTGAGACGGCGGTCGCCGGACAAAATCTCACGCAAGCCGGCGTCATCGAGTTCGGCTGCGCGCGCGAGCGCAGCGTCATCAACGCCTTGCGCTTGCGCGACTCGCCGCAGCGCCTCGGCGAACCGCGCACCGCCGGCCGTTCCCGATGCCGCATCCCACAGCGGCCTTTCCGCGCGTTGCTCAGCCATCAGAACAGCGAGCTCCCCAATCCGCCGTCGACCCCGATCGTTTGTCCCGTGATGTAACTGGCGGGCGCCGAACAGAGGAATGCAATCAACGGCGCATACTCATCAGGCTGGGCAATATGTCCGGCGGGAATCTCGCGTTCTGCACGCTGCCACTCTTCTTCGGTTTTGTAAAGTTCACGTAAACGATCCGTTGCGACACGGCCCGTAGCGATGCAGTTGACCGTGATGCCTTCGGCCGCCACTTCGACCGAGAGCGTCTTCATCGCGGCAACGACCGCAACGCGAAAGGCGCTTGAAAGCGTGAGCGCCGGCGAAGGCTCTTTGACGGTCGTCGATGTTAAGGCAACGATTCGCCCCCAATGCCGTTCGCGCATCGAGGGCAACGCCTGATCGATCAACAGCAGAAAGCTTTGCAGCGTCGAGCGGTACGCGACATCCCAGTCGGATGGTTGAAGTTCCAAGTACCGTCCGGGCTTCGGGCCGCCCGAGTTGGCGACGAGAATCTCGAGCTCGCCGCACCGTTCGCGAATCGTGTGACCGAGGCGCGCGATCGACTCCGAATCCTCCATGTCGACGGCGAACGCATCGGAAGCAACGGCGCCTCGCGCTTCGGCTTCTTTAGCGACATCCTGGAGCTCGTTGATCCGCCTGGCCGCAACGACGAGATGAACACCCTCGGCAGCCAGCGCCAGCGCACATGCTCGTCCTATCCCCGAGCTAGCGCCCGTTACGAGCGCAACCTTATTTCGAATGCCAAAGTCCATCGTGCAGAGAAGGTCAGCGCCATGAAGATCGTTTCCTTCGTTGCGTTGCTTGCTTTTTATATGGCTCCCGCGCTCGCTGCCGACACGTCTTCTCCGGCTGAGAAACTCTCGGTGTTCGCGGGTTCGTGGCGTTCGGAAGGCACGGTACAGATCAATGGTAAGCCGGTGCCTCTCACCGGAAACATCACCTGCGCATGGTCTTCACCTGCACATGTCTTTCTTGTTTGTGACGGCGTCGCGACGCTCGAAGGCAACCCTGCTCCGCAACATCAACTTTCCGTCTACACGTACGACGCCGCTTCAAAGCAATATGGCTTCGCGAACGTAACAACCAACACGCTGACAAGTCCCGACCTCGTTCTCAACGGCAACACGTGGACGTATAGCGGCAAGGCTACCAACGCTGGGAAGACGACCTACTTTCGCACGTTCAATACCTTTGAATCCGCCGATCTCTACCGGTTCCGAGCCGAGTCGAGCACGGATAACGCGACCTGGAGCGTCGTCGTGCAAGGCGTCTCCCGTCGCCTTTGACAGCCTTCTTCGCGCTTTGATATGATGCGCCGGTCGCCGGGACGGACTCTATAGGCCTGTACCCGTGACGAGGCCATCCTTGAATGAGGAGTTCAACGTTCCAGCATGCCGCTAACAAAAGAACAGAAGGCGGAAATCGCCGCCAAACACGCGCGCAATCCGGGCGACACCGGCTCGGCCGACGTGCAGGTTGCGGTGCTGACCGCATCGATCAACCAGCTGACCGAACATCTGAAGATTCATAAGAAAGACAACCACAGCCGTCGCGGGCTGCTGTTGCAGGTTGGGCAGCGCCGGCGTTTGCTCAATTATCTTCAGAAGACCGATCTCGACCGCTATCGCAAGCTGATCGCCGATCTCGGCCTGCGCCGCTAAGCCTTAGCGGCCTGAAGTCCGGCGAGCTCACGGCGCATGCCGCGCTCGCCGTCGCGCATCGTCCAATTGTGATTGGCGGCAAAGAGCGGCCGCATGAACCAACCGAAGCGCCGAATGAACGGTTGGTTCGCGCGTACGCGCCAATCGTACCCCACGTTTACGTTTGCGCCGTCTTGGATGATTTGCCAGCGACCTTCGCCGTCGAGATCGCCGCTTGCAATTAAGCGAGACCCATTCGGGTAATGTACTTCCACGACTTCGTATCGCCAGCGCAACGTATAGGGCAACGGCCCCTTCGTTTCAACATCGACGATCTTGCCGAGTGAATGTTCGCCGCCCTGACGAACAATCTGCACGCGGTGGTACACTGAAGGCCACCATTGCGGAATGCGCTCGGTGTCTTCGAGCAGCGCGGAAACTTCTTCGCAGGTTCCTTGGAAGCGCCAATGCGTCGCGAACCGATAGAAGTTTGGGGCTTCGCGGGGCACCCTAGTAGCCCAGTGCGGCGCCGGATGAACGACGGCGGTCCGTGCCGCCGTAAAGCGTGCCTGTCGTCGGGTCGACCAATATCGCTTGTGCGCTGCCCCAAGGCGCATACTCTTTGAGCCGGTAACCCATCGCTTGCAGCGTGAGACGATCCGCGCTTTTGATCGCGTTCGGCTCAATTTGAATTTCATCGGGCAGCCATTGGTGGTGAAAACGCGGCGCGTCAACTGCGGCTTGGATGTTCATGCCGTAGTCGATCACGTTCTGAAGAATGCCGAGCGTGATCGTAATGATGCGCGCCCCGCCGGGACTTCCCGCGACCATAAACAGCTTTCCGTCTTTCGTTACCATCGTCGGCGCCATCGAAGAGAGCGGACGTTTTGCGGGCTGCACCTCGTTGCGCTCGCCTTGCACTAAGCCGTAGAGATTCCCGGCACCGGCTTTGACGGTGAAGTCATCCATCTCGTCGTTGAGTAGGAAGCCGGTGTCCCCGGCAATGAGGTCTGAGCCGAACGTATCGTTGATCGTGTAAGTGAGGGCAACCGCGTTCCCCCAGCGGTCCACGATCGAATAATGCGTCGTCTGGCGATGCTCTTGCGGCGGCCCGAGTCCGCCAGAGATCTGTGCCGAGGGCGTGGCTCGATCCGGCATAATCTGCGAACGAAGCTTGGTAGCATATTGCGAGGATAGCAGTTGTCCGATCGGATTTGCGGCGAATGCCGGATCGCCTAAGTAGGTGTTCCGATCCGCGAAGGCGCGCCGTTCGGCTTCGACCATGTCATGAATGCTGCGCGCAGAGTTCCAACCATAACTCTGCAGCGGAAATGCGCCCACGATATCGAGGATTTCGCACATCGTCGCGCCGCCGGAGCTCGGCGGCGGCGCCGATGCAATGTCGTAGCCGTGGTAGCGGCAGTGAATCGGTGCCGATTCATCGACGCGGTAATTCGCAAAGTCGCGCAGAGTGAGCACTCCGCCCTGCGTGCGACTCGCGGCAACGATTTCGCGTGCGACGCGTCCACGATAGAAGGCAGCCGCGCCGTCTCGCGCGATCGCTTTGAGCGTAAGCGCCAGTTGCGGCTGCCGCAAACGCGCGCCGGCAGCGTAGGATTTCCCCGAACGCGTAAAGACGGCGCGCGCAACGGGTGATGCATCGAGCTCGTTCAGCGAACTGTTGAAGACGCGCACGTCACCCGTATCTAAGACGTAGCCGTCTCGCGCCAGCGCGATCGCGGGCGCCAGCAATTGCGCTCGCGACAACGTGCCGTAGCGCCTGCGCGCATATTCTAGTCCGGCAACCGTCCCCGGAACGCCGACCGACAGAAACGATTTGGTGCTCGCGTTTGGAACGACGTTGCCGCGCGCATCCAAAAACATCTTCGGCCGTGCGGCAAACGGGGCTTTTTCTCGAAAATCGATGAACGTTTCCTTACCGTTCGAAAAACGAATCAGCATGAAGCCCCCGCCGCCGATGTTGCCGCAACACGGATCGACGACGGCCAGCGCATAGCCGACCGCGACTGCCGCGTCGACAGCGTTGCCGTCTGAGCGAAGCACATCTAGACCGACACGTGATGCATAATGTTGATCGGTGACGACCATCACATGCCGTGCCCCGACCGGCGCCGTCGGCGCCGTTACTCCAAGCAGAAAGAAACAGAGCGCTGCGGCTGCATCGCGCCCAACGGTATTCATCTTACTTTGACTTCCTCGTAACGCGGTACGCCCGCCGGGTACGCGCCATTCGGATGTGACTTGATCCAGAGCGACGCTTTCACGGCGAGGTATTCGAAATTCTCGAAAAGCGCTCGATTGCCGCCGGCCTCGCGCATTCGCTCGATACATGGCCGAATCGCTTCATATAAGGAACTCACCGTGATGCAGCCCACGTCGAGAAACGATGCCTGATCGATAAGCCGGTACTTCATGTACGAGCCGACCTGTTCGTAGTAGTCGCAGATGTGAAGCCATGGATGCAACGACCGATCACCCCTCGTCTGCGGAAGATTGCGTAGATACTCGGGATCACGCAATTTATCCGTGAGCCCACCGCCGCGTACGAATTGCACCCACGCCTGCATCTCCGGTTTCTGCCAATCTTCCAAGAGCGTGATGAGCGCGCTTAACTGATTGCTCGCGTGCAGATGCCGCAATTGAATCGTCGCAGCAACCGCCGTAACCGCAATGACCACAAACGTCGCCGCCGAGAAGATCGTATTCCACACTTCAATCGCCATGGGCGTTCGCTTTGACGTTTGCAGCGTGAAAACTGCCCTCTCTTGCGCCTCCGCGGCGTTCGTGCTATAGGTCACCAATGACGACTTCTCAAGAAACGACGGTGGTAGGGAATCCGCCTAAAGACTCGCCCCGAATTCGCCCGCATCTGATCTACGACGATCCAGGCGCAGCACTCGAGTGGTTAACGCGCGCATTTGGATTTCGCGAGCGCGCGCGGCGCATAGCGGATGGAGCTGTGGAGCGCGCACAGATTGAGGTCGTTGACAGTTTGATCACGATCGGGCGTCCGTCGATTCATGGACAGAGCCCAAGAGAGGGCGTCAGCTCGATGCTCTACATTTATGTAGACGCAGTTGACGAACATTATCGCCGCGCAAAGAACGCTGGCGCAAGGATCGTGCTTGAGCTTGAAGATGCTCCATGGGGAGATCGCCGGTATCAAGCGAGTGATCCTGAAGGCCACCAATGGACGTTCGCGCAGCGCATGCGCGACGTGCCGCTCGAGGACTTGCGCAGCGGGCAAGGGCATTGGCAGACGGCGCCCGAACCTGGCGCGGTTCAATAAAAACCGAGAAAACATAAATTTAGGACCGTTCGACCCTTCGGCATCGCTCAGGGCAGGCTCGCTGCTCAGGGCGACACGCACGCTGAGAGGCGAGGTCCAAGGAGATATTTGTGCCAGAATCCGTCTCGTTAGAGATGGGCGGGCGCACCCTGGTCATTGAGACCGGCGAACTTGCAAAACAAGCCAATGGGTCAGCTCTCGTCCGGTACGGCGATCAAAACGTCGTACTTTGTGCCGCTACCGCGTCCGATCGGCCACGTGAAGGCATCGACTTTTTTCCGTTAACCTGTGACTTCGAAGAGAAGATGTATGCGTCGGGTAAAATTCCCGGCGGCTACATCAAGCGCGAAGGCCGGCCCTCGGAGCATGCGATTCTATCGTCGCGGCAGATCGACCGTCCGATTCGGCCTCTTTTCCCCCAAGGGTTTCGCAACGACATACAAGTCGTTGCCACGGCGCTCTCAACGGATCCGGAACTCGATCCGGACGTCTTAGGTGTCTGTGCTGCGGGCGCAGCGCTCGCCATCTCCGATATCCCATTTGAGAAAACCGTCGCTGCCGTTCGCGTCGGACGCAACGAAAACGGCGAATACGTCATTAATCCGCGCATTCCGGAATACGAAACGGGCGGCATGGAGATTGTCGTGGCCGGTACCGCCGATGCGGTCATGATGGTCGAAGGTAGCGCAAACCGCATCTCCGAGGAAGACTTTCTCGGCGCGATCGCATTCGCGCACGAGAGCATCAAACAGATCGTCGCGGCGATCGATGAACTTGCGAAGAAAGCAGGCAAACCGAAACGCGAGTTTCCGCTGCTCAAAGCGGACCGCGATCTCGCCGAATGGACCCGCAAGGCGTTCGCATCGGACGTCGCTGCGGCGATGCGCGTCGTTGAGAAAAGCGCGCGGAACGAAGCATTTGAGCGCATCAATCGCGAGCAGGCGCTTGCGCGCCTCGGAGAAGGCTCACCTGAATTGCGCGCGCTGCTCGAAGATCCGAAGAGTTCTGATTTTGAGAAGACGATCAAAGCGATGCAAGAGGAAGAGCTGCGCACGATGGTCGTCGATGAGAAGCTTCGCCCGGACGGCCGCAAGCCCGATGAAATACGTGAAATTTGGTGCAAGGTCGGTTACGTTCCGCGCGTGCACGGCTCAGCAGTCTTCACGCGCGGCCAAACGCAAGTCTTTACGGCGGCAACACTCGGTTCGGTTTCGGATGCGCAACGCGTCGATGTCATGCTTGATTCCGGCAACAAGCGCTACATGCACTACTATAATTTCCCGCCCTATTCGGTCGGTGAGACGCGCCCGATGCGCGGTCCCGGCCGGCGTGAGATCGGACATGGACATCTTGCTGAACGCGCGCTCTTGCCGGTGCTGCCGAAGGAAGATGAATTTCCGTATACGCTACGCGTCATTAGTGAGATCCTCGAATCGAACGGCTCCTCTTCAATGGCATCGGTTTGCGGCAGTACGCTCGCTTTGATGGATGCCGGCGTACCGCTCAAAGACCACGTCGCCGGCGTGGCGATGGGGCTTATTCTCAAAGACGATCGCTACGCGATTCTCACCGACATTCAGGGGCTTGAAGATGCGCTCGGCGAGATGGACTTCAAAGTCGCCGGAACCAAAGACGGCATCACGGCCGTGCAAATGGACATCAAAGTCGCCGGTGTCACGATCGACATCATGCGCGAAGCGATGGCGCAAGCGAAAAAATCGCGACTCTTCATCATCGAGAAGTTGCAAGAGACGATCGCCACGCCGCGCTCGGAGCTCTCGAAGTTCGCGCCTCGCATGATGATCGTACAGATCAATCCCGAAAAGATCAAAGACGTTATCGGCCCCGGCGGCAAGATCATCAACAAGATCATCGCGGACACGGGCGTCAAGATCGATATCGAGGATGACGGCCGGGTCTTCATCACCTCCACCGACGGTGAAGCCGGCGAGAAGGCGCGCGAAATCGTCGAATCGCTGACCAAAGACGTCGTCGTCGGCGAAACCTATCTTGGCACCGTCACGCGGCTGATGAATTTCGGCGCATTCGTCGCGATCTTGCCGGGCAAAGAGGGGCTCGTGCACATCAGCCAGCTCGCGCCGACGCGCATCGAGCGCGTTGAAGATGCAGTCAAGATCGGCGACGAGATCATGGTCAAGGTTGTCGAGATCGACGATAAGGGCCGCATCAATCTCTCTCGTAAGGCGGTCTTAGGCGGAGCAAGCGGCAACGGGGAATCCGATTTCGTTTCTCGGCGGCCGCCGCCACGTGAACGAAGCGGCGAAGGCGGCGTAAGCCGCATGCGCCGGCGCCGCCGCCCGGAGTAAAATGCTTCAGCGGTTCAATGAAGACGGGTACGTCATCGTACCTGGCTTCATTGACGCCGCCATGTTCACGCAATTGAAAACGCGTAACGAGACTTGTAGCGATGGCGCGGCGGACACCGGAATTCATTGCCGGCGCCAAGGGAACGATCAACCTCGCGAATTTGGACGACGAATTTCCGGACATCGTGCAGATGTTGGCTGATTCGCCTGTCAGCGAATTGCTAGAGGCGCACATCGGAGCGCGTTACTCACGCCGGCTGTCATACCGCAGCCCGCAACCAGGACATGGCGCGCAAACGCTGCACACGGATTGGACAGGTAACGTTCCAATCGGTCAGTGGGTCGTCGCAAACGCCTTTATCGCCCTGTGCGACATCAACGCATCAAACGGCGGAACGCGCCTTGTACCTGGTTCGCATCGCGAGTTCAGCCGTTTTCGCGCAAAATCACCAGTCGATCGTCATCCGAAGGAAATCGTTCCGCAACTTCACGCGGGCGATGCGCTCGTCTTCAGCGGTCATGTCTTGCACTCCGGAACGAAGAACACGTCGGCGCGCGAAAGGCCGCTGCTCATGGCAAACTACCAACGCACCTAGGCCGCTAGCGCGCTGCAGGCCTCCTGATTCGACGCGCCCGAAGAGTGGCGCGATGCCCTTCAACTCGCTGCACGATTTCGTCGACCGATTGCAACGCGCGGGCGAGCTGCAGATCGTAGCCGCACAGGTTGACCCGCATCTCGAGATCAGCGAGATCAGCAATCGTGCGGTAAAGGCGGGCGGACCGGCACTGCTTTTCCAAAACGTGCGCGGTTCGCGATTCCCGGTGTTGACGAACCAGTTCGGCACGCGCCGGCGCATGGCGATGGCATTCGAATCTGCTTCGTTGGACGAAGTCGCGGCGCGCATCCGGCGACTCCTCGATCTGCGCATTCCAGCGACCTTGAGCGAACGTTTGCTCAAGCTTGCGTCGCTCGCTCCGCTCAGGAACCTCATTCCACGAACGGTGACGAACGCGCCCTGTCAAGAAGTCGTTCTCGAATCACCGAATCTGCGGGCGCTTCCGGCATTAACGACGTGGCCTTTGGATGCCGGGCCGTTCATCACGTTGCCGCTCGTCATCACGAAAGATGCGCGCAGCGGCGGTTACAACGCGGGAATGTACCGGATGCAGATCTTCGATGAGCGCACCGCCGCGATGCATTGGCAACGTCATAAGCAAGGCCGCTCGCATGCCGCTGGGTGGGGCGATCGCATTCCGGTTGCGGTTGCAATTGGGACTGAACCGGTTCTGACGTACGCCGCGAGCGCACCGCTTCCGCCGGTCATCGACGAATTTGCTTTCGCAGGCTTGCTGCGGCGAAAAGCCGTGCCGCTCGTCGGCATGCAAAACGATCGATCTGAAGGTGCCGGCCGAAGCGGAGTTCGTTCTTGAAGGGTACGTTGACAATCGCGATTTGCGCACCGAAGGGCCGTTCGGCGATCACACCGGCGTTTACAGTCTTGCCGATCAATATCCGGCGTTTCACGTTCAGTGCATGACGCATCGCAAGGACGCAATCTATCCGGCAACGGTCGTCGGCAAGCCGCCCATGGAAGACGCCTGGCTTGGAAAGGCGACCGAACGGATATTCTTGCCGCTGCTGCAGCTTATTCTGCCCGAAATCGTCGACATGAATTTGCCCGTCGAGGGCGGCTTTCATAACCTCGCGATCGTCTCGATCAAGAAAAGCTATCCCGGTCAAGCGAAAAAGGTCATGAACGCGCTGTGGGGCTTGGGTCATATGATGATGCTGACGCGCGTGCTCGTCATCGTCGATGAAGACGTCGACGTCCAAGACGTTCGTTACGCCGCGTGGTTCATTCTCAACAACCTCGAACCGCAACACGACGTCGTCATGATGCCCGGACCGGTTGATGATCTCGACCACGCATCCTACACGCCGGCGCTCGGAATGAAGATCGGCATTGACGCAACGCGCAAAGGTCCAAGCGAAGGCTACACGCGGCCTTGGCCGCCCGACATGGAGATGGACGCTGCAACGCGCGAGCTCGTCGATCGGCGCTGGAAGGAGTACGGGCTCGATCGCATGCGCAGCTCGGAAGATGCGTGGTCCGGCCAGGGAGCGGCGGCGCTTCGCCGTTTGTTGCACAAATGAGTGCTGTGCGCGCTTTCTTCAGGGAGATACGCGTCGAGCATACGCTCTTCGCGTTGCCGTTCGCGTATGTCGGCGCAATCGTCGCCGCACACGGCTTGCCGTCTTGGCGCGCGTTGTTTTGGATCACGATCGCAACACTTGGCGCACGCACCGCGGCCATGGCGGCAAACCGCTACTTCGATCGCGACATCGATGCACGCAATCCACGCACCGCGATGCGCGGATTGGCGAGCGGCAGGATCGACCCAAAGCTCATGGTCGTGCGCGATGCTTGCCGGGCTCGCCCTTTTGACGCTCGGCGCGGCGATGCTCGCGCCGCTGTGCCTGCGGCTGCTTCCGATCGCCGTGCTTGGCGTGTTGCTCTATCCGCTTTGCAAACGGTTTTGGTGGGGAAGTCACTTTGTGCTCGGCGCCGTGGACGCGTTGGCGCCGCTCGGCGGATACATCGCGGTCGCAAACACAATCAATCCGACCGCGCTGCTGCTCTTTGCCGCCGTGCTGCTGTGGGTCGCCGGTTTCGACATCGTCTACGCCCTGATGGATGTGAACGTCGATCGGGCGCAAGGGCTTGCGTTCGCTTCCGGCACGATTCGGCAACGGTGCCGCGTATGTGCTGCCGACCGCTCTTGCATGCCTTGATGGTTGCCGCGCTTGCCGTGGCCGGCTACCTTGCTCGTGCATCGTGGTGGTATTTCATCGGCGTTGCCGCGGCGGCAATCGTGTTGTTGCTCGAACGCCGTGAATTCATACGTGCACCGAACGTCTTTGTCCTGAACGACCGAATCTTCGTGACGAACATGGCCTTCTCGGTTGCGTTTCTTGGGGACAACGGTGGCCGGTTTCGCGTTAAAATGAGGTGACGTTGAGACGGCGACATTTTTTGGCCGGATCCGCGGCCGCGATTTCAGCGGCCGGCGCGCGTCCCGCATTCGGCATCACCTTTTCGCAGCAGGTCACGATCGCCGTTGTCGCGCCGCTGACGGGACCGCAAAGCGACGCCGGCATGCAGATCGTCAACGGCGTTCAACAAGCAGTCGACGAGACGAACCGAATCACCGGCGCGCTCGACCGCGCCTTTGCGATCCGTTCGTTCGATGACCAAAATTCCAACGTCGGCGCGGTGATGGGAGCGCAATTTGCCGCATCCGATCCGACCGTGATCGCGACGGTCGGTCATCTGAGCGGTTCCGTGACCGCGACCGCTTTACCGCAGTATGCAAATGCGCGCATGCCGTTGATCGTGCCCGCCTCGAGCGCGGATATCATCACGAACCGTGGGTATCGCAACGTCTTCCGGCTGCCGACGAAGGACTCGGTTGAAGGGCAACTCTTTGCGCGCTACGTTATCCCAAAGGTTCGGCCGGCGCGTGCGGTTGCGCTAACGCCGGATGGCGATTACGGCCCAGATGTTGCGCAGGCATTCACGGGTGAAGCATCGGCTGAAAAAGTGTCCACGACGACGATCGCGATCGATTCGAAGAACCCGAATCTGGCGGACGGCGCCAAACGCGTGCTCTCATTTACGCCGGACTATGTTTTTCTCGCCGGCAACGTGCAGACGCTGGGCCCAATCGTGCCGCTGTTGCGAACGCTCGGCTATAAAGGGAGCTTCGGCGCCTCTCAAGGCTTCTATACACGCGCGGCGGCGCAATATGCTAGCGAGCTTGCGGGAGCGCTCATTTCGACCTCGATGCCGCCGCTCGATCGCGTAACATCCGCCCTGCAGTATCTCGGCGATCTCAACTCGCGGTACGGTCAGGTCACGCCGCTGATTGCCTTTGGCTTTGCGGCCGCGCAGATTCCGATCGCCGCCTCCAGGCGAACCGGCAGCACCGACCGGCTCTCGATGATTCGCGCGCTGAGCACCGGCGGCTCGTTCGATACGCTGATCGGCTCGTTCAGTTTTTCATTCAGCGGAGATCCGATCGATCCGAACCTCTATTTTTACACCCTGGATAACGGCAATTTCAAGTACGCCGGCGAGTCGCACCCAAGTTCAATACTCTAGTAGGCGGAGCCAGAATCCGGCAGCTCTCGCGTACGATCGCGGCGATCGCACCGCCATCAGCGGACGGCCGACCGTTCGCGCGGGACCGTCACATGGTGCGGCTTAGGATACTCGCGCGTCGCGTCGTCGTTCGCTTCTTCGAGCGAAAGCACGAAACGCAGTCGCCATGCACCGAGCGTGATTGAAAATTTCGTTCCAATGAACTCCATGCTCTACGCCTCCAATCGCCGCCACTGACCGATCGAAGCCAGCAGCCCGACGGCTGTAATGATCCCGAGCGCCGCGATGCCGTAGCCCATCCCGGCGGGGACGCAGCGTGAAATCGGCCTCGCCTGTGAAGTCAATGCTGTAGAAGTATGCGACCGGATTGACCGTATTGATGACGCGGGCGATCGTGCCGATGTTCAGCCAATTGATGTCTGTGCAGATCCCGGCAAAATCAGAGCGGCCGGCCACAAGATCGCCAGCGCAACGCGCGCTCGCCCGCCGTAGCGATGCGGTCGTTGCCATGACGAAGGCAAAGAACGCGAGCACGAAGACGATGCACCATGCGATGCGTCGCAAGCGTCCCGGCGTCCGCAGCAATGTGCCTCGGCGCAGACCGAAGATCGCCATCGCTGCAATCTCGACGACGACGCGTGATCGCCATCAACGCGAGCGCTGCTGCGAAGTCGACCGACAACGATTGACGGCAAGAGCGTATCCTTCGCGGCTGACCGGCTTCGTCCAAGCCAGCTCCAGATGCCCGTCGTTTTCGGCGCGAAAGACTCAAGTCCCAAGATCGACGCGAAGATCGATACGAAGAACGCCGCGATGATGAAGAGGACGTCGAGCGGGATGCGGTTGCTGTTGTGAATGATCGTCGTCATGAGCTTGCCGTGCGCGGCTTTGCGAAATGGTAACCGTGCCGACCTGAGACTGTCTCGGTCTTCGCATCGCGTTCTTCGCCGGCTCCGTTACGTGACGGTCTGCACGTCGTTCGCATCGGTTCGCACGACGACGACGACTCCGGTCTTTGCCGTCAGTAGGTTCGTTACGCTGCTTCCATCCGGCGCGACGAGTGGACGGCTCGCGTACGCCTGAAGGCGCCATGAAACTTTCGGTATTCATCTCACCGTGGCCCGAGAGCCGGCCGATAACGCATAGCACAAACAGCACGCCTAAAATGATCAAGAAAGACGCGCATCACGCGCCACGCGCGCAATCTCTCAACGTAGTACATCTAAAGCTTGCTCCTTTGGACGCGCTCTCAACGGCGCCCTAAAAAGATGTCTTCAAGGTTCAAGTCCAGCGTGCGCACGTCTCGAGCGCCGAGCTCCGCCATGCGCTTGGCGATGCCGTAGCTGTCACTGCGCACCGAGACGCGCAGAATGCGGCCGGTCCGCTCGATTCGTTGCACATCCGGATCCGAAGCGATCCCATCGATTGAAAACTGGTCGGACTCGAAGATGCCTTCGACGATCTTCCAGCCGCTCTTCAAATCATCAACGGCGCCGCTCAAGAGCAGCTTACCGTCTTTGAGGATCGCGATCGTTTCCGCCGCGCGCTCGACTTGTCCGATCTGATGCGATGAAAAGATGATCGTCTTGCCTTGCGCGGACGCATCGATCATCAGTTTGAGAACCGCGCGTTGATTGACGGGATCGAGCCCCGTCGTCGGCTCATCGAGCACCAGAATGTCGGGATCGACCGCAAACGCCATGACGACTGCCGCGGCGGTGCGCATGCCCTTTGAGAGCGAGCGGACGCGCTTATGCGGATCGAGCGAAAATAGCGAAAGGAGATCAGCCGCGCGCTTCTCGTCGTAACGCGCAAACGCACGCCGCTGCATTTCAAGATGCTCGGCGATCGTCATCCAATCGTAGAGCACGCTGCGCTCCGGGATGTAGCCGATGCGTTCGAACATCTGCGGTTCGAGCGGCTCGCCTTCAAAAAAGACTTGCCCTGTATCGGGGCGCGCAAGTCCAAGCATGCACTTGAAGGCCGTCGTCTTGCCGGCGCCGTTCGGGCCTAAGAGACCGAAGACGCTGCCTTTTTCGATGTTAACGGTGAAGTCGCTTAGCGCCGCGACGCGGCCGTACGACTTCGAAAGATTTTGAATCGAGATCGTGCTCATCTTTAACTCGCTTCTTCCTTGGAAAACCAGCGCTCGAGCGTTTGCTCTAAGAGCGCGCTTATGGCGGTTCGGGAAAGGCCGAGCGATTTTGCTTCACGCACCGCATCGTTGAGCACATCGCCCGCGACGTCGTCTCGCGTTTTCGTTGCTACATCTTGCGCGCCGTCCGTTCGCACAAAGGAGCCGCGGCCCGGCGAAGTTTCGATCACGGCGTCGCGCTCGAGATCGCGGTATGCCCGCGCGACGGTGTTCGGGTTGATCGTGAGCTCCAGTGCAAGCTGCTTGACCGTCGGCAGCTGCTCGCCAGGCGTTAAGGCGCCGACGGCGACCGAGCGTTTGACCTGCTCGATCAACTGGAGGTAGATCGGAACACCGCTGCGCGGATCTACCGTGAAAACAGACGGCATGGCGCTCTTAAGCCCGCGGTCCCCAACCGCTGAATAGACGAATGCCGATGTCGGCGGGGCGAACGGGGCAGCGCAGCTCGACTGCGGAGCGGGACTCAGAACGGTAGGTTGTCATTTTAAGGGCCTCCTTCTGCCTAATACCAACATGCTGTTGTACTAGTACACTAGTATAATAGCACGATTTTCCACTGTGTCAACCCTTGAAAGAAAAATCTCGCGCCGGGTCGAAGAGTCAACTGCCATGCCGTGACGGAGTTGTTTGCCGGGCGGTGGTCGCTGCGGTACCCGTGGCGAGCGAGCCGCCCTCTTCTTTACGATCCTCGTCGCGCCGCGCGGCGCTCGCGGTGATCGGTGGTTTCCTGCACGAGACGCTTGGGAATGTCAACAATCGCCGTGGTCGTCGTCGCGAGCGATGGTCTACGTCACGCTTGCGCGCGGGCAGCTGCTCGGAAGCAGCGTGCTCATCACGCGCACGCACTTTCCGCAGGTCTTTGAAGTCGTCGAGCGCTGCGCATCGCTCCTGCACGTGCCGATGCCGCTGATCTTCGTTCGCGACGATATGTTCGTGCCGATCGTCGCCCTCGGTTTCGGCGAACCGTACTCGCTCGTGATCTCCAGCCACTGGCTCGACCACTTTCAAGAGGATGAGCTGACGTTCATGATCGGCCGCGAGCTCGGCCACGTTGCTGCCGGCCACACGCGGCTGACCTCGCTGCTCAGCGTGAACGGAAGAGAGAATGCGCTAGTCTCGATCATCTTCGGCGCTTGGCTGCGCCGGACGGAATACACCGCCGATCGCTTGGGTTGCTTTGCTGCGGTTCAGTCGATGCCGCTCGCAACGAGCGATCGCCGTCGCGACACTTCATCGATTCGCGCGCAACATCGACCTCGAAACCTTTTCTCGCCAAAAAGAAGATATGATCCGGCGATTCGATTTTGCGTCTCGGCGAGTGGTTTGCCGCGCAACCGTACGCAACGAATCGAATCGCGCAGCTGCGCGAGTTTTTTGCCTCGCAGCTCTACCGTTATTGGGAAGAGCGCTTGCTCAGCGACCGAGCGTCGTATGCCGCTCTTGGCCCGACGCCACGCTCCGGCGCCGTGCAGGGCGCGGATTGCGCCGGCTTTGGGCGCCGCATCGCGGCGCTCGCGATCGATCTCGTCCTCGTCGCCGCGCTCTCGCAAGCGATTCCGACGTTCTTCACCGCAAGTGCGCTCAAACGACAGTCACGTCACGGTAAAGATGACGCCGCAAGAGATGCATAACGTTGAGAGCTTACGCTCCAACGCCCGTTGAACTGGATCTCGAAAGCGCTCCAGAGCACAAGCGGTACGTTCAGATTTCGATATTTCGGTGCTCACCGGAATGCTGTTGAAGATTGCGATCTACAGTTTCATTCTCGTCACGATCGCCGGACAGACGTTCGGCATGATGATTCTTGGCGATCAAGGTGACAACCAAACACTTTCGCCGGCCGCCGATTTGGCTTGCGCTCTGGCGCTATATCGGTGGCGATTCCGCTCGGTATCATCTCCTACGTTTTTGGATCCTTGATGCGCGTGCAACTGATCGACCATCTCTCCGGCACTCGCGTGGTGCGCTTGGAACGCGCCCTGGAACGAACGTCGTCCTAGACGCGAACGTCCGAGGGCACGCAGCTGCCTCTTCACTTGTTACGACGCTTGGAGTACTCATCGATACCCCTAGCAAGCAAGAAATAGACCACGATGATCCAGTAAATCGCATACGATACAAGCGGCAGAAAGAATGCAAATATCAGAGCGGCCACGCGAACGTAGATGATAACGGTGAGTCGACGGCCGCCTTCTGTTGCGGAAAACGGAACCTGCCCGCCATAGGCGTGCGACGCGATCAAGTGGTTAACGAGCGCTTTTCCAGCGAGGTTGGCCAACAAGGGTGTGAACGAATAGAGAACTGCGGCCGACGGCAAGTTCGGGTACGTGCCCGCAACGTTCGTGGTGTACGGTATGGACGCGACCATCACTAGGAGGATGGCGTTGTACATCGTCGTCTTATGGTCAATCACTTTGACATTGCGGAAGATCGCGCTGTGGAGACGCCAGTAATTCGTGATCACTCCAAAGCTGAGCAGGTACACCAACGCCTTCGGCCATTGCGCGATCAACCGATACATCAGCTCTGTGTTGTTTCCCGACGAAACTATCGGTACCGCAAAGTTCAGAATAAGGAGCGTCGCGGCGATGGCGAAGATGCCGTCAGCGTAAGCCTCGATCCGGTGCTGATTCACTTCGTAACTTCTATTTGCAGCGCGTTATTGACGCGGTTGAAGTAGTTGAAGAGGCCGATCGTGCAGATGATTTCGACGATCTGTCCATCATCGAAGTGGTTCCGTAAACCTTCCCAAACCGATTCCGGCATCGCCCGCGGCTCGCGCGTCATTGCGACAGCTGCCGCAAGCGCCGCTCGTTCGGCCGCCGAGAAACGCTCGCTGCGCGCGTAGTCCCAGAGTTCGTCGAGCATCGCATCCTCAACGCCGAGACGCCTTGCCAAGGCGCCGTGCGAGCTCATTCAATAGTCGCAATCGTTCAGCGCGGAAACGAGTACGACGCACAGTTCTTTGAGACGCTGCGGCACGGTGCCACCCTCGGTGACGGCCGCCATGTGCTCCGCTGCAGTGCGCATGATTTCCGGCCGCGCGGCGAGCGTGCGAAACATGTTTGGGTAGTTGCCGCGCCGTTCGTAAAATTGCTGGAGAACCGCCCGAGCTTCGGGCGGCGCGGACTGCGGCTCAATGGCGGGCAGCCGCGCCCGTCTGCTGCCGCTCAGAGTGGGCTTCTTTATCCTGCTCTGACCCAGCGCCGGAAGCGCGAGTCGCCTCGCACCGGATCCCAACGCGGATCAAGCGCGTACCACATACTCTCGTTTTTCGGCGGCGCGTGACGCAGGTACGCGAGAGCGCGATCCCGATTTCCGAGCGCGAGATAGACGAGCGCGATTTGATCGGGCGAAATCTCACGCGGATCGCGGCGAGCGCTTTGCAGTGCTGCGAGCGCGTCGTGCACCCGCCCGCGCCGCGCATACATCTCAGCCAGCAGAATTTCCGCGTCGGCACGGTGGTGCGCGAAGCGGCCGAGACGTTCAAAGCTCGCGGCCGCGCCCACGTAGTCGCGCATCTGCTCCTGTGCGAGTCCCTGGATCATGATGCTGTCGAGGTGCGTGCTATTCAGATCGAGCGCCTCACGCATGTAGCGCACGGCATCGCCGTAACGGCGATCGAAGTAGGCTTCCGTTCCCAGCCACGCGTTCGTCGCCGTCGCCGTCGGATCGAGGGTAATCGCGGCCTCGAGCTGCTCCCTGGACTCCGCCATGCGTCCTCTCATCAGCAACGATGTGCCGTACCATTCGTGCGCGAGGGCATAGTTGGGATTGAGCGCCAGTGCATGTTTGTACTCGTCATCCGATTTTGCCAGGCGGTGATCAAAGAGCTCTAAGACCATTGCATAAGAAGTCCGCGCTTCAGGTGAATTAGGATCGAGCCGGAGTGCGTGCAGCGCATTTACGCGTGCCTTGCGGGAAACATGCTGACACTCCATCGACGCGCAGCTATAGTCTTCGATCATCGAATACGCGTCGGCGAGGCCTGCGTAACCAAGTGCGCTATTTGGATCGGTCTTTACGACATCCTTAAAATAGCGAACGCTTTTCGCCAGCGCTTCCGAGCTGCGCAAGTTCCAATAATATCTGCCGAGCGCATATTCACGCGCGCCTTGAGCGCTCAAGCGCGGCGTTGTCACGCCCTGCGAATGGCTCGAACCGGCAGCGATCGTCATCAAGAGCACTGCCGCGGCGACCGCCGTCGGCCAGCGAAGGGCGCGCCGTGCGACCGGTAGCGGCGTTGCAAAGACGGCTTTAACATCAGCGACGAGACGATAGCCGCGCCTCGGTATCGTTTCAATGCGACAGGCGGCGTGGTGCGCCCGCATCATCTTGCGCAGCACGTAGATATTCTGAGACAGATTGGATTCTTCAACGTAGCCGTCCGGCCACACAATCTCCATAAGGCTGCTCTTTGGAAACAATTTCATTGCTGCGCTCTACGAGCGCGAGCAGCGTTTGAACCACTCGCGGCCCCAGCGCGAACCGGCTCACTGCCCGTACCGCACGCAGCAACGGCGTAATTTCGAGCTCGAAACCAGTCAAACTCGTACGCGACCGGCAATCTCTCGAGCTGTTCCATCAATTTGACCCTTTTTTGAGGACAAGCGGCCGAATCTTCTGGCATCTTCTTACCGTACCAATACCATGGGCGGCTGGGCATCGTTGCATAAGATACTCATAGTGATTCTCGCTGTGGCGGCGCCGCTACTCGCGGCGCTGCCGCACCCGGCCGCTGCCAGCGTCTTGGCATCGCAAACCTTCCAGGCCGTCCTGGCGCCGCACCCGCTGCCGCTGGACCCCTCACTGAGCGATCCGCTGTGGGCGACGGGTGCAGTGCCCGAAGTTGCCTACCAAAACCTCACCACGCGTCAACGCGCACCCTTCACCACGGGCGTCGACGTGCTCTATGACGCAAACAACCTGTACGTCGCTTTCCACGCGGAGCAAGGCTCGACGCCAATTACCGCGACGCAGACGGCCAACGACATCGGCTTCGGAATCGACGATTTCGTCGGCATTGGGGTCGACACGAGCGGCAACGCGTCGCAGGTGTACTTCTTCGAAACGACGCCGCGCGGCGTCAAGTACGAGCAGGCAACGGAGAATTCGCGCTACCGTCCCGATTGGCAAGCGGCAGCGAAAGTCGTTGGAACGGCGTGGAACGCGGTCATGATCATTCCGCTCAAAGCGATGCGCATCAACGGCCAATCGAGCTGGCGAATCAACTTCGTTCGCGGCATCGCTGCGGTCGGGGAGCACTACACCTGGGCGTACGACGGCGTGATGTCGGATGCACCGGCGGGACAGTGGCCACTTGCGACCGCGAGCGACGCGCGCTTTTGGCCCAGGCTCTCGGGGTTAAAACTTCCCGCCAACGGCGCTACCCGCGCTCGGCCGCGCGCGGAGATCTACGCTCTGTCCAGTTCAGGGCAAAACCGCAACCTCTTCGCAGCAGTCCAACGGCACGTTTCTTCCCGAGAACGTTCGCAACGCCGGCGTCGATTTGACGATCCCGGTGACGAACACGATCAACTTTGTCGGAACGGCGAACCCTGATTTCTCGAACGTCGAGATCGATCAGCAGACGATTGCGCCGCAAGAATTCCGGCGGGCGTTGCAAGAGTATCGGCCATTCTTTGCGCAAGGCGCGAATTTCATCAATCCGAACGTCGCGCCGTATGGCGGATTCATCAATCCGCAGAACCTGATCTTCTACTCGCCCAGCATCGGACCGTTCGATCGCGGCGCGAAGATCGAGGGCACGTACGGAAAGCAATCGTTTGGTGTCATGAGCTTCCGCGGCTTCGATCAGGTGAGCGGCAACGAGTTCGACGATGTGGCCTATGGGTTCAAGCATGCGTTGCCCGACCGCACGTTCTTACTCTGGGCGGACGGTGTCCTCGCGCATCACTCGATCAGCGGAAACGATTCAACCAATGAAGCCGGAATCGCCGGACGGAATCTCAAGACGGGTTTTGTGTGGGCACTCGATCAAGCGTTTGAAAAAGGATCGTGGGTCCCGGCGCCGGGCTTTGCACGTTCATTCAACGGGTTTGTCGACGTGCACAAGCCGTTCTATGAAACGCTGCTGCAGTATGCCGATATCTCGCCGAACTACAACCCGATTGACGGCTTTACGACCGTTTCGGATATCCGAGGATTCAATTTCTATTTCTCGCCGCAAGGCAGCACGCCGGGCATCAAGAACTGGAATCTCTTCACCTTCGCAGATCGGCTCTTCGATCGTTCGGGCGCTGTCCATCAGGCCGACGCGCAATTTTTTCTCAACGCAACCTTTAAGAACGGCTTCAGCTTAAACGGCTTGGGGGCACAAGTCGGGCTGCTGCGCAAGCTACGCCGCGGACGATCCCAACCGCACCGACCCGACGACGCATGCTCTGATCTATCCCGGCGGTTGTTCCGATCCGAACTTGCCCTTTACCAGCTTCACGGGCTATCCGAACTATTTTTGCGGCGAAACCGAGCGCTTCAATCTTGCGCAGATCGGCATCGGCTATCGTGACGGCACGCCGCGACCGATTGATTTTACGTTCGCCGTTGGTCCGTTCGGTCAAAACTTCACCCACCTGTATACGCTCACGACGTCGCGGCCGCTCGGCACGCGTTTTTCGCTGGCTGCGGAATATGATGGAACGGTTGAACGATCGTTCACCACCGGTGCATTGGAGTCGCAATGGCTGCGGCGGATCACACTCGGCGAAACCTTGGGGCCCGATTCCAATATTTCGTTCTCGCTGCGCTCGATCAACGGTCTGGGCGGCTTCGCGATTCCGGGAGTGAACTTTTCGGCCAGCTACCACCGTCACTTCGCAAACGGCGGCGATCTCTATGTCAATTACGGAACGCCGGCCGCAACCGCAACGCTGAACCGTTTGATCGTTAAGTACGTCTTTCGAGTCGGGGGCAGCGGGGCGGGCACGTAACCGCGATCGCTTAAGCGCCTTCTTTGTCTTCCTCCATGAACTCATCGCCGGCTTGCGAGTCGACGTCCGGATCCATCTCTTCGGTCTCCGCTTCATCTTCGCGTTTTGCGCCGGAGGGTAGATCTTCTTCGGTCAATTCGTTTTCGTAAACATCTCTGCGTTCGCTCATTGCGATTCCTCATCGGCTTCGGCTTGTTCGCCTTCGAAGATCTGACGCTCTCCGGCAATCAGGCCGGTGTCATCCGCGCTTATAACCGCATCATCGCGATCGTCGCCATCCCCTTCGACGTTTGAATCGTCGTTCTCGTTAACGACCCGCTCGACGTCATCAGATTCGCGTCTGCGTTCGCTCATCTCGTTTCTCCTATTTACGCTAAGTAAGGCTCCTCGACCACTACCGGCTCGAGAATTCGATCGGCCTCCGCAAGTATCGCCGGATCGATGCGCAATTCCGCTGCGCGCAGGTTCTCCTCCACATGTTTCACGCTTGTTGCGCCGACGATGACGCTCGTAACGGCCGGCTGCCGCAGACACCACGCGAGCGCCAGTTCGGGCAGCGCATGGCCGGCACGCTTTGCGATGGGAAGCAGCCGCTGTACAGCATCGAGCACGGGCTGCGTGAAGTAATCCTCCATCATCTCGGCCGCCGGTCCTGCGGCGCGCGTTCCCTTCGGAGGATGTTTCGCGTCGGTGTACTTGCCGGTCAGAACGCCCTGGGCCAGCGGCGACCAAACGACATTGCCTAATCCATATTGCTCGCAGATCGGTAAGACGCGCCGTTCGATTCGTCGCGCGAGGAGGCTGTATTCCGGCTGATTGCTGATCGGCATCGCCCATCGGTTCGCGCGACAGACGTTCACCGCGGAAACGATTTGATCCGCATTCCACTCGGAGACACCCCAATAAAGCGTCTTCCCTGCGCGCACGAGATCGTTCATCATAGCGCACGTCTCTTCGATCGGTGTCTGGAGATCGTAACGGTGGCATTGGTACAGATCGACGTAGTCCACTTGCAGCCGCCGCAGCGAGGCATCGATTTGGCCGCGAATGTGCTTGCGCGAGAGCCCGCGTTCGTTCGGATCATCGCCCATCGGAAAGTACACCTTGCTGGCGATCACGATCGCATCGCGCTCTAACTCTTTGAGAATCGGCGCGAGCGTTTTCTCGGCGGCGCCTCGAGCATAGACGTTCGCGGTATCGAAGAAGTTGACACCGCCTTCGTATGCGCGCAGGACGCAGCGGCGAGCAGTTTCTGCCTCAACGCTGCTGCCGTATGTCAGCCACGAACCAAGACCGATAACCGAAAGCTGCAATCCCGAGTGTCCGAGCGAGCGATACTGCATCGACTTCCTTTCTATGTGCGCGGCGTGCGCTCTATCAAGAGCCGTTCGATGAGGCGCGTGAAGCGCATCCACCACTGCTCGCGTGCGACGATCGGCTCCGTCAAAATGACCTTCATACCGAAACGTTTCGCGCCTAAGACGTCGGTAAAGAGTTGATCGCCGATGACAACGGTATCCGCATGCGAGGTTCCCAGGGCTTTCAAAGCGGCATGGAATCCGCGAAACAACGGCTTGCGGGCGTTCGGGATGCACGGTACACGCAGCGCTTGTGCGGTCCTTACCGCCCAATCGGTCGCGTTATTGGTGACGATGATCGCGCGCAAGCCACGTTGCTTCGCATTCTCGATCCAAGCGGCGACATTCGCTTCCGGTTCGTTCAATTTGTACCCCACCAGCGTATTATCTAAGTCCATGATGATGCCGCGGACGCCGTCTGAGACTAGCGCATCGAGGTCAACCTCCTCGATTCGCCGCGCATATGACGTTGGCCGCAGGAAGCGACCGCGCACCCTCAAGCGGACCGCTCTTTCGCCGGAACGCAGACGGTAATGGCATGCGGGAGCACTTCAAAGGTTGCCGGCGTCATCGTCGCGGGCTCCCCATCTGCAAAGATGTGCCGCGGCCGCCGCGTCGTAACCTCAAACTTTGTGGATCGTCGGGTTGTGATCGCGGGTGAATCACGTACCTCTCGCTTCACAATCGGCTTGAGCAACCGAAAGACGTCCGGCCAGCGCTTGATGCGCAAACTATAGAGTTCGAGCTGACCATCATCCAGTTGCGCGGTTCGATTCGTGATAAGGCCGCCGAAATGAAAGCTGTTTGCAACGGTCAGTTGGATGGTCTTCAGATGTTCGGTTTGCCCATCGTGCGAAACGGTCGCTTCGAACGGCCGTGCATGCCAGATCGTCGTCGCGGTCGTCGTGAGCGCGGAAACGACGCCTAAAGAGCGCTTGAGGTTCGCCGTCTGCCGTCGCGCGATGTGCGTGCTTATTCCAAGGCTCGCTTCCGTTAAGAAATAGCGGCCGTTCACGCAGCCGACGTCGATTGGACGACGGCGGCCGGAGAGGACCACATCGACCGCCTCTGCAGGATCCAACGGAATCGCCAAGGCGCGCGCCAGGTCGTTAAACGTTCCGAGCGGGATGATACCGACCGGCAGCGAGCGGCCGACGAACGCGTCGAGGCTCGACATCAGGGTTCCGTCGCCGCCTCCAATGACCGCAATATCGATGCGATCGCGATATTTTTCGAGAATTTGCGCCGCAGAGCGACCGTCGAGCGGCTCGGTAATCGTCTCCGCGCGTGCCGCCGCAAAGGCGCCCTCAATCTCATGCGCGCGCTCGGTTCCCAGCCGCGCACGCGAATTCATGATCAGAAGAATGCGCACGATTTAAACTTTCTTCATGCGCGGGGCGTTACAATGCCTTAGGAGGGCCTTATGGCATTACGATCCGTCCTGCTCGTATTTTTTGTCGCGGCCGCGATGGCGATCGCCGTGGCGCAAAGCAGTTCGACTGCTCCCCAAACAACTGTCGTTCATATCGCCTCATTTTCGTTTCACCCCGACAATCTGACCGTTCATACCGGCGACACGGTAACATTTCAAAACGATGACGGCGTTGCGCACACCGTTACTGCGGATGATAAGTCCTTTGACTCGAGCAATCTCGATCCGAAGGCGAAGTTTTCACATACCTTCGCGTCAGCCGGAACATTTAAATACAGCTGCAGCTACCACCCGATGATGAAAGGAACAATCGTCGTCAAAGACACTCAGTGACGCGAAACGCGTTATAACTTCCGCTTGTGAAGGAAGATGCTGTTGCCTTCAGGATCGGTGATCGTCGCCATATTGCAAACGGCGGTCTCACGTTCCACTATTTCAATGCCGCGGTCCTGGAGCGCCTGAACGGCGGCCTCCAAGTCGTCGACTGCAAATAAAATTCCATTACCCGGCTGAAACGGCATCACTTTTCCTCCACCACCGAACAGACCGAAAGTCGTTCCGTCGGGTAGCGCATACTCTGCGCCGCGGTCGTCCGGATAGACCAGCACCGGCTCTAAACCAAGCACGTCGCGATACCACTCGATCGCCCGCGCCGCATCTTTGCACATGTAGCCGCTGAGATCCATCCCCGTGATTCGAAAGGGTCGCTCGGTTGCGCGCTCTTGCGTTTGTTGCATCTTTCATCTCCAAATGATCGGGAAGGCTGTTACATAGTTCGCCGCTATCTTTCTTGGAGGTCTCAAAATGGCCGCTTCGCCGCGCACGGTCCCAAGCTGATCGTCTCCCGCCCCGGATTCGGCTGCTAAGCCGTAACCCTTTCGATCCACAGATCGACCGCGGCATCGATTCGTCGCCGGTCGCGCGTCGCGCACAAATCCAACATGAAGCCGCGGTAGCCGGCGATCAACACCGTCGCAAAAGCGGTCGCCTCGCTGCGGCGCCAGCCTTGCACAACCAACGGCTCCGTGATGAAGAGCAGCCAATCTTGTACAACACGCTTCAGGAATCCGGCGAAGCGCTTACGATTCTGAAGCGCTAAACCATAAACTTCAAAGAACAAGCGGAAAACCGGCTCAGATGCCGGAGCGCTCATCGTATCCCAAATCTGCGCGACACGCCTTGCGGCTGCCCATGCCACCGGTCTTGAGCTGCGCAAAAATCTCCCGCTGGCGCTCAGCGGCTCGCGTCAACACAGCCTCAATCAGCTTTTCCTTCGAGCCGAAGTGATAAAGGATGCCGCGAGGACTGCTGTTCACGGCCTCCGCCAGCGGGCGCAGCGAGAGATCGGAGATTCCGTTCGCGACGATATACCGCACCACGGCATCGAGAAGATCTTCCCGCAGCTGCGGGTCAGCAACGCGTGTCACCTTACACAGGATAACATACTTGAAACACTCGTTTCAACTGTGATATAGTGGCGCTGTGAAGCGCAATGCTCTGACGTTCATCTTTATCAGCGTCCTGCTCGACATGTTGGCGCTTGGGCGTTATGGCGCCGGTATTGGCGCCGCTGATCAAGACCTTCACGCACCATGACGTCAGCGCGGCGCAATGGATCGGGATCTTTTCGACACTCTTTGCGGTCATGCAATTTTTCTTCTCGCCGCTGCTCGGCGTCATTTCCGACCGCTTCGGACGACGTCCGGTCATCTTGCTTTCGAACCTCGGGCTCGGACTCGATTATGTAATCATGGCGCTCGCGCCGACGCTCGGATGGCTCTTGGTCGGCCGCATCATCTCCGGCATCACGTCGTCAAACATCAGTGTTGCCTACGCCTATATTTCGGACGTCGCGCCGCCGGAAAAACGCGCGCGCGGCTTCGGCATGATCGGTGCGGCGTTCGGCGTCGGCTTCGTGCTCGGACCAGCGATCGGAGGAGTGCTCTCACAGCATGGGGATCTCCGATTGCCGTTTTGGGTCAGCGCTGGACTGAGCCTCTTGAATTTTATCTACGGACTGCTCGTGCTACCCGAAAGCTTGCCGCATGAAAAGCGCAATGCATTTCGGTTCGCGCGTGCCAATCCGCTTGGGTCCTTACGACTCCTGCGCTCGCACCGCGAACTCCTCGGTATCGGCGCCGCGTACTTGTTTGCGATGATTGCGCACGACGTCTTGCCGACCGTTTGGACGATTTACGGCATTCACCGTTATGCATGGAATCTGCGTACGATCGGCTTCTCTTTAGCCACGATCGGCATCTCGCAGATTGTCGTTTCGAGCTTGCTTGTAGGGCCGGCCGTAAAATGGCTGGGCGACCGTGCGGCGATGCTCGTCGGTTATGGATTCGGCGTCGTCGCATTTTGCGTCTTTGCCGCGGCAAATGCGAGCTGGGTCTTTTTCTTGGGCATTCCGATCTTGGCACTGTGGGCAATCGCCACGCCCGGATTGCAGGCGATTGCGGCGCGCCATATTTCGGCTTCCGAACAAGGCGAATTGCAAGGCGCGCTCGGCAGCGTGCGCGGTATCTCCACGATCATCGGTCCGCCGCTTTTCGCGGGAGCGTTTGCGGTCTTCATCGGGCCGCTAGCGTCGATTCACGTGCCCGGTGCGCCATGGTATATGGCGGCGTTGCTGCTCGTGGGCACGTGCGCGATCGGGTACGCTGCAACCCAACGGGATCGCGATCTACACGTGCCGGCAACTCCGGTGCTGGAGGAACTGCAGGTGTAGCGCAGTGAGCAGCCTGCCGCACTCAAAGCGCTCCTCCGACCTCGACCTTAATTTACGAACCTTTTTCGCTCAGCACATCCGGCCGCGGCGCACGATGAACACCGCGGCCGCTTGCAAGAGGCCCTGTTAGCGCGAGAGCTGCGCGGCAAGTTTGTCCAGGCACTGGCCCCAGCCACTCTCGTGCGAAACGCGGGATTGTTGACGCGAGAAGCGATCGTGCTGCAATGTGAGCTCCGTGCCGTCGCCGTCGGGCGCGAACTCGAGCGTCAGCAGCGTGTGCTGTTCGTCTTTGGGATCGTCCTCGGTCCAAATCCACGTGAGTGCCAGACGGTTCGGCTGAGAAACCTCGCGATACGTTCCGTGCAGCGTCCACAAGTCGTCATCTGGCATACGAAAGACGATTTTGTAGTCGCCGCCTTCACGCACGTCGGCTGCGGCTTCCACGAGTTTGACGTTATCGGGCCGCATGAGTTCGGCAAAGGTGTCGATATTCGCAAAGGCGTTGTAGACGCGCTGCGGCGGCGCGCCGAAGCGGCGGCGAATGAACACCGCCGGAAGCGTTGTTTGATTCACGGTTTCCTCTTTTCGTTTGATGGTTTGGTGAGAAGGCTCTCGAGGCGATCGAGAGCGTTGTTCCAATAACGGCGCTGCCGCTCGATCCAGCCCGAAACCTCTTGCATAGCTTGCGGTGAGATTATGCAGTAATGCACGCGCCCTTCGACCGTACGCTGGAGCAAGCCGGCTTCTTCAAGCACGCGAACGTGCCGTGAGATAGCAGGCTGCGAGATCGGAAATTCCGAGCCGATCTGCCCGATAGTTAGCGGCCTGCGCGCGAGACGCTCCACGATCCGGCGACGCGTAGGATCCGCGAGAGCGGCAAAGACGTCGTCGAGCTTCATAACCATTTTGTTATATAACCATACGGTTATATAGCTCCAATGTCAAGCCCCGCAAGAGGCCGCACTGGGCGCAACTAGCGTCCTGCTTCGACAAGCTCAGCATGACACAACGGTCAAGCGCGCCGCTATTTTCTTTCGTGGCTAGGATTTGCGCGATTACGGTGGTGCTTCGACCCTTCGACGCCGCTCAGGGCAGGCTAAGCTCAGCATGACACAGCAGTGAAGGTCAGCGCGGCACAACAGTCCAGCGCGCAGCTATTTTCTTTCGTCGGTCAGTAATTTCGGTGCTGTTTTTTCGTCCAGCGAGGCATCGTCGCCCGCAGTGTATATCGGCTCATACACAAGGGCGACGATAACAAAGCTGGACGGAAAAAGAGCCCGAAATTTGCCCAGAAAGGGACTCGAACCCCCACGACCTTGCGGCCACTGATACCTGAAACCAGCGCGTCTACCAATTCCGCCATCTGGGCTTGCGGGCTTTAAAGGCCACCGGCGATTCGTCGGTCGCACGCTGAAACCCTCACGGCCGCTTGAGGTTTTGTTAGCCACCTACAGATGAGCGTTCCATTGAAACTGATCAGCGCCGAGCCTGCCGACGAGGTCCTCGACGCATATTCTGAGGCCGTCATCACGGCAGCACAACGCGTCAGTCCGTCCGTCGTGAACATCGACGTTCGCGGCAACCACTCCGGCAACGGATCCGGCTTCGTCTTCACGCCCGACGGATTCGTTCTCACGAACAGTCACGTCGTTCACGGTGCGCGCCGCATCACGATTTCGCTGCTCGACGGAAGAGAATTGCCGGCTTCCCTCATCGGATCGGATCCGCACACCGATCTTGCGGTCGTGCGCGTCGATGCGCCTGATCTGACTCCGGCACAGCTTGGTGATTCAGCGCGTTTGCGCCCAGGGCAACTGGTCGTCGCGGTCGGAAATCCGTTCGGTCTTCAATATACCGTGACCGCCGGCGTCGTCAGCGCAGTTGGCCGCTCGCTGCGTTCGCAATCAGGACGATTGATGGACAACATCATTCAGACCGATGCCGCACTCAATCCCGGTAATTCCGGAGGGCCGCTCGTCGCCGCGGACGGCTCGGTCATCGGCGTGAATACCGCCGTCTTTCCGGGCCAAGGCATTTGCTTTGCGATCGGCGTGAACACGGCAAAACATATTGCGAGTCTCTTGATGCGTGACGGCCGCGTGCGGCGTGGTTATCTTGGCATCGCCGGGCAAGACGTGGAGCTGCCGCGCCACTTCGCACGGCGTCACGAACTCACGCAGAAAAGCGCTGTGCTCGTGATTTCCGTTGAAGCAGGCAGTCCCGCGCAAACCGCGCGCGTCAAAGAAGGCGACGTCATCGTGGGATTCGATGAGACGCCGCTAACCGGCATCGACGAGTTGCACAAGGTGCTGACGACAATCGATCTCTCTCGCAGCCGCAAGTTGACGATCGCACGCAAAGGCGAGCGCATCGATACCTTTGTGCTGCCGATTGAAGCGGAAAGCTAAGCGCACCAGCGCGAGGGGCGACCTGCTTCTCGCCGAAATCGGCGCACCTCCATGGAGCGTCTAGTTGTTTAAGCGGCTGTTCCCGATTCTCGGGATCACGTTCATCGACATCGTGGGATTCAGCATTATGGTCCCGCTGCTTCCGTACTTTGCAAAGCATTTCCGAGTCTCTGACTTTACGGTCGGCGTACTGTTCTCGACATTTGCCCTCTGCGGTCTGATCGCCGGACCAATTTGGGGAAATATTTCCGATCGCATCGGGCGCAAAGGCGTCCTGATCATCAGTCAAATCGGCGCGACGATCGGATGGGTCATCCTCGCCTTTGCGCCAACAATCACGATCGTTTTCATCGCGCGCATCATCGAGGGACTTTCGGGCGGCAACATCGGCGTGACGCAGGCGTACGCCACCGATCTCGTCGATTCGAAAGAGCGGACACGCGCGTACTCATATATTGCCGCCGCTTTCAGTGCAGGATTCACGCTGGGTCCGGCTATCGGCGGCTTGGTGAACGGACGCCTCGGCTTTGCGGCTACATTTTTGCTGGCGGCGGCACTTCAGCTGCTGACATTGATTCTCACGATAACGATGCTTCCTGAATCGACGAGCCGTCAGAACCGCGAGGATGTTGCCTCGTTCAACGAGATCGTTTCCAATCTCAAAGATAAGCGAACCGCTCCCGTGCTTTGGCAAAAACTGGCAATCTCGCTCGGGCTCTACGCGTGGTTCGCGGTGTTCGCGCTGTACCTGCAGTCGGCGCTCGGCTTTTCGGCATCGCAAACGATGTTCATGTTCGCGGGATATGGCGTCTTCAACACGCTGCTGCAAGTATTGCTCGTCGGCAAACTGTCCGACGCCCTTGGAGATCGCCGGACGTCAAATCTGGGCCTTGCGATCCTGGTCGTTGCTTTTGCGCTCATCCCCTTCGTCCATACGTTCTGGGGCGTCGTCGTCGCTTTTGCGCTCTTCGGAATCGGGATGTGTCTGACGCAACCGACGATCACGTCGCTATTAAGTCATGCCGCTCCCGCAAACCAACGCGGCACGATCCTCAGCGTGGCTTCGAGTTTAGACAGTTTTTCCGGCGTCGTGACGCCGATGGCTTCAACGGCCGTTCTCGGACGCTTTGGATCGCCGTTTGCAGGCATCGTTTCGATGTGCTTCGAGCTGATCGCATTCGTGCTCGGCCTTTTTTCGACGAAACGAGAGCGGCGGCAAGAAAAAAGCGACGTCGCGGCAACGTCGCTTTCTGAAGAAAAGCTCGTAGGGGTCTAAGCGGCTTTTCGTTTCCTTCGCGCAGCCGCCGCTTTCTTTGCGGAAGTGGCCGCAGGCGCACGATGTTTCTTCGTCTCCTCCAAACTCTGCTGAAGCACGTCCATAAGGTTGACGACCTTGGCGCGCGGCGCGGGTTTCGCCGCCTTGGGTAGCTCTTTGCCGGCGGCACGCGCTTCAATCATCGCCATCAACTCGTCGTGATACTTGTTTTCAAAGTTCTCGGGCTCGAATTTGCGCGCCGACATCGTGTCGATCAGCATCTTCGCCATCTTCAACTCTGCCGGCGGCATCTTCTCGGCTTTCGGGAAATCGTACGTGTCGGCCGGGACAATCTCGTCCGCCCAATTCATCAGTTCGAGCACGAGCGCATCGCCGATCGGCTTAACGGCGGCGATATGCTCCTTGGTCCGAATGACGACGCGCGCGATGGCGACTTTGTTTGCGTTGTTCAGCGACTCGCGCAGCAGTGCGTACGCGTGGCGCCCTTTCTTCTCCGGCTCCAAGTAATACGGCTTGTCGAAGAACATCGGGCTGATCTGGTCAAGGTCGACGAATTCAACGATGTCAACGGATTGCGTCGCCTCAACATTGACGCGCTTGAAGTCCTCATCCGTCAGAATGACATACTGGCCTTTTTCGTACTCGTAGCCCTTGACGATCTCGTCCCACGGAACGGGTTTCCCATCAACGGAGCAGACGCGCTCGTATTTGATCCGCCCTTCGTCCTTCTTGTGCAAGAGATTGAAAGCCAAGTCGTTGGCGCGAATCGCGGTAAAGAGTTTGACCGGAATGGTAACGAGACCAAAATTGATCGCCCCGGTCCAGATTGCATGAGCCATTTCCCTAATCGTTCTCCTCTTTGATTGCGTTGCGCTTCGCGCTTTGATTGCGTTGCACTTCCCGCTTTGGTTGCGTTGCACTTCCCGCAACGCTTGGCGTTCCGGCTCGCTTCCGCCACGATGCGGCGGAAACTCACCTTCACCGCCCCCGCCCAAGCACTGAGCTCGTCGAAGTATCGCGGGCGGGCCCCCGGCCTTAGCGCCAGAGTTTTTGCGCCCGCTTAATCGCGGGCTCGAGCCGTGCTTCTTTCCAGCGTTTTGCGGCCCAGAGGTCGCCTTCCCGTTGGAGACGGCTCAACGCGTTCTTCATCGTCCATCGCGTGAACTCGTCTGCCGGGTTCGGGTTGCGCTTTCGCGCGAACGTCTCGACCTCGCTCCAATCCAGCGGCATCGAGACCGGCGCTTTAGCGCGCGCGCGTACCGAAAACGGCGGCACTACAGTCTTTCCCCGACCTACCTGAACGTAATCCAAATACACGGTGCCTTTTGGGCGGCGTGAGATCGTGCGCTCGAACGTCGTCTCTTTTGGGCATGCCGCATACACGCGTCGCGCAACAATCTCGCCGAATTGCTTGATCGAATCGTAACTGTACACCGGTTTGAGCGGCACGACAACATGAATTCCCGAACCGCCGGAGGTTTTCACAAGCGGCTGGAGGCCGATCTGCGCTAACGTATCGCGCAATTGCAGAGCGACGGCAGCGAGCGTTTTGAGCGTGCATTCAAATGGATCGAGATCGAAGAGCGCATAGTCCGGTGAATCGAGCGTCTCGATTCGCGAATACCAAACATGCAACACGATCGAAGCGAGGTTGGCGCAGAAGACAAGCGTCGGCTCATCGTTGCAAATGATGTAGTCGATCTCTGGCGTCTTGCTCTTGAAAGGCGCATCGATTCGAACCGTCTCAACCCACGATGGCGTGAACTTCGGCGCCTGCTTCTCGAAGAACGACGGTCCATCGATTCCGTCGGGAAACCGCTGTAGCGTCAACGGCCGATCTTCTAGGTGCGGAAGTAGCCACGGCGCGACGCTATCGTAGTACCGAATCAGATCGCCTTTCGTGTATCCGTCTTGCGGCCAAAGCACTTTATCGAGATTGGAAAGCTTCGGCTTATGCGAGCTGGTCGACGTCCGGCTGTTGGTACGCGGCACTTGATGCTCTTTAGGCGATGCGATCGGTGTCGAGCGCGACCTCACGTCTGCAGCCCTTCGGATCCTTATCCACTCGCAAACCGAGGAACGCGGGATGGCGCATGAGGCCGTCGCGCGTCCATTCGGTAAAGCGGACCTGCGCAACGAGTTGCGGCTTGACCCAATGCGCCGGCGTATTTGCCTGAACGGGGCCGGCAAAGGGCGACTTTTTGATCTCGATCGCGCAGAGCTTCCGGTACAGTTCCGCTAATGTCTTCTCATCGAATCCGGTCCCCACGTGACCGGCATATTCCAGTTTGTCCTTGTCGTACAGACCAAGGAGCAGGGATCCAAAACCTGTGCGACTGCCGCGCGGTTCCGTGTAGCCGCCGATCACGCATTCCTGCACCAGCTGCGCTTTGATCTTGACCCAATCTTTGCTGCGCCGTTCTTGATAGACTGAGTCCCGTTTCTTGCCGATGATGCCTTCGAGTTGCTGCCGTTGTGCTTGTTCGAAAAGCGCGCAGCCGTTCTCCACCACATGTTTGGAGTACATCACCTTTGATGGATCTGCGATCAGCCGTTCGAGAATCGTCTTGCGCTCTCCGAGCGGCTCGCGGCGCAGATCTTTCCCGTCGGCATAGAGACAATCGAAGGCGACGAACGTGAGCGGATACTGATGTGCTGAAGCACTGCGCGCACTCGGCCGATACCGATTGAAACTCCCCTGCAGCCGCTGAAACGAGGAGCGGCCTTTGGAGTCCAAACTGACGATCTCGCCGTCAACCAAGATGGGCACGCTTGCAAATGCACCGGCAAGGTCGGCGAGTTCCCCAAACTGTTCGAGGAAATCGAGCCCGTTGCGCGATGTCAGCGAGACGTTGCCGCGCCCGTCAACCCTGCAGAGTGCGCGGTAGCCGTCCCATTTAATTTCGAAGAGCCAATCCGGATCGTCGAACGGTTCGTCGACAAGCGTCGCGAGCATTGGGTGCGTCACGTTGGGCATGCGATCGATCCGAACGTTTGGCTTTTTCTTGGTTCCTGCTTCCGGCGATTTGCGATTTGAGATCCACGTCTTAGCTTTCTTGTCGGATGCGATCTCTTTGAGCGTCCTGCCGCTCTTGACCGACTTGTCGTCGCGCTCGATATTGTATTTTGGATTGACGTACTGATCTTTATCTTTGATCAGCAGCCACGGATCGCCGGATTCCTCGCGGCTCCGTATCCGCACCAACGTGAATTCGCCATTGATCTTTTTGCCGTGCAGAACGAACTTGATCTTGCCACGTCCTATTTCGCGCGCCGGATCGGTCCCTTCCGCCAAATTGTACGTGCCGTTATCCCAAACGATCACTTCGCCGGCGCCATAATTTCCCGCCGGAATCACGCCTTCGAAATCACGATAGTCCAGCGGATGGTCCTCGACGTGCATCGCGAGACGACGATCCGTCGGATTGAGCGACGGTCCTTTCGGAATCGCCCACGACTTCAAGACACCGTCGGCCTCGAGCCGAAAATCGTAATGCAATCGTGTCGCGTCGTGCTTCTGAATGACGAAACGCAGCCGGGGTGAACGTTGGCTCGCCTTTTTGCCGGCCGGCTCCGGCGTGGCCTTAAAATCCCGTTTGGCGGCATATCGCTTAAGCGAGCCGCTCTCGCGCGCGGAAGATTTCTTCTTGCGTTGGGCCATCTTATAAAGAGTTTCGGACGCGATTGCGCCCGCTCCGTGCGGAGCGGGCGCACCACGATCGCTCGCGCCGCCTCTTTAGAGTCTGGCGCCGCGTCCCGTCAACAGGTTATAGACGAGCAGGATCACCGCGACAACGATGAGGATGTGGATCAAACTACCACCGAAATGCAATAGAAATCCGGCCAGCCATATGACGAACAAGATGACGATGATAGCCCACAGGAGTCCGGCCATGTTTGCTCCTTTCCCGCGGCGCACGCTCGGCGCCATGGCTTGCTTGGTTGGCAATCTTGTTACCCAAGCGGCCGTTTTCATAAACGGCCGCTGAGACTCAAAGAGCGCTAGGGCTTAGTTCCGGAGGAACCACCACTTGAGCCGCCACTCGTGCCGCCGGAATTTCCGCCGGCCGGCGGATTGTTAATGGTCGTTTGGTTCGAGGGATTCGGGTTGCTCGCCGAACCCCTCCATACGAAGAAAGCGATGATGGCAGCAATCACGATAACGGCGATGATCCCAATCGTCGCTACTGAGCTCCCGCCTCCGTCGCGGACTACAACTGGGCGATCATCCATAACGTATTTAGACCTCCTTTGCGATGGTCGGCCTCGTTATACCCGGAGCCGGTAGAGCACAAACTCAGCAAGGGGAAGAAGCAAAGACGCGTGAGTTTTCATTTTTCACCTCGGCCGAATCGCGCGCACGAGATACAGTGGCGGCCGTGGAGTTCCCAAGCGTTTGCCGACGCGCAAGCAGAAGATAAACCGGTTCTCTTGGCGATCTCCGCCGTGTGGTGTCACTGGTGCCACGTGATGGACGAAACGACGTATTCGAATCCCGACGTGATGCGCGCGATCAACGAACGTTACATTCCGATACGCGTCGACAACGACCAGCGCCCCGATGTCAACGCGCGCTACAACATGGGCGGATGGCCGACGACCGCGTTGTTGACACCGAGCGGCATGACGTTGACCGGAGGAACCTACGTTCCCGAAGGCCAGATGTTGCAGATGCTCGAGCGTGTCGAGCGATTCTACCGCGAACATCGCAGTGAAATCGACGAGCGAATCGGTCAACTGCAGAACCGCGCCGCGGGCGCAAAGTGCGGGCGAGCTTCGTGATTCGATGGTGACGCGCGTCATCGAGGAGATTTCCGAGGCATACGACGAGCTTTACGGAGGCTTCGGAACGCAGCCGAAGTTTCCGCAAACCGAACAGCTGGAGCTCCTGCTGGCGGAGTATCGTCTCTTCGGCGATGAGCGACTGCACGAGATCGTCACTAAGACGATGCACGGGATGTCCAGCGGCGGCATGTATGACCACGTCGAGGGCGGCTTCTTCCGCTACTCGACGACACGCGATTGGAGTGTGCCGCACTTTGAGAAGATGACCGAAGACCACGCAGGGCTCCTAAGGCTGCTCGCCGTTCTCGTTTTGATCGGAGATTCGCAATTCGAGGCAACGTTGCGCAGCGCGAGCGGATACGTCCTGAACGTCCTGCGCAATCCGGAAGCGCAATTTTTCGCCGGCAGCCAAGACGCCGATGAGGCATATTATGCGCTTGCGCGAGAAGAGCGTCGTCAAACAGAAGCGCCCTACGTCGATCGCAGCGTCTACGCAAATTGGAACGCCGCGCTTGCCTCCGCACTCTTTCGCGTCGCCGTCGCTTTGGACGATGAGGGAATCGGTCAAACCGCCACCGGCGTCGTCGAAGCGCTGCACGATCGCGTGCGCGATCCGGACGGTTTGCTGTACCACTTTCTGGCGCCGCACGGCTCGCCGAACGTGCGTGGCCTCTTGACCGATCAGACAGCGTACTTGCGCGCGCTTCTGGACGCCTATGAATATACTGGCGATATCAGATTTCTAGAACGCGCGAAGGAGCTTGTCCAAAACGTTGACGCCAACTTTCCACATGCAGATGGACCGTATGACGATCATGCAGCTATCGAGGAGCAGCTTGGAAACCTCGTCTTTACCGACCGGCCGCTTCAAGAGAACGCGATTCTCGCCGACGGTTTGCTTCGGCTTGCGGCACTGACTGCTGACGAATCCTACCGCGCGAAAGCGGCTGCGATTTTGCGAGCCTACGCGCGCAGCTACGGGCAAGCAGGGAGCTTCGCTGCCGGCTATGTGCGCGCCGTGCGGCGCTTTCTCACGCCGCCGCCCACTCTTGCGATCCTCGCCGCCGAGCCGGATGCAAGCGTTTTGCGGACCGGCGCGCTGCGAATGAACGAGCCACTCCTTTCGATCTCGACGATCGATCCCGCGAACGAGACGCTCGTGCTTGAACGCGGATACCGCAAGTCAGCAGTGCCTGCCGCCTACTTCTGCCGCGGCTCCGCGTGTGCGCCACCCGCGAACGATGTCGCGGAGTTGCGTCGCACTGTTTCGGCGTTCGGAAAGACCGCTGCACTCTCTCAATAAAGCGGGCGAACGAAGTGGTTCCAATAAATGCAACCCCAAACTCCGACTGCGACCGAGTATGCGATGAGCATTTTTGACCAGGCCGGCACCGCGCTTCGCGCCGCCATGACCATCAAGACGAATAAGAACGGCACAAAATCCAATGCATGGCGCATTCCGAACTGCGCATACCCGTTGACGTAGTACAGGAAGTTAGGGATCGCGGTCAGAGCTGCGGCAACCCACATCGCGAGCACGAGTTGCCTCGGCCTTCGCGCTGCCAATGCTAGCAGCAGTGCGGGGCTCGTCCACGTCATCGCGATGCCGCCGAAATCCGGCACGACGTACGGAAACTGCGCTTGAAAATGCGGGTAAGCGATGAAAAATGATTGGAGCTGGTAGCCGAGATAATGCAGCGCAAACGGCGAACCCACCGGTGAACCGGCGCTGTCCGCGTGGTACCACGTCGTGTACCCGATGTCGGCGAGGGTTCCCCACCGCGCTTCATTGTAGCCGATCCAAATGATTGCAACGATCAGGAGAACCGCGCAAAAACCGGCGAATCGAAGACGTAGCAAGCGCCGGCCGGCGTCCGGCTCGTTGATCAACCACGCGTAGATCGGCAGCGCAAGCGCCATCGTAAACCGCGACTCGATCGCGCATGCAGCGAAGAGCGCGACGAGCCAACCGCGTTTCTTTCCGAACGATTCCAAAAGCGCAAGTAACGTGAATGCGACGGCTGAAACATGCGCGATGAACCAAACGTCTCCGAGCATCGCGCACCACAGCAAATCGGTGCCCGCGAGCAAGAAGACGCAAAGCCAAAGCGTTGCCGGAAACGATGCACCCAGGCGCTCGCAGATCCGCCAGGCGGCGCCGATTGCGAGAGCGCCGAGAAGTGCTGCGATCAGCGTTTGATTCGCATGCGTCCCAAAGAGGGCCACCAGCGGCAACACGAGCAGCGCCGGAAACGGCGCCTCAATGACGTAATGGCGCCCGTGGTACGCGAGTGCGTCGATGTACTGACCGGGCCAATCGATCCAAACGTGGCCGTGTAAGAATCCTTGCGCGAGCAGAACATAGTTGTTGTAGGGCGTCGAGCGCAGATGCGAGGTCGCCAAAATCACAACCAACGCCACGGCCCCCGCCGCAAACGTGCGAATCAAGAGCGCTTCACGATGCGGTAGAGCGGCGGATAAAAGCGCGTTACTTGCTGAAGACGATACCCGTGCGGAAGCTCTCCCCACGGCAAATAGACCACGTACACCGGCCCTCTCTTCACCCAAGCCGGAACGTGATCCACATCGTCGGAAAGCCACGCCGCATCGACGATGCGGCTGCCGAAATTGTGTTCCACATACGCTGCGTACGCGAGCGGCGTCGCGTAAGCCCAAGGAGCAATGATGACCGCGTTCGGCGACGTGTGCGACCGAATGAAAGACAGATAACCGCTCGCGCCGGGATCAAAACGTTGCGCCATCAGATCACGATGGAGATACCATTGCGCCGCAACGAGCAGTGCGCCGGCTGCGAGAACGGCGACGCGAACGCGCGGCCACCGCACGATCGCTTCGTTCAGCGCGATCCCCATCAGCACGGCGCTGGTAACGAAGGCTGCGAGAAAGTACCGCTCGACATCGGCTTCCGGGGGGTAGCCAAGCGCAAAGGGTACGCAGGTCATTCCCGCCACGATGAAGCCGGCCGCGCGCAACCGCTGCGCGCGGATGAAGAAGATCGCGCCGGCAACGATCAACCAGACGCCGGCAACCGTGAAGTTTTCGACCGTTGCGCGCACGTAGCGCAGCCCATCCCGAAGGTATGTTTCCGGAAGGAAGATCGCCGCAATGCCCGAGCCGACAGGAAACTCGCTCCCCGAAACAAGGGCGAGAAAACCGCGCTTTTCGCTCGGGTGATCGTAATCCCAAAACGGCCGGCCGGGCGCAATGCCAAGCGTCAGCGTCGGATCGCTTCTTTGCGCGTACACTTGCGCGCTACGAATCGGCAAGTAAGCGTAAAATGCGCAGACGATTAACGCGCAAATAGCCGCCGCCTTCGCGAGCTGAACGGCCGAAACGGATTCCCAGCGCGAGAGCAGGATGATCAACAGTCCGATGGCGGCGAGCGCCGCAATCGGGTGCGTTGCGATTCCGCACGCCCACGCTGCCGCGCCGCCGTAGAACCAACGGCGATCCAGCGTCGCCGACCACCGCATCGCGCACCATAGCGTGAGCGCGACAAAGAGAACGGCCAGAGCGTGTACTTCAGCCCGCGTTCCGCGTACCCACGCGAGGCCTGTAAACCCGAAGCTGAGTGCTGAAATCAGCGCGAGCGCCGCATCTTGGGTTTCATCGTGAACGATTCGGTAGGTGACCCAACATGTCAACGCCATCGCGGATGCACAAAACAGTGTCGTCCGCCACGCGATCGTTCCGAACGCAAAGATATGCGTGAAGAGCCACCCGAGGAGTACGAATGCCGGAAAACCGGTCGGATGCGCGATGCCGAGGATATACGGCACGGTCTGCATCTCCCCGACATCCCAATAGCCGACCTCGCGCTGCATCGAAAAGACATACATCGCAAACGGCAATAGGAACGCTACGCATCCGAGCGCTCCGCGGAGTCGCACTTTGCTTATGGCGAGAGACGCGGCGGCAAAATGCTCGGCACGGTGAGCGCTTTCGGCTGAATGAACGTCGACGGCGGCAGCGACGGCGGAAAACTGTAGTTGCTCCAGGTGATCCGTTCGCGTGTCGCGTGTCCTGCGATATCGGCAGCGGCGGTCGCGGCGGTTGGAACCCAATACCTGCCGACTTTCGCGTATGCAATCGAGCCGGTCGCGCGTACGTTTCCGGATACACTGCGGAATACGATCAACGTCGGAAGGTATGTTTGCCCATCAAGGATCACTTGCGTGACCGTAAAGGCAGACGCTACGAGCGGCTCCGTCGCATAGACGTAGTCGAGGTGCTTTCCGTGCCGCCGCGTCTGCAAGAACAAGAACGTATATGCGGGAGTCCGCGGCGCCAGCCGTCCGAGAAAATACCGGTCATTAACGGAGACGACGCGCACGATCTTGACGGGATCGCCCTCGAGCGAGACGGTCTCATCGCGTTCCTTCGATTCGCTTCGAAAGACGCGATGGGTTTGCTCGATGTTATGCGCGCCGGCTTGCGAAATGTGGTACGTGAAGACGGCGAACCGCGGTTGGCTCACTTCTTCGAGCGCCGCAAGGTAACGGTTGACGACGAGCTGCGAATCGAGTTGCACGGGTCCTTGAGACGCCGCCCCAAGCAACGCGCTCGAGAGCGCGACGGCTAGAAGGATCTTGAACAGCTGCTCAATGTGCTTCGAAGAAAGCGTCGCGTATTGCACGCAATGCCTGCTGTGCGCCTTCGGGCCTGCGGCCTCCGCCTTGCGCGATCAAGGCTTGTCCTCCGCCGCGTCCATCGACCAGCGGCGCAGCAACTTTGATCAGGTTGCCGGCGTGAACGCCGCTGTGCGTCAAATCCTCGCTCGCTGAAACAACGAGACTCACGCTGGAATTTTCAATCCCGGCCAGCGCGATGACGCCGCTTTGCAGACGGCGCCGAATGGCGCTGCTGAGGTGTCGCAGCGTCTCGCTGTTTGCGTCATTCACAACGGCGCTGACGAATGTCTTCTCGCCGACGCGTTCTGCTTGCTCGACGTAACGTTGTGCGTCCGCCGCAGCAACGCGCGCCCGCAGGTCGCCGAGGTCATTTTGCAGCTCACGCACCTCTTGCTGCAAGCGATTGACGCGTTCGCTTAATTCTTGCGGCGTAACCGACAGTGTCGATGACAGCTCGCTGACGAGCGACTGTTGACGATCGACAAACGCTTCGGCTGCCTCGGAGACGCAGGACTCGATGCGGCGGATTCCGCTGCCCGATCGAAGACTCATTCGTGATGATGAAGATGCCCAACTCGCCGGTCGAATGCGAGTGCGTGCCGCCGCAAAACTCGATCGAAGGGCCGGCGGTTACAACGCGAACGCGTTCACCGTACTTCTCTCCGAACATCGAAATGGCGCCACGCGCATGCGCCTCTTCGATCGGCAAGATGTCCGTGCGAAGCGGCGTATCATCGCGAATCATCTCATTGACTCGCGCCGCGACCGCGCGACGCTGCTGCGGCGTCAGCGCACCATGCGGCCATCGAAAGTCGAATCGCATGCGATCGATGCCGACCCACGAACCGGCCTGCGCCACATCTTCGCCCAGTATATCCTTGAGCGCACGCTGCAAGAGGTGAGCGGACGTGTGGTGGCGTCGAATCTCGCGGCGCCATGCCGGAGCGACGGCCGTATGGACCAGATCGCCGACCGCAAAACGTCCGGCGCTGACGGTTCCGACGTGCGCAATCGCTTCGCCGATATACTGCGCGTCCGTGACGTCGAAGACGAGCATCGCCGAACGTGATGACGCCCCGATCGCCGATCTGGCCACCTTGTTCTGCGTAGAATGATGTCCGATCCAAAACGATCTGCGCACTTCTCGCCTTCGCGAAATCGACTCGACAGGCGCATCGTCTTTGAGAATCGCGACGATCTCGCCGTCGGCTTCAAGGCCCTCATAGCCGTCAAATTCGCTCTTGCATCGCCGGCAAGTCGGCCATCGATCACGGTCGCACGTTTGGCTGCAGCATCCGCACGCGCGCGTTCCGTTGCTCTTCCATCTCAGCTTTAAAGCCGCGCACATCGACAGCCACGCCTCGCTCCGCCGCGATCTCTTGCGTCAGCTCGATCGGAAAACCGTACGTGTCATGCAGCGTAAAGCATCGCTCCCGCCCAACGAGCTTCGCGCTTTCTCTCGCACGTCTTCAAGCATGCGTCCAAGAGGGACAGCCCGCGCTCGAGCGTTCGTTCAAAGGCTTGTTCCTCGGTGCGCAAGCCCTGCTGAATGCGTGTCACGTTCCGGCGCAACTCGGGATAGCCGGTCTGGAGCGTCTCGATGACCGCCGGCACAAGGCGACGTGAGGAAACCACTGCGGTAGCCCAGCAGCCTGCCGTTTCGGATGGCGCGCCGGATCAAGAATCGCAAGACGTAGCCGCGATCGGTGTTCGACGGATAAACGCCATCGTTGAGTAAGAACGTGACGGCACGAGCATGGTCCGCAATGATGTTGCGGCGTACCTTCTGCTCTTCGGACGTAAGAGAGGTGCCCGCGACGCGCGGCTGTGCCGCTACAATATCGAGAAAGAGATCCGTTTCATAGATCGACGATTTCCCGTTGACGAACGCGAGCATTCGTTCGAAGCCGGCACCCGTATCGATGTTCTTACGCGGAAGTTCCTCGAGCTTGCCGTCCGCGGCGCGATTGAACTGCTGAAAGACGAGGTTCCAAAACTCGACCCACCGATCGCCGAGCCCCGGAGCCGTATCGTTCGGCCCCGCCGCGTTTGCTTCACCGGTATCGAAAAAGATTTCCGTTGAAGGGCCGCACGGGCCGGTCGCCCCCATCGTCCAAAAGTTGTCCTCGTCAAAACGCGTGATCAGCGACGGTGCAAGCCCGATGTCATGCTCCCAAATCGAGGCTGCCTCATCGTCGCTGATATGAACCGTTACGGCGAGCTTTTTGGGGTCGAGCCGAATGACGTTTGTAACGAAGTCCCACGCATACTCGATCGCTTCGCGCTTATAGTAATCGCCGAAGCCGAAGTTGCCGAGCATCTCGAGGAACGTGCCGTGGCGGCCGGTTCGGCCGACATGTTCGATGTCGCTCTTGGCGCCCGCAACGCGCAGACAACGCTGAATCGTGACGACGCGCGGCGCCGGAGCCGGCTCATCGCCCAAAAACGCCGGAACAAATTGCTCCATGCCGGCGATAGTGAAGAGCGTCGTCGACATCTTGTCTGGAATTAGCCCGGCGGACGGCACCGCTTTGTGTCCGCGAGCGGTAAAGAAATCGATGAAGGCGGCGCGGAGTTCTTCGCTGCGCATAGTTCCTAACTACGATTACGCCGGTTCGACACCTCGACCGGCTCGGTGGCCGGAGGAGTCGAAACCGCCCGGCTTGCTCTGCGGCCTACTCTTGGAGGACGGTTTTGAGCTTTTCCAATGCCTTTTGCTGCAGCCGAGAGACATGCATCTGCGAGACGTTCAGGCGCTTCGCAATCTCCGTCTGTGAGACGTTCTCGTAAAACCGCAGGTAGAGTATGACGCGTTCGCGTCCGCTGAGCACCTCAAACGCCCGCTCGAGGTTGGCCTTATCTTCCAGCAATGTTAAACCGGCATCGGTCGTGCCGATGTAGTCGCCGAGCGTTTGCGATTTTCGCTCCCCTTCAGCACTGACTTCGGTATCGAGCGAAAGCAGATTATAGGCCTGTCCCAATTCCTGCGCTTCAAGGATTTCTTCTTCGGTCGCATTGAGGTGTTGGGCCAACTCCGCAATCGTTGGACTGCGGCCCAGTTTCACCGCGAGCTTTTCGATGGCGCGGTTGACGCTCAAGTTGAGTTCCTGCAGCCGGCGCGGGACTTTGACGGCCCAACCTTTATCGCGAAAGTAGCGCTTGATCTCCCCGACGATCGTCGGTGTCGCGTAAGTGGTAAACTCAACGCCGCGATCGAGATCGAATCGATCGATCGCCTTGAGCAAGCCGACGGTGCCGACCTGAATGAGGTCATCGAGCGCCTCACCGCGGTTTGCAAACTTGACCGCTAAGTAGCGCACGAGATTCAGATGCGCAACGACGAGCTCGTTTCGCAAGTGGTCGTACTCAGCGTCCGCAACGTCTGCGCTGGCGCGCCGTTTGCTGGCGACAGCGAAACGCGCGAAGAGTTCGCGCGTCTTTTCTCGATCCCAGCGCTCGGCGTCGGCCGAATGCAAGTGCACTAACTGGAGACTTTTTTGGTCATCACCAGATCGGTCCCGCGTCCATCTCCGACTTCGTAGTTGACGTTGTCCATCAACGAACGAATCAGAAAGATACCAAGGGCGCCGATTTGCTGCTCGGACTCGAGCGTTGCCGGCGGCGCTTCAACTGAAGGCGCCGGTCCAGCGAAACTGCGCACGCGAACGGTGATGCCCTCGTCTTTCGTCTCGCAGAGGATCTCGATCTGGTCGGCGGCATCGCGCTGCAGAATGCAGTTGGTGCACGCCTCGGCGACCGCGAGTTTGACGTCTTCGATTTCCTCGACGGAGAAGTTCAGCCGATTAGCGATTGCCGCCACCGCAAGCCGCGCCACTGCTACCCACTCGGCGCGTCGTGGGATGCGCAGTTCGACGACTCCAGCGGTGCCTTCGCTCATCGTGAGGGCATTCACACCAGAGCTTTCATGGCCGATTCTTCATCGTCGTAGATGCCGAAGATCTTGACGAGTCCGGTAATGTCAAAGATTTTCTTGATCTGCGGATTCGTGCAAACAAGATTCACTGAGCCGCCGTGCTCCCGAACGCGCTTCAAACCGCCGATCAGCACGCCGAGACCCGTTGAATCGATGTAACGAACTTTCCCGAGATTGATGACCAAGTTGTAGTGACCTTGATCGATCAACTCCGTGATCGCGTCTTTCACCTTGGGTGAGGTATAGACGTCGATTTCGCCGCTCAACTCAACAACGTACGCATGTCCGGCTGCTTGCCGAACATTGACTTTGATATCCACGCTTTCTCCTAGCACAGATGAAGACGCATCGTTCACGCAGGTTCCCGAGAACTTTCCGCTGCTTGCGCCGAGAGGTCATCACGAGTCGCCTCCGCAGCCGTGCGCGCTTCTTGCTGCGCCTCACTCACTTGCGAGCGCGCGTCATCGACAACCGAGCGGCCCCGCTGATAGAGGCCCGCGGCATTGGACTGGAGATCGGTGGCCATGTTGCTCACCCGGTCACGAAGATCGCCGGTTGCATCTTTCGCAAAGTTTGCTGCTTCGCGCGCCTTGCCGAAGACGATGTCGCGCGTCTCTTCACCCGTCTGCGGAGCCAACATCATCGCCAGTGCGCCGCCGACCACCGTTCCGAGGACAAAGCCGGCAAAAAATCCGCCCTTGCTCTCCGATCCGTTGTTCTGTCCCATCGTTCTTGAACTCCTTACTTGCGATTGCGCGCCAAAATTATGCGCTCGGTCCGCCCTTGCTTCGGCCGTCGATCAGCCGGCGCAGGCCGGCCGTCACGCCCGAGAGTGTCGCTCCCACGTTAACGAGCGCCGGCGACACAGCGTTCTGTGTCAGCTTGGCCGTCGAGGCGATGCTGCCGGCGACGCCTTCTAAGGACTTGACCGCTCCGCCGAGCCGCGCCACGGTTGCGTCTGCGGTGTCCGCAATACCGCCGATGTGCGTTAGCGTCTCTTTGACCGGCGTCCCTAGCGACGCGAGCTGGCGATCGACTTCGTCGAGCGTGATATTCAGGCGCCCTAGCGTTGAGGCGAGCCCGCGCATCGCGATGAAAAGCCCGATGCCTCCGGCGAGCACTCCGAGGCCAATCAACGCAACGCCGACGTCTTGCAGAATCGTCCAATTGAAGCCGGTAGTCAAGAGATCATTCCTCCAAGCGCGGCATTTACGACCGTTCCTCTCATTCCCTCGAAGGGATCAATTGTTACCTAACACCTGCTAAATGATCCGCCGCGCTCGCTTCACGCAGGTCGCTCACGGCGATCGTGAGGATGTCCGAAAGGCGTTCGATCTGCCGGTCCGTTGTCGAACGGCCGAACGAAAATCGAACCGCACCGGACGACCGCTCATCTTCGTAGAGCGCAGAAATAACGTGGCTCGGCTCTGCGGCGCCGGATGCACACGCGCTTCCCGCAGAAACTGCGACGCCCTCGAGATCCAGCCGCATCACCAATGCATTCGAGTCGACGCCCGCAAACGAAACGTTCGAGATGTGAGGCAAACGGGCGGCGCCTGATGCATTGATCGTTACGCCGCCAACGCGTTCGACGATGAGCTCTTCGAAACGAGCGCGCAACGCCGTCACCCGCGCTGCTACATTCGCGCGTTCTTGATCGGCAAGTAGACAACGCTGTGGCCATTCCGGCGATCGCGGCGACATTTTCGGTTCCTGCGCGTTTGGCGAGCTCCTGGCTCCCGCCGACGAGTTGGGAACGCAGCGGTGTGCCCGTGCGGGCGTAAAGCGCGCCGATCCCCTTTGGCCCATAGAATTTATGGGCCGAGATCGACAGCGCGTCGATTCCAAGTTCTTCAACGTCGATGCGAAGATACGCCGGGGCTTGAACCGCATCAGTATGAAAGAGGATACCGTGCTCGTGCGCTATCGCCGCAAAGTCGGCGATCGGTGAGATCGTGCCGATTTCGTTATTGGCGAGCATCAAGGTTGCGAGCGTTGTCTGCGGTCGTAAGGCTTGTGCAAATTGCGTGCGGTCGACCAACCCATTCTCATCAACGGGCAGCCTCGTGATTTCCCATCCTTCGTCACGCAGACGATCCGCCGCATGCAGAACGGCGTGATGTTCGATCGACGACGTAACGATGTGCCGCCCGCGTTCCCGCAACGCCTGAGCGATGCCGAAAATCGCCAGATTATCGGATTCCGAACCGCCCGAAGTGAAGACGATCTCCCTCGGCTGGGCACCGATCAGCCGAGCGATCGCAGCCCGCGCATCGTCGATGACGCGACGCGCCGCCCTTCCTTCTTGATGCAATGAGCTCGCATTCAAGCCGCCGCTCAGATGAGGAAGCATCGCCTCAAGCACTTCCGGGCGCAACGGCGTCGTGGCAGCATGATCGGCGTAAATGCGAGCGTTCATTGCATCCCAGGTTCGTGAAATTTTCATCTGCTTCCCAGCACGTTCTCAGCCAGCGGCGCTATCTTCAGCCTGTGCGAAGCTCCAACGCACCATACATAGACCTCCGAGAGTAGAGAACGGGTAGCAGGAGCCCGCTGTAAAAAGCGGGCTCCTGCGCTTTCTAACCATTTTTGTTGCCGGAAGTCTTAGCCGCGGCTCTTCGTTTCTGAATCCACGCCGCGAGCTTCGCTTCCTCACCTTGTTCGCCGGGTGCATAATATGCGCGCCCTGAGAGATTCTTTGGAAGGTAGGCCTGAAGCCGTTCTGCCGGCGGCAGATCTGCTGCGTGTTCCATATCGGCATAGTCGACATGCGCGTATTTGTAGTCGCGGCCGTAGCCGAGCGCCCGCATGAGTCCTGTAGGCGCGTTGCGCAGGTGCAGCGGCACCGGTTCGTTGCGCGTTTCCTGAACGTCAGCCAAAGCGGCGCTGTAAGCGCGTCCGACGCTGTTCGATTTTGGCGCCGTTGCGAGATACAGCGCGCAGTGCGCCAGCGGATAAAAGCCTTCCGGCATCCCGACAAAATGGACCGCTTGCTGCGCCGCCATCGCAATCTGCAGGGCGCGAGAGTCCGCCAAACCGACATCTTCAGAAGCTAAGATCACCAGCCGCCGTGCGATGAAGAGCGCGTCTTCGCCTGCATCGATCATTCTCGCGAGCCAATACACGGCTGCGTCGGGATCGCTTCCGCGCAGGCTCTTGATGAAGGCGCTGATCACATCGTAATGTTGATCACCGCCTTTGTCGTAGTTGATCGCTCGACGCTGCAGCGCGTCGGCTACGAGCGCCGCGGTGATGATGCGCTTGCCGTCTTCGCGGGGCGTCGCTGCGGTTGCGGCAAACTCGAGCGTCGCAAGCGCAACGCGAGCATCGCCGTTGCTCAGGTTCAGCAGCGCATCACGTGCCTGCGGCTCGAGCTCGACCTTCATCGCCCCTAAGCCGCGGTCGCGATCCACAAGCGCTCGATCGACGATTCTGCCGGTATCTGCATCACTTAGCGCATGCAGTACGAAGACGCGCGAACGCGAGAGCAGCGCGGAGATCACTTCGAACGACGGATTCTCTGTCGTGGCCCCGATCAACGTGACGGTCCCGTTTTCAACGTACGGAAGCACCGCGTCTTGCTGCGCTTTGTTGAAGCGATGAATCTCATCGATGAAGAGGACCGTGCGCTTTCCGACGGCGCGTCGCTGGGTCGCCGCTCCGATCGCGCGCCGCAGGTCGCTTACACCCGCGCTGACCGCGGAGAGCGACGTGAACGTTGCGCCCGTCATGCGCGCAATAATCTCTGCAAGGGTCGTTTTGCCACTGCCGGGAGGCCCCCACAAAATCAGTGATGGAACGGCGTCGCGCTCGATTGCGACGCGCAGCGCACGCCCGGGGCCGACGATGTCTTCTTGACCGACGAACTCATCGAGCGTTTGCGGTCGCATCCGCGCGGCGAGCGGCGCCTGCAATCCGCTCGCCTCGCCAAAGAGCGAGGGATTCAGAAGGGGAGGATTCTCTTTTTCTTGCGCGGCGTTGGAGCCGGCGCGGGCGCTCCCGGCTCTGCACCAGGGAACTGCATGACGATGTGGCCGCGCGCGTGGAGCGCGCCGCTTTGCGTATTGTATAGGATGTGATCGGCATCCATGGCTCGGTCCCCATCGACGACGTGCACGGCACCCGTTAGATCGAGATCGTGCGTTATATCGTTGAGCACGCCGTGGTTGGCACTGCCGCTCTGCACGCCTTCGGCGAAATGCAGCGATTCAAGCGTCAGCATCTTTGAGTTGTCATCAAGCGTGCCTTGACGCGCATCGATCACACGGCTTCCTTGGACGTAGTGAACGTTGCCGATCGCCGTATAGAGCTTGTTGAGACTATCGATCTGCAGTTCATCGCTGGTCAATGTCGCCGGTCCCGCAGCTGCGGTCCCGGAGGGACTGAAATCGGATAGTCCGGCACCGCCTTGCTGATCGTGCACGACGACGTGCCCGTAGAGCGTCGCACGCTTGCGTGCAAAATTGCCCTTAGCTCGATCCGCTTCAATCGAGCGGTTCGGACAGTTGACCGAGATGTGCGTTGGAACCGTGAAGTCTCCGGCTCGAAAGTTGTTCGTATCGAGCGCTCCGGTGCTGATGCGGCAAAGTCCCATGCTAAAGGAAACATGCGACGGCTGTGCGGCCGCAGCCGCCCCTTCAATGCCGGCGGCCGTCATCAGCAAGGCGAGCAACCAGAGAAATCCCTTCAGCATCTTATCCTTTATCTTCGCACCTTTATTGTTTGGCGAACGACCGGTCCCAGCCGCTCGCTCACGTAATCTAGCGAAAGCGCGCCTTCGCGCAGCAGTCGCGGCGCCGGCCCGGAGATATCGACGACGGTTGATTCGGCGCGAAATTGCGTCGGGCCGTTATCGACCAGAAGATCCGCTTCCGGCAGCGCGCTGACATCCTCGTCACCGTAGTATGGGCGCTCGCCGCTGGCGTTCGCGCTTGTCGCCGCGAGCGGCCCGACGCGATCCAAGAGCGCGCTGCACAAGGGATCTTCGGGTACGCGGAAACCGAGCGTCGTGAGGCCCGAACTGACGTCATCATAGATAAACGCAGGCCGGCGCACGATCAGCGTCACGGGTCCGGGCATCAGCCGCCGCGCCGCGAACGTCGCGATCGCGTTTGCCGGTACGTACTCTAAAAACTCCGCAACCGTTGCGAGATGCAGACTCAGCGGTTTGTGATCGGGCCGTTGCTTGGCTTGGTAGATCTTATCGATCGCATCGATGCGGAACGGGTCGCATCCGATGCCGTAAACTGTGTCGGTCGGAAAGATCACGGTGCCTCCACCGTAGATGACAGCCGCAACCTCGTTGCAAACGCGCTCGAGCGGTTCGCGCCTCGCATCAATCCGCTGCAACGCGCTGCCCTTCGCTTATTTTGGCGCCTGGATCAGCATGAAGCCCCCAACGTATTGTCCGGAGACGCGCCCGGAAGACTCTTCCTATTAGCAAGTCTCCGGCCAATACGTTAGGGGCATCACGCCGATAGAAATTCTCGTTCGTTGCAGCATTCTAATCTTAGACGGCCGCTGAGGCTCCAGGCAGCCACTCGTCAAGCCCGACCGACATCTACGCCTCCTCTCACTTTAGAGAGTGGATGAACATGATGTCCGCGCGCCTGTTCCGTTGCGATTTTGATACACGAAGTCCGTTGTTAGTCGCTTGGCATGGCGCTCCAACATATCGGCTGGAGACTTGCTAATAGGAAGAGTCTTCCGGGCGCGTCTCCGGACGATGTGTTGGGGCGCCATGACGAGCCTGTCTCTTGCACTACTCCGCCTTAGAGAGTCGCTTGATATGACGCGATGCTCATCCGCTCTCTAAACCCTCACCCGCATGCCGGTGCCGAGGGCGACGCATGAAAGCGGATCGTCGGCGACGATCACCGGGATGCCGCATACCTCGGTCAGCAGCTTGTCGAAGCCACGCAGCAGTGCGCCCCCGCCCGTCAGAATCACACCGCGGTCGATGATATCCGACGAAAGCTCGGGGGGCGTCTTCTCCAAGACGGATTTAACTGCTTCGACGATTGCGCCAACCGGCTCCGAAAGGGCCTCGCGGATCTCTTCGCTCGTAATCTTAACGGTTTTTGGCAAGCCGTTGATCAGATCGCGGCCGCGGATCTCCATCGCGAGCTCGTTCTCAAGACGGTACGCGGATCCGATTTTGATCTTGATCTCTTCCGCTGTGCGCTCGCCGATCATCAAGTTGTACACGCGGCGCGTATAGCGGATGATCGCTTCATCCATCTTGTTGCCGGCGACGCGTAGCGATTCAGCGACGACGATACCGCCAAGCGAGATCACGGCAACGTCCGTTGTGCCGCCGCCGACATCGACGACCATGCTGCCGGACGGATCGTCGATCGGCAATCCGGCGCCGATCGCCGCGGCCATCGGCTCTTCAATGATGTCGACGCTTCGCGCGCCGGCAAGTTTGGCAGCATCGCGAACTGCGCGCTCTTCGACGCTGGTGATTTCCGCTGGAACGCAGATGACGACGTTGGGTTTGGGCTTGAATATGGTGGAAAAGAGGGACCGGTTTTTCGTGACCTTCTTGATGAAGTAGTTCAGCATTGCTTCGGTCACTTCGAAATCCGCGATGACGCCGTCGCGCAGCGGGCGGATTGCGACGATGTGGCTCGGCGTCTTGCCGAGCATCAAGCGCGCTTCTTCGCCGACTGCCAGCGTGCGATTCGTGCGCTTATCTTTGGCAACAACCGACGGCTCCCGCAGCACGATGCCCTTCCCTCTGACATGGACCAGCACGTTTGCCGTGCCCAAGTCAATCCCGATATCCAAGTTATGCTCCCCTAGAAGAAAACAAAGTTTAGGGGGCGCAACGGCCCCCATGTGGACAACGACCTACTTCGAACGCACCTTAGGATACGCGCTCGTTTCAAAAAGTCCGGTCGGCTCCGCAAACGGCGTGATGCCGCTCGAACGCTGCACCTGTCCTCCTAAAGAGGAGAGCAACTCCTCAAAGCGCTCGTAGCCGCGATCGATGTACTCCAGGCCGATGATCTCCGTCTCACCCTGGGCGGCAAGGCCAGCAATGACAAGCGCCGCGCCGGCACGGATATCGGGCGCCTCGACGGGCGCGCCGGAGAGAAACGGCACGCCTTTGATCAGCGCGCTGTTCGATTCCATTGCGACGCGTACGTCGGCACCCATGCGCGCCAACTCGTTGACATACGAAAAACGCGCATTGAAGATCGATTCTTCGACGACGCTCGTCCCTAGCGCAGTTGCAAAGAAGGCGACCACTTGGGGTTGCAAGTCAGTGGGGAAACCGGGGTAGGGCGCGGTCAAAATATCCGTGCCGCCCTTCACATTCTCGGCCTTCACGCGAACCCAATCATCGCCCGACGATGTTTCAACACCGCATTCGGTCAATTTGTCGAGTAAGGCGCGCTGATGATCCGGCTTGCACTTAGTGACCGTGACGTCGCCACGCGTCGTCGCGCCGCACAGCAGCAGCGTGCCGGCGACCACCCGATCCGAAATGATCGAGTACTCGACGCCGTGCAATTCCAAGCAGCCTTCGATGACGACCGTATCGGTGCCGGCACCGCTGATCTTTGCGCCCATCGCGTTTAAAAAGTTGGCGAGATCGGCGACCTCGGGTTCCATCGCTGCATTTTTCAGCGTCGTCGTCCCTTCAGCGTTGACGGCTGCCAGCATCGCATTCTTCGTCGCGCCGACGCTCGGCATTCGCAACTCGATGTGCGCGCCGCGTAAGCGTTTGTATTTGGACGTTGCGATTAAATAGCCGTGTGCGTTCTTCACGTCGGCGCCAAGCGCACGAAAGGCTTGTTCGTGCATATCAGTCGCGCGTGTTCCCAGCACGCAGCCGCCGGGAAGCGGAACTTCAGCGCGACCGAAGCGCGCAAGCAGCGGGCCGACGAGATCGAATGATGCCGCGAGTTTGCGCACGAGCGTGTACGGCGCGCGATGCGACGCAACGTTGGACGCATCGATCGTGACGGTGCCGTCGCCTTCATAGCGCAAGCGTGCGCCGAGCGCTTCCAAAAGCGACCACATGACGGAGACGTCGGTGATGCGCGGCACGTGATGCAGCGTGACTTTGCCTTTGGCCAGCAGCGACGCAGCCATGATCGGCAGCGCCGAATTCTTCGCGCCGTGCGTTGGGACGGAACCCTCGAGACGGGCGCCTCCTTTGACGCGCAGCGTTGTCTCAAGCCGGTCGAGCGTATTCATGCGATCGGCTCGCAATGCAGCGTCTGTCCGTCGTATGGACCACCGCTGATCTCCAAAGAGAGATCTGAATCGCTTGTCGCCATTACCATCTCGAATGATACATCATCGCGGAGCGCGGCCATGACGACCTTCTTGTCGACCGCGACGCCGGAATAGCGGCACCCATCGAGCGTCGCAAGCCGAACGCGTCCGTCGGAGTAGAAGCCGGCATACAGGGGGCCGCTTTGCGTGCGCAGCCGATAGCGCCGCGCATCATTGTCCGCGATTTCGGTGATGAAAGCAGGGAGCGCTTCGCTGCGTGAGGGCGTTTCTTGACGCTTTGATCCGGATTCGGCTGTTGCGAGCAGCATCGCTTTGAGGGCCGCAATCTCTATGATCAACTGAGTGAGGACGACCCAACCCGCGGAGCGCGGCATGGCGGCAACTTCGGCGCGGCGCACGTGCTTCCGCCGCGCTACGGCTAGTGGTGGCCTGTTAAGCGAAGTTTTGCGCTGGCAAAGTCGATCGTGGCCTGTTCCCGCGCGAAAGCCGCCGCGTCGGGAGCGCTCTTTTGCCGCTCGAGCGCCTCGTTCAGCTCGCTGCGCGCTGTTGCCGGATTAACGTCTTCGAAGCGTAAGGCGCGATCCACGAGCACGGTCACCCGATCGGGAAGCGCCTGCATGAAGCCTTCGCCCGTCGCAAGCTCCAATCGCTGACCTCCACTAACGTTCGCGCGCAAAACGCCGGGACGCAGCGCCGTCAAGAACGGCGCATGCCGCGGCAAGATGCCTTCCTCGCCTTCTGTTCCGACGGCAATAACGAGTTCCGCATCACCTTCAAAGACGACCTCGGTCGGCGTGATTAACTTAAACGAAACAGTACTAGCCATGCGCGACTATCTCTCGCCACACTTCGATAGGCTCAGTGTGACACAGGGACTTCCGCGCAAAGCATGATCGTGCGCTAAAGGCGTTAGTCCCGGTGTCATGTTGAGCAGTGAGCCTGCCCTGAGCGACGTCGAAGGGTCGAAACATGACTAGGCGGCTTGGCTCATTTTTTCGGCGTTTTCTTTGACTTCATCTATCCCGCCGACATAGAAGAACGCGCCCTCGGGGAGCGAGTCCACTTTACCTTCGAGCACTTCTTTAAAAGAAGCGATCGTGTCGGTGATCTTCACGTACTTGCCGGGCCGTCCGGTAAATTGTTCGGCGACGAAGAACGGCTGCGAGAACAGCCTCTGAATGCGGCGCGCTCTCCCGACGCTTATCTTATCGTCCTCAGAAAGCTCCTCAACGCCCAAAATCGCGATGATGTCTTGCAAATCGCGGTAACGCTGCAGTGTCTCCTGGACGCCGCGCGCGACTTCGTAGTGTTCTTCGCCGACGATCTTGGGGTCCAAAATGCGAGAACTCGATGCAAGCGGGTCGACAGCCGGATAGATTCCGAGTTCTGAAATCGGTCGTGATAGTGCGGTCGTTGCATCGAGATGCGCGAACGTCGTTGCAACCGCGGGGTCCGTGTAATCATCTGCCGGCACGTACACCGCCTGCACTGAAGTGATCGAACCTTTTTGCGTCGAGGTAATCCGCTCTTCGAGCCGCCCCATGTCGGTTGCCAACGTCGGCTGATAGCCGACTGCAGACGGCATACGGTTCATCAATGCCGATACTTCGGAGCCGGCCTGGAGAAAACGGAAGACGTTATCCATGAAGAGCAACACGTCGGCGCCCAATTCATCGCGGAAATATTCCGCCATCGTGACGCCGGTTTGCGCAACACGAAACCGGACGCCCGGGGGCTCATCCATCTGCCCGAAGACGAGCGTCGTCTGTGCGAGGACGCCGGATTCTTTCATCTCCAGCCAAAGGTCGTTGCCTTCGCGCGTTCGTTCGCCGACGCCGCAGAAAACGGAGAACCCTTTGTGCACCGTCGCGATATTGCGGATCAGCTCTTGAATGAGAACCGTCTTGCCGACGCCGGCGCCGCCGAAGAGGCCCACTTTACCGCCGCGTGTGTACGGCGCCATCAAATCGATGACCTTAATGCCGGTCTCAAAAATCCGGGGCGTCGGCTCTTGTTGCGCAAAGCCAGGCGCCGGACGGTGGATTGGCCACTCCGCGGAGGCCTTTACCGGCTCATTTGAATCGATCGGTTTTCCGAGCACGTTGAAGATGCGCCCAAGCGTGCCTTCACCGACTGGAACGCGAATTGGTCCGCCGGCCGGCGTCACGATGGCGCCTCGCACGAGCCCGTCCGTAGAAGCCATCGCGAGGCAGCGGACTTGGTTGTTGCCCAGCTCATCCTGAACTTCAAGGACAACATCGCGCGGCTGCATGGCCGTCCCACCGAGCTGCACGTCGGCTTCTGCCGAAGGTGCAGCGGCAACGCCGTTTCCTTGCCGATGCGTATCTTCATTGACTCGTACCGTCAAGGCGTCATTGATTTCCGGAAGGGCATTCGCCGGAAACTGGACGTCGACGACGTTTCCTAAGACCTGAACGACCTTTCCGGTCGCTTTTTGCTCTTCCAAGGCACTCGGCATCTTCGTTTCTTCCTTTATATATTAGCTTTTAGAGAGCGCTTCCGCGCCGCTGACGATCTCAAGCAGCTCCTTCGTGATCGCTGCTTGGCGCGCGTTGTTCATCTCGATCGTGAGTTCGTCGATCAGTTTGCCCGCGTTGTCGGTTGCGTTGTTCATCGCTATGAGCTGCGCGGCGAAGAAGGCGGCATCCGTTTCGAGCATCGCGGAGAAGAGCGTGAATTCGAGGTACTTCGGGAGCAGCCGCGAGAGCACGAATTCGGGCGACGGCGCAAACTCTACAGCGCCCCGCGGCCCTCTCTGAACGCCGGCTTCCCGTGCGGCGGCTTCCACGGGCACCAGTTTGCGCACATAGGGCCGCTGCACCATCATCGAAATCATTTGTGCGGCAACGAGCGTAATATCCGAGATAGCGCCGCTCACAAAATCGTCCGTAACCTGCCGCGCGAGCTCGCGTGCGACCTCGATCTTAGGTTGCGCGCTGATCGCCCACGTCGGACGGTTCCCTCCTCCGAGCCGGCGAACCGCGTTGCGCGCCTTGATGCCGACGGTGTAAAACGCGACATCGCGCTGCGCGTTGCGATACTGCTCCGCCTCGCGGATCACATTGGAGTTAAAGGCGCCGGCCAGCCCTTTGTCCGCAGTCATCACGATTACTCCGGATGGCGCTCCACTGCGGCCCGGCTTCATGAACGGATGGTCGACGCTCGAGACGTTGGCGAGCAAATCGCGCAGCATCTCGTCGAGCGTATCCGCGTAGGGGCGAGCCTGCTTCTTCGCTGCTTCCGCGCGCCGAATTTTCGCCGCGGCGACTTGCTTCATCGCCTTGGTAATCTGCTGCGTGTTGCGCAACGACCTGATGCGGTCGCGCAGATCTCTGAGCGACGGCATTACGGTTGAAGGCTCCTCTGCCTTAGAACGATTTGTTGTACTCCTTGACCGCCGCTTCCAATTTGCCAAGCGTCTCATCGGAGAGTTGGTTGCTGGAAGCAATCGCCCGCGGAATATCGTCGTGTTTTGCGTGCAACGAATCGATGAAGCCGCGCGCCCACTCTTGCAGGCGTGGCGTCGGAATGTCCATGACATAGCCGTTGGTCGCCGCCCAGATGACAGCCACCTGATCCTCCATTGGTTGCGGATCGTATTGCGGCTGCTTCAGAAGTTCGGTCAACTTTTCGCCGCGCAGCAGTTGCATCTGCGTCGCTTTATCGAGATCGCTGGAGAGTTTCGCAAACGCGGCGAGATCGCGATATTGCGCCAGTTCAAGCTTCAAACGGCCTGCGACGCTCTTCATGGCCTTCGTTTGCGCGTTGCCGCCCACGCGCGACACCGACAACCCGACGTCAACCGCCGGCCGTATGCCTTGAAAAAACAGTTGCGGCGTCAAGTAGATCTGTCCGTCCGTGATCGAAATGACGTTCGTCGGAATATACGCCGAGAAGTCACCGGCCTGCGTTTCGATGATAGGCAAGGCGGTCAGCGATCCGCCGCCGCGTGCGTCGGAAAGCTTCGCCGCGCGTTCGAGCAGCCGTGAATGCAGATAGAAGACGTCGCCCGGATACGCCTCGCGGCCCGGCGGGCGACGCAGCAGCAGGGACATCTCGCGGTAGGCCTGCGCGTGCTTTGTGAGATCATCGTAGATGATCAGTACGTCTTTGCCCTGATACATGAACTCTTCGCCCATCGCACAGCCGGCGTACGGCGCCATCCACTTCAGCGCTGCGGCTTCCGACGGTCCGGCGGCGACGATGGTCGTGTACTCCATGGCACCGCGCGATTCGAGCGTTTGTGCGACCGCCGCAACCGTCGAATTCTTCTGACCGATCGCGACGTAAATGCAGATGACGTTCTTGCCGCGCTGGTTGATGATCGCATCGAGCGCGATTGCGGTCTTACCGGTGCTGCGATCGCCGATGATCAGCTCGCGCTGACCGCGACCGATGGGAATCAACGCGTCGAGAACGCGGATGCCCGTCTGCAACGGTTGTTTCACGGGCTGGCGATCGACGACGCTCGGGGCAACGTTCTCGATCGTTCGGAAGCGGGTCGCGTTGATCGGACCTTTGTCGTCGATCGGCTGGCCGAGCGGATTGACCGCACGCCCAAGCAGCGCATCGCCGACCGGAACCGAGGCGATGCGCCCCGTCCTTCGCACCTTATCGCCCTCTTGAATCTCGGTATCGGGGCCTAAGATGACAACACCGACGTTGTCCTCTTCGAGGTTGAGAACGACGCCTTGCAAGCCGTTCGGAAACTCGACGAGCTCTGACGCGCGCACGGCATCCAATCCGTAGATACGCGCTAAATTTGCGCCGACCTCAATGACGGTGCCGACCTGGTCCTCTTGTATCTCGGTCTTAAAGCCCGCGATTTGCTGCTTTAAGATGCCCGCTATTTCATCTGCATTGATCATTTATGAGGCGCTCCGCTCCAAGCTCCGCGCCCCCCAGCCGAGCTGGGGCCCCCAAACCAAGGAGCGCTCACGATGTTTGTCATTGCACGATCCCCCGAGGGCGCTCCAAACAACATGCGTTGTCTTGAGGCGCTCCCCATTGACGTCAAGGCACCGTTCCCCGGTGCCTCAAATTCGCATTTCATTTAAGTTGCTCCGAGCAACTCTCTGCTGAGTTCGTCGAGGCGGCCCGCTACCGAACCGTCGATCCGCCGATCGCCCATCATGATGCGGACGCCGCCGATCAGATTTGGATCAACCTTCTGCGTGACTTCGAAGTGCGTTGCGTAGCGGGTCTCTAACTCTTTGACCAAGGCGCTCAGCTGCTGTGCCGTAAGTTCTAACGCGGTCGTCACGGTTAGGGGTCGCGCGCCCCGCGCATCCATCTGTATTTGACGATACTGCTCCACCATCTCACGCAAGACCGCTTCACGCCGCTTTCGCACGAGCAACACGACGGTGTGCAGCGCCACGTCGTCGACTTTACCGGAAAATGCCGCAAGCAGCGCGCGCTCTTTCTCTTTTCGGTCGATGATCGGCGCGACAAAGAAACCGCGTGTTTGCGGATCCGAGAGAATTGCATCCCGCAGCATCGCCAAATCGTTGCCGACGCGTTCCACGGACGACTGCTCCTGCGCAAGATCGAAGACGGCTTGAGCGTAACGCCGCGCAAGGGTTTCGTTAGCCATCAGTTCAGCGGCCGCCGCTCAATGAACCGCAGAAAGCCGTTGACGATCTGCGCATTGCGCGCCGCGTCGACTCGTTCGCTCGCCTCGCTGCGCGCAAGCGCCAGTGCTCCTGACGCGAGTTCCGACCGCAACTGTGCGCCCGCAGCGGCGCGCGCACGCTCCAACTCTCCCTGCGCGTTGTGAAGAACGCGTTCGCCGGCCTCCTTGGCTTGTGCGAACGCAGCTTCGCGCTCCCGTTGTCCTTGCGCGACCGCACGCTCTCGAATCGCCTTTGCATCCGCTTGCGCGTCGCCGGCTCTGGCCTGCAGCGCCTCGAGCGCCGCCTTCGCTTCGTCACGCCGGCGTTCCGCAAGCGCAATTTCATCGTTCTTCGCTTTCTGCGCGGCCAAGATCAGCGGAATCACAAACCTGCGGAAAAGCCAAATCAGCACGGCGATGAAGAGCACCGAGGAGACGACTTGGCTCCACGTCGCGATCGCTTCGTAGTTCACGACGTCGCCTCGCTGAGCGTGCGCTCGACCATCATGTCTGCGAGCTCGCGCACCGTTGCATGGCTCCGCTCGCGCGCCCTCGCCAACTCCGAAGTAGCGGTGCGCTGGGCTTCTTCGACCAGCGCCGTCGCCTGACGCGAGTAGTCTTCCGAAAGCGCGGCGCTTTGGTTCGAAGCTTCGGCGCGCGTCTTCGTTAGCGTCGCTTCCGCTTCACGCCGCGCCGCGGCGCGCATCGCCTCCGCTTGCGCCTCTAAGTCGGCGGCCTGCTCGCGGTAGAGATCGTAATGCGCCACCAGACTGTTGATATAGTCGCGGCGCTTGCGAATTGCATTGCCGACGGGCTTCAAAAAGACAACGTTCAACAACGCAAAGAAAATTGCGAAGTTGATCAGTTGTACGATAAACGTCCCGTCGAGCTTGAGGAACATCGCTCTGCTTAGTGGCCCGGCGGAATGTGGCTGAGCAATGTCGGCACTTTTGCGACGACGAGCAGCAGGTAGAACGCGATTCCGATCGAGATGATCGGAAACGCTTCCAGAATCCCGACGCCCAAGAAGAGAAACGTAAAGATGTTCGGTCGTGCCTCCGGCTGACGCGCGATCGCCTCGACAGCTTTCGAAGCGACGATGCCATCCCCGATTCCCGAACCAAACGCGACGCCCGCCATGATGATTCCAAAGGCGATAAGCGTTGCTGCGACGACTAAGCTTTCAGAAGTCAAAAGATCACCTTTCCTTGTAGATTAGTGCTCTTCAGCGATCGCCAGGGAGAGATAGACGATCGCCAAGAGCGTGAATAAGAACGCTTGAATCGTACCGACGAAAAAGTTGAAGAACTGAATGAAAAACGGCACAATCGATGCCGCGAGCGAAAGGTCGACTGGTCCGATCTTCACCCTCGCGGTTACAATCGACGCGATGATGATGAAGAGCAGCTCGCCGACGAAGATGTTGAAGAACAGCCGCGCTGCCAGCGTCACCGGACGTACCAATTCCTCGAGCGTGTTGATCGGAAGAAGCCACACAAACGGTTTGGTCAAGTGCGCGAAATACTTGAGGCCTTTCTTGCGTAGCGCAACGATTTGAATCATCACGAAGACCATCAGCGCGTACGACACGGTCGTATTCAGGTCGGCCGTCGGTGAGCCGCCGAACGGCAGGCCGAGCGCTTTGAACGGCAGCATACCGAATTGGTTCAACAAGAAAATGAAGAGAAACAGCGCGATAAAGAATGGGACGAAACGCTCGCCTTCTTCACCGAGTACGCCGGTTACCAAATCCGCGATGTAGTTGATGATCGCTTCAAAGATCGCTTGACGTTTTGTAACGCGCGGCGAACGGTAGCTCGCGCCGATCCAGGCGAAAAGCAACAGCGCAATCAGCATCACGAGCCACGTCGTGACGATTGTATCCGAATGCACCGTGCCGAGAACTGGTAAGTTCCAAACCAGATGTTCGCCGATTTGCTCGTGCAAAAATCCTATTTCCGTTCAAAGTGGCGCCGTACCGAGAGCAGATACAACGCGAGTGGCAAGAAGAAGCCGGCAAAATAAATCGCTAGCATCCACCATTTGCCGACCAAGGCCAGCCCTAACGGCACTATAGCGAAGACGGCCAATCGCAAGAAACTACTTATGACGAACGCCGCAACGCTACGGTGCGCGAAAAGTCGCTCCGCGCCGTGCATGATCAGCCGCATGTTCAGCACGCCGCAAAGGCCGCCGGCCAGCAAACTGAACCCTGCCAGAAGCGAGCGCGCCGAAAGCCCCGCCGAGCCAACGATGACGACCGACAAGCACCAGAGGGTGACGGATCGCTTGAGCGCTTCGTAACGGCGAGTGTCGGCAGCCGCGTCGGCGGCGCTGTAGTTCCCAGCGCCCAGCGCGCTACCCTCTAGCGTGTCTCACGGAGCAAGAGCCGCACCGCGCCGTACCCGCCGACGGCCATGCCGCAGAAAATGCCGGCGAGAACCCACAGTTGCTGTCCGGTGCGGTTGCCGATCCAGATTCCCAGTAATAAGCCCAGAAGTACTGCGCCGGCAAACGAACCGCCGGCTGCAATCAAGGCTACAGTCACGTCGCCGCGCCGGCGACCGGTTGCGAAACCGGAAATTCTTGCGGGTAGGAAGTACCCCGCAAACGCGCGAGCAGCCATGCGACGATCCGTTCCGCCGCATGTCCATCGCCGTACGGGTTGCTCGCTTTGGCCATCCGCTCGTATGCGACGGTGTCCGAAAGGAGGCGCTGAGCGGTTCTTACGATTCGCGCTCGATCGATGCCGACAAGCTCGAGAGTGCCCGCCGTCAGCCCTTCGGGCCGTTCGGTCTCCTGCCGCATAACGAGCACGGGCTTACCCAAGGTCGGCGCTTCCTCTTGCAGACCGCCGCTGTCGGTTAACACGAACTTGCAACGGGAGACGCAAGCGACGATTTCCGCGTAATTGATCGGATCGGTTAAGACGACGCCGTCTTCGTTGCCGAGAATTTCGCGCGCGATCGGCTGCACGCGCGGCGACGGGTGAACGGGCCAAACGATCTGCGGCCGTGACGGCAAGCGCACGATGTCGCGCAGCGCTAAGCAAATGTCGCGCATATAAGGATGGTTCTCGCGCCGATGCGCCGTGACGAGAATGACGTCGCGCTTAGGATCGAGCTGCTGCCATCCCGCCGGAAGTGCCAGATCCGGACGCTGCGCCGTTTCGAGAAACGCATCGATGACCGTATTGCCGGTCACGAAGATATCTTGCGGCGCCACGTTTTCATGCAGCAGATGCTGCTTCGCGAGCGGTGTCGGTGCAAATTGATACGTCGTCAGCACCGCCGTTAAACGGCGATTCATCTCCTCGGGATAAGGAAGCCAGCGGTCCGAGGTGCGCAACCCGGCTTCAACATGACCAACGGGGACGTGCTGGTAGAACGCCGCGAGCGCGGCCGAGGTGCTGGTTGTCGTATCGCCGTGGACGAGAACGACATGCGGCTGTGCTTCTTCGATGACGGGTTCGATGTCGATCAGCACGCGCGTCATGATATGCGTCAGCGACTGATCGGGTGTCATGATGTTTAAATCGTAGTCGGGCGCGATTTCAAAGAGCTCGAGCAGATCGTCGAGCATCTCACGATGCTGCGCAGAGACGCAAACAATCGTTTCAATCTTCGGGGCGGCGGACTTAAGCGCATGGACGACCGGCGCCATCTTGATCGTGTCGGGACGCGTCCCGAAAACGGTCATGACGCGCAGCGGATGCTGCGCGCTCACAATCCCGCGAGTTTGGTCAGATGGCCAACGCCGCCCGAGAGCACGAGCGCGGTTGCGCCGAGCAGAAAACAGACGGCATAGATCAGTAGCACTGCCTGACGAACGTTCAACCCGTAGCGGAAGATCAATTGATGGTGAAAGTGGCCGCGGTCGGCTTCGGTGATGCGAGCGCCAGAACGCAAGCGGCGAACGATTGCAGCCGCGGTGTCCACGATCGGCAAGGCGAGGATCAATAACGGAACGAGGATGCTGATGGAAATCGTCGTCTTCCCTTCGCCCAAGATCGAGACGGTCGCAAAGACGAAGCCGATGAACAGCGAGCCCGCGTCACCCAAAAAAATCTTCGCGGGGTTAAAGTTATACGGCAGAAACCCCAACGCCGCACCGGCCAGCGCAATGACGACGAGCGCCACGACGGAGTGATGGTGCGCGAGCGCAATGACGAAGAGGAACATTCCCGAGATCGCGGTGACGCCGCTAAGCAACCCATCGAGGCCGTCGATGAAGTTGATCGCATTCATCATGCCGAGGTACCACAACAGCGTGAGCGGGATGCCGACGTACCAGGGAAAGTAGATGTATTGATGCGTCAGCGGATTCTCGACGTACGGGATGACGAAGCCGTAGAGCATCGCAAGCAATGCGACGACAGTCTGCGCAATGAATTTGTTGCGTGCGCGCATCGTCATCACGTCGTCCCAAAGCCCGACCACTAAGATCAACGTACCGCCGAAGAGCAGCCCGATCAGATTTCGGATGTCGCCGAGGTCGTGGAAAAAATTGAACGGCGACCACTTCGTCAGGGCGATGCCGAGCACGGAGAAGAGCGCCACGGCAAAGGCGAGATAGATCGCGATGCCGCCGATGCGCGGCGTCGGCGTTTCATGGACGCGGCGCTCGTCGGCGGCATCAAGCATGCCGACATGCGTAGCGAGCCTGCAGATCAGCGGCGTCGCAAACAATGCGGTCAGCGCCGAAATCAGCAGCGCCGAGAGGTACAGCCAGACGCCGCTCGCGCCGCTCAGGTTCGTGCTCCTTCGAGGGTTGCAAAATGCACCGACGCGACGCCCGCTTCGGCCAACAAGTTCATCGCGATCGCATCGGGATACGGCGTCTCGTAGACGATTTTCAGTACGCCGACGCTGATCAGCAATTTGCTGCAACCAAGGCACGGCTGGTGCGTGCAGTACGCCGTCGAGCCGGCGAGGCCGACGCCGTGGAGCGCGCCTTGCACGATGGCATTCGCCTCCGCATGCGTCGTGCGTACGCAATGGTCGTTGACGACGATGCAGCCGACTTCCGTGCAATGGGCAACGTGGCGCGGCGAACCGTTGTAGCCGGTCGTTAGAATGCGATGATCGCGCACGATGACACAACCGACTGCAGCGCGTGGACATGTCGCGCGCGTTCCGACGGTGCGCGCGATCTCCATGAAATATTCATCCCATCCAGGACGCATCGGTTTAACTATTGCGTCGCGCTGCGCGCAACGCCTGGCGCTCCAGCCAAACTAAGCCAAGCTGGCCCCGCTACGGTACGTCAAAGCGCGCCGTCAGCTCGCGGACGCGACCGCGCAGAGCCTGAACCTTTGTCCCCGTTTCGATGTCGGAAAGCCCTTCGATAATGATGCGCGCCACTTCACGCGACTCTTCGATGCCGAAGCCGCGGGTGGTGATGGCCGGCGTGCCGATCCGGATGCCGCTTGCGACCATCGGCTTCTGTTGATCGTATGGGATTGCGTTCTTGTTTACCGTGATGCTGATGCGGTCCAGATACTCCTCGACGGCTTTACCCGTCAGATTTTTCACCGACAGATCGACCAGCAACAGATGCGTGTCCGTGCCGCCGCCGACCAAACGCAGGCCGCCGCGCATGAATTCTTCGCCGATGGTGCGCGCGTTGTCGACGACAGCTTGCTGATATGCCTTAAAATCCGGCTGCATCGCCTCGCCGAATGCGACCGCTTTGGCAGCAATCATATGCATGAACGGCCCACCCTGAATTCCGGGAAAGACACTCTTGTCGATCGCCTGCGCCCACTTTTGCGTGCACAGAATCAGACCGCCGCGCGGTCCACGCAGCGTTTTGTGCGTTGTGGACGTGACGAAATCCGCGAACGGAACTGGCGAAGGATGCAGTCCAACGGCAACAAGGCCGGCGATGTGTGCCATATCGACCATGAGCGTCGCGCCGATCTCATCGGCGATCTGACGGAAGGGGGCATACTCCATAGTTCGCGGATAGGCGCTCGCACCGGCGATAATCATCTTCGGCTTGTGCTCGCGCGCGAGCTTGCGAACTTCATCGAAGTCGATCAGCTCGTTGTCGCGTCGAACGCCGTATGCAATCGCGTGGTAGAGCTTGCCGCTGAAACTGACTTTTGTGCCGTGCGTTAAATGGCCGCCATGCGCGAGCGACATGCCGAGCACCGTATCGCCGGGCTGTAGATGCGCCATGAAGACCGCCATGTTGGCTTGCGCGCCGGCGTGCGGCTGAACGTTTGCGTGTTCAGCTGCGAAGATTTCTTTGAGGCGTTCGATCGCCAAGCGCTCGGCGACGTCAACGTATTCGCAACCACCGTAATAGCGCCGACCGGGATAGCCCTCGGCGTATTTGTCGGTCATGACGGAGCCCATCGCTTCACGCACCGCGCGACTCGAGTAGTTTTCGGAAGCGATCAACTCAAGGTTCTCACGTTGCCGCCGCTGCTCGCCTACGATCGCGGCGTAAACATCAGGATCGCTGCTTTCTAAGTCGGTGCGCTCAAGAGTTTCCATGAGATGTTAGCTCCTTGGCGACAAGCTCCGTTGCGGCTGGCTCAAAAACGTTACGGCGAGTCCGAACCAGCCGAGGTCCAGAGCACCGAACCGCCATGAGTAATCCTTGAACATGGCAATCATCGCAGCAATTAAAATCATCATGTTTACTGTCATGATAGTGCCGAGCAGCGCGCCGGGCATCCTAATGAATGGCGCTCCGTTTTGGCGCCACTGAACGAATCTAAATGCGGTGGCACCGAACAAACCGATTACAGCGCAAAACCGGCCCGCATCGAACCAGGGCTCAGGGATGAACGACAAAATGGCGCCAGCAGAGTGCGAAAACCAGCGTAAACCATCCGAGAGCTTCGATTATCACGTCGGCAAGAGATCTTTCGGAGTTTCGGCGCCCGTCACTTTGCCCGTTTCAAGTGCCTTCAGCGTGCGGTTTTTCCACGTTTGCGTGTACTCGAAAAGTTTGTCGACGCGTTCGCGATGCCGTCCCTCGTCGAACGGCGTTTCAAGAAAGATCTGCAAGAGCCGCTCGACCATCTCCCAACCCGTCAACCGTTCCGAAAGCGCCAGCACGTTCGCGTCATTGTGCCGGCGCGCAAGTTCTGCGGAATACGGTTCGGTAACCGGCGCGCACCGCACGCCCGGCACTTTGTTCGCCGCCATCGCGATTCCGAGACTCGAGCCGCAAACAACGATTCCACGATCCGCTTGTCCGCTGGCGACCGCTTCACCGACCGCATAGCCGTAGTCCGGATAATCAACCGGCGTGGAATCCCACGTTCCAAAATCGGTAATCGTGTGCCCTTGATCGCGCAGAATTTTGACGATGCTATCCTTATATTCATATCCGGCGTGATCGGCGGCGAGTGCAATTCTCAAGCGAAGGGCTCTCCTTTGAGCGGTCGAAACCCGGTGCGCCTATGAAGCTGGCTTGCGCAAGCACGTCGTTCGCTCGAGCGTTTCAAAACGGTGACTTGACGCAACTCGAATGGCTCGATTGGTGTTCGCGCGAGCTCGTTGACGGCGTGGTTTGCGATATAGAGCATTTTCCCCGATTCGATAGTGACTACCTCGCCCAAGTCAAGAAGGTGGCCGCCGACTGCGGGCTGACGGTTGCGGCGGTATGGTCACGTGATTTCTTTTCACGCGATGCAAGCGCAATGCAATCGGCGCTGCAGTTGGCCGATACGATCGGCGCGCCGCTGCTGAGCGCGCCAATGCAAAGTGAGGTGCAAACGTCGTGGCCGCAAGCAATGCAGCGCGTTAGCGTCGCGGTGCGTCTTGCAAAAACAACGAACATCACGCTTGCAGCGCGTAATCAAGCGAATACGCTCGTCGCAGGCGGTCACGAGCTCAAGCGTCTCTCGAAGGAAGCCGACAGTGCATGGCTTCGCTACGCCCTCGAAGTTGATGCGTTGGATGTGGCAAGCGAGCCGCGCGATTTGTTGGAAAAGACCGTGATGCTCTGGCACGTCCATGAGGCCGCGGAAATCGACAGCGACGAGTTTCCGAAAACAAGACGCACCCTCGATCTCGCCGATCGTTTCCACGGCTTTCTCACGATCGACATTGCAGGCGGCGCCGCGGATGCCGCGACGATGCGTAATGCGCTGCGCAAATGGCGGACGCTGATCGCCGAAGATCTCTTAGGGGAAGGTCTCTAAGAGACCCCATCTGGGGTTCTTAATAAAAAGCACCGACCGCACGTAGCGTCTGCCGTGCTTGGTTTGAACCTGCTTTCTCGCAGGTGGGTGCGGCCCGGGCGCCAGGTTGCGCAATGCACTCCTGTCGTTACCGGAGCTGATGCTCCCTAAGGGTCTCTCTGGGTCCAAGACCGTGCACGGTGCGCGCTATGCGCAGTCGATGCTTCCAAGGTACCACCTCAGTCAAGCCGTTCGCACCGCCAGCGCGACTGTGCCGTTGCCCAGAAGCGCTTACGACGTGAAAGGCGTTCGTGCGCATCTTTCATGGAACGCTCGACGTTAGCGCTCGCGGCAACGCCGCTTACGTTGAGGCACGGCGCTATCTGTGCCGCGATCCGCTCGCACGGTCGCTCTTTTCAAAACTCGAGCATGCACCGCATCACCTGCATCTGCGGCTGAACTCCCGCGACGACGATTCCTACGATGCGAATACGCGCACGATCCATTGGGATCCGCACAGCGCGCTGCGTACGACGAGCGGTGGCCGACAATCGCCGGCGCTTGGATTGGGACATGAAGCGGATCACGCGACCGTTGCAACCGCGATTCGAGACGCCGATGTCGTGCGGCGTCTTCCCGCGTACGACAATCTAGAAGAGCGGCGCGTCATTTTGGGCAGCGAGCGTCACGCCGCGCATACGCTGCATGAAGCCGTACGATATGACCATCGTGGACGCTGTTATCGCGTAGCAACGCCGACGAGCCGTTAAAGCCGAGGAGCAAACCGAGTCGCCTGGAAACCGCGAGTGTGCCGTCCCGTGAGTCTGTTGCCCTTATCCGCTCCCGATTTTTTTGCGAATCGAGGCGCGAGGAAGGCGCAACGCCGAAGCGTTGTGACTGAGGAGCAACGATGAAGCGCGACAAAAGCGGGGCGGAGAAGGGTGACGTGACTCACGGGGCGGCGCACTAGTGCTGGCGCTGCGGTTAAACGAACTCGAATTGCCTCTCGTCCATCCCTTTAAGATCGCGCGAAGCGAAGAATCGGTCGCGCGCACCGTTGTCTTCCGGGTGAACTGGCACGGTACCGAAGGCCTCGGTGAATCGGCCCCGACGCAGCGGTATGCAGAATCGTTTGCGTCGATCTCACTGTGGTACGAAAAAAATGCGCTTCGCGCCGACACTCCGTACCGGCTCGAGACGCTGCTCGCTGGGATTCCGCCGGCGGCGCGCTGCGGCCTCGACATCGCCCTGCACGATCTGATCGGAAGAGACACCGGCAAGCCGCTCTACGAGTTATTAGGACTGGATCCTGAAAATACGCCGGTGACATCGTTCACCGTCGGAATTGCTGATAAAGAAGTTACACTTCTAAAGGTCGCGCGAGATCGGCAACCATCCCGTTATGAAGCTCAAACTCGGTCTTGGAACGGCGCAAGAGCAAATCGAGACCGTCGAGTTGGTACGCTCGCGCTACAACGGAACGATGCGCATCGACGCAAACGAGGCATGGACGCCGGAGAGCGCCGTAGCGATTCTTAAAGCGCTGGAACGATTCGAGATCGAGTTTTGCGAGCAGCCCATCCCCGCCGGCAGTCCCGAAAAATTGCGCTACATCAAAGAGCGTGTACGAATTCCGATCGTTACGGATGAGGATTCGAAAGACGCTTCGGATTTGCCGGCGCTCTATCGCTGCGTTGACGGCATCAACGTCAAGCTCGTCAAGTGCGGGGGCATTCGCGCCGGTCTGGCAATGATTCATACAGCGCGCGCGATGGGATTCAAAATCATGCTCGGATGCATGGTCGAAAGCGCGATTCTCTCCACCGCGGCGGCGCATCTTTCGCCGCTCGTCGATTGGGCCGACATCGATGGGCCGTTCTTGACCGCGCACGATCCATTCGCCGGCGTCACCTATGACAACGGAAAGTTGGTGTTGCCCAACGGTCCGGGGCTCGGAGTCCATGAACTTAGCCCCGTCGCCTGAGAAGCGGCGCTACTTAATTCTAGCCCCGGGCGAGTTCGCGACGAGCGCAAAAACCGCGCACGGCATCATTCGCTACGGCCATGATGAAACGGTCGCGGTCGTCGATCCCGACAACGCCGGGAAAACCGTGCGGGAGGTGCTGCCGTATCTGAACAGCGACGCACCGATCGTTGCAGATGTAGAAAGCGGCCTCAGATACAATCCGACATCGCTCTTAATCGGCGTCGCTCCCGTCGGCGGTGCGCTTCCACAGACGTGGCGCAGCGAAATCCTCAAGGCGCTCGACGGCAAAGCTCGAAATCGTCAGCGGTTTGCACGAACTGCTGGGCGAGGATCCGGAATTTTCCGCCGCCGCAAAAATAAGCGGCAGCCGCATCTGGGACGTGCGAGTGCCGCCGCCGGTACCGCTTTTCTCCGGTGCGGCATACGACGTCGCTCCGCCGATCCTGCTCACGGTCGGCAGCGATTGCGCCGTCGGCAAGCTCACTGTTTCGCTTGAAATCGTGCGCGCGGCTTGCGAGCATGGCGTGCGCGCGACGCTCGCACCAACGGGACAAACCGGAATCATGATTGCCGGCTGGGGCATCTGCATCGATCGCGTCATTTCGGACTTTGCTCCGGGGGCTGCGGAAATGCTCGTTTTAGAAGCGGCCAAAGCAGAGCGAGCTTATCGTCGTGGAAGGCCAGGGCGGCATCAACCATCCGGCGTATGCGCCGGTCACCTTGGCGTTGCTCTACGGCGCGGCACCGGACGCGCTGCTCTTGGTCGATGATCCGATGCGTAAAACGCTCGAAGGCGGCTTTCCCGACGCCGCGGCTTCCTTGGGACAACTTGATCGAACTGTACGAATCATTGACCGCGGCGGTTAAGCCGGCCAAAGTCGTCGGCATCGCGCTCAATACCTTTCGCATGTCATCGCACGAAGCGCGCAAAGAAATCGAGCGCGCGCGGGCGGAAACGTCGCTGCCTGTCGACGACGTCGTTCGCAACGGGCCACACGCGCCTTTACGAAGCAATCGCACCTCACCTCAAAAAGCAGCGGCGATTGGTCGCGTGACTTCACGCAGTCTGCGCATGCTTGCAGTTTGCGCCGTTCTGGCGCTTGGTCGCGCCTGCACGAAAGCATACACGCCGCAAAAGAACGGCGCCGGATTGAATCCCTGGACACTTCCTGGAACGTTGCGCATCGGGATTCCGGACGAGCCCGACAACCTCAATCCGATGTTCGCACATACGGCCGAGACCGATGAAGTCGATCAGCTGATCTTTGCGCCGCTCTTTCGCTATGACGATCGCGGCGAGTTCTATCCTGAACTGGCGATCGTCGTGCCAAGTTACCGCAACGGCGGCATCAGTGCGGATGGACGCGACGATAACGATCCACATCCGGCATGGCGTGAAGTGGGCGGACGGCGCGCCGTTGACGGCGCGCGACTTTCGCTTCATGTATCGTGCCGTCATGAACAACGCGAACAATACGAAGCTTCGCTTCGGATGGGACAACGTCGCCTCGCTAAGGTTGCCGGACGACTACACGATCGTCGTGCGTCTCAAAGCGCCGAATGCCGATTTTCTCGGCAATCTCGCAAGCGGTGGAGCGGCGTATCCGCCGCTGCCCGAGCATCTACTGGCGAAGCTGGCGGACCTTAACCATGCGGCCTTCAACAGCTCGCCGCTTTCGAGCGGGCCGTGGATCCTGCAGACGTGGAATCACGGCAGCTCGCTCGAGTTCGTTCCAAATCGCAACTACTGGCGTGGGCCGCCGAAACTCACCCACCTAACGTTGCGAGTGCTTCCGAATGCCGATACGCAACTCGCGCAACTTCAGACCCACGAAATCGACGTGTATCCCGGCGTCAACGAAGATCAGATCGATCGCGTCAAGAGTATTCCGGGCATCATCGCGCAGCAGCGTCTGGTCGCAAACTGGCGGCACGTCGCTTTCAATACGCGCCGGCCGCAGCTCTCAGATGCTCGCGTGCGCTTAGCGATCGCCGAGGCGGTCGATTGGGACCGCATTCTCTCGACGATTTACCACGGCGTCAATATCCGCGCCCACTCGGATGTCTATCCGAAAGTCATGGGCCGCACCGACGATTCGCGCTCTACAAATACGATCCGAACGATGCGCGCCAGCTCTTGAGCGCGGCCGGTTGGAAGATGGGCAGCGACGGCGTCTTGCATAAAGGTCCCGTCGCGATGCGCGTAACGCTTTCCGCAACAACCGCAACGCATGCCAACGAACAGACCGAAGTGCAAATTCAGCAGGATCTCAAGCCGCTCGGCATCGCGATCGAAATCAAGAATTATCCGACGAGTCTGATGTTCGCGCAAAGCGGTCCACTCTATACCGGCAATTACGATATGGAGTGGTCGATCGATACGAATGGACCGGATCCCGACAACGAAGGACTATGGAGCGGCCGCTTCATTCCACCGAAAGGCGCGAACACGAGCTGGATCAACGATCCGGTGATCAACGAAGCGTCGCATGCGGCGATTTTGACCTACGACCGCGCCAAGCGCAAAGCGCTCTATCAAAAGGAAGAAGATCGTATTCACGAGCTCGTCCCCGCAATCTTCATCTATTGGGAGAACCAGTACAACGCTTGGAACAGCGATCTGCGCAACTACAAACCGGCGCCGTTCATCGCGAACAACTGGAACTCGTGGCAGTGGCAACTGGGGCCTCGGCACCGCTCAGGACAAGCGCTAGATCGCACTAACGGTCGCCGGCGCGTCGTCCGAAGGCGCAACGCTCTATTGCGAGCCAGCCCGCGAAGCGATCGTCAGTTGGAATACGCGCACGCCAAACGGTGAACTGTACGTGCAACTGTTGCGGGCGCATCAGCCCGACGGCTCATGGCTGCCGCATGCGCATTGGTCGCCAAGCGGCCGTCACTCCTTTAGCGCGAAAGACGGCGACACCGTCATTGAGACAGACGTCTTACGCACGCAACGTCCGTTCGACGGCGTGCGCGTTCAGGCAAAGGACGTACAATTCGACCGCATCGCGCTCGCGACGCCGGCGCGTAACACGCGATCGGCGCAAACGAACCCGAGCCGCAATCGAGCTCGATGTGCCGCCCCGCACGCAGTACGTCAACGAAGAGCGCGGCTGGTGCAGTCCCGCAAGCCTCTCGATGGTGCACGCCTTTTTCGGCCACGATTTCGACGTTGCAAGCACGGCACGCGCGATTTTCGATTACGCCTACAACGGCACGGGCAACTGGGCATTCAACGTCGCCTTCAGCGGCGAGCTCGGCTTGCAAGCGGTCGTGGCATATCTGGACGATCTCGACCATGCACGGCGCTTCTTGGAACGCGGCGTGCCGGTCATTATGTCATACAGTTGGCGCGCGGGTGAATTGCCGGGCGCGCCGATCGAACACTCTGACGGGCACATCGCCGTCTTACGCGGCTTCGACACTGAAGGAAATTGCTTGATCAACGATCCTGCGCATCCCAAAGTGCGCGTGACCTATCCGCGCGAAGCGATCGAACGGATTTGGCAGCGCAACAAGGGCGTCTCGTACATCGTCGCACCGCCGGCGACTTCTCTCGTATCCCTCTTCTAAGCCGTGACGGCGCCGCTGCACATCGTCCTTGTCGAGCCGCAAATTCCGCCCAATACCGGCAACGTCGCCCGGCTCTGCGCGGCGACCGGCTGCGCGCTGCACCTGGTTGAACCGCTTGGGTTTCGCATTGACGATCGAGAACTCAAGCGCGCCGGATTGGACTATTGGGAAAGCGTGGACCTGCGATTGCATGCATCGCTTGAAGAATTCATGAGCATCACGCGATCAAGATCGGCGCTGGTTCTTCTCAACGCGCGGCAAGCGGCGTTACGACAACGCGCGAGTACGGCGTCGGCGACTTCCTGATCTTCGGAAAGGAGACGACGGGGCTGCCGCAAGAGCTCTTGGTGCGCAACGATGCGCATGCGATGCGCATTCCGATGCGCGGTAGGGCGGTGCGCAGCTTGAATCTCTCGACGGCAGTCGGAATCGTCGCCTATGCTGCGCTTGCGCAACTGGAATTTCCAAATCTGACCTGATGCTCGAGCAGATCAACAAGCGCGTCATTCGCTGCACGACGCTGCCCCGAGTTGCGAACGTACTGCGCCGAGATCGCGCGCGAGAAGAAACTCGCATTTCGCGATTGGACGTACTGGGGCAAACCGGTACCGTCGTTCGGTGATGCCCGCGCGCGGCTGCTGCTCGTCGGCCTTGCGCCGGGCGCCCATGGGTCAAACCGAACAGGGCGGCCGTTTACCGGCGACGGCTCGGGCGGTTTTCTTTATCCAGCGCTTTTCCGCGCCGGCTTTGCAAATCAGCCGCTGGCGACTTCGCGCGACGACGACTTGGAGCTCTTGGATTGCGTGATCACGGCGGCGGTGCGTTGTGCGCCGCCGGGCAACAAGCCGACGCCGCAGCAGCTGCGCAACTGCGCCCCATATTTACGGTCGGAATTTGAAGCGCTCGAGCGCTTGCGGGTGATCGTCGCGCTTGGCGCGATTGCATTGCGAGCGACGATTGCGATGCTTCGGGACGCTTCTTTTACAATCGCACCGCAGCACCCGCGATTCGCTCACGGCTCGGAATGCGTCGCGACACGCGACGGATCGAGCATTACCGTCATTGCCTCATTTCACCCGAGCCGCCAAAACACGAATACCGGAAAACTGACCGTTAAGATGTTCGACGACGTCTTCGCGCGCGCTAACGCTCTTTTGGCGCGTCGAGCTTAATTCCAAGCTCCTTCAGCATCTCCGGCGGCACCGGCGACGGCGTGTTCATCATCACGTCGCGCGCCGCTTGATTCTTCGGAAAGGCTGTTACTTCACGCAAATCTGCTTCGCCGGCTGCGATCATCGCGAGCCGGTCGATGCCGAGCGCGATGCCGCCGTGCGGCGGTGTACCGTAGTCAAGCGCACGTAAGAAGAAGCCGAAGCGGTCTTCGATCTGCTCTTCGCTCATGCCAAGCATACGAAAGATCTTCTTTTGAAACTCCGGCTTGTGAATGCGGATCGATCCACTGCCGAGCTCCCATCCATTAAGCACGAGATCATAGTGTTGCGCCCGCATCGAGAGCGGACTGCTCTCGAGCAGACCCCATTGATCGTCGCGCGGCGCAGTGAACGGATGGTGCGCCGGCATTGGCTTTCCCGTTTGCGGATCAGGTTCGAACAGCGGAAAATCGGTAACCCAGGCAAATCGGAATTGCGATGCGTCGCGCAAGCCGCAACGGTCGCCGACGATGTTGCGCATCCTGCCTGCAACATCTAACGTTTTCGTCTTCTCGCCCGCAAACATCAAGACGGCATCGCCCGTCGTGGCTGATACCGCATCGGTAACGGCGGCCGTCGTTTCGTCGTTCAAGAAGCGGGCAATCGGACTGCGCACACCGCTAGGGTCGAGCGCAATCCAGACGAGACCTTGCGCGCCTTGCTGCTTTGCATCTTCGGTTAACGCGTCGAACTCACGTCGCGAAAGCCCCGCGCCCGCGGGATAACGCAATCCAATGATGGCGCCGCCTTGCGAACTCGCCTGATCGCGAAAAACTTTGAACTCGGAAGTTTGCGAAAGCGGATGAAACATCGCGCAACTCGAGATCGAAGCGCAGGTCAGGCTTATCGGTTCCATAGCGCGCGAGCACTTCGGCATGGCGAAACCGCGGAAACGGTAGCGGCAGCGCGATGCCTAGAGCGTCTTGCCAAATGTGCGCCATGCCCGCTTCCATGACTTTCAGAACGTCATCTTCACTCACAAACGACATCTCGACGTCGATTTGCGTAAACTCCGGTTGCCGATCGGCCCGCAAATCCTCGTCGCGCATACAGCGCGCGATTTGCAAGTACTTGCCGAAGCCCGCGATCATCAGCAACTGCTTGAGGATCTGCGGCGACTGCGGCAACGCGTAGAAGGAGCCGTGATGCAGGCGGCTCGGCACAAGATAGTCGCGCGCGCCTTCGGGCGTCGACTTGATCAGCATCGGCGTTTCGATTTCGACGAAATCCCGTGAATCGAAAAAGTCGCGCGTTGCTTTGACGATCCGATGGCGTAACCGAATGTTCCGCTGCATCCGATGCCTGCGCAGATCGAGGTAGCGATACTCCATGCGCAAATTCTCATCCACGTCCTCATCGCTCCAGATCGGAAACGGTGGAACGAGCGCACGGCTATAAATGAGAAGCTCGCCGGCGACGACCTCGATTTCTCCGGTCGGTAGTTTTGCGTTCTCCGTGCCGGCTGGGCGGCGCTGAACGGCGCCACTGACCCGGACAACATCTTCGTGGCGCAACGATTCAGCCGTTTCGAACGCCGTATTTTCGGGATGAAAGACGACTTGCGTGATACCGGAGTGATCGCGCAAATCGATGAAGATCAGGCCGCCGTGGTCACGCCGCCGATTGACCCAACCGTCGAGCTCGACCGTCGCGCTATCATCTTCAGCGCGCAACTCGCCGCATAGCCGCCTACTCACCGGTCGCCGCCATTCGCGCGCAGCGCCGATTTGATTCCCGAAACATAGTGATATTGCTGCACCAAGTTGCGCGCAAATGCGGAAGTCTCCGCCCGGCGGTCGAGGTATTGCAAGAATCGCGGCATCTTTTCGACGAGCGAATGGAGGCCGAGCGAAAGCGGCGTCATGCCGAGATTCGCCATGACCGCGAAATCGGGGTGCTTGCGGTAAAAGCGTACCGTCGATCGGCCGGCGAGCTCCATCTTTTGCTTTTGATCCTCGTGAGGCACATCTTGAAGATGGTAGTTGACCGCGCGCGGCTCATAGACAATGACTATGCCGGCACGCCGGAGACGATAGCCAAGCTCGAGATCCTCATGACCGTAGCCGGTGAAATTTTCATCGAAGCATCCGACGCGCAACAGGTCGGCGCGACGCACGGATGCATTCCCAGTCAGGAAGTAAAGCCAAGATAAGCGTTTTCGACGCTCGGGATGCAGCGGGTCCCGCGATTGCGGATCGTCGCGCTTCCTTCGATACTCATCGCGCGTGCGCGCCTGAACTTCTTGTCCGACGACCGCGATGTTTTCTTGCTGCCGATGGCGCTCGAGATGTCGCGAGAGCAGATCGCGGGACGCAATGATGTCCGCGTCGTTAAAGACGACGATCTCGCCGGCGGCTGCGCCAATACCGGCATTTCGCGCGGCGGCGCGTCCGGAATACGCTCCGGGCAAGTGGCGAACGTTGCGGGCGACCGGCGCGATCGCTGCAAAGAATTCCGCAGTTCCGTCATTCGAGAGTGAATCCGCCACGATGATCTCGTATCGGCTCCGCTCGAGATCCTGATCGAGCAGCGACGGGAGCACGTACTCGAGCGTTTCGAGCCGGTTGTACGTCGGAATGACGACCGACGCTTCGATCATGCTTCAATCAACGTCGCGACTCCGGCAACGACGTCGGAGCGCAATTTTTGGAGCTCATTTGCGCTTTCCCCGGATGGTTTGCGCACGATGGCGTGGGGAACGCGATACGGCGCCCACTCCCGGGAGCTCAGCGAGAAGAACCGGTGCTCAAACGCGACGACCGAGGGTTTGTGCATGGCGCTTGCAACGTGCGTGGCTCCGGTATCGACCGTCACGATGCAGCGCGCGCGCTCGAACGCCGCCGCCCACTCATGAAACGCTAAGTCGCCGGCGACGGCATCGACGACATTAGCGCGGGAAATCAGCATCGCTTGCGCTCGATGCTCAGGGGCATGCGTTAGAACGATCGGCAGGTTGAATCTGCGCAGCGCTCGCAGCAGCGCGATCGTATTTTCGAGCGTGCTTCCCGACCGAAGCCAATGCTCCGCCAGATGAAAGGTCAGCGAATTCATCGGCAGATGCGCAACCGCGTTCCGATCGCGATCGGTGACGTCAATGCGCAACTCTTCAACGCGGCGCGTTGCGCCTGCCCGAGCAACGAGATCGAGCAGCTCGTCAACTTCGTGCCGAACCGGATGCTCCGGATGGCGATCGATCAACCAAGGATCGGCATTCGAAAGCGCGAGATCCGTTAAGTATAGGCGGCCGGTCAAACGCGCGAAGTAGCGTCGCACGTATGTGTAGCCGATCCGCTTCGGCGCGCGCGTTGCTGCAACGATCGCATAGTCCGCCGCGCGCGGCGCCAACGCGATCGCGACATCGACGCGTCCCCGAAACGCAGAAGCGAATCTCGATGGACGTTGGCCACGCGGAACCTCGAGGACGGCATCGAGGTTCGGATCACGCTCGACAGCAACGCGATTGTACGGACTCGTAACGATCGTGATGCGCGCATTTGGAAAAGATGCGCGTACCGTTGCAATCGCCGGCGTGCTCAAGATCAGATCGCCGATGCGATCCGTTCGCGAAAGGAAGATGTGCACTAACGCTCAGCGGACCCACGTTGGGCGCGCTCGAGTTCATCGAAGTATGCGTCTGCCGCGAGCCGTCTCGCCGCCCAATGCTCGGTGCCGCTTCAACGGGCGGTCCGCTGCAAGCTCGCCGAGCATACGTTGGAAATAGCGCGTCGCTCCAACACCTCGGATCCACTTGTGGAGCAATCGTTGCGCCACGGTGTTTCCCGTGGCTAAGCGCGCTCGCCACACCGGATGGATCTGCTCGAGCTGCACCGCGGTCCGCGCCTGCGCCCGCGCTTGGCGAAGCATGCGCGGCACGTCGTCCTTGCGCGGCGACGGTTTGTAGTGAAATGCGATTGCGTCACGGTTGAGAATCGATCGCAGACCGTGCGCTCGCAGGCGCAAACCAACATCGATGTCTTCCCAGCCGTATTCCGAGAACTCTTCGTTGAAAGCGCCGATTTCACGGAGGCTCTCGAGCGGCACGGAGACATTGCTCGTCCAGAAAAAGTTTCCGCTGTAGTTGCGCCACGTATAGATCGGCGGGGGAAGCTCATCGAAGCTCTGCGTGTTGATTACAGCTCCCCGGATGATGTCGTGCGGGTGCTGCGCATGCAGACGGAGATGCTCCGCGACGAAGGTCGGCACCGGCAGCACATCGTCGTCGATGAAGATGATTCGGCTTCCACGCGCCGCGGCGATGCCTGCGTTGCGTCCCCGTGCCAAACCCGAATTCTCTTGATTGATGACCGTGAACGGCACGCCGGCGTCTTCTCGCGCCCGTTCGATTACATCGAGCGTTTCGTCCGTCGATCCGTCGTTCACGAGCACGACCTCATACACGTCTGGAGCAACGGTTTGTTCGAAACATCCTTGAAGCACGCGCTCGAGCAGCGCGGCACGGTTATAGGTACAAAGTTGAATCGTTGCCTGCGTCATGCAGCGTTTCGCAGCAAACCGTCGAGCGCCGCCGCAACCCGCGGGACGTCGAGGTGAGCAATGCATGCATAGTCCGGACACGTTTCAATTCGCTCGCGCGCCCGGCAGCGGAAGCTTGCGCGCACGACCGAAACGTGCGATCCCAGCGGCGCCCAGCGATCCGGAAAATCACATTGCAGCGGAAAGATGCCGACCGTTGGTGTGCCGACCGCAGCGGCGACGTGCATCGGACCGCTATGCATGACGACGAGAAACGAGCTGCGCTTGGCTATCGCCGCGAAGGCGCCGATCGACGTTTGACCCGCAATCGAAACGCTGCCGGTGCCCTCCGCCAAAGCGGTCGCAATCGCCGCATCGGATGCTGAACCACTGATCACGATCCGTGGCGCAAAGCGTGCTTGTAGCGTCCGGACCAATGCCTTCCAACCTTCAAGCGGCCAATGCGGCCGCCTCGCCGTCACGGCACACGTTGCATGGAGCAGCCCAAACGGCGCGCTCGATTCGGTTGCGTCCAAGCACAGTCTCGGCCGCGGTCTGATCCTGCGGCGGTGAGATTGAAACGCGGGTACTCCTCGTCGGTATCACAGCCGATCGCGCGCGCATAATCCAGCAAGATCTGCGACCAATGTGATGTCACATCCCCGCGTTCGCTTCGGACGACGACTCGATGGGTGAACAATCTGGAATACAACCTGCGCGCTTGGCCGACTCTGATTGGAATGCGCGCCAAAAATGGGATTTCCGCAGTTCGTCGCGTCGCCCACGTCACAACTGCTGCACGATAGTTGCGTTCGCGCAGCCGCTCGGCGATTGCCGCCGCAGCAGCGCCATCGTCGACCAGCACGTGATCGATGTCCGGCACGTGTTCGAGCGTCTCGCGATGTCCCGGCAGCGTCAGCGCATCGACGGGCGCAAACCTTCGACGCAATGCGCGTGCGCACAGTGAGGCGAGCAGCGAATCACCGATCCCGCCGCCCGCGCAAACGAGAAGCGCGCTGTTCAACTGCTGCGCCAGTCGCTAACCAGCTGCTGTGCGAAGCCCTCGATGCCCGCGCGATCGGTAGGGAAGGGCCGCACGATATGCGGCGCGGCCCACGGCGACCAGCGCGCCGCTTGGACGTTGAAGTTCGCGGGTCCAAAGATGTCCGTACATCGGATTCCGAGCATGCCCGCGAGATGCGCCGCACCGGTATCCGGGGTGATCACGAAAGGCGCTGACGCTACTGCCGTCTTCCATTCCGCAACCGTGGCGAAGTAGCGCATTCGCAAGCCGGCACTCTCGCCGATCCGTTCACCGAGCGCTCGTTCTTCGACGGAGCAAAACCCCTCAAACGGCTCGTGCGCGCAGAGCGCGGCAAACCATCTGCTCACGTCGTCCTCGTTATGCGATCCGGAAAGCCATTTACGCGTCACTTGAATCACCGGAACATCTTGTTGCGGCGCCGGCGATTCGAGCAGAAGGCCTCGAAAGCGCTGCGGATCCTTCGGCGGCTGTGATTCCGCCGTAAGCGAACGCCCGAGGTCATACATTACTTCGACCTCATGCCGCGGATGTGAAGGATGCGCCGGACGGTACATCGCGCTTGTCAACTGACGGCGGACCCAAAACGACTTGAACGGTTTCTGGAAGCCGTTGTGAAAGCCGCGCCGATCCGGAACCTCGGCCCGGCGCGCAAAGATGTAGGCGGCGGGCAGCTCGGAGGCGATCAACGCAATGTCGTATCGCTGTCGGCGGGCTTGCGGCAGCGCGCGATCCCATGTTTCCTTTGTGTAGTCGTGCTTCGGCCATGGGATTCGCTCGACAACGTGCACGTGCTCGAAGGTGCCGGGCGCAAATATCTCCGCGTTGCGCGTCGTCAATAGGGCGCTAAGCGAATGGCCGGCCGCGCGTAACGATGCGATCAGCGGCACACATGCCAGCGCATCCCCAATGCCGTCAACCCGAATCAACAGGATTCGGCTTATTGGTGCAACCCGCGCTGCAGCTCATGCACGTACATCCCATCCAGCAATTGATGCCGCGCGACGGCTCGGATCATCGGCGGCACTCGCTCGTCGGCGGCAAAGCCCGCGTACAACGGCAAGAGCCACTTTGGCGCCAGCGCTCGAGCACGCCAAAAATTCCACGCGTGCGCTCCAGTCGCTAAACGCGCACGACGCGATTGATTTTTTCGAATGAAACGAGCCGCCATCTGAGCCTTCTCTAACGTGCGTACGAGCGTCGCATCGAGCGTTTGTTCTGCCGGCGGCTTGATGTGATAGAGGTAAGCATCCCAGCAGAATTTGGCACGGACGCCGCGTTCACGCAGTCGCACGCCCAGCTCCGTATCTTCCCACCCGTAAAGATAAAATTGCTCGTCGAAGCCGCGGACCTCGCGCAGTGCGCTCAATCGCACCGAGACGTTGCACGTGCAGAAGAACGCTCGCGAAAAGTTGGCCAGCGTCGGCTTCGGCCGATCGTGGTAGGTCGGTACGTTGATAATCGGCCCCGAAACCGCCGTCGCCTTACGGCCGCTGTGCGCTCGCGCGTGCGCTGCGAGAAATGCCGGCCGGAAGCCAGACATCGTCATCAAGAAAGAGAGCGATATCGCCCTGGGCCACGGAGATCCCGCGGTTGCGCGCCGCAGCACGGTTTGGGCGCTCTTCATAGACGTACGAGATCTCAAAGCCGTAGGCGTCCCGTGCTCGTTCCACGATCTGCGGCGTGGCATCGGTCGAGCCGTTATCCACGACGATCACCTCAAATGATGGAGCACCGATCTGCTCGCAAAGCGATCGCAAAGCCTGATCGAGATACTCCGCGCGATCCTTGCTTGCGATGATCAGCGTGAGCTGCACTAGTTGAGGGCCGCGGCCGGTAGCAAGCACTCCAAGATACCGCTCGCCATTCGCTCGGAAGCGCCGACGTGTTCCTCGTAGAGCCCTCTCAACCGCGTCCGGCTCTCGCGCAGCCAAGCTGCGTCGTCGTAGTACCGCAAAGCGACGCGAGCGACTTGGCCGGGCGTCAAGGTGCCGCGCAACTCCGGCACGAGCGGAGATTGCACGTCGATGTTCGGTTGCGCCAGAAACGGAAACCGTTTTCCCGCCGCAAGCACCGCGGCTCGTTTGAGCGAGATGCCGACAATTGGAATGCGATCGAGATAGGTCAGCGGCCCGTTGATCGCAATCATTTCGGGCGCATTTGCCGTCGCGCAGGAAACCATTGGCGTGCCGAGCGCGGCCAGCTCGATCGTCTTGGTTCCCGGAATCGTCAGCGCAAGCCGTGCCGATTTGGCGGCCGCAAGCGCGTTTTGCACGATCGGAAAACGCGACCGCTCCTCAACGTCGCAGAGAAACGCCGCGCCGCCGCTTTGAATCAGATCGCCTTTGAAGGCGAAGAATCTCGGATCGCCGCCGGATCGAACCGCTTCGCGCACTTCTTCGAGCGCAGTGAACGGGGAAATTCCAAAAGTGATCGGCAGATCCGGCCGTTTCTCGCGAATGCGCAGCGCGACGGTTAAGAAGAACGGATACAGCTGCGCGACCTGCGCGCGATGCGAGCCCGGCATGATGAGGATACCGTCGGGCGCAGCGGCTTGCGCGCCGTTCATCTCCGCTTCAAGAAGCGCGCCGTCGATCGCAAGGTTGCCGGCCAGCACGATGCGGTCGCGATGAACGCGCCAGCGCACCAGCTGCTGAACGTTGGCCATGTCAACGGCAAACGCGCGCACGAACAAGTCGCGGTAACGCGGGCGCGAAAATTTGTAGGTTAACGCGCGGGCCGAAAAACGTCTTGCCAGGCGCGCCGCGTGCATCAGATCTCCGCCCAGATACTGCACGACGTCAAAGGCGGCCGGCAGGCCCGCCACTTTTCGACCGAGCGCGATTCGAACGTACGCTCTCGCGTCATACACAGCGGCCTGCGGAAACATCGCCCGTGCAACATCCGGCTCTCTACCCGTCGCATAGTCGTCAGGAACAAAGAAGAGATGGACGTTTAGGTCGGGCGCTTGTTCGAAGAGCCGAACGAGCAACGGACGAGCCCATCCCGCAAATTCGCCCGGACCATTGCACGTGATCGCAAGAGTCGGCGCTCGATTTTCAGCCGCCATCGGCGTAGCGCTTGAGGATCGTTGCAATCAGGGACGTCGTGCTGACGCCGCTCACATGGGGCGCCAGCGCAATCGTTCCGCCGTGAGCGAGGACCACGGTGCGTTCCGGCAGCTCATCCTCACGATATTGTGCGCTCTTGACGTGGACATCCGGTTCAATGCGATTGAGAATGACCTCGGGAGTCACTTCCGAGAAGCCGACCACCGCATCGACGCTACGCAAAGCACAGAGAATCCGAGCACGCTCTTCAAAGGGCATCAGCGGACGGCGTTCACCCTTGAGCTTGCGCACCGATGCATCGGTATTTAAGCCGACGATCAATGCATCGCCCTGACTGCGCGCCCACGCCAGATATTCGACGTGACCCGCGTGAAGCAGATCGAAGCAGCCGTTGGTAAAGACAACGCGCTGGTGCGCTGCGCGCCGCGATTGACGCCATGCTACGGCGCCGTCTACGTCAAGAAGAGGAGCGAAGAGGTCAGCCGGCTTGGAAACCATGGTCGATCAGCGCTAGAATTTCATCGGCTGATGCGGTCGCCGTGCCAAGCTTCTCGACGACGGCACCAGCCGCAAAATTGGCAAGCTGCAGCGCAAGTTCCGCAGTTGCTCCAGCCGCAAATGCGAGCGTGAGCACCGCCACAGCGGTATCGCCTGCGCCGCTGACGTCATAGACGGTTCGCGCGACCGCGGGCACATGCAACTGCGAGGTCATCCCTCGAGAAGAGCGCCATCCCGCGTTCACCGCGCGTGATGACGACATACCGGCAGCGCAAGCGCGTAAGCAGCGTTTGGGCAACGCGTTCCAACGACGCATCGTCGGTAATGCGAAGACCGGTCGCGATCTCCGCTTCATGCATGTTGGGCGCGACGCACGATACGCCCTCAAAGAGTGCCATGTTCTGCGGTTTCGGATCGACGACGACGAGCGGCGCGGCGAGCGCTGCTTCGACGACCTCGCGCGAAACGAGTCCCTTGCCGTAATCGCTAATGACGACCGCATCAACGTCTCGTGCATGCGTTCGCACGAGCCCAGCGATACGCTCGCTATCACCCCGCGACAGTGCAGTCGTCGACTCCCAATCCGCGCGAACGACTTGCTGGCTGTGTGCGACGATCCGCGTCTTTCGCGTGGTCGGACGATCGTTCACGGTGACAATCCCGTCGCGCCGAACGCCGATGCCGTCAAGCAGAGCCGTCATACGTTGCGCAAGCTCGTCGTCCCCAGCGGCGCCGACGAGTTGCACGCTGGCGCCGAGCGCGCGCAAATTGTTCGCAACATTGCCGGCGCCGCCGAGAGTGAACGAGTGATCGTCCACATTGACGACAGGGACCGGCGCCTCAGGAGAGATGCGCGTCACGGTGCCCCAAATCCACTCATCGACCATCGCATCTCCGATTACCATGATGTTTCGGTTCCGCATGCGATCGAAAAGCATCCGCGCATCGGGCGGCGCGAGCAGCGGCGCGGTGCTCACGGCGAAGCGATCAACTGCTGTTCGACGAGGTCGCAGATGATGTGACCCATCGCGATGTGCACCTCTTGCACGAGGGCGGCATAGCCTTCAGGACCGATCAAGGCGAGATCCGCCGATTGCGCCGCCGGGCCGCCGCCGTTTCCGCTGAAGGCTACCGTCACGGCGCCTCGCTTCCGCGCTTCCTCGAGCCCGGCGAGAATATTTTTCGACTTCCCGCTCGTTGTAATGCCGATCACGACGTCGCCGGGTTGGACGAACGCTTCAATCTGTCGCGCGAAGACGCGATCGTAGCCGTAATCGTTGCTGATCGCCGTGACGGCTGACGGATTGACCGAGAGTGACTCCGATGGATACGCGCGACGCTCACGCAAAAATCGTCCGCTGAATTCCGCAGCCAGATGCTGCGCATCGGCGGCGCTGCCGCCGTTTCCCATCCAGAGCACTTTTCGTCCCGAACGAAATGCGGCTACCAATGCGTCGACGATCGCCGCCACTTGGTTGCGATAGTGTGGCGCTTCCAAGAGGCCCTTGCGCTCCGAAAGCAACTGGTCAAAGCCACGCTGTTCGATCACGCTGACGGCTCGATCCAAATCATATCCTCGCCCAGTGAGACGAGCTCTCCGTTTTCCGGAATGATGCGTGTGACGACGCCCGCATAGTCAGAAGTGATTTCGTTCATCAACTTCATCGCTTCGATGATGCAAACGACTTGGCCAACCGTCACGCGATCGCCGGCCTTGACGAACGGTTCGGCCCCCGGAGAGGCCGCGGTGTAAAAGACGCCGACAAGCGGCGCGGTGATCCGTTGCACGTTCGCGGGAGGCTGTGCCGCGGACTGGGTTGCCGTAACCGGCTGCGGAACTTTGGCTGGAACCTCCGCATCAGCGGACGGACTGCGCCGCACGAGTTCAAAGATCTGGTCGCCGAGCTTGACCTTCAGCGCATCCAGGTCGTGCTCGTGCATGATCGCCAGCAACTCTTTGATCTTCTCCTGCTCGTTCAATTCCAAGGCGCTCCGTTCTAAACTCCGCGCCCCCCAGCCGAGCTGGGGCCCCCAAACCATCGCTCCCTCACAATCATTGTTGAGTCCTAATTCCCCGTGGGGTCGCGTAAAAGCGCATCACAGCATCTTCACAATGGCGGTCGCGGTGTCTTTTTCGTACTTAAACGGGATGTGGTGATCTTCACGCGTCGTCAGATCACGCAGAACCAGCTGGCCGCGAGTCAGTTCATCGTCTCCGGCAATGAGCGCATAACGCGCGTTATTGCGGTCAGCGATCTTCAATTGCGCTAAAAGCTTTCGATCATCGTAATCCATAAAGGCCGGCAAGCCGCCAAACTGCCGCAGATACCCAAGCAAATGCACGAGACGCTCGCGCGCCTGCGCTCCGAGCGCAACTAACTGAATGCCTGAACGCTGCACATCGCGCGAACGCTTCGCCTCATCAAGAACCATCAAAAAGCGCTCGAGGCCGAGCGCGAATCCAACGGCGGGCTCATCGGGGCCGCCCAGCGATTTGACGAGATCGTCATACCGGCCGCCGGCGCAGACCGTGTTTTGCGCCCCGAGCGCGTCGGACATCAGTTCAAACACCGTGCGCGTGTAGTAATCCAAACCGCGCACGATTTTCGGATTGACAGTAAACGGAATCTCCGCTTCTTCGAGATAGTGTTTGACCATATCGAAGTGCGCGCGGCAATCTTCGCACAGCATCGTTTCGAACGCCGGAGCGGCGGCGATGAGCGGCGCATCCTCGGGCGCCTTACTATCGAGAATTCGCAGCGGATTGCGCTCGAGACGGCGCTGTGAGTCTTCGCTCAGGTCGGAGCGATGCGCACCGAAATGCGCTTTGAGCGCCTCGCGATAGAGCGGGCCGGCATGGCCCGTCACCAATCGAGTTGACATGCAGCTTGAGCCCGCTGATTCGATATTGTCGCGCCAGCTCCCAGGCGAGTTGAATGACTTCGAAATCCGCTTCCGGTCCGCATAGCCCAAACATTCGATTCCGAATTGGTGCGATTGCCGGAAACGTCCACGCTGCGGGCGTTCGTACCGAAAGATCGACCCGAGATAATAGAGTCGCGCCGGGCCGCCGAGAGCAGATTATTTTGCAGCGGCGGCGCGTACGACCGGAGCGGTAAACTCCGGCCGCAGCGTCAGACTGCGTCCGCCGCGATCGGTGAACGTGTACATCTCTTTTTCGACGATATCGGTGAGTCTCACCAACTCCGCGCACGAAGAGTTCCGTCGCTTCAAAGAGCGGCGTGCGAATCTCTCCGTAGCCAAAGCCATGCGCCAGTTCGTGAATGCGCGCCTCAAGCTCTTGCCAGCGTCCGCTCAGCGGGGGAATGACGTCCTGCGTCCCGCGCGGTGCAGTCAAATTCGGCATGAATGCTTTCTTTATCGTCTGTGCCATCGCCGCGCTCGCGACGGTTCCGAGCGGCTGAGCATGCAGCCGTCATCGCCGCCGCTGCCAGCACCCTGTTCGAAAGCGTGCCGTTTATCCTTGCCGGAACATTCGCGCGACGGCTCGTTACCGAAATGCGGCGAGACGCTTTCCGCGCTGCTCAATTGCGGTTGCATGCAGCGGTCCGGGCGCCCGTTCGTTGCCGGTCGCCGCGCTCACAATGTTGACGTTCGGGCCGCTGATTGCGGTCGTGCGGTTCATTGCGGCGTGGCTCATCGCGCCGGCGGCAACGACCGGTTTGCCGCGTGCCGCACATCTTCGGCGCTCTCTGAAGTCGCGACACTGCTTGCCGTATGCCGCGATCGGCAGCGTCTTAGCCGCTCACTGCGATTGTCGCTTCAGCGCACTGGTGCCAATTAGGCGGCGTCGCGATTGGCGCGGCGCTCGGCTTCTTTGCACCATGCACGCTCGGAGCGGTGGCATTCGCTGCGACGCTGCGTCATTTTTCGCTGCCCGCAGCGGCTCGCGATGCTCTGCGTCAGCGGAATTTGCGATTTTCGCTCGTTGAAACGAGAGCCGGCGGCCCTCGAGAAGCATGATGCCTTCGCCTATGTGATTGCCGCGTTCGCTTGCGCTGCAATCGCTTCGGCGCACGGCGCTACGCTGTTGAACCCGCGTTTTACAATCGCGCTATGGGCATCGTCGGCGGCCTTGGTCGCGCTCGCGTACGTTCATCGCCACGCAAGAACGATGCATCTGCGCTGGGCGCCGATCGTCATGACGCTTGGAGCGCTCTTCAGCCACAGCGCGCCCTCATACACCATCACCGAAACGACCTTGAACGACGCCGCGCCCGGTGACGCAATCGTCTTTCGCGGCATCCTCGCGCGAGACGGCAACCACGACGCGCTCGTACGCTACGCCATTACATGCTGCCGGGCCGACGCGCAACCGGTTGTCGTGCGGCTCGAACATCCTTTACGAGAGCGGAGCGGCGATTGGTTCTCAGCGCGCGGAACGCTCGTCGGTGCTTCAACAGGCATCGCACTGCGAATCCGCCAGTATGAAAAAATTAACGCACCAAGCGACCCGTTCATCTACCGCTAAGGCGAGAGGATCTATGCGGCTGCGCCGGCGCCTTTCGGCTCGAGAAGCTCCACCGAGATACCGTTCGGATCCTCGACAAATGCGATCGATCGACCGCCGCCCGGGGATTTCTTGACGTCTTGCAACACTTTGACGCCCTTCGATTTGAGTTCATCCATTACGCGCGGCAGATCGCCTTCCACTTCGATCGCGAGGTGTTCGTAGCGATTGCCGTGCTCGTACGGCGGATGATCTTCTAAATCGTAGACGAGCTCGATATACGAGGTCCAATCGTTACCCACAAACGCCATGTCGGCGTTGCCGGGATAATGAAATGGACCATCGAGCAATTTGAGTCCGAGTTTCCGTGTGTAGAAGTCGATCGACTCGTCCATGTTGTTGACGAAGATCGACGTATGTAAATAACGAGGCATCTCCTATCTCCTATCTTTTCGAGCACACTAATGCAAGAAGTAGCGGCGGTTCGAGAAGACGAGCGCGATGCCGCCGCGATCGGCCGCCGCGATCACTTCTTCGTCGCGGATCGAGCCTTCCGGAGCGATCACCGCTGCGCAAGACGCGCGCACCGCTTCCTCTAGCCCGTCTGCGAACGGAAAGAAACCATCGCTTGCGCATGATGCGCCCTGCGCGAATTGACCGGCGCGTGTTGCTGCGATGCGCATCGCGCTAACTCGGTTCGTTTGTCCTGCGCAGATCCCGCGCGTCACGCCGTCGCGCACGACGACGACGCCGTTACTCTTCACATGTCGTACGACGTCCCAAGCGAACGCTAGATCGTGCCATTGTTCCGTCGTGGGCTGAACTTTTGAAACAACGCGCCACTGCTCCGGAGCGCTGTGCGGCTCGGCCTCCTCGGCGAGGACGCCGCCAAGCGCGCTACGCACGTGCAGTTCCTGCTGCAGAACCGACGGCATCGCGCGACCGTACTGCATGATACGTAAGCTTTTCTTTTTTCGTAACAGAGCAAGCGCATCGTCGTCGAAGTCGGGCGCGGCGACGATCTCCAAGAAGAATTTCGCTGCCTCTTCGGCCGCCAGCCGATTGAACGGCTCATCCGCTGCGAGAATCCCACCGTAGGCAGAAATGGCGTCCGCCGAAAGCGCTTCATGAACGGCCTCACTAATTGAAACACGTTGCGCGACGCCGCAAGGCACCGTATGCTTCACGATGGCGACGCGCGCGAGCCGCTCCGGCGGACTTTCAATCTCCGTGCCGAGCGGTGCGCGTGAAAGCATTCGCAGCGTTGCATCAAGATCGAGCAAGTTATTATACGAAAGCGCCTTCCCCCACAACTGTTCGGGCAAATGGTGCGTCCGCGCGAGATAGAAGGCCGCGCGCGACCACGGATTTTCGCCGTAGCGTAACCGCTTGGCAAGCGGTAGGGTCAATTCCAGCGCGCCCGGCAACTCGCTCGGTAAGATTTCGCCGCGTCCGGACAGATAGTGCGCAATTGTCGCATCATACTCAGCGGTGCGCTCGAACGCGGCGATCGCAAAACGACGCCGCGCTTCAAGATCCGGACCTTCAGGAAGTGCTGCCGTAAACGCTCGATATTGCGCCGGGTCGCTCAGAACGGTAACGTCCGCAAAATTCTTCGCCGCGGCGCGCAAGAGCGCAACGCCGCCGATGTCGATCTGTTCGATCGCCTCGCTCAACGTTGCGCCGGCTCTGGCAATCGTCGCTTCGAACGGATAGAGATTGACCGCAATCACGGAAAAGAACGGTATATCGTGGACTTGCGCTTCATGCTGGTGCGCCTCTGATGTATGCTCGCCGAGAATGCCGCCGAAAATTTTTGGATGCAGCGTCTTCACGCGGCCGCCAAAGAGCGGCGGAAAGCCGGTAATTTCCTCGACTGTCGATGCCGGCACGCCGGCCTTGCTCAATTCTGCACGCGTGCCGCCGGTAGCATAGATTGCATATCCATTTTGCGATAGCGCCGTACCCAATTCGGCCGCATCGCGCTTGTCCGAAAGGGAGAGCAGCGCTGCTTTTCGCGCGCGCTCAGGCAATGGCGGCTTCGCGCTCACGATCGAACTCGACCGAAACGATCGTGCTGACGCCTGGTTCTCCCATCGTCACGCCGTAGAGCCGATCCGCAAGCTCCATCGTTTTCTTGTTATGCGTCACCAAGATGATCTGCGAATCGCCCGCGAGCTCGCGAACCATGGTCGAAAAGCGGTCGATGTTCATGTCATCCAACGCCGCGTCAACCTCATCGAGCAGATAGAAGGGCGCGGGCCGCACTTGGATCAAGGCGAATATCAGCGCTGCCGAAACCATCGCGCGTTCTCCGCCGGAGAGTGCGGAAAGCGGCATCATCTTCTTGCCCGGCGGCTGAACAGAGAGCTCCACGCCCGTTTCCGAAAGATTCTCCGGATTCGTTTGCCACATCGTAGCCTGGCCGCCGGGGAAGAGACGGCGATAGACCTCCGAAAATGCCCGCGCAACCGCTTCGAACGTCTCGTTGAACTGCGCTTGCGTCGACGCTTCGATTTCTCGAATCACTTCGAGCAGCGTTTCGCGCGCCTGTCGTAAGTCGTCAAGCTGGGTCCCGAGGAATTTTTCGCGTTCGCCCACCTCCTCACGCTCCGTTTCCGCGTTGAGGTTGACGTTGCTGGAGAGTCGCGCGAGCTCATCGCGCAGCCGCGGCACTTCAGCGGTGAAATCGCCTTCCTGATCGCGATACCGTTGCGCAACTTCGGCACACTCATCTTCGGTCGCCGGATTCTGCGCGAATTGAGAAACAAGCATGCCGAGCTCGGCTTCGATTTCGGCCATGCGCGTACGCTGCGCTTCGCCGCCTTGCTGAACTTCACGCTCCTCGAGCTCTGCGCTGCGCAGATCGCTCTCCAATCGGAGCGTTCGTGCCGATGCTGCCTCGCGTTCTTTGCGGCTCGACTCGAACGCGGCGTCGTCCTTACGAACGCCGGCGCGCAGATCGAAAAGCGAGCGTTCGAATTGCTCCGCTTTGGCGCGCAGCGACGCAATTTCCGCAGAAAGCGTCGCGCGCGCCGCCTGCGATCGATCCCGATCGGCGTCCAGCAAGCCCAGCCGCGCAATGCTTGCGTCACGCTCCGTCGTCGAAGCGGCGTAGCGCTCGCGTAAATTCGCGAGTTCCGCAACGACCGTAGAGTGCGATCCTTCAGCCGCTCTGAGAACGCTGCGCGCTTGCGTCAGCGCGCGCTCCAAATCTTCGGGCGGCCGGCGCTCAGTTTCGCCTGGCCTGACTTGCAGTTCGTGCTCGCGCGCGTAGAGCGCCTCGAGTTCCGCATGCAAGGCGGTTACTCGATCTTTGGCCGCTGCAAAATCTTCATGCAGCCGATCGGCGTTGACCGACAACGCAGCAACCTCCGCACGCAGTTCGGCCACAGCACGTTCGTTTGCGCCCATGCGCTGGAGCGAGGCATCGCGCTCAGCGGCTGCATTTTCGTTCCGTTCACGGGCGCGCCGAACCGCAAGCTCCCGCTCTTGCAGCTCCGCCTGCATCTGCGGCAAGCGCTCGCGCAACGCGTTTGCGTGCACGCGCCGCGAGAGAATGTGGCGCTCACGCTTATGCCGGCCACCTGTAATTGCGCCGCCGCCGAAGATTTGCTCTCCGGAGAGCGTGACGATCGTGTCGCGCACGCCATCCTTGCGTGTTAAGCGAATACCCGTCCGCAAACCGTCGACGATTAAGACCGCTCCCACCAAGAAGGCAATGATACCGCCATATTGCGGTTTCGAGCGTACGAGCGTATGCGCGTAACCGATCACTCCGTCGATTGCGCGCAGCTGCGGCGTCAACGTCTTGCCGGTTCGCTCGCCGAGCGTGTCGAGCGGCAAGAACGTCGCTCGACCCGCCTCATGACGCATCAAGTGTTCGATCCCGCGCTCCGCATCTTCGGACGTGCGCGTAACGATATTCGAAAGACGCGGTCCAAGTGCGACGTCGAGCGCACGCGCATACGGTTCATCAACCGAGATCAGATCCGAAATGATGCCTTCAATCCCGCGCAATGCGCCCTGCTGCCACGCTTCGACGATGGCGCGAGCGCCAGGGACATGACCTTCGAGCGCCGCTTCCAACTCCTCGAGCGTATGCAGTCGTGACGTCATCGACGCGACTTCACTTTGAAATTCCCGATGCGCCGTTTGCGCACTGAAGAGCTCCTCCGATGCGGCTCCCGACGTACGATCCGCGTCTTCAGCGCGCCCACGCAAATCGAGTTGTTGCATCTCGAGCGCATCGAGCTTCGCGCGGCGCTCGGACAGCCGGTGCTTTTCTGCGCCTGCGGCGATCTCTAACGCCTCGCGACGCTCCAGCGCCGCTCGAATCTCCGCATTTAAGCGTTCCGCCTGTTCGCGAATGTTTTGCATGAGAACGCGGCGCTCGGCCGTGCGCGCCGCCACATCCGCCGCGGACGCGCCTTGTTCTCGCAGCGCCTCCAAGATACGGTCCAGATCGCTGCGCGCTTCTCTCACTGCGGCTTGCGCAGTCGTTTCGCGCTCGCGCGCGCGTTCGAGCTCCGCTTCGAGCGGCGCATGGCGCGCCTCGAGCTCCTTAATCGTGGCCTCTAATTGTTCACGATCCGCGGCCGCACGGTTCACATCTTGCGAGGTCGCGCTGCTCTGGCTCTCGAGCGCATCCCGCCGTGCGACTGCGGCAGCCAACTCTGCTTCGAGTTTGGCAATTTCGTCACGCTGCGAGGCAAGTCGCGCGCGCTGTTCCTCGAGCGTGAGTTCACCCTGATAACTCAAGCGCCGCTGCTCGGCGAGCTGCGCGCTCAGCGTCGCGATTCTTGTAGCCGCTCCGCTACGCAGCTCGTCATGGCGCTCGAGCTCATGGCGCAGCCGCTCGCGTTCCTCGCGGCGCGAGGCGCTGGCGCGAAGATATGAGACGATCTCGAGGTCGCGCAGTCGCGCGCTGACTTTACGATAGCGCTTCGCGCGGCGCACTTGCGTGTCGAGTTCGGGAATGCGGCGCTCCAATTCGGCGATTAAATCGGAGACGCGAATGGCGTTGACTTCCGTCTGCTCGAGGCGCCGCAGCGATTCGTTCTTGCGCGCCAGAAACTTGTTGATCCCCGATGTCTCTTCAAAGAGCGTGCGCCGATCTTGCGGTTTGCTCGTCAAAATCGCATCGACCTGACCTTGCGAAACGATCGCATAGGAGCCGGGGCCAAGGCCGGTCCCCATCAGAAGATCGTGGATGTCTCGCAATCGAACGTGGTTGCGATTGATGTAGTATTCGATCTCGCCGGCGCGATACGCGCGGCGTGTGATTTGCACTTCCCGATATTCCGTCGGTAAGCGGCCATCCGTATTATCGAAGGTAACCGACACTTCCGCCAGGCCGAGCGGCTTGCGTTTGTCGTTCCCGGCAAAGATCACATCTTCCATCTTGCCGGAACGCAGGCTCTTCGAGGATTGCTCGCCGAGCGCCCACCGAAACGCGTCGACGAGATTCGATTTGCCGGAGCCGTTGGGGCCGACGATTGCCGTCACGCCGCCGCCAAAATCAAGCGACGTCGGCTCGGCAAATGTCTTAAAGCCGAAGGCCTTGACGTTGCGCAGTTTCAAGCTTGGATGAGCACCCTGCGCAGTGCAGCCGCCGCAGCTTCTTGCTGCGCTGCGCGTTTCGAGTGTCCGACGCCGGTGCCGAGCAACTGCCCTTTCACGCTGACAAAGGACGTGAAGCGGCGCGCGTGTGGCGGTCCTTCGGCATCTTCACGGTAGCTTGGCGTGCAGGCGTAGTGCTGTTGCGTAAACTCTTGTAGCACGGTCTTCGGATCTTCCAAAGCCGCGGGGTCCACGTGCGCAATGTGTTCGCTTTCAACGAACCGTTGCGCGACGTCGAATCCAAAACGCAAGCACAGTGCGGCGATAAACGCTTCGAAGGTGCTGCCGAGAACCGAAACGCGTTCCGCGACGCCGGCGGCGCGCGCCGGCGCATCAACCTGAATCACCTCGCTGAATCGAAGACGCTGCGCCGTTTGCGCGAGAACACGGTCGTTCACGATTGCGGCTTTGCGGCGTGAGAGCTCCCCTTCGCGATCTTGCGGATAGCGTTCGTACAGCCAGCGCGAGACGATGAATCCGAGAATCGCATCGCCCAAAAACTCAAGGCGTTCGTTTGAAAGTGCACCGACCGCACGCGCCGCGCTTTCATGAAGAAACGCTTCCTCTACAAGCTCGATTGCTTTCGGATCGACTTCGGCGCGTTTGAGCAAGGCGCGCAGGCGTCGCCGGCGTGCTTCCCCCGGCAAGAACTAAGCGGCAGCCTTTCGGAACGCGAGAACGCTATTGTGACCGCCGAAACCGAACGAGTTTGAAAGCGCGACGTTGACGGTTGCGCGGCGCGCCATATTTGGGACGTAGTCGAGCGTGCACTCGGGGTCGGGATATTCGTAGTTGATCGTCGGAGGCAGCGTGTCGTTGTAAATTGCGAGCACGGTTGCCACCGCTTCGACCGCCGCAGCCGCGCCGAGCGCGTGTCCGATCATCGATTTGTTTGAACTGACGGCTACCCGATTGCCGAACACGCGTTCGATCGCTTGCGATTCCGCAACATCACCCTGCGGCGTCGACGTGCCGTGCGCGTTGATGTAGTCGACCTCAGCGGCATCGAGCCCCGCATTGCGCAGCGCACGGCGGAGCGCAAGCTCCGCGCCGTAGCTCTCGGGATCCGGTGCGACGATGTTGTAGGCGTCGGACGATTGCCCCGAAGCCAGGACTTCAGCATACATCCTCGCGCCCCGCGAGCGCGCCGCTTCATACTCCTCGAGCACGAGGACGGCAGCGCCTTCCCCGAGCACAAAGCCGTCACGCTCGCGATCCCATGGCCGGCTGGCTCGCGTCGGATCATCGTTGCGTGTCGAGAGCGCCTTCATCGAACAAAATCCGCCGAGCGCTAGCGGCGAGACAGTCGCTTCGGCGCCGCCTGCGAGCATCGCGCGCGCATCGCCGCGTGCAATCATGTTGTACGCCATCGCGAGACTGTCGTTCGAGCTGGCGCACGCACTCGCGGTCGTGAAGGAGGGGCCGCGAAAACCGTAATGCATCGAGATGTGCGCGGGCGCTGCGTTTCCCATCAGCATCGGGATGAAAAACGGTGTGATCTTGCTCCAGGTGCCTTCTTTGTGCGCCTTATTCGAAGCCGCTTCGAAGCTCAGAATGCCGCCGATCCCGGTTCCCATCAGGACGCCGACCTCTTCGCGAAATTCGCGATCTTCCGGAAACCGTGCATCCTGCACGGCCTCCTGCGCCGCAATCAGCGCGAGCTGCGCGAAGCGGTCCATACGGCGGGCTTCGCGGCGTCCGAGGAGACTCTCGGCATTGAAATCTTTGACTTCCGCTGCAAAGCGCGTTGGGAAATCGCTCGCATCAAATGCCGTGATGGGGCGCGACACCGCTTTCGCCGGCGACCAAGCGCCTCCAGTATTCGTCATGCGTGTTTCCGAGCGGGGTGATGGCGCCTAAACCGGTGACGACGACGCGGTTGACCGCTGATGCATTTCGGGAGACCGGACGGTCCAAAACCCCTCGAAGTTACGGCCGTGCCAACCCGGCCCCTGCCCACTGCGATCGTGCGAACATGCTCGCGCTGCAATCCGTTTATTTGGTAGTTCGGAGGAAAATGTATGCGCAGGATGCTTTCAGTGACGGTGGCGGCCGTAACGCTCGCAACGCTGACTTCTCTCGGCCTGCCATCAATCCGGCCCGCGCTCGCACGAGATCATGATGATTACGCAAGCGCTTCGAATTGCGTCAATCCGGCCGGACACATCCGCGGCCGGTGCCGACACGCGAATCCGCAGGGTGCCGCCCTTGCCGGCCGAGTCGTTTCAATCGGCGGTCCGCTCGTGCAGTTCCGACGCAACAGCGGACGGCTCATCACACTCGACCAGCAACCATTGCTTGCCGCTGGAGTCCCGCTGCTTTTAGGTCGGTACTACTCGCTGCGCGGCTATTGGTCGAACGGACTCTTCTATGCGACGACGATCCGAAGCTGGACGTATTAGGACGGCCCGAAGGGTTGCCAATAGCGCCGCGCATCTGCTAAACTCGGCGGGCTATGTTCCGCTTTGATCTGCAGCTCTTCGCCTCAAAGAAGGGCGCGGGCTCGACCCGCAACGGACGCGACTCGAACGCCCAGCGTTTGGGCGTCAAGCGTTTCGGCGGCGAGCGTGTGAGAGCGGGCAACATTATCGTCCGCCAGCGCGGCACGCATTTCTCCGCCGGCGACGGCGTCGGGATCGGAAAAGATCACACGCTCTTCGCCTTAGTTGACGGAACGGTCGAGTTCGCCGACCAACGCAATCGTAAGCACGTTCACGTTCGGGCCGCGTAGTAGAGCGACGAGCAAGAAATCAAAGGGGCGGCGGCCCCTTTTTGTTATTCGCGCTCCGCAGCTCTAGCGCACATGCAATTCATTGACGAAGCCAGCATCGATGTTGCCGCCGGCAGAGGCGGCAACGGAATCATCGCCTGGCGCCGCGAGAAGTTTGTTCCGAAGGGTGGTCCGGCCGGCGGTGACGGCGGACGCGGCGGCAGCGTGTACTTTGAAGCAACGCCGGATCTCTCCACGTTGGTAGAGTTTCGTTACAAGCACACGTTTCGAGCCGAAAACGGCCATGACGGAGGCGCCGCAAAGCGAACCGGACGCAGCGGTGAGGACCTCACGATCGCCGTGCCGGTCGGAACGATCGTTTACCAAATCGAGCGTGCCGCGCCTGAAGCGTTGGTTGCAGATCTTCACACACCCGGTGAGCGGGTGCTGGCGGCTCGCGGGGGACGCGGCGGATTAGGAAATCAGCATTTCGCGACCAGCGCTCGCCAAGCACCGCATTTTGCCGAGAAAGGCGAGCCAGGCGCATCGTGCAGGCTGCGGCTGGAATTGCGGCTCTTGGCCGACTGCGGCATCGTCGGTGTCCCGAACGCTGGGAAGTCGACGCTGCTCTCGGCCGTCTCTTCGGCGCATCCCAAAGTCGCGGATTATCCTTTTACTACACTCGAACCACAGCTCGGCGTCGTGCGCGTATCGGATGATGAGTCGTTTGTCATGGTCGACGTTCCCGGCCTAATCGAAGGAGCCCATCTCGGCGCCGGTCTTGGAGACCAATTCTTACGGCACGTCGAGCGCACGCGCGTGCTGATCCACCTTCTTGATGGGGCGAAAACCGCCGCCGGCGTGATGCACGACAAGGCGACGATCGAAGCTGAACTCCGCGCTTGGAATCCAAAATTGCTCGAGCGCCCGAGTGTGCCAGTGCTTTCGAAGCTCGATCTTCCTTCGGCGCGCGAGACGCTCGATGAACTTCGCCCGCAGATTCCCGGCCTGCGAGGTATCTCGGCAGCGACCGGGGAGGGCGTCCAAGAGCTGATCTATTCGGCCGCCCAAATCATTGCCTCCGCGCCCCCGCCGCAAATCGCAACGCCGCACCCACGCATCATTCTGACGCCGAAAGAAGCATTTCACGTCGAAAAGCAAGCCGGAGGCTTCGTCATCACGGGCGAACGGGTCGAGCGCCTCGCCGCGATGACGAACTTCGATTCCGATGAGGCGCTCGTTCGATTCGAGCAAATCCTCGCGAAGATGGGCGTTGAGCGCAAGCTGCGGGAGCTAGGCGCCGTGGAGGGGGATACCGTTCGCATCGGACCCATCGAGTTCACCTACTCATGAAGCTTGGCGTTTTCGGCGGCACGTTCGATCCGATTCACAACGCGCATCTCTTCGTAGCGGAGGCGGCGCGCACGCTCGAAGAGCTCGATCGGGTGCTTTTTGTGCCGACCAACGCCGTGCACTACCGCGCGCAGGCGATTGCGAGCGCTTCCGATCGTTGCGAGATGATCGCCGCGGCGATCGCCGGCAATCCGTACTTCGCGCTCGATCGCAGCGAGCTCGAACCTGACGCTACCGGCTTTACCGCCGATCTGCTGCCGGGTCTGCGCGAGCGTTATCCAGAGGCGCGCTTTACCTTTATCCTCGGCGCCGATTCACTGGTGAACGGTAATTGGGTGCGCTTGGATGAGATCATCGAAGCACTCGAGCGCTTCGTGGTCGCGCCGCGAGCCGGCATTAGCGATGACGTTCTCACGCGAACGATTTCGGCGATCCCGACGACGCTTCGAACCCGTGTCGCGACACTGAACCTCCCCGAGCTGCCGGAATCCGCATCGCTGATTCGCAAGCTGATCGGTGAAGGCAAGACGTTTCGTTATCTCGTTCCGGAGCCCGCGTGGCGCTACATCGTCGAGCGCGGTTTGTATGGTACGGCAGATGAATCGCGATAAAACGATCTTGCTTTCGGTCGCAATGGCCCTTTCAGGCTGCCAAGCCGCCTCATCAACACTCGCCGACGCCCAACGCGTTTGCGCGAGCGGCGCCTCGCATACCGAGGTGCACATTTCCGGAACGGTTGCGCGCTATCTGGGAACGCGTTCCTCCGAAAGCGGCGAGCACGAGGGTTTCTTAGTGCGAGCAGCCGGCTCAACGACGAACGTGCTCATCGAAGACAACGTCGACATCACCGGCTTCATTCCGATGCGCCGCGGCGATCTCGTGGAGTTGCAAGGGCAATATGAATGCAACGACGGTGTCATCCATTGGACGCATCACGATCCGTCGGGCCGCCACGCCACTGGTTACCTTGTTATCAATGGGCGTCGATTTCAGTGAAAAGAGAAATCGTTTTGGCAAGCGCATCGCCGCGTCGCTTGGAATTGCTGCGCTCTATTGGATTTGAGGTGCGTGTCGTGCCGAGCCGTTACGATGAACCGGCACGCGATGATCTCACGCCGCGCGAGCTTGCGATCGTGCATGCGCGGGAGAAGGCGCGCGACGTTGCGCTACGTTTGCCCAAAGCACTGATCGTTGCTGCCGACACCGTCGTGGACCTCGACGGGAAAGCGCTCGGGAAACCGAAGGACGCCGCCGATGCGCGGCGGATGCTGCGCGCGCTCTCCGGTCGCGCCCACGACGTCCATACCGCCTTCACCGTGATCGATCCGACATCGACGATGCCGCAACATGGGATCGAAACGACGCGGGTTTGGTTCTACGATCTGAGCGCTGAAGAGATCGAGACCTATGTCGCTACCGGTGACCCGCTTGACAAAGCAGGCGCCTACGGCATCCAAGGAACCGGCGCAACACTCGTCCGGCGAGTGGAAGGCGATTTTTACACCGTGATGGGCTTCCCGCTCGGACGTTTCACGCGCATGCTCTCGGGGTTGGGTTTGTCACCGAACGGAGCGAAACAGACTAGTTCTTAACCAGCGACTTTAGCGAGGCTGATGTTTACCTACCGGGAAGAACGCCGTCTCTTTGCGATCCTGAGCCTGATCATCGTCGCGGCGTTGGTCGCATTGATTCAGGTTGGTGCGGCCCGCAACGGCACGGTCAGCCCCCTTTCCGCAGTCGTCGATTCAGTTGGCGCGCTCTTTGAGGCGACGATCGGTTCTGCGGCGATCGCAGCGCGTGGTGGTATGGAAACGCTCGCGCGAACGCCGCACCTGCTGCGAGAAAACACGCAGCTAAGAGCCCAAAACGCCCATCTGAACCGCGAGAATGCGCAACTGCACGAAGCGCTGGCCGCGGCGGTTCAACAACAGAAAATGGCGCCGCTTCTCTCTGCTGAACCACATGCGATCTCCGCGCGCGTTATCGGCTTTCCCCCTGAAAACGAGGTACAAAGCGTCACGATCAACCGCGGCGCGCGCGACGGTGTCCATCGCGACGACGGCGTCGTCAATGGAGACGGCGTCGTCGGCAGAGTTGCAGAAGCCACGCCGTTCGTCAGCAAGATTGTCTTGATCAGCGATTATACGAGCAGCGTGCCTGCGATGATTGAAGGCGGCCGTTGGTGGGGCATTGCCAAAGGAAACATCTCGAGCGTGCGCATGGAGTACATCGCGCAAGACGCACCGATTCAGGTCGGCGACCGCGTCGTCACCGGAGAAGCGCGATCGTTTCACTCCGGTCAACTGATTGGAACGATCGAGCGGATCGAACGCAGCCCGACCGGACTCTATCAAACGGCGATCGTTCGTCCGGCCGCAGACTTAAATAGTCTTGACCGTCTTGCAGTTATCCCGAAGTAAGTCGAACGCATCTGCGTACGACGGCCCTTCGTGGCAGCGGGCGGCGCTCTATCTCGCCCTTGCGCTCGTCGCGCAAGTCACGCTCTTGCATTTTTTCACGTTTCGCGGGGCGTCCGTCAGCGTCGTGCTCATCGCGGTCATCTGGTTTGCGATCTTGGCAGACGCGCGGCGCGCGACTATTTACGGCTTTTCCGCCGGCTTCTGTGAAGACATGCTGTCGTGGGGAACCGGGGGAGCGTGGACGATCTCAACAACGATCACCGCCCTTGTCGCCGCCACGCTTTCGCGCGCATTCTTCGCGGACTCGATTCCCCTCGTCACCGGAATCGTCGTCGTCTCAACGCTCGTGCGCGAGCTGATTTTCTGGACCGTGATGAAGTTGCAGGGATTTCCGTCAGGTCTCGGAGTGCTGCATTTTCATCAAGCCCTTTGGCAAGCGATGCTCAACGCAATCTTCGTCATCGCCGCCATGCTCATCTATCGCTATAAGGAGCATCTCAAGCTCCGAACTGCATGATAAATCAGCCCGCGTACGATGCGCCATGGCGCGCCGTCGCCTTCATCATCGTGGTTATCGTTATCGTCTTTGCTTTGATCGGCCGGCTGATTGCGGTGCAGATCGTTCAAGGCGAAGAGTTCCATCGGCTGGCGACGCTCAACCAGATCCGGCTCATTCCCGTGCCTGCGCCGCGCGGCATCATCTTCGATCGTAACCATCACGTACTCGTGCGCAATCGCCCATCCTTCGTCGTTGGCCTGATCCCATCAGAGGTGACGGACGCGGACCGCGAGTTAAACGCGATTGCGGCATCGCTCGGCGTTCCGGCGATGCGGTTATGGGCTCACGTATTGCATCATCGCGGCGTAAATTATCGGACGTTCGCCGAGGTCGCGGCGTACGAGCCGTATGGCCCCGTGATTCTGGCGTCGGATCTCTCTGTTGCGCAAGCCGCCAAGATCGCTGAGTTGCAAAACGACTTGCCGGGCGTTGATCTCGAGGCGCAAGCGGTGCGTTCCTATCCAATGGGAACGCTCGGTTCGCACCTCTTCGGCTTCGTTGGGCAAATTGCCGAAAGTGAGTACCGCGAGTTGCGCGCGGAAGGCTACTCACCGAACGACGTGATCGGCAAAGACGGGCTTGAAGCGAAGTACGATCGGTATCTGCGCGGCTCGCCGGGCGGAGAGCAGATCGAGGTCGATGCTTCGGGGCAAGTATTCAAACATCTCGCGCGGCGGCCGTACGTACCGGGCGATAGCCTTATCCTTTCAATCGATTGGCGCTTGCAAAACATCGCCGAACACGCGCTTGCGAACGGCCTTCGTTCGTGGGGCGGTGGGCGGCGTTTGGGAGGCGCCGTCGTTGTCGAAGATCCCTGGAACGGCGGAATCTTGGCGCTTGCGAGCTTTCCGAATTTCGACCCGAATGATTTTGCCGTTTCCATTTCGCCGATCAAGTTTCAGCACTACATCAGCGATCCGAAACGGCCGCTCTACAACCGCGCGATCGGTGCGGCGACGCCGACTGGTTCGACATTCAAGATGGTGACCGGGTCGGCGGCGCTTTCGGCACACGTCGTGCGCGTCAACGAGGTCGTGTATGACAGCGGCGCATGGAATTGCGGCGGTGCGCTGTTTCAAGATCTCGCCGCCGGCGGTCTCGGCAGCACGACGTTCATTCCGGCGCTGGCCGCTTCAAGCGATGGCTACTTCTATCAGATGTCATGGCGCTTGGGCAACGCGCGGCTGCGAAAATACGCGCTCGAATACGGCCTGAACAAACTTTCCGGTGTTGACCTGCCGGGTGAGTATGAGGGAAACTGGCCGACGGATGCGTGGTCGCGCAAAGCGTTCGGGGTTCCCATGGAGCCCAGCGACGTCTGCAGTTTAGGGATCGGACAAGGCGCGATGCAAGCCACACCGCTGCAGATGGCCGACATCGTCTCGACCGTGGTCAACGGCGGAACCTTGTTCCGGCCGCATGTCGTCAACGAGATTCGCGATGCTGCCGGACATCTTGTGAAGAAGATCGAGCCAGTCGTCAACAATCATGTCCCAGTCACCGCAGAAGCGCTAAGCGCGGTTCGCGCCGGCATGGCAAAGGTGACCGACCCCGGCGGAACAGCGTACGGATTAGCGATCGATGGGCTGCCCTTCGGCGGAAAGACGGGAACGGTCGAAACCGACAACGGCCGCGGTCCGAACACAACGTGGTTCGTTGCGTACGCGCCTGCGGCGCATCCCAAAGTGGCCCTCGCGGTCTTCGTTGAGCGCAGCGGCGGGTACGGCGCACAAGTCGCGGCGCCGATCGCACGCGAGATCATGGTGGAATACTTCGGAAAGAAAGGCTAGTCGATCAGTGAGAGGAGTTCCAGCAACTCCTTAGAGCGCTCGGCATCGGCGGCCGATGCCGCATAAGACTGAACATCGGCAATGTGGCCGGATCGCGCGAGTGCATGCGCGGCGGCGAGCGAGACGGTTGCCGAGGGATCCGCTAGCGCATTCACGAGCAGGCGGCGCGAACGTTCGTCGCCGAGCTGCCCTGCGGCGAAGATCAGATCGCAGCGCGCCGGTTCGTTCAGATGACCGAAATCGTCGCCGGCTTCTTTGATCCAATCGACGCTGACCCCAGGCGAACGATCCAAGAGGCCGCCGCACGCAGGGGTTTGCGGACGACGACGGACCATCATGAAAAGGTAGAGGCACGCAAGCACGGCGATCAGCAAAATGAGCGCCGTGAGCTCGAACATCAGTTAGCTTCTTAGACGGCGGCGGTAAGACCGGCTATCGCATCTTCGAAGGCGGCGTCCAGACGGGCATCCGTTTGAGTGAGCGCCTGACGGAAGCTTTCCGGCGAGAGCGACGCAAGACGCTCAAACTCTTCGACCAACGCCGACCGGTAGGCGCGCAGAGACGGTGGCCCTTCCGGCATCATGAAGGCGAGTAATTGCCAGGGTGGCGCCGTGCACAGCTGCGCTTCGCGAACCTGCGCTGCGATTTGCCGTGCACCGCCAACATCAATCGTGCCGGAGAGCACGACCTCGCCCTCCGCCGGCGGTGCGCCGGATGAGCCATCGTGAAATTGGTCGACTAACTCGAGCAAGGCGCGGCGCATAGGCATTGCCTCGATGTCACGCGCTGCCACGCTATAGAGCGGCAGCCGCAACTTGATGAACAATCGATCGAGCGTATCGCGTAACTGGATGCGTTGATCCTCGAGTGCGTTGCGCAGCAGTTCTCCGCCGGAGATCACAGTCGGAAAGAACGCTCGAATCGCAAAGAGATGCGAGAGGAGGCTACCGAAGCGCGCCTCTTTCAGAAAACGGAGCGTCTTTTCGAAGCGCTCGGCACGAAAGACACAGGCACTCGCGAGCTCCTCTTGTTCGCCGTGCGACTCCGTCGTAACGCTGCCGTTGGGCCGCAATTGCACCTCGTGCGTTTGCGTCGCCGAGCCGTCTTCTAGACTGTGCTGCGCGGCGGTCAGCCAATAGGTTTGCTCGGAGACCGGCATCGCGGGCGGAAGTTGAACGAAACCTTCGCCGCCATCCGGCAGCGCACGCACGCCGCCGCTCGCGGTCGGGCCCAAGATGCCGGTCAAGCCGAAGGGCAGCCCCGAGATATTGTCGGCAAAGACCGCGGTTGCTCGCACCTTGAGTTCGCCGGAGGAAAATTCATCATGCCGTCCGTTGTCGTAACGAACGTGGGCGATCCGCACAATCGACTCGCCAGCCGGCAACCCGTTGTGGACGACCTCGCGCCAGGTAATGTGCGCCTCGACGCCCGGCTCCGCCTCATTGAGAACGATGCCGTCATCGCTCACCAACGGCGATACACTGCCCACATCGCGCACCGGAACCCCGCTGACGGCGGTACTGTTCGGCACGTAAATCAATGCGTCCGACGGCTCGACACTAACTTGGACGCGTCGGGCTGTTCCATCGCCGCCGTTATGGACATGCAGCACATATTCGACTGTCTCACCAACGTCGGCCAGGTCCGAAGGCACGGAGCGCAGGACGCCGACACTAAAGTCAGGCTCGGACGCCGTGGCGATCTGCACGGTTTGCAACTGCACCGGCAAGATGCCCGCGGCGGACAGTACCGCATCCAAACGCATGCGATCTTCGCGCGCAAAGGTGCGCAAGAGACGCAAGCTCAGCCGCGCCTCAACGGATCGCCCAGCAGCAATCTCGCCGAAAAACAGTACATTCTTTTTCCGCGTTGCGCCGTCGACGCTATCGATTCGTAACTCCGGCGACATGACGAGGCGCAAGCGAACGTCGTGAGCGGTATCGGTTCCTTCATTTGCGATCCGTACGTATGCATCGGCGATCTGATTTGGCCGCAAGACCTCGTCATTCACTAATGCGATCGTCGAGCGCTGATTGCTGAACCGCGGATGTGAATCAACGCGGAATGCCGCCGTGCCGAGCGATGTTTCACCGAGTTCGAGGGTGTGCAACGTCGCCGAGAGTTCAATCGGCACGCCATCCGCATATGGTGCACGAACGCGTCCTCGCACACCAAAGCGACGGCTCGCGTACGCCTCGACGCGCTCGATCTCAAGCATGTTGTTCTCAAGCGCGAGATTTTCGCTCTTCTCTGAAAGCTCGATCCCCTCCAATGCCGGATCGACCTGCAACTCTAAAACGCAGTCGGTGGCGGCGGCCGGTCCATCGTTTTGCAGATCGATGAGCGCTTCGATTTCCTGTGCGGGCTGAACGCTTGGTGAACCAACGCGCTTTATATTGGCGCGCCGGGGATCGAAATAGGGTTGTGAGCGCACGGTGAGTATCCGCTCGAAACTTCGCTCGCCGCCGTCCCAAGCGAGCGTTACGCGAACCGGAAGCGGCTTCGCGTTCTCCTGCGGGGACACGACGGTCACTTCGGCCATAAAATCGACCGCCGCTTCGGGTTCGACCGGCCCCAGTTCGTAGGAGCCAAGCTCTTTACGGCGGTCCCGGAGGGGCCGGCCGTCCAGCCGCCCGGAGCCTCGAACCAACAACAGACCTTCCGGCAGCTCAAGCGTAATTTTCGCCCATCGCGTTCCCGTCGTGCCGCAGTTGGCAGCGTGCATGTGAACGCCGACCCGTTGTCCGGGCTGAACTTCCGTAGGCGGTTCGATTGTGAGTTGTGTTTGGTCGTCGTCGAACCGCGGCGCCGAAACGACTTGGAGCGATGCGGCCTCGAGATCGAAGCCAGGCGTCTCTTGCGATGCGACTGAGGCACGCGCGACGATCATCGTACCGTTTTGCAAATGTTCGTCCATGCGCACGCGATAGGTCAGCGTTGAAGTCGCGCTCGCTTGCAGAAGCGGTGCAATGACCGGAGCGTGAATGCGATCGAACGGCACGCGCAAGTCGGGCTCGATTTCATGACCGTTGAGGCGTGCAGAATTTGGAACGTACGTCGCGTGCGCGGGAATCGGGGCTACGACAACGACATCATGCGCGCTCGATTCGCCTGCGTTATGCAAACGTAAGGTGACAACGGCTTCCGCGCCCGGACGCGGTTCGTGTCGCGGCTCGATCGCGATCTTCGTCGTCGGGTTGTCGAGCACCGGACGAGACCGGACGAGGAGGCGCACGATGTTGGACCCGACCGGCGGAATCTCAAATGCGGCCACCGCGGCTTGCAAGTCGATGGCCGTGCCGTTTTCAATTGCACCGGTGATAATATAAGAGAGATCCACGCGCCGCTCTTCACCGGGCGCAACGTCGCCGACATGTGCACCGTTGCGTGATAGTAACGGACAACTGGCCTGCTCTTCGGGCAACTGCTGTCCATCGATTCGAGCGCTACCCACCAGATAGACCAGTCCGTCAGGAGCATTCATGCGCACGCGCACGCCGCTGGCAACTGCGCCGCCTTGATTGCGGAACGTGAAGGTTGCGCGTACTGTCGTTCCAGGTTCAACTTCGCGTTCAGGAGAAACGACGAGCGTCCGAATACCTTCAGGAAGAGTCGGTGCTCCGGGCGTGAAAATTTCCGTCAGCGTTCGCATAGAATAAGGGTCCACAAAATTCGCCGGAGAGGATGCCCTACCTTGACGCCCGGCGGTCTCTCTTGACGGTACATAAAGGAAGATTATGGCAGCCATCGCCCCCTCCGCCGACCGGATTTGCGAAGCCGTATCACGCCTCGGAAGCGAAACGGCGTTCGAAGTACTCGCTCGGGCTCGTTCACTCGAAGCGCTTGGCCGCACGATCGTGCACATGGAAATCGGTGAACCCGACTTCGATACGCCCGAACATATCAAGGAAGCCGGCGTCGCTGCGATCCGCGAAAACTACTCCCACTACACGCCTTCGGCGGGCATTCCTGAGCTGCGCGATGTGATCGCCGGATACGCATCACGCTTTCGCAAAATGCCTGGCGCGTTCAAGCGCGAGAACGTCGTTGTTGGCCCCGGCGCAAAGCCGCTGATTTGGAACACGCTGTGCGCGCTCTTAAGTCCGGGCGACCAACTGGTGTACGCTGATCCGGCGTATCCCGCATATGCCTCATGTGCCAGCTACTTGCAAGCCGAGCGTGGCGCCGGTTCCGCTCCTCGAGAGCACGAACTTCCGCCTCGATCTCGACGAACTCGAGCGCAAAGTTTCCGATCGTACGAAAGTGCTCGTCGTCAATACACCGCACAATCCGACGGGCGGCGTGCTTTTGCGTTCAGACCTTGAACGAATTGCCGCCCTCGCGAAGCGCCATGATTTTCTCGTCCTCTCAGACGAGATTTACAGCCGCAATTTCTATCAAGGCGAATTTCTTTCGATCTCCGAGCTTCCCGGAATGCGCGACCGAACCGTGATCGTCGATGGATTTTCGAAAGCATACGCGATGACGGGGTGGCGTCTTGGTTACGCGATCATGCCGGAGAACTTGGCGCCGGTCGTGACGCTCTTCAACAACAACACGTTTTCGTGCGTCGCGACGTTCGTGCAGATGGCCGGCATTGCGGCGTTGCAAGGCCCCGACGATCCGGTGCAACGGATGAATGAGACGTTCCGCGAACGGCGCGATCGCTTGGTAAACGGGCTGAATCGGATTCCCGGTGTTTCGTGCAAGATGCCCGAGGGCGCTTTTTACGCCTTCCCAAACATCAGCGAAGTAAGCCGCGACGATAAGCGCCTCGCGCGCTACATGCTCGAGGAGGCCGGGCGTCGCCTGTTTAGGCGGCTCTTCGTTCGGGAAGGCCGGTGAAGGTTATCTGCGGTTCAGCTACGCTACCTCGATCGAGCAGATCGACCTCGCGCTGGAGCGCATCGCCGAACACCTCCCCCGCTTTGAATAACTCAACGCTTCATGAGATAAGGTTACATATGCAAGTTCGCGGAATCGACGCCACCTATTACACGGTCAAGAACCTGGATCGAGCAACAGACTTCTACAAGAAGCTCTTGGGTACCGAGCCCACAATGCACCAGCCGAACTTCGTCAGTGAATGGACGTTCGGCGGTGGAGAGACGTTCGGACTCTATCAAACGACGGCGGAAAATTTCGCGCCTGGCGGCAGCGCGATGTTTGCGGTCGACGATGTTGCGGCAGCAGTGAAAGATGCGCAAGCGCACGGCTTCAACGTGAACAGCGAAGTCACCGATACGCCCGGCTGCCACATGGCCTTCGGCGAAGATCCCGAAGGCAATCAGTTCATCTTACACAAGCGCAAATAGGGAATAGGTTCAGGCGGTAGTCCCCGCTCTCACACTGGGACGGTCGCAAATTTCTAGATCACGTTAGCTTCATGGCGCGTTTCACGTCGCGCAGTGTGTCAAGCGCGACCGCCCGCGCTTTTTGCGAGCCTTCGTCGATGATCCGTTCAACGTACCGCGGATCGTTTGCGATCTCCGTACGGCGCGCGCGAATCGGGCCTAAGAACTCGTTGAGAGAGGCGGCAAAGTCCGTCTTGTCTTGCACGCACCCAAGCTCTCCCGAACGGCAGTTTCGATCGACCCATGCAACGTGATCCGGGTTCGCGATTCTCCACAGCGCGAAGACGGGACAAATCTCCGGCCGCCCCGGATCGTGCCGCCGAATCTTTAAGGGATCGGTCACCATCGATCGCACTTTTTTCACCGTCGTTGCTTCATCGTCGGCGATGAGGATCGCGTTGTCGTACGATTTCGACATCTTGCGGCCATCGGTGCCGGGAATCTCCGGAAAATCCGAGAGCGTCGCCTCCGGTTCGATTAAGATTTCTTTACCGTCGCCGTAGAGGAAGTTGAACCGCCGCACGACTTCTCGGCCAAACTCCAAGTGCGCGAGTTGATCTTTGCCGACCGGTACGCGTTGACCGCGAAAGATCGCAATGTCGCACAACTGCAAGAGCGGGTAGCCCAAAAATCCGTATGTCGCAATGTGCTGGCCCAGCTCACCGATCTGACTCTTCCATGTCGGGACTCGTTCAAGCCACGACAGCGGCGTGATCATTGCTAACAAGACGTGCAACTCGGAAATCTCGGGAACCGCGGATTGCAAGTAGATCGTGCAGCGCTCCGGATCGATGCCGGCCGCAAGCCAGTCGATCACCATGTCGTTGCGCGCATCTCGGATCGTTTGCGGATCGCTGAAGCTGGTCGTATATGCGTGCAAATCGGCGATCTCGAAATACGGATCGGCGGTTTCGCAATATCGCACCCATTGTTGCAGCGCGCCAACCAGGTGGCCGAGATGAATTCTGCCGGTCGGCCGCATCCCCGACATCACGCGTGGACGCTTTTTTTCTAGAACTTGCATGCGTTAATCGTGCCGTGCTATAAGGAACCTCTGATGAAGTCCAGCGCGTAAGGAGTCACGGCTTTGTACACGGATGAAACGCTGACCTGCACCGATTGCAGCAACACATTCACCTTTAGTGCAGGCGAACAAGAGTTCTTTGCCAGCAAGGGTTTTGCAAACAAACCGAACCGCTGCCCTGATTGTCGAGTCGCTCGCAGAGCGGGGCGCAGCTCCGGCAATCGCAGCTCAAACGTCAGCGGCACGCGCGAAATGCATCAGGTCGTCTGTTCTGAGTGCGGACGTGAAACCGAGGTGCCGTTCATGCCGCGCGGCGATCGCCCGGTCTACTGCCGCGAGTGCTTTGAGAAAGTCCGGCAAGCGCCACTGCGATAGCACATTAGGGCTTGGCTTCTTCCAAAGATAACGTAATTTTGCGGCGGACATAATGGCGCGCCGCGATGACCCCTTCGAGGAGCGATCTGCCGGTGGCCAATTCGCATGCGAGCGCAGCAGCCAGCGTGTCGCCGGTGCCCCGCAGGTCGTTTTGCAACCGGTCGTCGCTGAAGATTTCCACCGATTCGTTCGTGGCCAGAACGTCGACCGGGTCACCGGCACGATGACCGCCTTTTAAGAGCACGGCAACCGGTCCGCGTGATTGCAATTCGCGCGCCGCATCAACCATCGCTTCTACCGTGGGAATGTCGCGCTCGAGCAGACGCCTTGCTTCCGGCAAATTGGGCGTGAGCACGCTGCGCAGCGGCAAGATAATGTCGCGGAACGACTCAATCGTGCGAGCGTCGGCAAAATCCGAGCCGAAGGTGTCTGAGAACACCGGATCGATAACGAGCGGCGCATTGCGATCGCGTTGCAGGAACCGAGACACTTCGGCGATATTTGCGGCGTCGAAAAGCGCGCCGATGCGTATCGCAGCCGGATTCGGCGGCAGAGTTTGCAGCTGCGCCCGCACCGCATTGGGCGGCAGCGCAAAAGCGCCACGCAAGCCCCGCTCGTCTTGAGCCGTTACGCCGACGAGCGCAATCGCCTGACGCAATCCATACTCGTAAGCAACTCCGGCGTCGATACCGATTCCGGCGATGTTCCATGGGTGCATCGCGCCAATTGAGATCAAGAACGTTCCGCTCACCGTTTCCACCGCGCGATCAGTTCACTCGCCACGCCACGCGGATCGGCACTAAGGGCGACCGCCGAAAGCACCGCAGCCATCGCGACTCCGCTTTCGGCGACTTGCGCGATGTTGCTCAAGTTGATGCCACCGATCGCCGCGACAGGCAGCGACGTAGCCGCCGCAATGCGCCGTAAGCCGGTTATTCCAATCGGCTCGCCGGCATCGCTCTTGGAGGTTGTCGGGAAGATGCACCCGACGCCGATGTAATCAGCGCCCGCCTCTTCCGCGGCGCGCGCTTCCGTCAGGGTCCCGCAAGAGAGGCCGAGAATTCGCCCGCGCACCGATTGGCGAATTTTCGGTAGGTCCTTCGGCTGCGCATCATCCGGACCCAAGTGCACGCCGTCCGCATCGAAGATGTCTACGGCACGCCAATCGTCATTCAGAATGAAGAGCGCATCGCGCTCATTGGTCAGCTCACGCAGTTCATGCGCATGGCTTTCATTTATGCCGCTTTTGGCCCGATACTGAACGATCCGGATTCCGCCGTCTAAGAGCTGCCGCGTCAACTCGACCGGATTTGCCACAGCTGCATCGACGATCGTATAGATACCGCGCAAGCGGTGCGCCGCGGCGCTTACGCGCGCCATGCGCTCATGTATTAGTCGAGCCGTCTCCTAACAGAATGTCGGCCACGCGCATCAAGTCTTTATCGTTTGAAAATTTGATTTCGATCTTGCCGCCGTCGCCGGCGCGGCGCAACGCAACGTGGGTGCCGAGTCGAAATCGCAACCGCGATTCAAAATCTTGTTCGTCCGCCGTCAGCACCGCGCCATCGCTTGCGGCAGCCTTGCTCTTTTTCATCGACGTAGCGCCGGCGAGCCGCTCGAGCTGCCGAACGGAGAGTCCTTCGTCGATCGCGCGCTGCGCTAGGGCAAAACGCTCGCGTTCGGGTGCTGACAATAACGCCCGCGCCGCTCCCGCGCTCAATCTCCCATCTGCGACGAGCGCCTTGATGGCGTCGGCCAAGGTCAAGAGTCGAAGCGCGTTAGCGATTGCCGGACGGCTCTTTGCGAGACGCTCCGCCAGTTGCTCTTGCGTATAGCCGTACATCTCAATCAACTGTGCAAAGCCTGCCGCTTCTTCGAGCGCGCCGAGATCTTCACGCTGCAGATTCTCAACGATCGCCACTTCTAAGCTTTCACGGTCGTCCGACGACCGGACGATCGCGGGAATCGTCGTCAGGTTGAGCGCGGCGGCGGCGCGCCATCGCCGTTCGCCGGCGATCAGTTCGTAGCTCTCGCCTCGTTCGCGTACGATGATTGGGATCAACACACCGTATTTTGCGATCGAGTTTCGCAACTCGCGCATCGTCGAATCGTCGAAGCGCTTGCGCGGCTGAAACGGATTGGGACGGATGCGATCGACCGGGATCGCGTCGAGGTCACGTTCGGTGCGTTTCGGTTCACCGAACAACGCGTCGAGACCGCGCCCGAGTCCTCGCCTCTGCGGACTCATGCGACGCGGACCGTCGCGTCAAGCAACTCTTTCGCCAGTGAAAGATATGCCTGAGCGCCGCGGCTCTTCACGTCAAAGAGAATGATCGGTTTGCCGAACGATGGCGCCTCGGAAAGGCGAATGTTCCGAGGGATTTGCGTCTTGAACATTTGGCGCGGAAAGTAGGCATTGAGTTCTTCCAACACTTCCACCGCCAATTTCGTGCGGCCATCAAACATCGTAACGAGAACACCGGAGATTAACAACTCCGGATTGAGCGCTTCTTTGACCCGCCGAATGATCGTCGTCAATTGCGAGAGGCCTTCTAAGGCATAGTATTCCGCCTGCACCGGGATGATCAGTTCTTTGGCGGCCGTCATCGCATTAACGGTCAAGAGACCGAGCGACGGCGGACAGTCGATCAACGTGAAGTCGTAGCCACCGGCAATCGACGCAAGGACACCCTTCAGGCGATTCTCGCGTGAAAGCGCCGTCACAAGTTCGATCTCCGCGCCCGCGAGATTGATTGTGGCCGGAATGACGAAAAGCCCAGGCACCTCGGTTTGCCGCAGCACATCCTCAATCGGCGAGTGATGCAAGAGCAAATCGTAAATATCGCGTTTCAACTCGCTTCGATCGATGCCGACGCCGGTCGTCGTGTTCCCCTGCGGATCGATGTCAACGAGCAAAACTTGCTTGCCTAAAACCGCTAAGGCGGCGGCGAGATTGACCGCCGTTGTGCTCTTGCCGACGCCGCCTTTTTGATTGACGACCGCGATCGTGCGCGCCGTGCCGTTATGCGAGTTGTGCATCGAAATACTCGTCGAGAAGCGCCAGCAAACGCGAGCGCTCGTTATGTTCGGGTCGATCGGTCACCTGTTCGAAAAGCCACTGCAGCGCTTCCCCGACGCGCGCGTCACCGCGAAAGCCGTGCGGCGCCAAGCCTTTGCGAACCATGACCTCCATGACGTCGCTGCCACTCACCGCCACGTCGCGCAAACTAAACGCCGGCTTACGCGCGATCTCACTCCACACGCGGGCTTCAAATTCTGCATTGCCGCCTTCGCGCCGCGGCAATCCGCTGCCGATGGCATCGGCAAGCCGCAATGCAAATTGGCGTTGCAGATGCTCCGTACCGATGCGCCGGATGAAGCGCCGTATACCGGCATCCGTGATGTCGGGATCCGCACTGTACATGTGCTGGCGAACAAGATGCGCAACATCATCGATGATCTGATTCGCAAACCTCAGCCGGAAGAGCATCGATCGAACGAGCTCTTCGCCGACGGCCTCATGCCCGTAAAAGCGCGGCCCTTCCTTCGTGCGCGGCTTGCCGATGTCGTGAAAGAGCCCCGCGAGGCGCAAAACGAGATCACCGGGCGGCACCGCATCGACCGTTGCCAGCGCGTGGTGGTAGACGTCGTAGGCGTGCCACTCGTTCTGCTCGACGCCGTAGCCCTCAAGCAACTCGGGCCACAGCGCTCCCAACAATCCCGTCTCCCGCATTAACTCGAGTCCAATCGACGGGCGCCGTGAAAGCGTCAACATCTTCGAAAGCTCTTCGGCGATGCGCTCCGCAGAAACGGTCTTGATTTCCGGCGCCATCGTTTTCATCGCCCTGAGCGTCGGCTCCGTTGGCGAGTATTCAAAGCGCGCCGCAAACTGCGCTGCGCGCAGCATGCGCAGCGGATCCTCCGCGAAGGCCTCCTCGCGCAAAATATCGATGCGCCGCGCGCGTACGTCGTCTTCTCCACGGAACGGGTCGACGAGTGTGGCACTTGGCAATGCGCGCGCGATCATGTTCATCCGAAAGTCGCGACGCCGCAAATCCTCTTCTAATGGAACGTGCGCGCCTGCCTCAACGTCAAATGCACGATGACCGATGCCCGTCGATCGCTCCCGCCGCGGCAACGCAACGTCAACCGTCGTGCCGTCAAAGGTCACCTTCAGCACCGAAAAAGATGCGCCGACCAAATCAACGCGCGTAGCATTTTTGAGGCGCTGCTGCAACGCATCCAACGTGATTCCGGTGACAACGTAATCCAGATCTTTGGTCGGCAATTCGATTCGCTCCGCGTGGGCGCGCAGCTCGTCACGAACTCTTCCGCCGACTGCGAAAAGCGAGTCGCGCGGCAACAGCGCGGCTAGCTGCGCATCTACCGGGTGCGGTCGATACCTGCGATCGCTCATCGGATGCCGTACCGCTCTTTCATGGCGCGATAACGGTCGTAGGAATAGCGATCGATTCGTTCCCACGGCAACGCATCGAGCAGCGGAATCAAATCCCGTCGCAAAGCGTCGCCGCGAATCATCAATTGAAAATACCGGCGTCCGCCGTGAAAATATGGCCCATACAAACGTGCATTGTGAATCGCGGAGAGCAAATGCCGCAGCAGCGGCTCATGGCGCACGTGCAGCTTGAGCGTGATTTGCGGCTGTCGCCCGTCTCCGCCAAAATGGGCGCCGGAAATGAGAACGCCCAAGAGCAGCCCGCGCTCGAAGTCAGGCAATCGACGCGCCGTCGTTGTTTCACCGAGAGATTCAGGGTAGATTGCCACTGCCGCGTTCTTCTGTTTCACCGGGAAGTTTCCCGTGAAACGGTCGCCAGCCGAGCGGCCGCTTTTCCGGGATCCCAGCCCTGCGCGGGAAGCGCCCGGGCGTCATGGCGACCTTCTCCGCCACGATAATCTGCCGCCCCGCGCCAGCCTGGCGCTCCTCCGCAATTCGACCGCCTAAAACCAGCAGCGCATCTTGGAGCGCCTCACGCTCCTGCCCGCTGACTTCGCCGCGCTGCAGAATCGCCCGGCCGCCCAACTTTAGGAACGGGAACATGAGTTCCGCGACGACGCGAGGAGTTGGCAACGGCGCGCGCCGTCGCCGTCGAAAATGCTTCTCGATACGTCGGATCTCGCCCGACGTTTTCCGCGCGCTCTGCCACAACGTTCAGTCGCAGGCCGAGTTCGCGTGAAAGATCGCGCAGAAAAGCCGCCTTCTTCGCCCGAGACTCGATCAGCGTCATACCGGGCGCCGAGATGATCGCCGCGGGAATCGCCGGCAGACCTCCGCCGGACCCGACGTCCACGTGCTTCTCTCCAATCAACGGTACGATCGTTAAGGAATCAAGCAGTTGCGGCAGGAGCGCCTCGGGCGTCTTGGCACCAGTCAAATTGAGTCGTTGGTTACGCTCTAGCAAGATGTCCGCGTAGCGCGCTATCAGCTCGGCTTCCGCCGGCGCCACTCCCCGCGCGACTAAGGCGTCGGCGAGATTTCCGTTACCGAAGTTGTCTATGCCGAGCGTTGTTGAGGATGGCGCAGATGAACCGAGAGGACCGCAACGTCTGCTGCGCTCACGCCCGGTATCCGGGAGGCGGCGCCGAGCGTGCGGGGCCTTTGCCGGCTCAGTTTTTCGCGCCCCTCGCGCGAGAGCGCCCTCAGGCTCGTGAATTCCAGGTGCTCTGGGATCTCAAGATGTTCTTCACGGGCGGTGCGTTCGATCTCTCGTTCTTGTCGGCGGACGTAGCCTGCATACTTGATTTCAATCGCTGCTCGCTCGCCTATTTCGGGCTCTACCGGCGGCAGAAATGACGCCACGTCCGGAAATCGCACTTCGGGCCTTCGCAGCGCCTGCCCAACAGTCGTGCCGGCCGAGATTCTCTGTGCGCCAAGTTCGCATTCGGCCAATCGGCGTCTTCGCGCTGCTCTCGATCGTCCGGTTAAGTGCGCGCTGCCGCTCTTCGAAGGCCTCAAAATCGTCGTCGCCGATGAGACCGATGCCGACGGCCGACGGGCGTCAATCGCGTGTCCGCATTATCGTGGCGCAGGAGCACGCGGTGCTCGGCGCGCGAGGTCAGCATCCGGTACGGCTCGTCGACGCCCTTGGTGATCAAGTCGTCGATCATCGTGCCGATGTACGCTTGGTCGCGCGTAAGAGAGAGCTGCGGCTGCCCCTTCGCCCTCAAGGCGGCGTTGATGCCCGCGATCAGACCCTGCGCAGCCGCCTCTTCGTAGCCTGATGTTCCATTCAACTGGCCGCAGTGATACAAGCCGGCGATGCGACGCGTCTCCAGCGTCTCTCGGAGCTCGGTCGGCGGCACCATATCATACTCGACGGCATAACCTGCGCGCAGCATCACGCAGTCCTCAAGCCCCGCCAGGGTATGCAGCATCTCAAGTTGGACTTCCGCCGGAAGCGACGTCGAGAAGCCACCGACATAGAGCGTCGGTTCATCCCAACCTTCAGGCTCGATAAAAATTTGGTGGGTTGGGTTGTGCGCGAACTTGACGACCTTATCTTCGATCGAGGGGCAGTACCGCGGGCCGATCCCCTTAATCAAATCGAGTCCGTAAAGCGGCGAGAGATGCAAATTCTCCCGCACGAGTTGATGGGTCCGAGCGTTCGTGAGCGTGATGAAGCAGGGCAACTGAGGACCGGCAAATCGCGGGGCGTTCCGATACGAAAACGAAAGGGGGACGGGACTGGGCGGCTGCATCTGCATGCGCGTCGTATCAGCGGTCGCTCTGTCGATCCGGGGCGGCGTACCGGTCTTCAGCCGCCGCGTCCCAAAGCCAAGGCGGCGCAGTGCCGCGGATAACCCGATCGCCGGCGGCTCGCCGTGACGCCCTTCGGCTTGGACCGTCGCGCCCCGAAAGGTCTTTCCGCCCAGGAAGGTACCCGTCGCCAACACCACTTGCCGGGCGCGATATACGGAACCGTCCGCGCAGATGACGCCACGCGCTTCGCCGGCGTCCACAATTACGTCCTCGACCAAGCCCCGCTGGATCGCAACGCCGGGCTGAACGCGTAATGCTCGGGTCGCGCAATGCATATAGGTGGGTTTATCCGCTTGGGCCCGCAAGGCACGCACGGCCGGTCCTTTTGACTCGTTGAGCATCCGCACGTGCAGCTCCGACGCATCGATCAAGCGCCCCATCTCGCCGCCGAGCGCATCGATCTCGCGCACGAGTTGACCTTTTGCGCTGCCGCCGATGGACGGATTGCATGGCAGCGTGCAAATGCGCGCCGGGTCGCCGGTCACTAAAAGCGCTTCGACACCCAGCCGCGCCGCGGCTAACGCCGCCTCAAGGCCGGCATGTCCGCCGCCAACGATAATGACGCGCGGCATCGTCCTCGCGCATAACACGAGTCATGCGGTTATCTTACCAGACGATGTTGCGCTCTATTTTCCGATGCAGAAGCGGGAGAAAATTTCGCCGAGCAACTCCTCGGTAACCGTATCGCCGGTCAGCTTGCCGAGAGATGCAAATGCGCTCTGCAAGCCGGGCGCGATCAGATCGAGCGGCATCCTTTGCCCTACCGTCTCCCTCGCATGGCGCAAAGCATCGCGCGCACCCGATACCGCATCAAGCTCGTACAGCGCTCCGAGCGTCGGGCGTTGCAGATCCGGTTCGCTCGCATCCCAGCCATGCTTTGCGATTGCCTTCCGTATCGCAGAGAGCGTTTCAGCATTGTAGACGCTTCCGGGAATCGCGTCGTTCAGCTCGTCTGCACGCTCGTCGTAGGCGGTCGTGCCAACATCCGCCTTGTTGAAGTAGACGATGCGATCGATTTCGCGCGTTCTCGCGAGAATATCTGCTGCAGCTGCGCTTAACGGAACCGATGCATCGATCACCACGATCGCTAACCGCGCCGCGGCGAGCACGCGCCGTGTGCGCTGGATTCCAGCAGCTTCTACCGTTTGCGCCGCTTCACGAAGACCGGCTGTATCCGTCAGCCGCACCATCACGCTGCCGATCGTAATTGCTTCCTCAATGGTATCGCGCGTTGTCCCGGGCAGTTCGGAAACGATCGCGCGATCTTCACCTAAGAGCGCATTCAGCAGCGAAGATTTCCCGGCGTTGGGCGGACCGACGATCGCTACGTCGAGGCCTTCGCGCACGAGCCGCCCCACTTCGGCGTTTGCAAGCAACTCGTCGAGACGGCTTTCGATTCGAGCAAGCGTTGTTGTTACGCGGAAAGGATCGGGTTCGGCAACTTCATCGGAGAAGTCGATTGAAGCGGCAAGTTCTGCGAGCATCTCGGAGAGTACGGCCCGAATCTCGCGGACTTCATTAGCAAGGGCGCTTCCCATGTTGGCCACGGCTGCACGCGCTGCGGAGCGATGCTCCGCGTTAATCAAATCTGCGACCGACTGCGCCGCATGCAAATCCAGTTTACCGTTGAGGAAAGCCCGTTTTGTGAATTCGCCCGCGGCGGCGAGTCGTGCACCACTTGCAATCAGAGCGCGCAAGACCTCACGGGTAACGACCGGGGAGCCATGGACCTGCAGTTCAAGGGTGTCTTCACCCGTGTAGCTGTGCGGCGCATGCGCCAAAATCGCGACACCGTGGTCGACGACGTCACCGCGCTCGTCTAGAAGTTCTCCGTACGTCGCACGATGCGGTTCCAATGGACGGCCACGAAAATGTTGGCGCGCCAGCGCAATTGTTTTCGGGCCGCTGAGGCGCACGATCGCAATTGCGCCAAATCCCGGCGGCGTTGCAATCGCCGCGATCGTATCGGCAGTATTGTTCAAGCTCGCCGCCCGGGAGAGCCGCTATGAAACCGGCGGCCCCTCATTGGAAACGGGGAACACCACCACGCGCCGTTCCGGCTCGATGCCTTCGGATTCCGTTCGAACGTACGGGCTTTCCGCCAGCGCCAAGTGGATGATTTTGCGCTCCGAAGGCAACATTGGATCGAGCGCCTGCGGCTTTTTTTCGCGAATGCAGCGCTCCAGCGACACGAGCGCGATGTTCTTTAACTGATCCGCGCGACGCGCGCGATACCCCTCGGCGTCGATCGTGTAGTATTTGCGGTTATTGCGAACGCCCAAGTTCAAAATGTTGTTAAAGACCAGATTGAGCGCTTCCAGCGTATTGCCGTGGCGACCGATTAACGTCGCTAAGTCCGGACCCGTGATTTCGAAGTATTCGCCTTCGCTGCGCGGCAAATACGCAACCTCAACGTGCGTCAAGCCCATCTTTTCAAGGATCTGTTCCAGCAGATCGCGCGCCGGTTTGACGGATTCCGGTTCTTTGGTTGTGGTGCGCGTTGTCTGCACTCGCGGCTCGGGCCGCCGCCGTCGTTGCGCGCGAGAGGTCGCGCGGTCGCGAATGCTGTGCGGCTGGTCGAGCGGAAACTCTTCGTCCATAACTTCCTTCGTCTAGCGGCGGGAACGTCTGCGCCGGCGATTGCGCCGCGAGCTCGAGCCGTTCGGACTCGGCTTCAATTTGACCGGCGTTTCAGGTTCTGCGGTGACGCCTTCAGTGATCGCATGCTCGGAATCCAAGACCGAAAGCGGCTGATGGTATTTTCGCAAGAGATAGAGCTGCTGCGCCATCGTGAAAACGTTTAATGCGGTCCAGTAAAGGATCATCGCGGACGGCCAGCGCGCGCGAAATCCGAAATACGCAATCATCGCGGGCGAGAGAATCGCCATCATTTTCTGTGTGCGCGCCTGCGCCGGATCCGTCGCTGGCATAGTCGTGTAGCGCATGCTAAGGTACATCGTTACGATATAGACTAGCAGCAATATGAGGTCGGACTCTTTGAGGCTCGTGGCCATAATCGGCCAGTGGGCATGCGCATTGATCGCATACGAGAGTGTCGACCCGATCCAAGCCCACGTCGCCGCAGCATACGCGCCAATGTGATCCTTATTTGTGACTGCGTAGTAGACGCTGATGATGATCGGCATCTGTATAAGCAGCGGCAGACAACCCGCCATCGGATTGACGCCGGCTTCTTTATAGAGCGCCATCTGTTCGCGTTGCATCGCTTGCGGATCCGGCTTGCTCTTGTACTTCGCCTGAAGCGCTTTGATACGGGGCGCGATCTTCTGCATGCCGACCATCGTCTTGAATTGCGATGTGTTCAGCGGCCAAAATGCGAGCCGCACGAGCAGTGCAAAGATAATCAGGCTCCAACCGAGGTTGTGAACCGGGATGTTGATCGCGTTGATGATGTTGCCAACGAGCGTGATAAGCGGGACGAGCGGGTTGGCGAACAACAAGATGTGCAAGTAAGAGATTCCTTAGCGTAGGCGGCGCAACAGGTTAGGGCACGGGGTCAAAACCGCTCGGACCCCACGGGTGACACCGAAGCAGTCGCCCGGCGGCAAGCGATACTCCGCGAATTGCACCGTGTTTCGCGATTGCCTGGGCGGCGTACTGCGAACACGTGGGCTCGAAGCGGCAGGCGCTGGGCAAGAGTGGTGAGATCAGCAGCTTGTATCCACGCAGAATTGCCATAAGCAAAGATCTCATCGCATGCCCTGCACAGCATGCATCAATTCAATTTTCAGTTGCTCGAACTGCGCCCCGGCCGCCGCAGGCCGGGCCTCGATCAGAAGGCGCTGCGGCAAGCTCCCTTGGCGCGAGATTTCATCGAGGATCGCTAAGAGACGGCGGCGCACGCGATTGCGGGTCACGGCATTCCCGACGGAGCGGGCCGTCGAGATTCCGACCAGCGCCTGGCCCAGGGGAGAGTCGGCACGATAGACCGTGAGTGCGCCGGTTGCCGTTCGCCGGCCAGCGCGGCGCAGTCGCGAGAAGTCGCCGCGGCGCCGCAGGCTGGCAAACGTTCGCATCAGACCGCTAGGCGCTTGCGCCCTTTTCGCCGGCGTGCCGAAATCACGCGTCGTCCGTTCTTCGTCGCCATCCGCTTCAAGAAGCCGTGCACCCGTTTGCGGCGGCGGTTGTGCGGCTGAAAAGTGCGCTTCATGCTAGAAGGCGCTCCGCTCTAAGCGCAGCTTGTCCTGAGCGCCGTCGAAGGACGCCCCCCAGCCGAGCTGGGGCCCCCCGGCCATAGCTCCCTCACGCGTGACGACCCGCCACGATTCCCCGCGGGGTCGCTTAACTAACATCATAAACCTCCACAGCTCCCGCACGATCATCGGCACGCCAACCTCGCGAGGTCGCATAAACTAGCATACACTAATGGAAAGAGGCGGCCGCTTCGCGCGGCCGCATACAGCCACCTAGTATAGGGGTCCGCGTCAGCAAGCGTCAAGGCCGCTTTCCACACGTGTGGACAACGCTGTGGACAACGGTCGGTTTGGTGCGTGACATACGGTGTCGGAAGGCGCATGAACAGTACGTTATCGCGCATGTCAAGAGGCAAAAGCGGCCTGCGAAAAATGTTTGTTTCGGGCGATAAAACCGTCATTTTCGGGCTGTGGATAAGTGGATAAATCCGTGCAAAAAACCCGCAGGATACGCCCCTGAAAGCGCAAACGTTTGCGCTCCGCTGCGACGGTTCATTAACGTCAAAGCCTTAAGAACTCGGCGCGCAAATACTTTCAAAGGACGGTACCTCCGGCTATGGCGCTTGCGTTCAGCAACTCCGACATTTCGAATGAGCTGTGGCAATCTGCGCTCGTCGCATTAGAGCAGCGCTTTTCCAAACCGGTCTACGAGATGTGGATCAAGCCGATCAGATTCGTCAGTCTGTCGGGCAGCGAACTTACACTCGCCGTTCAATCAAACTTCGCCCGCGATTGGGTCGAGAACCGTCTAAAGCCACAGATTCGTGACATCCTTACCGAGGTGTTAGGGGCAGAACTCGAACTGCACTTCACGGTCGCCCCGGACGCCCCCGACGCTGCGGCTGAGGCGCCGGCCCCGGAGCCCCAGCCCAAGGCCCCGGACGAGTACCGGCCCGGCAATCTGAACTCTCGCTACACCTTCGAAGAGTTTGTCGTCGGAAACAGCAACCGCTTTGCCCACGCGGCCGCGCAGGCAGTGGCCGTTACCCCGGCACGCGCCTACAACCCGCTCTTTATCTATGGCGGCGTCGGCCTCGGGAAGACGCATTTGATGCATGCGATCGGCCATCGTGTCATGCAAGAGAATCGGAGCGCGAACGTCGTCTATGTTTCAAGCGAGAAGTTTACCAACGAATTCATCATCGCGATCAAAAACAACCAGACGCCGGAGTTTCGCAACAAGTACCGCCATGTCGACGTGCTGCTGATCGACGACATCCAATTCCTCGAAGGCAAAGAGCAGACGCAAGAAGAGTTCTTTCATACCTTCAACTCGCTGCACGAGTCCGGGCGGCAGCTCGTGATCTCGAGCGACCGTCCACCCAAAGAAATCCAAACGCTCGAGAATCGTTTGCGCTCGCGATTCGAATGGGGTTTGCTGACCGATATTCAATCGCCGGACTTAGAGACACGCGAAGCGATCTTGCGCAAGAAAGCGGAATCAGAAAAGGTTCCGGTTCCCGACGAAATCACAACGTTCATCGCCCGCGTTATTCCTTCGAACATTCGCGAACTTGAAGGCGCATTGATTCGCGTCGTTGCCTTCGCATCGCTGACCAAATCCGCGATCACGTTGGAGCTTGCAACCGAAGTGCTCAAGAGTGCCGTGGCACAAGTTCCGTTGCGTCGCGTTACGATTCTGCTTGATTAAAGAGCGCGTCTCTCGCGCCCACGGCCTGACCGTAAAAGAGATGGATTACCAGCGCCGCGATCAGCGATTAGCAGCGCCGCGCCAGATCGCCATGTACATCGCGCGCGAGCTCACCGACTGCTCTTTGCCGCAGATTGCCCGCGAGTTCGGTAAGAAAGATCATACGACGGTGATGTACGCCTATAACAAAGTTAAGGATCAGATGCAACGCGACGAGGCGTACCGCAACAAGGTTCGCTCGCTGATCACGCTGTGCCAAAACGAGTGATCATCGCCCTCCACAATTTCGGTTACAAGGCCTATACGAAAACTGCGGATAACGGCGCCTTGGACGCCGGGCGGGTAAAAGTGCAGAGCTCACCGCGACATCTGCACAGTTTGTCCGAACCGAAAGTCCAGCGGCGGCGCGGTATCGGGCACTTGTACGCAGAATACACCGCCTTACTACTATAGACCGTTACTCATTTATTTATATCTGGAAAAACGGCGCAGTTTAAAAACGGTGGATGAATGAAGTTCACGTGTAACACTAAGGACATCTCGGCCGCCGTCGGCGCGGCAAGCAAGGTCGTCAACGCGCACACGACGGTTCCGATCCTCTCAAACGTGCTGTTGACGGCCAATGGTGAGCGCATATCGGTGCGCGCGACGGATCTCGAACTGACGCTCGAGCACGCTTTTCCGGCGGAAATATCGGAGCCGGGCAGCGTGACGGTGCCGGCGCGGCTTTTCTCCGGCTATCTCGGAAATCTGCCGCCGGGACTGCTCGAGCTCAAAGGCACGCCGACACGCGCGACCGTCAAATGCGAGCGTTCGAACTACGATTTTCACGCGTTGCCGGCCGACGAATACCCGCCGCTTCCCTCCGCGCAAAAGGGCCAGACATTTACGATCTCCGCGAAGCGCTTTCGTGCCGGCGTCGCCGGCACGATCTTTGCCGCCTCCAGCGAGGAAGCGCGCGGCGCCGTCTTGATGGGGACGCTGCTTGAAGTCGATGGCGACTCACTGACGATGGTCGCCACCGACGGCTACCGCCTTGCGAAGTTTCAAACGAATTTGGAGAGCGGCATCTCCGGTGCCGAAAAATACATCATCCCCTCGCGCGCTCTCGCTGAGGCGGCACGCAACCTTGGCGCAACCGACACGATAACGATCAGCGCGCTCGGTGCACAGAACAATCAGCTGGCGGTCGCAGCGGGAGACACGTCGATCATCGTGCGGCTCGTCGACGGGCAGTATCCGAATTACGGGCAGGTTATTCCCGAAAAATTCGATCGCTCGTGCGCCGTCAATACGGCGCAATTGATTGCCGGACTCAAACGCGCGGAGTTAGTGGCCGGCGATCGCGCTTCGATGGTCAAGCTCGCGATCTCGAATCAGACACTGATTCTCACGGCGTCATCCGACATCGCCGGCAACGCCTACGAGGAACTGGAAGTCGAGCAAACCGGTGAGGACTTAACGATCGCCTTTAACGCGCGCTATCTCGTCGAGATTCTCAACCACATCGAAAGCCCGCAGACCGTCATGGAGTTCTTGGGTCCGCTCTCGCCGACGGCGATCAAACCGCAAGAACAATCGGAGGATGGCACGCAGCTGTATGTCTTGATGCCGCTGCGGCAGTAAAGCGTCCGAAGCGATCCTGCGCCTGAACCACGTCGCGCTTTCGAATTTACGAAACTACTCGAATTTGGAGCTCGAGCCGCAGCCGGGCTTAAATGTCTTTATCGGTGAGAACGCGCAAGGCAAGAGTAATCTGCTCGAAGCGATCGCGCTGCTCGGCACCGGAAAATCGTTTCGCACGAGCCGGGAAGCGGATCTGATCAAGCACGGGTTGTCGATCGCGTCCATTTCGGGGGAAGCGCAGATGCGAGCCGGTACGGTTCGCTTGAGTTGCACGATTGCGAACACCGGTCGTGGCATTCGCAAAACCTATACACTAAACGGCGAGCCGGTCCGCTACGCGCGGTTCCTCGGCTCGGCAAAAATCGTGACCTTCACACCCTGGGATCTCCAACTCGTTACCGGCGCGCCGAGCCTGCGACGCGCGATGCTGAACGGTGCTCTCTCGCAAGCTCAGCCGATGTACTACAGCCATCTTTTGCGTTATCAAAAGGCACTCGCGCAAAAGGCGGCATTGCTGCGTGGCGCGATCGAACCCGACGCGGAACTCATACGCGTATATAACCAAACGCTCGTCGATCACGGTGCCGGATTGATGGCGGCGCGAGCGCAGTTTGTCGAAGCGCTCAATACGCCTGCGCACAATGTCTATCGCAAGTGGACGGGCGGCGACGAGCGCTTAACGCTATCCTACGAGCCGAACGTGCCCTTTGAGGCTCGCACCCAAGACGCGATCGAGGCGGCGTTACATGCGCGCTTGGCGGCGGTCGCGCAATTGGAAGCACAGCGGAAGATGTGCATCGCGGGGCCGCATCGCGATGACGTTACGCTCTTACTGGACGGCATGTCGCTGGCCGCGTTTGGTTCGCAAGGGCAGCATCGGATGGCGGTACTCGCACTCAAAGTTGCCGAATACATCGTCATGCAAGAGCGCGGCGCGGAAGCGCCATTGCTATTTCTCGACGACGTGCTTTCCGAATTGGATCATCGCCGCGCCGCGGCGTTCCTGAGCGGCATCGGCAATTACGAGCAGGCGTTCATGACGGCAACGAGCGTTCCAAACGGTATTCCGGCCGCGGCGCAATATCGGATCACGCAAGCGGCGCTGGAGCGCATCGCATGAGCTTGCTGCGGCTTTCAGATGCTTGCCGTAATTGGGCACCGCTGCAGGATACGCATGTCCAGCCGCTGGTCGCGATTGCTGCGGCGTGGCCGGCGATCGTAGGAACGCAGGTCGCCGCAAATTCACAGCCTCTTGAAATACGCGGTGATACGCTGATCATCGCAACGCGCTCGCATTCATGGACGCACCAGCTCAGTTTCATGACCGAACAGGTCATCGCCGCCATTACGCGAGATGCGCCCGTCGCAAAAATCGAACGCGTGCGTTTCCGTGTCGGGCGCGTTACGCCGGCGCGTGCGACTGCCGTGCGCCATACCCAAAGACGTCCTCAGCCAAAGGGGCTTCCCGAAGATCGGCCACCGGTAAAGTCGCTAAACGACGTGCTGACGCGCTTTCGTGAAGACGTTCGATCCGCGCGCGAAGCGCGGATCGCAAGTGGGGCGCGGCTATGCCGTGGTTGCGGCATTGCGATGGCGCAAGGGCGGCCCGCATGCTGTGCGCCATGTTTGCAAGCCGAAACCGACCAACGGCATCGAGCGGTCGCGCGGCTGCTCTTTGAGGCGCCGTGGCTTGGCTTTGCCGGCATCTCAGCACTGGTCGACGGCCTGACCGAACGTGATTACGGAGTCGTACGCCTGAAGTTGTTGCGCCGGTGGTGGGAGACGCTTTTGAAAGCGCAGCGGGCCGGGCGGCTTTCACCGGATCGTCGCGAGAGATTGATCGCCAGTTCTTACGTTATCTTAAGGAGCGGGCTCGATCCCGAGCACATCGTTCCGCCGGTCGTGCGCAATTTGCTCGGTGACGAACTGCACGACTTAATCTACGGAATCTCGAACTAAAAAAGAAGATATGTCACTTACGCGACCCCACGGGGAATGCTGCTTCGCGAATTATCGTGAGGGAGCGAAGAATAGAATTGTTGTTACGCGACCCCGCGGGGAATCGAGGCGCTTCAAAAATGGTGATGGAGCGATAGTCTTGGGCGCCCCAGCTCGGCTGGGGGGCGCCCTTCGACGCGCTCAGGACAAGCTGCGCTTGGAGCGGAGCGCCTTGTAATGGAATATACCGGCAAGCAAATCGAGGTGCTCAAAGGCCTCGAGGCCGTGCGCAAGCGCCCGGGCATGTACATCGGCAACACCGCCGAGCGGGGTTTGCATCAGCTTGTCTATGAAGCGGTTGATAACGCGGTTGATGAAGCGCTCGCAGGCTTCGCGAAAAACGTCCGCGTCGTCTTACACAAAGATGCGTCATGCTCGGTAGAAGACGACGGCCGCGGCATTCCGATCGACGTCCATGCCGGGGAAAAAATGCCGGCGGTCGAGGTTGTCATGACGATGCTGCACGCCGGCGGAAAATTCGGCAAAGGCGGTTACAAAGTGGCCGGCGGTTTGCACGGCGTCGGCATCTCGGTCGTCAACGCGCTCTCGGAGTGGATGGTTACGCGCGTCAAGCGCGACGGCTTCGAATACGAGATCAAATTCGAACGCGGCCTTACGACGCGCAAATTGCATAAGATCGGCAACGCGAACGGAACGGGGACGCTGCAGCATTTCTTGCCGGATCCGCAAGTCTTCGAGACCACCAGCTTTCACTGGGACATCTTGCAGAAACGGATGCGCGAGCTCGCCTTCTTGAATCGTGGCTTGAGCATCACGCTGCGCGACGAGCGCGGTGATGAGCCGCGCGAGCGCGACCTTCAGGTACGAGGGCGGCATCGTCTCATTCGTGGAGTGGCTCAACGACAAGAAGGACCCGCTCCATCCGATCATCTCCACGCATAACGAACGCGACGGCGTCGTCGTCGAGGTCGCGATGCAGTGGACGGACACCTACACCGAGCTGCTGTACTCGTTCGCCAACAACATCAACACGATCGAAGGCGGCATGCACCTGATCGGGTTTCGAACCGCGGTGACAAACGCGGTCAACTCCTACGCGAAGAAGCGCGGCTTTCTCAAAGATTCCGACGGAAATCTGTCGACGGACGATTGCATGGAGGGCTTGACCGCCGTCATCTCCGTCAAGTTGACCGATCCGCAATTCGAAGGGCAGACGAAGACAAAGTTGGGCAATGCGCGCGTGCGCACGATTTCGTACAGTCTCATCAACGAACGGCTCGATTTCTTCTTTGAAGAGAATCCACGTTACGCGCGGGCGATCGTTGACAAATGCATGCAAGCCTCGCGCGCCCGTGAAGCGGCGAAGAAAGCGCGCGATCTTTCGCGTCGCAAGAACGCGCTCGACGGTAGCGGGCTACCCGGCAAGCTCGTGGACTGCAAGAACCAAGATCCCTCGCAGAGCGAGATCTTCTTAGTCGAAGGCGACTCGGCCGGCGGCACCGCCAAAGGCGGCCGCGATCCGAATACGCAAGCGATTTTGCCGTTACGCGGCAAGATTATCAACGTCGAGAAGGCACGGCTCGACAGAGTTCTTGCCAACGAAGAGATCCGCACGATGATCACTGCGCTCGGCACCGGATTCGGCGACGAGTTCGATGCGCGCAAATTGCGCTACCACAAGATCATCATCATGACCGATGCCGACGTCGACGGCTCCCATATCAGAACGTTGTTGCTGACGTTTTTTTACCGCCAGATGCGCCAGTTGCTCGACGAGGGCTACATCTATATCGCACAGCCGCCGCTCTATGGCATCCGCCGAGGCAAGAAGCAGTGGTACGCCTTTAGCGATGCCGAGCTGCAGTCGATTGTCAGCAGCAGCGACGGCGAAGCGAAAGACTTCGTCGTGCAGCAATACAAGGGGCTCGGCGAGATGGACGCCGACCAGCTCGCGGAGACGACGATGGAAGTCGGCAACCGGCGCCTCAAGCAAATCACCGTCGAAGATGCCGTTGAAGCGGAGCAGATTTTCACCGACCTCATGGGCGACAAAGTCGAGCCGCGCAAGCAGTATATCTTCGACTTCGCGCGCAGCGTCAAGAATCTCGATCTATAGTGGAGTCGCGGAACGCCGCTGCCACCAGAGCCGTTTTCAAGGGTACAAGAGAGCCGCGTAGGCTAGGCCGCGGTTTAGGGACCCGCGCGCGATAGTTTGCGCGGAGGCGTATGAGGCGAGTTTCTGCCGCATCGTGGCGAAGATGAACGCAACGTTGCGCGAAGTGCAACGCGTATCGGGACCCGCTGCGCGAAGTTTGCGCGGGGGCGTGTCGAGTTGGGGACCCGCGCGCGATAGTTTGCGCGGGGGCGTGTGAGGCGAGTTTCTGCCGCATCGTGGCAGAAGGGAGCCGAAACGCCGAACGTTGCGCGAAGTGCAACGCTGTCTAAAGGAGAGCGCTTTGCGACCAAAACGTCTGTGGGTTGTGATCGGGACGCTCGTAGTGGCCGCAGGCCTGATCTTTGCCGGCCGCCACGCTATCGCGCGCGTTTTGACCGAGCAGATCCTTAGCGTCGCGAGCGGTTACCACGTTCGCATCGGCGAGATGCATTTGCAGTCGGATCACGGCGCCTTTCTTGATGTTCATGTTTCTAAGGACGCCGATCCGGTGCTTGGATGCGGATCGGATTGACCTCTACTACAACTTGCGCGACCTGCTCCCGGGAAGCAAGCATCGCTTCGGCTTTCGCGGCGTGACAATCGCTCGGCCGCAGCTCACGATCGTCCACCATAAAGACGGCTCCTACAACATCAGCCGCGGACGGCCAAGCGGCAACGTTGCACCTGGTCAGACCCGCACCGCCGGCACGCCGCTCGACTACTTCGCGCGCATGCGCGACGGCAGCGCGAAGCTGATCGACCAATACACCTATTATAAGGAAGCGCGGGTTCAGACGGTCCGCCATATCAATGCCGTCTTGTCGGTCAAGTCCGACGAAAGCACGCACTACGTCGTCGCAGGCGACTTCGTTGAGCAGACCGATCAGCCGCTCGAAGCGGTCGGGACGATCGACTACATCCGTGGCTTCGCAATGCATCACGTCACGGCAAAAGCCGTGCCAATCCGTACGATCGCGAATTATTTCATCAACTCGCCGGCGGCACGATTCCTCGGCGGCAACGCACGTAACTTCGAGGCGCGAATGTATGCGCTCGACGTTCGTCCCGGTATGCCGATTGCATACCACATCGGTGGGCGAGCCGATCTCACCGACGGCGCCATTTCAATTAAAGGCCTTGCCCAGCCGTTGGAGCGGTTGCGCGGCGTCATTCGCATCTTTGACGGAGGCTTGTCGGCCCGTTCGCTCGGCGCGACGCTGGCGGGTATGCCGCTCAAAGTCGCGGGCGGCATTTACGATTTCTCCGATCCGCAATTCTACTTCGGCGTTCAAGGCACAGCCGGACTCGATCGGCTGAAATCCTTGCTGCCGGTCGCCGCACATTATCCAGTCACGGGCAGCACGCGGCTGCGGACGCTGATCGAAGGCCCGGTAGCCGGCCCGCTCGTTTTGATCGGCTTCTCATCGGCCTTAGCGCGGTATCAAGGCATTCCCGTGCACGACGTGAGCGGCGTCGCGGCGCTCTACAACAACGCAGTTTCCATTCTGCCGCTGCGCGCGCATTACGGCGGCGTTGACGTGAACGCGCACGGGCAAGTGCTCCTTGGCAAGTCTGTGAACTCTCAAGTCGCGCTTCACTTCTCAACGAACTCGAACGACGTGCCATATTTGGGCTCGTTAGCGCCGCACACACCGATTGTCGGCGACGCGATCCTGCGTGGCAGCGACCAATATATCGGCGCCGACGGCTACCTCGCGAACGCGCAGCGTGCAACGGCGCTTAGCGCTTTCTACAACGTGACCCCGCGCGGGTACAGCACCTTCGGACCGATTGCCATCGCAACCGGGAGAGGGACGCTCTACGGCGCACTCGTCGTCGATCGTCCACGCGGCGACAGCGCCTTCTGGATCTCCGCGGATCATTTTCCGCTCTCGTTGGCCAGTGCGGCGGTGCTGCCGGGCGTGCCGCTCCCGACGTTGCCGCCGCTGCAAGGCGGAATCGACACCGCGAATATTGCGGGCGGCGGAAGCCAGAAAAACGTCGTTTTGGCCGGGCACATTCTTGCGCGAGACGCGCAGGTACAGGGCGTTCCAATCGATACGCTCGACGCGTCGCTTGCGGGTCCGCTTGCGAACCTCGCAATCTCTCACATCCTGGTCCATGCACCATGGGGTCGCTTTGACGGCAACGGCGGCTATGCGCCAAACGGTTTGATCGCGCGCGGTACGTTTGACGGCCGTCTCGAATCGTTGGCGCGGTTTGTGCCGGTCGGAAACGCAAGCGGAGCCGCTCACGGAACCGTTGCGCTTGCCGTCGGCGGAAAAGGCATTACGGTGCAAGCGCAAGACCTGCGCTTGAGCGGCGCGCAGATTCGCGGCCTTCCAATTGAAGCGGCGAACGGAACGCTCGCAATCAACGGCAATGCCGTGCACGTGTACTCTGCAACCGCGACTGTCGGCGGAGCCCAAACCGTTGCCGCCGGTTCATTTGGAAACGGCGGGCAGTTAGCGGTCGAAGCGATCGACGCCGGCTCGCAAACCGCCGCAGCGCTCGGTCTTCCTTTACAAGCGGGACATGTCTCGGTTGCCGGAACCGTCGGCGGCACGATGTCATCTCCTACCTTCAACGGCGGCGTTGCGCTCAGCGGCGGCCGAGTTGCCGGATATCCGCTTTCAGGGACCTCGGAAGTGAACTTCAACGGCGATGCCGTGCAGTTATCCGATGCGACGCTCACGACCGCTGGGATGTACGGTGCGGTTGCCGGAACGGTTGGCGGTATCCGATCGGGATCGCCATCGTACGATTTGAATGCAAACGTGCCCGCCGGTGACATTGCAAGCATTGCGCAAGCGTTGCATCTGCCGACATACGGAACGACCGGCAGTTTTGGGGCCAACGTTCACGTCGGCGGACAGGGCGCCGCTCCGAACGTGCAGGGGCCATTTACAGTGGCCGCCGGTCAAATCAACGGTTTGAATTTCTTGAACGCGGCGGCGCTCTTGAGCGCGAGCCCATTCGGCGTTTCAGTGGAAGGCGGCCATGTCGACGTCGGGTCGACGTCGGCGCAATTTAACGCTTCTGTCGCAGCGGGACGCAGTTACGTTTCCTTAAATGCACCGCACGCCGACCTCTCGGACTTCAACGACTACTTCGATACGGGCGACACGCTCGCCGGAAAAGGAAGCGTCGCGGTCGCCTTCACGCACACGCAGAGCGCGATCTCGAGTTCCGGAGATCTCAACGTTCGAGATTTCCGGTACCGGCGTTTGCCGATAGGCGATACGCAAGCGCATTGGTCGAGCCACAATGACGTCGCCCGCGGAAACGTTCGCGTCGGCGGTGAGCATGGAATCCTCTCCGCCGCCGGTAGCGTGGCGCTGGCGCCGGCGACATCCGGTATTCGGCAGATCGTCGCCGATTCGCGCTACAATCTCTCGGCGCACCTGCGCTCCTTAGATCTTGGAACGTGGCTAGCCGCGCTCGGCTATCCGACGCTGCCGGTTACCGGGCGTGTCGACGGCGACGCGTTCTTTAGCGGACGCTATCCGGCGCTCAGTCTGCGCACGACGGCGGACTTGCACAACGGAACGGTCGGGCGGGTGCCGATCGATCGGCTGCAACTAGCCGCGCACGCCGCCGGTCCCCGGATCGCGATTTCTGCGAATTCAAGCGCAAATTCCAGCGCTGACCGCGAGCGGATCAGGCACTTTCGGTCTCGGGTCGCGCGACCCGATCGCGTTCGACATGAATGCGAGCAGCTCGAACATTCCGATGTTCTTGGCGAACTTTACCCATGCGTCCGTACCGGTATCGGGCGCACTCGAAACGACGCTTCGCGTCCGCGGCACTTTCGCGAAACCGTCGATGACGGCGGGCATCGATTTTACGAAAGGCACGATTCGCGGCGTCGTGATTCCGCAGCTCGTGGCCGAAGTTTTTTATGCCGGGCGAGACATTCAATTGCGCAGCGCCGAGCTCACGCTGCAAAAAGGACAGATCACGATCGCGGGCGCGTTGCCATTTGAGATTTCACCTTTGCAAATCGGTCCGCCGAACGCACCTTTCGCAATGGATTTCTTTTCGCGCGGCGTTGACGTCAGCGACTTTCAATCGCTCTTCCCAGCGGGCACGAAGGTCAGCGGTCTGATTGACGGCCGCGTCGGCGTGAACGGAGAAGTTGCGCGCCCGCAAATTCGAGGCGGTCTCCGGCTACAGAACGGCAGCTACGTCAGCGACTTCGAAACGATACCGGTCACGCATACCGTCGGCGACTTGACGTTTGCATCGACGAGCGCGACGCTCACCGGCGTGCACGCGCAAGTGGGAAGCGGGACGCTGGACGCAAGTGGACGGCTCAGCTTTGCGGGCGCTCCGCAACGGCCCGTCGAGTATTCGCTCGATGCTGCAACAAAACGTGCGGGCTTGCGTTTTCCGGCGTACGGGTCGGGAACCGTCGACTCGAACGTGCATCTCGTGAAGACGACCGGGCTCGCGAAAGTTTCGGGCGCCGCGAGCGTGAGTGATGCGGTCATTCCGTTCGCGACGTTGATTCGTGGTGGGGGCGGCGGCAGCAGCGAGCTTGGGGATGGCGGTGCGGATACCGGCGCGGACACTGCGGCGGCGGTCAGCGGCCTGCCGTTCAACCTCGCCTTTAACGACTTTCACGTCACGGCCGGAAAGAACGTCGCCGTACGCGCGAACGCGCTCGGCTTTGGAGTCGATATCGGTGCGCGCGGCAATGCGATCTTAGGCGGGACGCTTGCGCAGCCGACTCTTGACGGCCGATTTGACGCATCGGGCGGTACGCTCACCTTCGTCGATCACGCGTTTAAGATTCGCGAAGGCAACGTCGTCTTCAATCCGCGCAACGGCATCGTCCCGGAACTCTACGCGGTTGGAACAACGCACGTTTTGAACCCCGATCCGAATGGCGCTCGCAATCCCTCGGGCTCCGCGGACATCACGATTACCGTGACGGGTCCAGCCACAAGTCCGCAACTGGCGTTCAATTCCAATCCGCCCGGTTATTCACGCGATCAGATCATCGGCATGTTGACGCCGCTCGGGGCCGTGACCGGCATCCAATTCGACGAGTTCGGCAATCCCGTCCCTGAAGGACAGCTTGCCGGCGCGCCCCCGCCGGGCAACGCACAACCGCTGCCGCCGGGCGCTGTCTTGCGCACGAACGGTCAGATCACTGTTGGTCAGGAAGCGTTCAACATTCTGAACGCGCAATTCGCGCGCAGTTTGTTCACGCCGGTGGAAAACGTTCTGGGAAGTGGACTCGGGCTCTCCGACGTCAACGTCACGCTCGATTACTCGGGCGCCGTCGGCCTGAACTTCCGCAAGCCGATTTCTGAAAAGTTTTACGCCGTCTATGCGACGACGTTCGGCTATCCGTCACGTCAGACGTACGGCTTTGAGTATGAACCAAACGCGTTGACCGCGGCGCAGCTCGCGTTCTTCTCACAACAGCAGCCGGTCGGGTTCTTCAGCAGCGCCACGGTGATCTCGTCAAACCCGCGGATCACCGCCGGTCAGCCGCTATACGGCTCGAACGGATTCACACTGACGGTACAACGCCTCTTCTGGTGAGCGCGGCACGCAGAGCGAGCGAGCCAAGAGGTGGCGTTTCCGGGGGCGCGAACCTGCGACCGGACCGAAACAACGTGCGGTTGACGCGCGTTATGAAGCTGAAACCGTCCGCGAAGTTGTTCGAAGGGAAGAAGGACCACCGGGATGACCTATAGCCTCTGGCCTGCGCCCCGCGCGCTTGTCCGGTGTGCCGGATGTTTGCTCGCCATAAGCTTGATCGTGGCGCTCCTGCTGCCGCCGGTCGCCGCTGCGCCCGCTCCAACGATTGTCTCCGTTGACATTTCGGGCAACGTGCATGTTCCGACCGACCGGATTCTCGCGGTCGTGCAAGCGCATCCCGGCGAGGCGTACAATCCACGCGTCATTCAGGGCGATTTGCGCAACATCTTCGCGCTGGGCTACTTCGCACAGGTTGCGCCGCCGCTGATCCGCCAGCGGCCGGGTGGAATTGCCGTCACCTATCGGGTGATCGAAAATCCGGTCATCACGCGAATCACCTTCACCGGCAACGCACACGTGCCATCAGATTCACTGACGGCACTCATGGACACGTCGGTCGGGCAAGTGCTCAACACGAACACGTTTCATCAAGACGTGTTGAAGGTCAACTCCTATTACGACCGCATCGGCTATGGCGGCCAGGTGCCGACACACGTCAAGGATCTCAATATCGATCCGCGCACGGGCGCACTCAATCTCGTCATTCAGGAAGGCTTGACCGTCAATCAGGTGCTGATCGGTGGCGATCCGCTGCTTCCGCCGCCGATCATCTTGCCGGTTCTTTCCGTCAAGTCCGGCACGACGTACTCCGATGACGCGCGCGATAAGGATATTGACGCCGTCAAGAAACTTTACGACAAGTACGATTTGATTCTCGGCGATTTTGAAGGCGGGATCGATCCGTCCTCAATTGACCTCAAGAACGACACGGCAAACGTGCGTTATGACATCCACGCGGCGAAGGTCGGTGCGATTGAGATCACCGGCAATACCCGCACGAAGGATGAAGTGATCCGCCGCGAGCTGCGCCTGCGACCTGGGATGTACATCACGAACACGGGGCTGCGCAGGGATTACGAGCGTCTTCAGGCGACGCAATTTTTCTCTAAGGTCGATCCGCAAGTCAAGCCGGGTCCTGATCCCAAGAATCCGGCTGTCGTCACGATCGACTGGAATGTCACCGAGCAGCGCACGGGTACGGCGACGATCGGCGCCGGCTATACCGGCGGCCTCACCGGTCAAGGTCTTTACGGAACGCTCGCATTTTCAAACAGCAATTTGAACGGGACGGGTAACGGCGCCTCAATTCAGATCGAGCGGGGTGCGCGCAACTATGTCGCTTCGGCGTCCGTCACGATTCCTTACGTCGGTCACACGCGGAATTCCCAAAAGTATAGTTTAGGCGCGACCCTCTTCACGAATGGGCAGACGAACTACTATCCAATCTATGGCGTAGCGACCAATCCATTCGCCACGCCGGCACCCGGCGGCGGAATCGTTCCGGTTCCGGTGACGCTTTTTCCAACCGTTGGTCAAGCGCCGATCTCCGGCGTCAACTCGACAAGCACCGCAAAGTCGGCTGGTGCCAGCGTTACAGTCGGCAGGCGGTTGACGGATTATGCGCGCGCGAGCGTCGGTGTCTCGGTGCAGCGCGTTTCGACCAACACGACGGTTCCAGTACCGTACTTCTTCCAGACCACGCAACCGAACATTCTCGTCGGTCCGACGCCGAATCCGTTCGGCAATCAAAACAACGGCAGCTTCGGTATCAGCGCGCCATCGATTGCAAACGTCAACACGGGCATTCCGTATAAGCTGAATACGGTAACGCTCGGACTTTCGACCGATACGCGTGACGACGTCTTCAATCCGCATCGCGGCGGCACGGGCTCATTCGGCTCGGAAGTCAGTGCACCGGGCATCGGCTCGGACTTCAGGTACAGCAAGAGCACGCTCGATGCGACGCGTTTCTTCCCGTTTCGAAATGCAATTACGCTGGGGCTGCACGGACAATTAGGCCACTCGACCGGAGCGCTGCCCCCCAATTCGCTCTTCACGTTTTCGGATCAGCAGCTCCGCGGCTACAACTCAGTCTTTTACGGGACCGATATCATGCTCGGACAGATCGAGGCCCGAAAGCCCGTCTTCGCGGGCGGCAAACTCGTCTTGGCCGCCTTCATCGACGAAGGCGCCTTCCGAATCCGTGGCGCTCAGCCGCTTCTGGATCCGTACACGAATCGTATCGTCGGCTATCCCGGTAATTGGACGTATCGCGGGGACTTCGGCGTCGGCATACGGTTCGACTTACCGCAGTTGAACCTTCGGACGATTCGCATCGACATCGCGCACGGAGTGAACGGCACGCACACAAGTTTTGGCATCGGGCAGAGTTTTTAATATGAAACGGCGGCCGCCGCGCGGGCTGGCTGCGATCTTCATCCTCATCGCTCTCGTTTGCGCTCCACTTGCTCTGGCCGCGGATCTGAGCGACATCGGCTTTATCGATCAAGCCGCGATTGGAAGTTTGCCGCGTTTCGTTGCGGCGAACCGCGATCTCGCGACATACAAAGGGACGCTTGACCGCCAATTCCAGGCACGCATGCGCGGCGCACACTCGCAAGCCGATCAGCAGAGAATCATCGTTGAATTTCAGCAGAAGATGGCACAGCGGCAACGTGCCGTTTTGGCGCCGCTCTTTCTGCGCGCGCAGACCGCTATAGCGTCGGTCAGTTCGAGTCGCAACCTCTCCGTCGTCGTCGATCGACGGATCGTGATATACGGCGGCCAAGACATCACGAAAAGTGTGACGGATCTCTTAGAGAGTCCCGGCGATGTCGCGCCGCCGGTCAGTACGCCGCCGCCCTCCGAAATCGGCTACGTCGATCAAACGCAGATCGATTCGCTGCCGAACTTTAAGTCGGCGAGCGATCAATTTAACAAATTTGCCGACGACCAGAAGCTGCTTGCGCAGCAGAAGCTTGGCAAAGTGAAGACCGCTGCCGATCGGCAGCAGGTCCTCAAAGACTATCAGACGGCGGTCAACGGCAAACAAGATGAACTGCTCAAACCGCTCGTCGATCATACGAAGCAAGCGATTGCGGATGTCGCCGGGAAGCGCAAACTGATCCTGGTTATCGATCGCGGCGACTTAATTTACGGCGGTACGGACATCACCTCGGATGTCCAAAATGAACTCAAGTAAAGAGCCGCGCGCCGCGGCCAAAGCCGCGCTGGCCGCCCTCGCGCTGCTGGCGATCGTTGCATGCAGCCGTCAGCCCGATGTCAACTCGCCGCAGGTGCGCGGCATCGGTTACGTGCGCCTCGATGATGTCGTTAAGAAGCATCCGCTGTACCCGCAACTCGCACAGATTGACGCCAGCATCGATGCGCTAAACCTCCGGACGCTCAGCCCAAGCGTGCCGCGCACCGGCGCCGAGATTTCTAGCGAGACGGCCGAACTCAATCGCGAACTCAATGCGGCTCGAACGCGCGCGAATATGCTCCTGCAACAGAAACAGCGCGACTATGCGGTGCGCGAGCAGCAGGCGATTCGTGCCGCAATCGTCGCCAGCGGGGAAAATCCGGGGCGGCCGCCGGCGCAAGCGATGCAGCAGGCTGCAGCGCAGCAAGGTGCCGCTGCGGCGCAGCAAGCGAGTCAAGGTTTTGCGCAATACCAACAGCAAGTCGTTTCGCAAGATCGCAGCGCCGTGGATGCGCTGTCGCACCAACTCTCTTCGCGGGCCGAGCGCGAATATCGGGCCAAGGCCGATGAACTTACTGCACGGGAGTCACAAGCATCGCTCGATGCCGCGAACGCCGATTCAGCACAACGCCTCGCGCTGCGCACAAAATTGAACAATCTTGCGCTCGACGACGCGACGCGAGCCCAAGTGAAATCTCAACTTGCGGCGCTCGACCGCAAAGAAGCCCAAACCGTTGCCGGGATGCGCGCCCGCGACACCGCGGAACTCGCAGCCTTTCAAGCCCAACTGCGCAGCCAGACCGCCGCCCAACTGAGCGCGCAAGCAGGCGCGATCCACGCCCAAACCTCGGCGAAGCTCAAGGCGCGCGGCAATGCCGTCAGCCAGCAGATTTCGACGCAATTGCAGAATGTCGGACCGGCGCCGGGAACGAGCGGTCTCTCGCCGGCGACACGCGCGAAGATCGAGCAGATCGATCGCGATTACAAGAGCCGCTTTCGCGCCGATGTCGCGAAGACGATCGACGACTTCAATCGAGCGCGCAGCGAACTGGACACGCGCTTTGCAGCGCTTCATGGCGTCGACGTTGGCGCGCAGGGGACGCTCGGTAAACAACTCGATGCGCTCCACCGCCAACGCGACCAACTGTACAATCAAATCGTCGCGCAGATCCAACGGCAGATGCAGGGTATTGCCGCTCAGCGCGGTTTGAAGGTCGTCTTCATCAACATCGTCGTTCCGGCGGGTGGAATTGACTTGACCGATGATGCGATCAGAGCCGTTGAAAGCGTGCATGAGTAGCCCTTCGGCCGTAGGCTTGGCGTTCGCCAAGCATAGGCTCAAGGTGACAGTCTTGTTGACCGCCCTCTTGTTTGTCGCGTGTTCGCACAAGCAAAGTCCGGTCGGGATCGTCGACACGCAGCGCCTTTCGCAATATTGGCCAAAGTTTCAGAATTACAACAATCAATTGAGCTTCGACATGCAGACGATTGACAAGTCGAACGCATCGGCGGACCAGAAGGCGCGTGAGCGGGCGGCATTGCAGCAAAAGTACGGTCAAATTCAAAGCGAGCTAACGCAGGAAGTGCGCAATGCGGTCACTCAAGTGGCGAAGGTGAAGAATTTTCAGCTCGTTGTGACGCGCCAGTACGTGGGCTATGGCGGGACGGACATCACCTCCGACGTCGAGCAGATTCTGAAGATCACGGAAACGTCGCCCGCACCGAGCCCCTAAGCGCGCAGATGCGCAAGACGCTGGCCGAGTTCGCATCGATTGCCGGCGGTCGGGTTATCGGTGACGACTCCGTTTCGATCGAGCGCGTGGCCGCAGTCGACGATGCAGGCAGCGATGCGCTGACCTTCGCGACGGATGAAACATACTTAAAGCGTGCACTCGGATCGAATTGCGCCGCCGTCTTGACGGAAGAACAGCTTGCCGCGCTGCTCGATCGTCCCTCTAAACCGCTACTCGTCGTCTCCGATGTCCGGCGCGCATTGGCAAAACTCTTGCGCGATTTCGAGCGGCCGATTACGCGCGGCCACTTTCGCCATCCGACCGCCGTTCTGGAATCATCTGCACAGATCGGCGAAGAGGTCTACGTCGGCGCGCATGTTTACGTGGGAGAACGCGCTAGAATCGGATCTGGCTGCACGCTGCTGCCTGGCGCGGTTGTCGAAAACGACGTGCATCTTGGCGAAGACTGCGTTCTTTATCCGCACGCAACGGTGCTCGACGGTTCGCGCATCGGCAAGCGCGTGGTCATCTATGCCGGCGCAGTCATCGGCAGTGCTGGTTTCGGCTGGGCGTTTGCTGACGGCCGGTTGGAACGCATCCCGCAAGTGGGCAATGTCGTTCTGGAAGATGATGTCGAGATCGGCGCAAACACCTGCGTCGATCGCGCGCAAACGGGAAGTACGTCGATCGGACGCGGCACGAAGATCGACAATCTGTGTCAGATCGGCCACAACTGCCGAATCGGAGAACATACCGCGCTTGCCGGTCAATGCGGGCTCGCAGGATCGACGATTATCGGCGATCACGTGCAAGTCGGCGGACAAGTTGGTTTCATCGGTCATTTGACGGTTGGTTCGCGCGTAAAGATTGGCGGCGGAAGCGTCGTTTGGGGTGACATTGCAGATGATTCGTTTATCAGCGGTCGTCCCGCGCGGCCGCATAAAGACGAATTGCGGCGGGAGGTCATGGTCCGCAAACTGCCTAAGCTGTTCGCCCGTGTGGACGCGCTTGAACGCAAATAGTCCGCCGACGGTGACGCACCGCAACAGCGGTGCGTTTCTTCTTTTGTGAAGACTTTACAGTATCAAGCCACGCTGCGCAGTCCGCTGCGCTTTGAAGGCGTCGGCGTTCACACCGGCGCAAAGTCGCAGGTCGAAATCATGCCGGCGCCGCCAGGAAGCGGCGTCGAGTTTATCCTTGACGGAAACGTGCGCGTGCCGGCGACGTCCGAACATGTGACGGAAACGGCGCGTGCGACGGTGATCGGCCGCAACGGTGCATCCGTTTCGACGATCGAACATCTGATGGCGGCGCTCTTTTCAATGGGCGTGGACAACGCGAGCATCCACGTCAGCGGCCCTGAAATTCCCGTCATGGACGGAAGCGCGAAAGCCTTCGCCCAAGAGATCGCTCAATGCGGCGTCGCATCGCAGAACGAAGTGCGCAGCCGCCTTGTGATCACGGAGCCGCGTTTTTTTCGGGATGGCGACCGAATGCTGGTCATGCTGCCGGCAGCGCATCTGCGGATTCAATTTTTGGCGGATTTTCCGCCGCCGGTCGGCACGCAATTCTTCGCCTCGGCGATAACTCCGGAGGTCTTTCTCAACGAAATTGCAGGCGCGCGAACGTTCGCGTACCTGCATGAAGTTGAAGCCCTGCGCAAGCGCGGCCTCGCGCAAGGCGGAACGCTGGAAAACGCGATCGTCTTCGGTCCCGACGGTCCTTTGGCGCCGCTGCGCTGGCCGGATGAGGTCGTGCGTCACAAGGTGCTGGATCTGCTGGGCGATCTCTCGCTGATCGGCGCCTATCCGCAGTGCGAGGTGATCGCCGTGAAGAGCGGGCACCGGCTGCACTGCATCGCGACGCGCGAACTGCGGCAGATGATCGCGTCGCCGCTGCCCTCTGCGAAAGTGCAGTAGCCGCATTGGCCGAGCTCGACATTCGGCAGATCATGCAAGTGCTGCCGCATCGCTATCCGATTCTGCTGATCGATCGGATCCTCGAGCTCGAACCCGGCAAACGCGCTCTCGGCTACAAGAACGTCACCAACAATGAGCCGGTCTTCAGCGGACATTTTCCTGGAAATCCGCTTTTGCCCGGCGTTTACATGATCGAAGCGCTTGCGCAACTCGCAGGCGCCATCGTGCTAGAACCCGGCGAGTTTCATCTGAAAGTGCCCTATCTCGCCGGCATCGATAAAGTGAAATTTCGGCGCCCCGTCATACCAGGTGATTGCCTGATGATGGAAGCGACGGTGTTGCGCGTTCGCAAGAACATCGGATGGATCAGCGCCATCGCGAAAGTCGACGACCAACTCGCGTGCTCTGGGCAATTGATGTTCACGATCGTCACTGATGCGCGCCCCGTCGGCTACGACGCGGCTGTCTTTCACGCTTGATTCACGGCACCGCGATCGTTCATCCGAATGCAAACGTCGAACGCGGCGTCGAAATCGGCCCTTATTGTTTGGTGGGCGCGAACGTTTCCGTCGGCCGCGGCACGGTTTTGCAGGCGCACGTCGTCGTCAACGGCTGGACGACGATCGGCGAAGATTGTCGCATCTATCCTTTTGCGACGATCGGCAGTGCGTCGCAAGACCGCAAGTATGAAGGCGAACGCGCGTACACGACTGTCGGCAACCGCACGACGATCCGCGAGTATGTCAGCGTCCAGCGTGCGACGGGGGAGGGCGAAACGACATCGATCGGAGACGACTGTTTGTTGCTTGCGTACGTGCACATCGCGCACAATTGCAAGCTTGGCAACGGCGTCACGATGAGCAATCTGGCGCAGCTGGCGGGCCACGTATCGATCGACGATAACGCGGGTTTCGGGGGAATCGTGGGCGTTCACCAATTCGTGCGGATTGGGAAATACGCGTTCATCGGCGGATACACGCGCCTGACACGGGACGTTCCGCCCTTTTTCTTGTGCGAGGGAAACCCGGCGCGCGCATACGGTTTGAATAGTCCCGGACTCAAGCGTGCGGGCTTTTCTGACGGCGACATCACCGAGATCAAACGGTTTTACAAGTTGCTCTACGGTTCGAAGTTGAAGTTTTCGGCCGCGCTCGAGGAGATGCAGAATACCGTGCAAACGCAAGCCGGCCGCGAACTGATCGCGTTTTTGGAAGCGGACTCCGACCGCGGCATTCTAAAGTAGTGCGCCGGCGCACAGATGCGCCCGCGCGCCAGCGCACCGTGAGCGGCCGACGCTGATGCGTTACTTCTTTTCGACGGGCGAGCCGTCCGCGGAATTGAGCGCGACGCTCTTAGCAACGGAGATAGCAGCCCGCGATCCCAGCGCTCGGTTCGAAGGGATCGGCGCACAGCGGATGCGGAACGCTGGATTCGAGCTCTGGGCGCGCAACGATGGCTGGAGCGCCATCACGCCGCTCTCAGTTCTGGCTAAAGTGCCGCGGGTATATTTAGTGTGGTTGTGCACGCTGCGCCGGTTGCTGAACGATCCACCCGAACGCATCGTGCTGGTTGATTTCGGCGCGTTCAACCTTCGCTTATCACAGGCGTTACGAAAGAGAAACTATCGCGGCAGCATTACCTACTATTTCCCGCCCGGCGCATGGTTTGATACCCCAGATCAAGCTCGTGCCGTGGCGCGCACAACGAGGCCCGTACCGGCATTCCTCCACCAGTACGAGTTTTATCGCCGTCTCGGCCTCAACGCGCATTATTTCGGGCACCCACTCGCGAGTCGGTATCAACTCGGCGATCCTCGGCCGGCGCCGCCGCGCGATGGTGGCGTTGTCGCGCTTCTTCCCGGGAGCCGCGCCGCGGAGCTCGAGCATCACGTGCCGTTGCTGTTCGATTCACTGCAGCGCTTGCGAGATTTTCGTCCCAATCTGCGGGCGCATGCCGTTGCAGCGGATGACGCCGCGGCGAAGATTTTGACGCGCATGATTCGTAAGCGGGATGCCGGCGTCGAGATCGTGCGGGAAACGGAAGATGCGCTTCGAAGCGCCGATGCCGCTTGGATCGCATCGGGTACGGCCGTCTTAGAAGCGGCGCTCCTTGGCGTGCCCTCGGTCGTGTTCTACCGCATGACAGCGTCTCAGATACGGCTCGTACGCCGGCTTTATCGCGGCCGTTATATGGCGCTTCCCAATCTGATTGCGGAACGGGACATCGTTCCCGAGTTTGCGCAAGAAAGCGCGCGGCCGGACGTCTTGGCGCGAGCGATGGATTCCGTCTTGAGCGATCCGCTGCCGCAATTCAACGCGTTGCGTGAGTTGCGCAACCAGATCGGCGGAAGCGACGCGTTGCCGCGGATCGCCGAGTTGGTCGTCGGAGAGCGCAGCTGATGCGCATCTACCACACCTCCGATCTCCACGATAGACGCGACTTTGCCCAGCCGCTGATCGCGCTTCGTAACCGCGCTCCCGGCTGGTATTTCGATTGCGGCGATTCTTTGCGCGGCAGCCAGACGATCTACCACCGCGACGAGCCCATTCAACGCGCGCTCGACAGCGCGGGCTGCGATGCGCAAGCGATCGGCAACCGCGAGTTTCACTATCTCTTCGGCGCGCTTAGCGCACGGGCAAGCCGTGCGGGCCACCCGCTCGTCTGTTCCAACTTAATCGACGTTCACGGACGCCAGCTGCCCTTCATCGATCATCTGCGGCTTTCGAACGAGCACGGCGCGGCATATCTTACCGGTCTGCTCGTCATGCAGTATCCGACCGGCAGCCCCTTGGAGCGCATTTTCGGTTGGCGCTTCTTAAATCCGGCCGCGGTCATCGGGGAACACGAACGCAAGGTCCGCGATGACGAATATTTCGTCGTCCTCTCACACCTTGGTTTGCAAAGGGATGAAGAGCTGGCAACGACCCATCAGCGCATCGATCTGCTGTTGGGCGGACACAGCCATGATACGCTTGCGGAGCCGCGCATGGTCGGGCGTGTGCCAATCGTGCACGCGGGGCCGTACGGCCGCTTCGTCTCGGTAAGCGAGTTGCAGCGGGAGAACGGCAAGGCGAAGCTTGAGCATTTTTCGCTGTTGCCCCTGATTGGCCAATCGCCGCATGAAAGCCGATGAAGCAGTTGCTCTTCGTGACGAACGGGCACGGTGAACAAGCGATTGCCGCTCGCATTGCGGCGGAGCTCGACGCGCTCGATGACTTCAAGATCGATCATCTCTCGCTTGTCGGCGAGCAGCTGCCGCCCTCCGATTCGTTCCATCCGGTCGGGCCGGCCCGAAGCCTGCCAAGTGGCGGGCTCATCGCGATGGGAAATCTGCGCAATTTGCTGCGGGATCTGCGCGCCGGCTTGTTGACGCATACGATTGCGCAATTGCGCTTTTTGGGCAGCGTAAAAGGGCGTTACGATCTCGCGATTGCCGTCGGCGACACCTTTTCGTATCTCATAGCGCGCCGCGCGCGGGCGAAGCGGACCGCTTTTGTCGGCACCGCGAAGAGCGTGTACGTCGCGCGATATGGACCGGGCGAAGTTCGCGTCCTGCGCTCGGCGAATGCGATCTTTGTCCGCGATCAAAAAACCGCCGCCGATTTGCAGGCTCGTGGCCTTCGCGCTTGCGCGCCGGGGAACGTCATCGTCGACCTCTTTGCAGATGCTGCCGACAATCCGGCCGCACTTGCAGGGAAGCGCGTAGCGATCTTTCCCGGCAGTCGTGAGGGCGCATACGCCGATGCGGTCTTCGCGTGCGCGATCGTACGCCGCCTTTGGGAGAAGCGTTCGGCAATCGAGGCATCGCTTTCCATCGCGCCGCGACTTGATCCACTGCGTTTCGCGCAGGTTCTTCGCGACGCTGGTTGGGATGTCACCGCAATGGATGTGCCCTGCGTTCCTTTCGTGCTCGTCATTGGGGATCGGCCGCTGATCACGGCGTGGAACGGTTCGGCCGGCGCGATGTTGCGCGACGCGCAAATTGTTCTAGGTCAAGCGGGAACAGCGAATGAAGCGGCCGCTGCGCGAGGCATTCCGATTGCGGCGTTCGACCGAACGCGCCGTTCGGCGGGCAACTGGTATCGGCAGCGTCAACGTGGTTTGCTTGACGGCGCATTGACGATGCTGCCAAGTTCGGTCGATCAAGCGGCGGACTCCCTTGCGGCGCTGCTTTCAGATGAAGCTCGACGGCACGCGATGGGCAGGATCGGGCGGGAACGGATGGGTGCTCCCGGCGGCGCTCGCGCGATTGCAATGCAACTGACTGAGATGCTGCAATGCTGATGCGTACGCTTCCTGCGGTAGGCGGATTCATGTTTTTTATCATCCCGCTTTTTCCGCCGTTCATCACGTTGACGAGCGTTTCAGTTCCGGGAGTTTCACTGCTTCCAATTCCGGTCGCGATCGGGCTCTTAGCGTTGATGGCCCTCATTGCGATCTACGGCATCGTGCTGAACGTCAGGGAAACCGGCGATGACGTGCCGACGCTCGGTCCGCTTCTTGTGTGGCTCGCTGCGGCGATCGTGAGTGCGGCGCTCGGCTTCGATCCCGCAGCCGGTGCGATTTTCTTAGCGATCTTCGGCTTCGGGATCGTTTGGCACGTATCGGTCATGCGCTACTATGTGAAGCCGGGGTTTGCGCCGGCAATCTACTACGGCTTTCTGCTTTCCGGCATCCTTGCGTCGCTCGCGGCTCTGCTCATGGTCGTCATGCAGACGCCGGCATCACAGTATGCGATTGGCCACGGGCGCGCAATCGGCACGTTCATCCTGCCCGGCGAGCTGGCCGGATACTTGATCATCTATCTTTTGCTCGCGTTCGCCGTGGCGCGGACGGCCCATCGTATGCTGATGCGCCGGCTCGCGGTCGTAGGCTTGCTGTGTGGGATGCCGGCGTTCGTGCTGACGTTTTCTCGAGCGGGCGAAGTCGGTCTGGCTGCGGCGATCGCGGGGTTCGTCTTTGCGCAGCTGCATCGCTTTCGGCTGCGCACCGCCGCCGCAATCGTCGTCGTGGCCGTTATTGCGATCGGGTTAGTCTTTAACTCGCACCATAACCCGTCCGAGAACTATACGCGCCTTTCCATTTGGCAGGCAGGGCTCGGAATGGTGCAACGTTTTCCGTTTACCGGCGTAGGACCATTTGTGTTTGCGAAGATCTACCCGCTCGTGCGGCTGCCCGATGGTGAGGCGACGGCATTTCACGCGCACAGCTTTTTGCTGACGACGGCTGCGGAAACCGGCATCGTCGGGGTCGCGGCTGCGCTCTTCGCGTGGTGGCGGTTTATCGTGATTCTTCGCGACCGAATGCGCACCGCGAGCGCCGGGAACGCGTTGCTTGCGTCGGCGATCGCAGCCGGACTCTTGGGAACATGGGTTCAAGGTCTGATCGATACGGTGAGCGTTGTTATTTTTGGATTGTGGCTGCCGTTCATGGCGGTTGCACTGTGCTGCGCGCGATATGGGCTGGTGGAAGCATGAAGTATCCGCTCGTCGCGGCCCTCTGCGCGTTGCTGTTGAGTTCGTGCGCGTCGCGGCATGCTATGACACAAGCGACTGCGCCGGCCCAAGCCTCTCCGACGCCGTTCCCAAAACTTCACATTCAGAGCCGCGGCAACGCTTCGCAACCCGTTAGCATCGTTCAACAAGTCGGCAACCGCAAGGTCTACCAATTGATTGCGCGCTCGAGCGACTCGACGATGCAGTCGCAGACCAATTCAACGGGTGTGTTCCACCAAACACGAGTAACATTTTTTAGTTCCGACGGCTCGAGACTTTCCGGAACGGCGCCGCTGGCGACGATCGACACCGCGGCGGAGACGATCACGCTCGAAGGCGGCGTTCATGCCAAGAGCTCCGATGGCGTAGCGCTCGATTGTGACCGATTGCAATACGCTCGCAAGAGCGGCCAATTATTTGGCAGCGGCAACGTACGGGTCGTCAATCCGTCGGGCGAAGCGCTCTCCGGCGGAAGCTTCCGCAGCGATCTGCGTCTCTCACACGTGCACGTCGAATGAACGCTGAACGTCCGCGCAGCATCGAGATGCAGCATCTGACGAAGCAATACGGGGAACGCACCGTCGTCAACGATGTTAATGCCGAGATTTCAGTCGGAGAAATCGTAGGGCTGCTCGGACCGAACGGCGCCGGCAAGACGACGACGTTTTACATGGTCGTTGGGCTCGTGCGTCCGGATAGCGGGTGCGTGCTGTTGCGTGACGGAAGGCAAGACGTCGATCTCAGCGATGCGCCGATGCATTGGCGCGCCCGCCGCGGCATCGGTTACCTCTCACAAGAGAACTCGATTTTTCGCAAGCTGACCGTCGGCGACAACATCCGGCTGATTTGGGAGATGAACAACGTGCCCGCCGAGGAGCAGGAACATCGGCTGCCGGTGCTCTTGGAAGAGTTCGGCTTGCTGCGGTTCATCGACGCCCGCGGCGACAGCTTATCGGGCGGAGAGCGCCGCCGCGTCGAAATCGCGCGCGCAATCGCAACGGAGCCGGACTTTCTACTGCTCGATGAACCGTTCACCGGCATCGATCCGATCGCAGTCGCCGATATTCAGGCGATGATTCGTCAGCTCCGTGAGCGGGGACTCGGGGTTCTGATCACCGACCACCAGGTGCGCGAAACGCTGGCGATCGTCGACCGAGCATACATCCTCAATGATGGGCGCATTGAAGTCTCGGGCACCGCGCAAGAAGTTTTGGATAGTCCAGTCGCGCGCCGGTTCTATTTGGGCGAGGCATTCCGGCTGTGAGCCGAGCCGCAGTCATCGCGCAAAGGGCGCCATTGCGCGTGCATCTGCTCATTCTCGATCGATACATGCTGACGGAGCTGAGTGGACCGTTTCTCTTCGGTCTTTCCGCCTTTACGCTGATCTTTGCCGCAGCCAACATCCTCAATATCGGCAAGCTCGTCTCGAACGATCATGCGCCGCTTTGGGCCGCGATAGAAGTCTTTCTCTGGTCGCTTCCAAGCACGGTCGTGCTCGTCATTCCGATGGCGCTGCTGCTCGGAACGCTCTTAGCGATGCAGCGGCTCTCCGGCGAAAGCGAGATCACCGCGATGAAGGCGGGCGGCATCGCGCTGCTGCGCATTTCCGCGCCGTTCTTGATCGCAGGCCTCGTGATGTCGTTTGTGATGCTCTTTCTTCAGGAAGAACTCGTTCCAATCGCACAAGATCAAGAGTCCTATCTCGTCGACCAGGTGATCAACAGTTCGAGCGCGTTCGGGCGCGACGTCACCGTCCATGCACCGCTGCCCGGGGGCGGCCAGCAGGTGACCGTGGCGACAGGGTACGAGCCGCACTCGCAGGCGCTTTTGAACGTAACGTTGATCCAATACAATCGTCAGAATCAGCCGACGCAGGTTGTCTTTGCGGATCGTGCGACGTTCGACGCGCAGCGTTGGCTGCTCGAAGGCGTGAACACGTACCGTTTCAATCCGAACGGCACGACCTATCAAGAGCACGCCGCAACAACGGAGGTTGACATCGGGCAGACGCCCACCGAGATCGTCAAACGGCTGACGCACGGTGATCCGGAACAGATGAGCCGCGCGCAGATCCTCGATCTGATTCGCTCCCGGCAGTTAAGCATCGGCGACCTGCGCAAATACACCGAGGCGTACCAAGAGAAGCTCGCGCGACCGTTTGCATGTTTTGTCTTCACCCTGATTGCACTGCCTTTCGGTCTTCGCGCGGCCCGTAGCGGCGGAAGCACGAGCCTCGGCTTTGGTATGGCCGTCGCAATCGTCTTTGTGTACTACATCGTCGCAACGATCTTCTCATATATCGGGGATGCGCTCTTATTCTTGGCACCGATTGCGGCGTGGATGCCGAATTTGATCTTCACGTATCTCGGAATTCAGCGCCTTCGCAAAGTAGCGGCCGCATAGATGGGCGACTTTATCCGCGGAACGCTGCTCGTTATCTTCATCGTGCTGGTCGCCGGCGGGATTGCCTACATCGGCGACCGAGTCGGGCATCAGGTCGGTCGCCGCCGTCTCACATTGTTCGGCATACGTCCGCGGTATACGTCAACGATCATTGCGGTGGGCACCGGCATGCTGATCGCGCTCTTCTTGACGATCGTAACGTTGATCGCTTCGAATACGGTCAAGACGGCTTTCTTCCATTTGAATGCGGTCAACGCGCGGATCACGCAGTTGCAGGCGCAAGCCGACGAGCTGCAGCGGCACGTTCGCAACGAACAGGTTGTCGTCGGCGTCGGCGATCAGATGTATCCGGATATCGCGCTCTTACCGCAAAACGATCCGATCCCCGATCGGTATACGCGCTTGCGAAGCTACTATCAACGCGTGGCCGCCTTTGCGAACGCAGAATACGTCCCGCGCGGGCTGAAAAAGTTCGTCTCGCCGCCCGATACGGACAAGAAGCTGCAGGATTATTCGGGCGCCTACGAACTGACGGCTGCCCTCTCACAATCGCCGGTCGTGATCATCGCGCTCGCCGACGAGAACCTCTTTCGCAACGATCCGATTCACTTCGACTTTCGCTTCTTGCGCGATCTGCTGATCTTTCCCGCAGGCTCGCCCATCGCTTCGTTCGTCGTGCCGGCAAATCCGAACAACGACGTGCGCTTCATTTTAGTGCAGTTGGAGCAGCTCGTGACGGAGAGCGCCATCCGTAACTTGATGCCGGTCTACTTCGCGCAGCGAATTGCTATCGTCGGCGGGCCGCCGAACCTGCAGCGGCTCCTTCAAGGCCGCGGCAACTATCGGATCACGGCGCGAGCGGCCGCGAACATCTATCCTCACGTGCGCGGGATCCCGATCGTCATTCAGCTCAATCGCGTGTAGCTCTTGTGTGGTGAGCGACGCCGTTCTTGGAATTGACCCCGGCACGCAGAAGGCCGGCTTCGCCGTCGTCGAGCAGATCTCGAAGACGCCGCTGATCGTGGGAATCGAACGGCTCGACCACCTGATCGACCGCGTTCGGCAACTGCTCGCGAGCTACAAAGTGCACGCCATCGCGTTAGGCCGTGGGACGCATGCATCCGAGGTCGCGCAGATGCTCGACTCGGTCGAGGTTCCCGTCCATCTGATCGACGAGCACGAAACGACCTGGCGCGCCAGGGCGCTCTACTTCGCAGACCATCCGCCGCGCGGTTGGCGGCGGCTGATCCCGCTGGGCCTGCTGCTTCCGCCGCGGCCGATCGACGACTACGCGGCCGTCTTGATTGCCCGCCGCTTCATAGAAGAAGCGCATTAGAACTTTTAGCCGGGGTGCAACCAAGGGTACTGTCGTATTGAGATGAGGGTGAAACGCCCGCTTTGCATTGCGTCGGCGGCCGTGCTTTTGACCGCCCTGCCGGCGTTTGTCAACTCCGCTCCGCTGAGCGGTGTCGCACCCACAGATTGGGCTGCCCATTCGGTCGCCTCGCTGGCGTCTCGCGGCATCATCCGCGGCTACCCGGACGGGCTTTTTCACGGCGACCGTTTGGCGACGCGCAACGAGATGGCGGCGGTCGTCTCTCGCGTGCTGGCGCAAGCTGAAGCTGAGGCCGCGCCAAAATCGGACCTCGATCGAACCGGGCAGTTGATCGATGCGCTTAAAGATGAGGTCGATGCGCTCAGCATGCGCGTTTCGCGTCTCGAAGAGCGCCTCCGTATGCCCCAGGAGCAAAGCTTTGGGCAGCAGCCAGCAATACGCCGCGCCCGCAGAGCGGAATCTGCGTCTGCTTCGAGAACTGCGGCGCGGCTTTCGAAGCCGATCACTCGAAACGAGGTTGCCGTCTTAGCTGACGGGGCGCTGCGCGAGCTGGGCGCGCGAGATGCGTCGAAGAACGACCTCGAAAACGCACATCGTCGAATCGGCGCGGTGAGCGATCGGCTCGATCTCTTGAGCGCTCGAATTGCGCGCTTTGATCCGTTGCCCAGTGAGGAACATCTGGAGCCGATGGTGCGCATCCGGCGCGGCGGCCCACTCGTTGAAGTCTTCGATGAGTCGGCGCTGCGATGGGCCCGGCTTGAACAGACTGTTCAAGGATCGGTTGCCGGCATCGCGTTTCATCCGGTTGAGGAAATTGCGACGCCGGCGCGCTTTAGCCTCATCGGGCAAGCGATCTTCGGCGTCAAGTCGATCGCGACGCTGCCGCCGGAGCTCGCGGTTCAAACGATTGCCAACCCGCAGGTCGCGCTTTCGCTCAATCGGTATTTGCCGAAATCGTTTCCCGTAATCGCGTTCAGCGCGCCGTTGGGAACGCCGCTTGAGCTGCCCAATGTGACGAAGCCGGCGTCCTTTGGCAGCGCCTTGCTGTCTTCTGGTGTCCCGCGGTTAAACGCGCCGAACGGTTCGGCCGATGCGCAGATCAGCGTCCCCGCGGCAACGATTGCTTTGCCGGCACTAGGTCGATCGACGCCGTTCTCCGTTCCAACGATTGGCTCGCAAGCGTATGGTTCCAATGGACAGCCGGTGGCGCCGCTCAACGTTCCGCAGCTTCGCGTGAATTTCACAATTCCGGCCCGTCTCGGCGATATCGCGACGCGAAATAATTTCGGCCTAGCGCATCTGCAAGGGCTCGATCGCAACGGATCAACGCAGTCGTGCTCGATCTTGCCTGCGCTTTGCGCCGCCGCATTCGGAAGCGGCTCCTTCGCGACGCAACTGACGGCCTCAAGCGGATTTGACGTCCGTGCGTTGGGCCGCAACGTCTCGCTGAACTTTGGCGGGTCGTACGAGCAACTGCACCGACCGGCCGGTACGGCTTTGCCATACGTTCCATACGATCCAGCCACCGACAATCGCGACTCGACGCTGATGAACTTCACGCCCATGACGTTCGATCCGAATTACGTTGACGTCTTGAAGCGTACGCTTAACGCCGCTGCGGCGGTGCCGCTCGCGCACGATCTAACGCTGAACCTGCAATATGATAAGGAGTATTACACGACTTCGTATCAGTCTTTTGGCCAGAACATCGATGAGCGGCGCGATTCGTATCTCGGAAATTTGACGTATACGTTTCCGAATACGTCGAGCACGATCGTCGTTTCCGCGAAACAATACCGCTATCGCGATGCCTTTCTGCCGACCTATAATCAGACGCAAGACCGAGCGGATTTAAACTTCACGATCAAGTTCTGATTGCGCACGCGTAGTTTGCTCGTCGCCGCAGCGCTCGTTTTGAGCGCTTTTGCGATCTTGCAATGCGCATCGGGCGCAATTTTCTCGCAAGCCGCCGCCCCGTTTTCGCTGCCCGCGCATCTCAGCTCGCAGTTCGGCGTCAGCGTCTATAGTGCGTTGGAACATTTCTGGGCGCCGGCATACGTCGAATCGATGCTGGCGCGCGCAGCACTCGCTCACGGCGATATCGCGGCAGCGCGCAACCACGTTGCAAAGATGCCCCCATCGAAAACACGCAGCGCGCTCGAAGGTCGAGTCGCCCTGGCGAGCGGTCAGCATGCAGCCGCAGTCGCAGATTTCATTGCGGCGCTGGATATCGATCAGTTGCAAGCTGAGGTCGAGCGGTTGCAAAGCCGCGGCGACTTGATGCGCGCGTACGAGCTGGAGAACCTAACACGCATGCGTCTCGCACAGGCCGGTACGCATCCCGACGCCGTAGCGGAGAGCTACTACCTGTCGGGCACCATTGCGCGCGCGCTCGCAAATCGCGCGCGACCGGCTGACGCACGGTGGTTGCGGGTTGCGTTGGCTGATTACCGTCAGGCGTACTCGCTTGCGCCGTGGTCCGGCAAATACTGGCTCGAGGCCGGCACGGGAGCGCTCGTGATCGGTCAATACGGCGACGCTCAGCGTTACTACCAGCATGCCGTCGAAGTCGATCCCCAGATGGCGGACGCGTACGCCGGCCTCGGCGTGATCGCTCTGCACGAGGGCAATCGCCAAAGCGCGCTTTACTATGCAGCGCGAAGCCGGTCGATCAATCCGGAGTCGACGATGTTGCGGCGTCTCGACCGCAGTTTGTACTGAGCGTGGTCGAAGTAGCGTGGTCGAAGTATGAACGCGCTCGGCATATGAAGGTCGCGATTGACGCGCAGCTCACGGTCGGCAGCGCAACCGGAATCGGGGAGTATGTAGCCGGACTGATCGGCGCGCTGCAACTGAGAGGGTTCGACGTCGCAATGTTGCGTGAACCGCGCCTTGACCCTTGGCGCTTCGACCGGCGACTGCTTTGGGATCAATTTCTGTTGCCGCGGGCGGCATCGCGTTCGGATGCCGACCTGCTGCATTGCGCCTCCGGCACGATGCCGCTCATGCATGGTTTGCCGTCGGTCGTCACGGTCCACGACGTCGCATGGCTTCGCGCACAAGGCCATGCGCGGCCGTATGCGCGTTATTACTTCGGAAAGTTTTCGGCTGCGCGGTACACGCACGCCACGCGCGTCATCGTCGACAGCAGCTTCTCACGCGCAGAGTTGCTTGCATGCACGGCGGTGGATCCGGCCTCGGTGGACGTCGTGCATCCCGGCGTGGCGAGCGATTACTTTTCGATCGTGCGCGCGAGAACAAATTATCCGTTCGTGCTGGCAGTCGGCACGGTCGAGCGGCGTAAGAACCTCGAGGTGCTCATTCGCGCGCTTGCAGGTCTGGAGCGTAACGTTCGGCTTGTCGTCGTAGGCCCGGGAACGCAATATGAAGTGGAGTGCCGGCAGCTCGCTTCGCAGATCGACGTCGCGGATCGCATCGATTGGCGCGGCTACATTGCGCGCTCTCAGTTGCTCGATCTCTTTGCGGGGGCGGCCGTCGTGGCAGTCCCGTCGCTTTACGAGGGCTTCGGGTACGCGGCTGCCCAAGCGCTCTGCGCAGGCACTCCCGTGATCGTTTCCGATGCACCGTCGCTGGTTGAAGTGGTCGACGGACGCGCGCCCGTCTTGGCTGCCGATGATGCAACTGCATGGACCGAGCAGCTGCGCGCAATCATTTCCGACGGCGATACCGCAGAAGAGCACGCGCGATCCATTCGAGATGATGCGATGACGCGCTTCAACTGGCGCGTCGCTGCCACGCAAACGTGTGAGGTTTACGAAAAAGCGCTCGCCGCCTAAGCACTTTGCGGTTTAGTAAATGGGGGAACCGGGCGCGCCCGGAGCGACGCTGCCGTCGTCAGGCGCAAAGACCAATCGCAACGGATAACTCGACCCCGCTTCCGGCATCGTATCGATCGAAACGCGAATGTAACCCTTGGCGGGAACGGTATACTGTCGCACTTTGTAGCGCGAGAACGCCGGAACACCATGCGATTGCACGAGCACGCCGTCGATCAAGAACGTGCCCGTCGCACGGCCGCCACGCGGATTTTCGTAGATCGCGATTTGTTGCGGGCTGCGCGTCGGGTTGACGATTTTAACTTGAAATGACTGTTGCACGCCGTAGTCGCCCGATAACGCTTCACCATGCAGCATGTTAGGCAAGGGCAGCTGACCAACGGGCAACTCCAAATACGGGTCGGTCGTACTCCAGAGCGTCTCACGTGAGAATCGGGGCACCCGATAGATGCCGCGAGCGTGATGCACGCTGCTGATCAAGAGATCTTCGCTCGCAAGCGAAGCGTCCGGCGAATCGTTCCCATTCTGCGCGAAGAGCGTCAAGTGGACGGTCGAGCCGTTCAGCACGCGCAGCTGCAGAATGTTGCTGACGACTGAGTGCGCCGGCATCGACTGCTCGATCAAGTTGACCGTCGAGTTCGCCGGTATGCTCACCAGCGCGCCTTCATTTTGAGCGACATGCGAGAGAAACCGCTGCGTGGCGATATGGCCGACCTCCATCTCATTGGTTCCGGGGCCGGCGCTGCCGCTGATGAACTGCACGACGGACGGCGCGCCCGACGTATTTTGCGCGCGAAGCACGATGCGCCGGTCGACCTGTCCGGGCGGATTGTAGTGGAAATAGAGAAAGCGCGAGGGAACGTCGCGCTGCAGATCGGCGGTGAAGAGCACGCCATTCTCCAGCAGCGTCTCCGGGTAGTCGCTGACCATCAACGAATCCGGCAAAATCGGGGGCGCAGCATCGTTGTAGACGCGCACGTGCGTCCTGCCGGTAACGCTGATCATGCCTTCGCCTTGCAAGATCACGGGCACGTCAACGTTCGTCACATTGTCCTGCGGCAAGGAGCCGTTCACGACGAGATCGTCGGGCGGCGCGATCACGGTTACGCCGGCTCTCGGTCTTGCAACTCTAGCCGCTGCCGCCGCTGCAATATCCCGGACGAAGCCAACGCTCGCCGGATTGCCGGTGATATGCACCGACGTTCCGTCGGCGATGTCGCCAGCCGTGTACGCAATGCGCACCGGAATGTCGCGCGTTACGCCACGGCCATCCTTAACTGTGACGGTCGTCGTCCCGATCGCCTTTCCGTTGACTGTGATGATGCGCGACCCTTGGTCGATGCTCGCCGCCAGCAGATTCGGATCGGCAACCGTCACGGTCGCTTCGCCGAAGACGCCGTAGGCGTGCACTTGCGTAGTGCCGCCGACCGCCACCCCGGCTGACGGCGGGTCGGCGGTGATCGGCACGGGCGTTGCGGTTGTCGTCGGCGTCGCGGTTGGCGCGACTGTGGCGGCGGGTGACGGATTGGGCGCCGGTGCCGGCGCGGGCTCCTGCGCAAATGCGGACGCGCCGCCGATGAAAAGCCCAATTGCGAAAAGCCCGCCGAGTAAACTCGCGCGATTTCCGTTTGCATGACGCCTGATACTTTGCGGGTTCACCGCAATCGAATCAGGCGATCTTCGCTTCCGGACGAACGGCCGAAGCGAGCAACGTCTTATAGCCGACGCTTGGAAAGAGCACCGTGACCAGATCCTTTTCCGCTCGCTCCACGGTCCCTTGCCCCCACTTCGGATGGTAGACGGTGTCCGCGATCCGGTAGCTCGAATCGCTCACTACGCTCAGCCCGTGCAGGCAGTTGTCGCACGCTCCACAGTTGCGCGACTCAAAATCCTCGCCGAAATAATTCAAGATGAACCGCCGCCGGCACGAGGTCGTCTCTGCGTACTGCAGCATCATCGCGAGCTTGCTCTGATCGTACGATTTCTTCGTTTCGTAATTCGTGAGATTTAGGACGAGGTCGCGGTTCTTCAGCGCCGCCTCGGTCAACGCGTATTTCGAGCGCGCGCGCGTTTCGATGAAGCCCGACTTCTTGAGGAGCGCCAAGATCACTTTGAGCTTCGTAAGCGGCAACTGCGAGATCTTTCGCAGATCGGTCAGTGAGACACCGTCGCTTTGGCCGGCGAAGTATTCGAGCGTTCCGAAGATCTTCTGAACCTCTTCAACGTCCGGATATTTGCCGGTCAAGAAGTAATTTTGAACGCGTGTGTCGCTCATCCGGTAAACGAGTACGCAACGCGAGGGCAATCCATCGCGTCCTGCACGGCCGGCTTCTTGAGTATACGCTTCGATAGAGCCCGGCAGATCGTAATGGACGACGAAGCGGATGTTCGGCTTGTCGATCCCAAGACCAAATGCGTTGGTCGCCACAACTGCGCGGATCTTCTCGTCCATGAAGAGCTCGTGAACGTTGATCCGTTCGTGTTTCTGAAGCTTAGAGTGATACACCGCAGCCGGCACGCCGAGTGATTCTTCGAGATACCGCTGTACGTCGAGCGCATTCTTAATCGTGGCCGTGTAAATGATGCCGGTGCCCTCGAGCGCATGTTCAAAGAGCGCCTTGAGCAGCTTCAGTTTGTGCGCCTCACTTTCAGCGCGCCGTACCTCGTAGCGAAGATTTGGTCGGTCGAATCCTTTGACGACCGGCTTGACCTGTGGAATGCCGAGCTGATGCAAGATGTCTTCGCGAACCGCGGGCGTCGCCGTCGCCGTTAATGCGAGGACGGTGGGATGCCCAAGGCGTTCGATGATCGCGCCGAGCGCCAGATATGCCGGCCGAAAATCGTGCCCCCAGTGGCTGATGCAGTGCGCTTCGTCGACGACGAAAAGCGGGACGCGCAGCGAGCGCAGAAGTGCGACGAAGCCCTCATCCTCAAGCTTCTCGGGCGTGACGAAGGCGATCTTGATTTTGCCGCTGCCCAGGCGTTCCAGGGAAGCCGCTTCCTGGTCTTCCGAGAGCGTCGAATTGAATGCGACGACCTCTTTGATTCCAAGCTCGCGCAGCATGTCGCATTGATCTTTCATCAGTGCAATCAAAGGACTGACGACAACGGTCGTCCCATCCAGCAGCAATGCCGGGAGCTGGTACGTTAAACTCTTGCCGGCCCCGGTCGCTAAGATCGCAAGGCAGTCCTGCCCCGCAACGACCCGGCGCACGACCTCTTCTTGGCCCGGTTGAAAAGAGTCAAAACCGAACTTGTCGTGAAGAGCAGCTCGAAAATCCAATGAAACCATCCCGCTTACTCATAAGCGCTATTGCTGAGGCGTTTCTTCGTTGTGGATAACGAAACGCAACTCCAGCACGATTATACCCGCGCCCTATTCCAATAAACGTCCGAAGAAAGCTGCCGGTTGCACCCCAAAGAAAGGCCCGGCGAATATTCTAAGCAACTTTCAGGGTTGTAGTGCACCGCCTCAGCCATAGCTTTATAGTCATGCCGCCGCTTCGTCGCCGCTGCGTCGTGCCCCTCCTAAGCGAGCCCCCGGACCGCCACCAAAACGGCAATTTGGTGCAAACCTATGACTGAGTCGGTATACTGAAACGATGTCGCTTTATCGCACCTGGCGTCCCAAGACATTTGGGGAGCTCGTCGGCCAAGACGCCGTCGTTCGCACCCTCACCAGCGCGCTTGAAACGGGCCGGCTCTCACACGCCTACCTCTTTTCCGGACCGCGCGGCTCCGGTAAGACTTCGGCTGCGAAAATCCTCGCGCGCTGCTTTAATTGCGTCCACGGATCCACGCCGACGCCGGACAACACGTGCGAGAATTGCCTTGCGATCCTCAACGGCAGAGCGATGGACGTCGTCGAATTGGATGCCGCAAGCAATCGCGGCATCGAGCAAATTCGCGATTTGCGTGAAGCCGTACAATTCGCGCCGGCGATGATGTCCAAGAAGATCTACATCATCGATGAAGCGCACATGCTGACCAAAGAAGGCGCGAACGCGTTCCTGAAGACGCTCGAGGAGCCGCCGGAGCATGCCGTCTTCATTCTTGCCACGACGGAGCCCGAAAAGCTTCCGCCGACGATTCTCTCGCGTTGTCAGCGCTATGCGTTTCGCCGCATTTCCGTGCCCGTGATGATCGAACGGATGCGTGAAATCGCAGCGGGAGAGAAGATTGAGATCGACGATGCGGCGCTTGGGGCGATCGCGTATCGGGCGGACGGCGGCTTACGCGATGCCTTAACGATGCTTGAGCAAGCCGCTGCCTTTGCCGATGGGCGCGTCACCGCCGAGACGATCGACGTGGCCTTCGGCATCACGGGCCGCGCCTATGCGGGTCGAATTTTGGACCAAATGTTAGCGCGCGATGCAGGCGCCGCGCTCAAGGCCATCGATGAGGCCAGCGAGGCTGGCGTCGATCTGCAGGTCCTGAATCGAACGTTGATCGGCGAAATGCGCAACCTGCTTGTCGCGCGGATCGATCCGGATCTGCTCGCGCAAGATCTGCCGGCGGATGATGCCGAAGCTGCGATACGCCGCGCCGCTCAGACGACCCAGGTGCAGGTCATTCGCGCATTACGCCTGATGACCGAAGCGCTCGCGACGTCGCGCGCTTCCGGTCATCCGCGGCTCGAACTCGAGAGCGCGCTGCTGCGCTTCATCCTGATTGCTGAGGATCCAACGCTCGACGCTTTGTCCGCACGCGTCAGCGCGCTCGAACAAAGGCGAACTCAACCGCCGCCTGCGCATGCGGCTTCCGAACCACCAAGAAGCGCTCCGGTCGCCGTTGTGAAGAAACAGAATGCCTCGGCGACATTGCAAAAAGTCAAGGCGAGCTGGACCGCCGTTCGTACGCGAATCGAAACCGAACGCCAATCGCTGGCCATCCCGCTCTCGCATGCCGCGCTGGAGTCCGTCGAGGATAATGTCTTGACGATCCGCTTGAGCAAAGATTACGAGGCGGAGATCCTGCGCGAACATCAAGCGCTGATCGAAAGCGCACTCGATGATGTGCTCGGCGCCTCAACGCGCGTCAATATTGTCGGACAGCGCAAGGCCCGCGGTCCGGCTCCGGCGCCGGAAGATACTGCGGCGAGCGAACCTGAGGCGCCGGTCGATCTGCTGCAATACGCGAGCGAACGGATACGATAAGGCGATGAATCAAGCGCGGTTGATGCAGCAGATGCGCAAAATGCAGCAAGAGATGAGCAAGGCGCAAGAAGAGCTTGCAAACACAGTCGTCACGGGTGCAGCGGCTGGTAACGCGGTCACAATCGAAATGACTGCCGACTACCACGTTAAACGGGTGACCCTCTCAAAGGATGCCATCGATCCGGACGATGCTGAGACGCTCGAAGATCTGATCGTCGTGGCCTTCAATGATGCACTGCAGAAAGCGCGCGCCGCGTCGGAAAGCCGCATGGGCGCCTTAACGGGCGGTCTGGGCATCCCGGGCTTGTAACCTTTGGCATTATCGAGCGAATCGCACACCGAGGCGGCTGCCGAGCCTAAGCGGCGCGCGGGTTCGCTCGCCGGTCCGGTGCTGTCGCTTATCAATGAGTTCAGCAAACTGCCGACCGTCGGTCCAAAGACTGCAGCGCGATTGGTGTTTTATCTCTTAAATCGCCCGCGTGCAGAAGCGCAAGCGTTGGCGGATGCGATCGTCGCGGTCAAAGATCGCGTGCGAATCTGCTCCCGATGTTTTTCCATCACCGAAGAAGATCCGTGTCCGTTTTGCACGGATCCGCGCCGCGATTCGCGACTGATTTGCGTCGTCGCGGAAGCCAAAGACATCTTTGCGTTAGAGCGGACGTCCGCGTACAGCGGGCGCTACCACGTGTTGGGCGGCTTGATTTCGCCGATGGACGGTATCGGGCCGGCGCAACTGCATGTCAAGGAACTGGTGGAGCGGATCGGCTCCGAGACGCCGCAGGAGATCATTCTTGCCACCAATCCGAATGCGGAAGGCGAGGCGACTGCCATTTACCTGGCGCGTTTGCTGGGACCGCTAGGGGTCAGCGTGACGCGGTTAGCCTATGGGTTGCCGATCGGCGGCGATTTGGATTACGCGGATGAGCTAACGTTGGCGAAGGCGCTCGAGGGCCGCCGGGCGCTCTAGCGGCTCGACGCCGGCTTTCCTTTGTGATACAAAGTTATCGTGACTGAACTCGAACGTGCGCTCGCGGACATCGCGGAGGTGCGGGAGCGACTTGCCGCCGCCCAGCGCTTTCGCGGGTACTCAGCGCTCGCGGCCGCGATGAGCGGACTGTTTGCGCTTGTCGCCGGGGCGGTTCAAGCGGTTCTCATCGGAACGCCCACGACACCGCGCGAAGGAAGCGTCTATTTTGCGATTTGGTTCGTCTGCTGCACGGCATCTATGGTAGTCAATTACGGCGCGATCGCACAGTGGTTCGTGAACGACGCGTCGGCGCGTGAACGCTGGCAGACGCGAACGGTCGGACTTTCAATTTTGCCGGCAATCATTCTCGGCGCCGCGCTTTCGTTCGCGCTCTTGCGCGTGCAGGAGTTTGCACTCTTGCCCGGAGTGTGGTTCGGATGTTACGGCGTCGGTCTGTTCGCATCGCGTTTAACGGTCCCCCGCGGGGTTCTTCCGATCGCCGGCGGTTTCGTTACAATCGGTGCCTTGCTGCTCTTCGTCCCGGCAGCAATCAGCTTGCAATGCTGGATTCCAGCCGCCGGCTTCGGCATTGCCCAATTGATCATCGCCCTCTTGGTCGCTCGTGATCGCGTTCACTAGTCTCGAGAAAGTTTTTCACGAGCGCGGCCGGCTCGCGATCTGCAGCGCACTCGTTGCAGAAGACGATGGACTTTCTTTTCGTCAACTTCAGTCCGCATGCAGATTAACCGACGGCAATCTCAATCGGCATCTCCATGCGTTGGCCGAACTCGGCATTATCGAGATGTCGCGTAAGACCGGCAAAGGGCGGCCGCAAACGATCGTCCGCATTACCGGACGCGGCCGCGATCGATTCCTGGCGTACATCGATGCGTTGGAGGAAATCGTGCGAACTCGTTCAGGCGGCCGATGCCGAGCGATCGAAAGTGCGCCCGGCACAACTGCTTACGGAGTAAGGCTGATGTGGCGCTCGCTGGCCTTGATCGTATGTGGGCTGGTCATCTGTTCGTGGTTATTTGCGGAGGCGCAAGTGCGTACCGTGCCTCGCGGTACCACGATCGTCCATGACGACTTCACGTACACCGTGGAAAGCGTAAAGAAGTACGAAAATCGGTCCGCCACAATTTATGAGGTCGCGTTGCGCGTCGACAACCGTGCGAAGCGCGTGTCGTATGTTTGGAGAGACGGGACCGCCTACATTGTTGATGAGCGCGGGCGCACCTACCGTCCTTTCTCGCATGATTCGATCGAGTTGGAGGCCGGAACAAGTGCGTTGGCGCATCCGCGCTTTCGTCTGCCGCGCAACGCCGAGAGAGCATCGCTTCGTTTCTGGGACACCGTTTTTATGGGAGATGTCTTCGACGGTTTGCGCTACGCGCGCACGGCCGTTGCACTCTACTGAAGGTCGATCGAGTCGCCGATCGCGAGAGAACCAGGCCGCGTGACATCGCAGTAGATGCCCAGGCAGGCGGCGCGACGATCGGTGATGGTACGCAAAACATTCGGATCGGATTCCCCGGTGCGCAGATCGTAGGTCGGCGTGACGCAGCGTTCGATCGGTTCACGCACCCGCAACCGCGTCGAGCCGATCTGCAAGGTTGCGCCGGTCAGCGACGCTTCATCGCGGTGAACGTCACCTTCGGCACGTGCAAAGAGGTTCGGCCGGAACCGTAACGCCTCGAGGCCGTAGCCGGCGAGGGCCGATGCCTCATCGAGCCATCGATCGAAGATGAGGGAAATCGGAGCGCAGTCAAAATAATGCGGCTGCTCCGACTTTGCCTCGACCATAACGCCTTTAGCTGCGGCGAACGATCGCGCGCGCTCAATTTCGGCGGTCGTATGCAGCAGATTGTGCTCCTTGCCGCGGTACGCCTTGCCGGCCCGCGCATGCCCGTCGCGAACGATCAGCGCTTGCGCTCGATCGCGCGGGATGCCGTCGTCGTCGATTTGGACTTCATATAACGAAACGGCAGCCAGGCTCTTGACCGGATAACGCCAGATCGACTGCAGGGTTCCGATACGCGGCATGAACTTCAAAGGTTAGTCAAGGAGGTCGTGCGACCCTCAAGAAACGGCCGCACATTGATCGCCGCACCTGAATCGCCGGCTGTGCTGCGTCCGCTCTCGATCGGCGAGTTGTTAGATCGCGCCGTAACGTTATTCGTGCGGAACTTCTGGCTGTTTTGCGGATTGACGGCGGTGCTCTACGTTCCGTTAACGCTTGCGCAGTCGCTGATGGGAGACTTTTGGCTACAGTATGCGAGCATACTCGGAAAGGTCTTTAGCTCTCCGGGAAAACCGCCTGACGTTGCAGGCGATGTGGGCATCCTGCAGCGCGTTGATGCCGTCGCCTTGCTGGAGTTCCTCGTTTGGATCATCGCCGCGCCGTTGGCGGCCGCAGCGCTGACGCACGCGGCGGCTGAACTGGCGGAAGGCAGAACGCCGTCGTTTCGCGATTCCGTTCGTTTTGCGTTGCGACGGTGGCTGGGCGTATGGCTCTTTTTCATCATGGCGTCCTTCTTGCTCGGGGCGCTGTTTTTCGCCGGCTACATCGGCTTGACGCTGCTGACCTTGCTTACGGTTCTGGTTCTGCACACCATCGTCGTGAGCGTTGTGCTCGGCATTCTCGTGCTGACCATTTGGCTCGGCATCTTGATGGTCGGCTTTATCGCAACGAGCATCGGATTTGTTACGTTCATCGTTGAAGCGGGCAATGCGCCGCACGCATTTGCAGCGGGTCTCGAGCGAGTGCTCAATCGTGGATCGCTGTGGCGCTCACTGCTCGTGGGCTTGATTGACGCGGCCGTTGGGGTGGGTTTTTCCATCGTCGCCTACGCGGCCGGTTTCGGGTTGCTCTATCTGCTCCACACCGGCATTCCGATGATTTTGATTGCTGCGATCGCCTCCCTCATGCAATTCGGCTTCAGCATACTGATTGTCGTCCTGTATTATTTCGATTTGCGGGCTCGCCGTGAGGGCAGGGACCTTGCACTGATGGCGACACAAGTCGCTGCTTCACGCTGACCGTTTCGAAGCTGAACCGCGGTTTCGCCGGCGCGGCCTTCGTCGCCGCGATCGCGTGGGGCGCCGTCGCCGCGCAAGCAAGAAGTGAGCTTTCCGTGCAGCACTGGATCGCCGCGAACCAACGTGCAATCGCGCAAATGAAAAATCCCCGCAACCGTCTGATGGCGCAACAACGGTTCGCGCAAACCCGCGCCAATCTCACCCGTGAAGAGGGGCGCCGTCTAACCAATTCGCCGGCCCAAGATCCACGGCAACTCGCGCGCCGTATTTTGAGCAACGCTCGTCTCTACAGATTCACACAGCCGGCGCGGCCATATCCGCGCCCATGGTGGCAACGCGCCATCGAATGGTTGGGCGAACGGTGGTCACGGGTTATGCGCGCGCTCTTCGGACGCGCGAGGCTACCGGCACGGCTTAATCGCGGAATAGCAGATGTGCTCCTGGTCTTGAGCATTCTTATCTTCGTTGCGTTGCTCGGGCGCATCATTTGGCTTTACGGCAGACGCTCCCATTTGAAGCAAGTCGCCGTTCCGCTAAAGGTTCCTGATAATCCGTCCAGCTTGCTCGATGCGAGCATCCGCACCGCAGAACGAGGCAACTACGCGCTCGCCGTTGCGCAGCTGTTTTCGGCTGCCGTCGCCTTGCTCACAGTGAAAAAGCGATTCGATGGCCGAGCGAGCGAGACGGCGCGGGAGATGAGCCGGCGCATCGGCTCAGCAGATGCGCGATTGGGCGTACCGTTCGACGAGTTGACCGACGATTTGACGCGCGCAGTGTACGCTGAACGGCCGCTCCAGCAGGACGATTGGAAGCGCTCGCTTGGCGCATATCGCCGCTTAGAAGGACTCGTCCAAACATGAAACGTCTGCGTTTGCGCTGGGACGTTGTGGCGGGCGCCGGGGCGCTGCTCCTCTTTCTCGCACTTGCTCTGATGCGCGCGCAAGAAGGCGGATCGGCGCGCACTTCAACGCCCTCCACGTTCGACTATGGACCGTCAGGGTATTCCGCGCTCTATCAAATGCTGCGCGCCGAAGGCGTGGCGGTTGCTCGATTTGAGCGCTCGCACTTGCAGTTGCAAGGCGTTTCGTCCGCCCTCTTGATCGCGCAGGTGCCTTATGGTTCTTTGGCCGGCGGCGGCTTGGCACGCAACGACGTCATTGCCTTGAAAGATTGGGTGCTGCGCGGCGGACGACTGATCGTTCTTTCGCCGCCGTATGGTGATGAGGGCGACACATTGCTCGGAATCCCGGCGAGTCGCAGCGTGGCTGCGCTCCAGCGAGCGGTGCCTTTTGCGAGGCTGCCGGTGAGTGCCGGCGTTCATGCGGTGAAGGGCAGCTTTGCGGCTGACTTTCGTCTTGATGCGGCGCCCAAAGCGCTGCCGCTGCTCGTGACGGGGCAGGGCATGGTGGCGATCGAGTACCGGTTCGGCCGCGGCAGCGTTGTTGCGATCACCGATCCGTCAATCTTCGGCAACCAGCGTTTAAGTGAAGATGACAACGCGCGCTTCGCCTTTAATTTGCTTGCGCCGAGCGGCGTGGAATTCGACGAAGCAATTCACGGCTATACGAGCGGCAATTCGTTGTGGGCGGCCTTGCCTGCGCCTGCGCGCGATGCGGTGTATATAGCGGCTCTCATTCTGTTGCTTTCGCTGATTGGCAATATCGTGCGCTTCGCGCCGCCGTTGCAAGCGCCGCAAGCGGATGCGCCTGATTCTTCAGCGTACTTAACGGCGATGGCCCGCCTGCTCGAACATGCCGGAGCCGCTCAACGAGTGCTGCACGATCGGGCGCAGTTCACGTTGCGAGCGATTCGCCGCGCGGTCGGTCTCTCGGAGCGAACGGAGATGAGCGCGCTGCTCGAACAGATCGAGCGCGCTCCGATTCGTTCCCAGCTCATCGAACTGGATCATCTCCAACGAGTCGACAATCCATCGCGCGCCCAGTTGCTGCGTGCGGGCGTACTTTGCGCGAAACTGGACAAGGAGTTCGGCGTATGAGCGAATCGGTGCGCGCGTTGGCCGAACGTCTGACGATCGCCATCGGCACCGTCCTCGTCGGTTCAGACCGCAGCGCTTTCGCGCTGCAAATCGCGCTCTTTGGCCGAGGGCATGTTCTGATCGAGGGTGTCCCGGGCACGGGCAAGACGCTCTTAGTGCGGGCGTTTTCGTTGCTGCTCGGTCTGGAATTTCGGCGGATACAATTTACGCCGGATCTCATGCCGGCTGACGTCGTCGGGACGACGATCTTCAATCCAAAGACCGCAGAGTTCGTCATGCGTCCTGGACCGATCATTGCCAATATCGTTCTCGCTGACGAGATCAACCGCACGCCGCCAAAGACGCAATCCGCATTGCTTGAAGCGATGGAGGAAGGCCGAGTCACGATTGACGGTGTTCCACTCGCGCTCCCGATGCCGTTCATGTTGTGCGCAACGCAAAATCCCATCGAATACGAGGGAACCTATCCGCTGCCCGAGGCGCAGCTCGATCGTTTCATGCTGAAGATTCCGGCCGGTTACCCCGGCACAGCGCAAGAGCTGAATCTGCTGGAACGTGGCGTGGCCGGATTTGATGCGCGCGATCTCGAGCGCTCGGGTCTCGCGCCGGTGACGAGCGCTGTGGAAATTCTTGATGCGCAGCGTGCCGTACGCGCAGTCCATGTCGCGGAATCGCTGCAACGCTACGTTTTCGATATCATTACGGCGACCCGGACATCGCAGCATGTCGCCCTCGGCGCAAGCCCCCGTGCCGCGCTGACCTTGTTGGTAGCCGCGCAGGGCGCGGCGGCTATCGCCGGGCGAGATTTCGTGACGCCGGACGACGTCAAGGACGTCGCGCAAATTGTACTGGCACACCGCTTAATCGTGCATCCGCATGCGGAGATCGAAGGGCTGACCGCGACGGAGGTCGTCGACGGGATCTTAAAGAGCGTCACGGTTCCAAAGGACGCGAAGGAAGCCGCACCCGCGGCCTCTTAGAACGATGCGCACACCGTGGCTGCGCGCGTGGTTCGGTCCGCGGTGTTTTTGGGCGCTGGCAGCCTGCGCCACGGTCATAGCGCTCGGGAGCATCAGCGCCGCCGCGTTGTGGTTGGGCGCGCTCGCGTTGCTGGCGCTCTTGATCTTGCTTTGCATCGACGCCGGCATTGGTCCACGCCGCGCTGCGATCGTCGTAGAACGCCTCGATGCGCAGCACTTTTCGATGCGCGTGGCGACGGCTTTACGGTACGTCGTCCGCAACGAATCGAACGCGCTGTGCCGGATCGGTTTGTTGGAGACGCCGGTTGCGAACCTCGAGATCCTCGAGGATGAGGTCACCGGCGAAGTGCCGCCGCGTTCGAGCGTTGAGCTTGAGCGCGCCGTCTTACCGTGCCGGCGCGGACCCGCGCAACTTGGGGCAGTCTATCTCTGGTACGAGAACCGCATTGGGCTGTTCCGCCGGCGTCTGCGCGTCGATCTGAGCTGCGGAATCCGCATCTATCCGGATCTCTCCCTGGTAGAGCGATATGGAAAACTGCACGCCCGCAATCGGCTGATCGAGGCGGGACTGCGCAAGATGCGCCTGCGAGGCGTCGGCACAGAGCTCGAGAGCCTGCGCGAGTGGACAGACGGCGATCAATTTCGAGCGATCAATTGGAAAGCGAGTTCCCGTCGCGGAAAATTGATCGTAACGCACTACGACGTGGAACGCTCGCAAAACGTTATGCTGCTTCTGGACTGCGGCCGCTTAATGACGGCACGCATCGAGAGCCAGCGCAAGCTCGACTACGCAATCACGGCTGCGCTTTCAGTCGCGACAATCGCGAATCTGGCCAACGATAAGATCGGTTTCGTCGCCTTCGCAAATCAGATTATCGCCGCCAGTGCGCCGCGCTCGGGAAGGCGCGGCCTTGTTGCGGCATCGCAGAAACTCTATGACCTCGAACCGCGCTTTGAGGAATCGGACTACGCACGGGCCTTTCTCTACTTGCGCAGCCACGTGCAAAAACGCAGCTTGATTATCCTCTTCACCGATATGTTCGATCCGGTTTCCGCGGCCGCGATTTTGCTTGACATCACGATGCTTGCGCGGCGGCACTTTGTCGTTTGCGTCTTGATGAGCGATGCGGCGATCGAGAAAGCACTCCGCGCCGCGCCGCGGGAACCAAGTGACGTCTATCGGGGTGCCGTTGCGGCGACTCTGGCCGAAGAACGCCGTTCCGCCTCTGCCGTCCTAACGCGTGCGGGCGTGCGCGTGATCGATGTTCCGGCTTCGAATCTGACCGTCGCGCTGATCGACGCGTACCTCGACGTCAAAGGGCGGGGTCTGTTGTAGCTTGCGGCTTTCTGCCGGCGAATCCGAAATACAGCAAAACGCAAATGGCCGTAATCGCGCCCACTGCGATTCGTACGCTCGGCGAGAAGCGTAGCGGTGAAAAGAACGCCTCAATCGCTCCCGCGACGCACAGCATCGCGCAAACACCCGTGATCAAGATGCCGGCGCGCCTGCCGTTCAGACGCAAAGCATCTGCTCGGCGCATCCGGCCGGGAAATAAGATTGCCGCCGCCAGCAGCAAACCCGCACCGCCGGAGACTTGAATCGCGGTCAATTCGATGACGCCGTGCGGAGCGATCGTCGCCCAGAAATCGTACCCGAACCCTGCGCCCGTAAAGAGTGCGCCAACACCGCCCAGCATCAATCCGTTCATGAGAAGAATCCACAGCGTGCAGATCCCGAGCGTCATTCCGCCGGCAAAGGCGATCACGGCGACACGAATGTTGTTCACAATGATCATTGCGGAAATCGTCGCTGCTTCGTCCGGTTTGAAATTGAAGTTCGAATCGTGCAGACTCTTCTGAATGTGCGGCGGCACGGTACCCGAGGGAAGCATTGCGAGCGCGCGCTCGGGATTGGCGGAGATGGCGGCAAACGCGATGATCGCCGTCAACGCCGTGATGACGACGCACAAGCCGATGAAAAGAAATGAGCGGCGAAATTCGTTCGGGAACGCCGCGCAGAAGAATTCACTGACGCGCTCGCGTCCGCTGGCAACACTTCCGCGATAGACTTGGGCATGTGCCCGCGCGGTGAGACGATTCAGATAGGCGATCAGACGCAGATCGAAGCGATGGCCCTGCGCAAAGGCGAGGTCCGATGTGACCCAGCGATAGAGTCGCCCAAGTTCGGTTACTTCATCGGCGGAGAGCCGGCGCAGCCCGTGCGACCCGGCACGCTGGACCAATAGTTCGAGACGTTCCCACGCCCCGTGGCGTCGCTCGAGAAATCGCGATTCGGTCAAACGCTCTTATTCGAGCGGTTCGCCGTCGAAGCCACCGCCTTCGGCACCCATCGGACCAGTAAAAGACGTCGAACCTGCCGTTTTCTGGGGTCGTGACGGCGACATCCGTTCCTCAAAGCCGCGCGTCATTTTCGGCGCAATTAGCGCGCCGAGCAAGAAGCCGATTGCAATGCCGCCGATGAGCGCGATCATCGTTTGCCGGATCCTGTCGGCGGTGCTTCGGTCATCGTACCGAACGTTATTTCGCCATGGACCGGACGATTGCTGTTCGCACGCCCGAGAGCATTGCGTTCGACTACGAACTTGCCGGCTTAGGGAGCCGGTTTTTGGCCGTCACGGTGGACATGCTGATCCAACTCATCTGTGCGATCGCGCTGCTCTGGGCAATGACGGCGTTCGCACTGCGATTCGGCGGTGAATCGCTGCGGGCATCCTCGGGGCGCACCGTCGAATCGCTCGCGATCGCCACGCTGGTCTTGCTCGGTTTCCTCTTGTTCTTCGGGTATTTCATCATCTTTGAAATCGCTTGGAACGGCCAAACCCCGGGCAAACGTTTGATCGGAATCCGCGTCGTACGTGACGGCGGATTCCCAGTCGACTTCATCAGCTCGGTCGTTCGAAATTTGGTGCGCGTGCTGGAAGTGGGACTCGGATTTTATGCCATTAGCGCGCTCAGCGCGCTGCTCTCCGCACAAAATAAGCGCCTCGGCGATTTTGCGGCGGGCACGATCGTCGTGCGCGACGCGCGCATTCAAGTCCCCTCTCTGCCGTTGCGCGCCTCGTCCGAAATTCGACTATCTGAAGACGAACGGTCGCTCATCAATCGCTTCATCGATCGCCGATCGGCGCTTGCGCCGATGCAGCGCCGCGCTTTGGCCGCACAGATCGCCGGCGTCTTTCGAAATCGTGTCGGGGAGCAGATTGCGGCGCTCGACGATGAAGCGCTGATCGAAAATCTCGGCGGCCTAAACCCTTAGCGACGCGCCACGACAAAGACTTCGCGAACGCGCGGCGCCAAATGCTCGCGCTCCAACCACTTGTGTGCTTCAGCGAGCAAGTAGTCGGCGCCGACGCCGATCTCTCGCCGGAGTTCGCCGGCATAGCGATCTAATCCGCGATACAACTGCAGCAAACGCCCTCGATAACCCTCGAGCTCCCGATATTCCAGTACCTCGAACCCGTATGCAGTCAAAACCGGCTTGTAGTCGCGAGACAAAGATTCGGGAGCTTCTTGCGAGATGGCTTCGGCCGCGATGAGAACGGCGCGTCCACCCCTTTTGAGCAGACGGGTGAGTTCTGCAACGAGCGGCGCCGTTTGACAGAACATCACCGCGTCGATGCTGATCACGGCATCGGCCACTTCGTCGTCGAGATCAGTATGGCACGCATCGGCGACAATGAATCGCGCGCGCTTCGCCATGCCGCGCTCCTTTGCGAGCGCCCTCGCGTTTTGGATTGCGACATCCGAGAAATCAACGCCGACCAGATCTGCGCCCGTGCACTCGGCAAGCCAAAGGCTCGTTCCGCCGCTGCCGCAACCGAGATCGACAATGACGTCGCTTTCCTTGACATTGAGCGCTTCTGCCGCTCGGGTTAGATCTGAAACGTCAACGGCGCTAAACGGTAGGACCCATCGGGGGAAGCCGTTTTCCACTGCGCCAACGGCGTTGCGGTACGCCGCGCTGCGCGGCGCTAGATGGATCGCGTCAAAGGCTTCGCTTATCGCTTACGAAAGCGGTCGAGCAGGTCGCGCGCGAAGGCGATCGCCTCACTCTTCGTGCGCTCGTAGATCGCACTTGCCTGATTGCCCGACATGTGCCGCCCGTGTTCGTAGTAGAACGTCACGCCTTCACCGACGACAATCGTTCCAGCGTATGCGATTGCTCCTTTGATCGCGATGCCCGCCACGGGAATGAAACCGGAAAGCTCACGCGCGAGCATGCGCCAGCCGAGCCCGCCGCCGACCACCGGCAAGAGTTGCCACGCCCGTCCGAGATCTGGATCCTTGCCGTATGCCGACTCGATGTGCAGCATCAACATCATCTGCAGTGCCGTGATGGCGACCGTGTCGCCGGCAGAGGCGATTGCTCCGAGCACGATTCCAAAGATCGGCACATGGTCGACGACCGCGCTTGCTAGCGCAACTTTCAACGCGTTATTGGCGGCGTCGCGCGTCAATTTCGCAGCGACGGTTTCGCGCAATGCCGGTAGACTGCGGCCGACCGCGATTTCGACGCCTTTGCACACCTCGATGAGATGTGGAAACACGCGCCCGCTCAGGGCGTCGCGGGAGATCGCAGCAACGACGTACTCACCCCAGGTTGCCGCGCGCGGGTGGCGCCTGCGGGCCGCTCGCCTGTGCGTCCTCATCGATCACGATCGCGAAGATCGGGAGCCGCGCCGCCGCTAATGCGGCGAAGTGGGCGGCGGCCAAATCAGCGCGTCGGCCCAAATAAACGATGCAGCGTGCTTCCTCGGTGAGCACCGGTGGATTCGCGGAATCGATCGTCTCTAAGGTTGCCGCCGCCTCGACGGGCACGATCCCGTCGTCATGTCCGGCGAGCAGCAGCGCGCGAAATGCGGCGACGAGCGCCGGATCACCGCAGAGCAGAAATCGAAACGGCTTGCGCGTGCGCGCGCGAACCGCGCGCACGTCGATACCGCTGCGGACGAGCCGCAGCAGGTCGCCTGCGCCGAGCGTAGCTGCCACTTAGCCTCTCTTACCCGCCATGCAGTTCTTTCTGCGGATCGTCAGTATAGTCGAGATAGACAAGGCCGAGGAAGATCTCGAGTGCTTGCGTGTGCATGCCACGATTGTTTGCAACGTCCACGATCGATCGATGCGATGCAGACGCCTCTTGAAGAATTTGCCCTGGAGTCGAGTTCGTGTCGGCGGCAACGATCGACGCAGCCGTCACCTCTCCGGGCGTGAGGCCACGATGCAGCATCGTGCTGTAGTCGATGCCGGATGAGCCCAGGCGCTGCTCGAGCGCTTTCTGGAGCGTCGCATAACGCTCCGGCGAGGTTCCTACGCCGAGCATCGTCACGCGCGTCTCCAGTTGGCGTGAACGCGCCATGTTGTACAGCTGCGACGATTGCGATGCGGCAACCGCGGCGGCGTTCAGCGAATCGTTCGCTTTCTTCATCACCGGAACGATATTGTTATAATCCGTTTGATTGATGTCACCGAAGGCATCCAATTGAACGCGGTTCAGTTGTTTGAGGAATTCGTCGAGGTCACCCATCGCGACGTCGGTCAGCGCAAGTGCCGCTCGACTTGCATCAGCAGAACGGATCATGTCGCTGCTCGCAGCGTTCACTTCCGTGAGCATACGGGGGTACGACGGAAGCAGGGCTATTGATTCGGCGGTCATCGGCGACTGTGCGAGCGGCGCCTGCAGCTCGTGCAACATATCGGCGCTGTCCTTGAGGACCCCGCCTTCCTTATTGCGTTCGAGCGATCCGAGATTCGTCAGCACCGTATGCGTGTGATCGAGCGCGCTATCGATCGAGCGCGCCATCGATTCAAGATCTTTGACGATGGTTTCTAAGCGCGATCCGCGGCGAATGTCGACGCGGCTGAAGTCCGGAATCTCGTACGAGAGACTCTGCAACCGGGTTTGCATCGACTTTAATTGATCGCGACCGGCCTCGCTCCGCGCGGAGACTTCCGTCCCGGCACGGTTCAGATTCGAGCTTGCCTCCTCGAGTTGCGCGTGCAGGGATGCAAGACTCGGCTGCGTCAGGATCGTTCGCCGGCGCTCCATGTTGCGCAGCGCAGCCATGCGGTTGAGCGCGGCTTGGCGCGTTTGCGGGTTGCCCTTTTGCGCGGCTTCCGCAAGCGTTTGCTCGCTCTTGTTGACGAAGCCTAAGGCCAATTGCGATTGACCCAGGCCGAGCAGGGCCTGCGCGTTGTCCGGCTGCGTTTTGAGAACTTTCTCGAATTGAATGCGCGCGACGCTGTAGCGTGCGGTATCGAAATCGTGCACGGCAGCCGCCAAACTGTCATCCGTCGTGACCTTCGTCGGATCGAGCTGCGGATAGCCGAGGAGATGTCCAACACGCTTATCCGGCTCGGGGTGATCTTCAAGATACTTGGTGAACAAATCCGGGCGCTCTTTGTCGAGCGTTCCCAAATGCTGCATGAACGTGACCATTGCGTCCGGGTCATAGCCCGCACGCGACATGAGCATTAAACCGTATTGGTCGGCTTGTAATTCGTCGACGCGCGAGAGCTTCGCCATCAGTCCGGCTTCGGCGATCTGTCCGAAGCGGTAGACGAGCGGCGAGAAGAGCGAAGCGATTGCAAAGAGCAAGTTGATGCCCTGCGCCTTCGCTTGCAGCGTTACCGCGTGACGCCGCTCGATGTGTCCCGTTTCGTGACCGAGAACGCCGGCGAGCTCGTCATCCGATTGCACGAAATCGAGCAAACCTTCGTCGGCATAAATATATCCGCCGAGCGTCGAGAACGCGTTGATCGAGCTGTCGTCGAGAATTTTGACGTTGTAGGGAACATCTTTGCGCGCGACTTCCGTCCACAGTTTGTCGGTAATGGAACGGACCCACTTATTGAGCAGCGGATCGTCTTCAACGACATTACCTTGCACGATGTCAGCATCGGCCTGTTTGCCGAGCTGAATCTCACCGGCGGTTGAAAGCGCGAGTGCGGGCGCCGGAATCGCGGTGCTGAAAAGCGCGACGATCAGCGCAATTGGAATGAGCCGACGAATCATATTCAAGTTGTCCTTACCCCTGGCCACGGCACCAAGTTACAGTACGTACTTACGACAACGGGCGACCCAAGCGTTGCGTTACGGGCGCCCTGCATTGTGCAGTTTCTGTGGATAATGCCTAGAAACTGTGAACCACTTGTGAGTGGCAAAGGGTGGCGCTAGGAGCCCTTTGAACCGGCCTTTCGCATGGCGGTGCTGCGCGGAAAGGGCCGTGGGATCGAGCTCGATTTCAGCGGGCGCCCCTTTGATGAGGCGTTAGGCGAGCTGGAGGACCGGCTTGGGGCCAACCCCGGATTCTACTCGGGCACCGCAGCGACGGCAGTCTTCGCGCAACCTCGCCCCGACCGACTGCAAGTCGATACCCTTCGCGCGGCGCTTGCGGTCTTCGGTATCTCTCTGGAGGCGCTCAGCGGACCCGCCGAGGTTGAAGCGGTGGCCCTGGAAGCCGAACTCGATTTTCAGCCCCGCGAAGCGGTCGGCGAGTCAGATGTGCTTGCTCGCCGGCGTGCCAATCGGCCTCGACCGCCGGCAGCGGTGCTTTCCGAAGCGGCTCGATCGTTGGCCGCGGATTTCGCGGGCGCGCGGGCCGATCTCGCGGCCCGGCGCACGAGTGGCGTGCCGATCAGGCAATTCACGCCGCCGGTGGCGCGCCGTTCGATCGGGGGCGCGGCTCCCGTCGTGGCGCCCGCCTCGAGTGAGCCCACGACCCAGTATCACATCGGCACGGTGCGCGGCGGACAATCGCTGCATCAGGTCGGCCACCTCGTCGTGGTCGGAGACGTTAACCCCGGTGCGGAGCTGGTAGCAAGCGGAGACATTCTGGTTTTCGGGGCACTGCGGGGCGTTGCGCACGCAGGCGCGCAAGGCGATTTGGAGGCACGCGTTTATGCGTTGCGGCTGCAGCCGACGCAGTTGCGTATTGCAACCCTAATTGCGGCAGATCAGCAAACGGCGAACGACGGCGTGGCAGAAGTCGCGCATGTGCGCGAGGGTCGAATCGCGATCGTTCCCTACGATCGGATGACAGACTCCGAGGAGAAAGACCGATGAACGGACGGCGGATCGTTCTTACATCCGGCAAAGGCGGTGTCGGAAAGACGACGACGACGGTGAACGTCGGCGCAGCGCTCGCCAAGCGCGGCGCACGCGTTGTGCTCGTCGACGCGGACATCGGCCTTCGCAATCTCGATCTCGTTCTCGGACTCGAGAAGCGGATTGTCTTCGATTTGGTCGAGGTCGTTGAAGGACGTTGTCAGCTGCGACAAGCGTTGATCAAAGATAAACGGTTCGAGTCGCTCCACATGCTTCCGGCGGCGCAAACGCGTGAAAAAGAGGCCGTCAGTGAAGATCAGATGGCGGAGGTCATCGAGCAGCTTGCGCTGATGGCGGACTACGTGCTCATCGACTCGCCGGCCGGCATAGAGCATGGCTTTCGGAGCGCCGCTGCAGGCGCCAAAGAAGCAATCATCGTCACGACGCCAGAGGTCAGCGCAATTCGAGATGCGGATCGCGTCATCGGAAAGTTGATCGCCAAAGGCTTGCCGGTCCGCTTGCTGATCAACCGCATCCGTCCTGAAATGGTGCGCAGCGGCGACATGCTTTCGATAGACGACGTCTGCGAAATTCTCTCGGCCGAACTGCTCGGCATCGTTCCCGACGATGAAGACGTCATCGACACAACGAATCGCGGCGAGCCGCTAGTGCTCGACAATTCGAAACGGCTCGCCGGAATCTATGACAAGATCGCGAGGCGGCTGCAAGGCGAGATCGTTCCCTTTTCCAACCTTGAAGATCGCGGCTTCTTCAATCGTCTCCTCGCTGGATTGAAAGCAGGCTGACATGCAAGAGCTCAAACTGCAGCAAGAAGCGGTCGAAAGCGCCCCGGTTGAGCGGCGGCGCGGTGCGGCGATTGTCATTACGTCGGGCAAAGGCGGCGTCGGAAAGACGACGACGGTCGCGAACTTGGGAAGCGCGCTTGCACAGCGCGGCTACGACGTCGTGCTGGTCGACGCAGACGTCGGTTTGCGCAATCTCGACATCGTCTTAGGGCTCGAAAGCCGGGTTAAACATCACTTGCTCGATGTGCTGGAAGAGCAAGTCGAACTCGATGACGCGCTGGTGCCGGACAAGCATTCGCCTCGATTGCGTTTGCTCGCTGCGGCGCAGACGCGGGAGAAAGAAGACGTCGATACGCAGGCGATGTGCGGATTGATTGAGAGGTTGACGCACCGCTTTGACTACGTGCTGATCGACTGTCCAGCCGGCATCGAAAAAGGCTTCAAGAACGCAATTGCCGGCGCGGATGACGCGATCGTCGTCTGCACGCCGGAAGTTTCCGCGGTGCGCGACGTTGACCGGGTTGTTGGTTTGCTTGGCAATCGGTTCCGTCCGCGCCTCATTGTCAATCGCGTTCGGCCGCAGCTCGTTGCGAAAGGCAAAATGCTCTCGGTCGAGGACGTCAACGCGATCCTTCGTCTGCCTTTGCTCGGCGTGATTGCTGATGAGGCGGAGGTGATCGTTGCGACCAACCGCGGGGAACCGCTCGCGCTGAACGGATCGTCCAAAGCAGGTGCAGCGTATCGAGCGATTGCAGGCCGCATGCTCGGCGACGATGTTCCGATTCCTGACGTCAGCGTTGCGCGAACGGGGTTGATCGCGAAATTGGGTTCATTCTTTGGAGGTCGCCGATGATCGAATTTTTCAACCGGCTCTTTGGGCGTGGCGGGTCCAGCGCGACGGCGAAGGAGCGGCTGCGTCTCGTTCTGCTCTCCGACCATCTTGCGCTTGCGCCGAACCTCGTTGACGATCTCAAGCGCGAGCTCGTCGACGTGATTTCGCGCTACGTAGAGGTCGATAAAGAAAACATCGAGCTGAACTTCGAGCAGCGCGAGAAGGTGATCGCGATGCTTGCGAACGTGCCGATTCTTTCAATGCATCCCGCCACGCGCGCGAATGGCGCCACGCGTTCGTCGAACCGCACATCGGATGGAACCAAGCGTCCGCGCCGGCGTCGCAAGCGAACGAGCTCATCCAGCGCGACGCTGCCCAACGCGACGACTCCGGCGGGCGAACGACGTCGAATGACGGCCGGAGAGCGCGCCGGCCGGTGGCGAAACGACGCCAGCTCCGGTCGGCGAAACGACACCTAGTCCCGCGCCGCAGGCGCACCTCGACCAGTTAAGCGACTCGCCGTGTGGCGACGCTGACTGAGCTGTCGAAGCGCCGCGATCACGGTTGTCCTTCGACACTTCGACAAGCTCAGTGCAGGCTGGCTCAGGGTGAGCAGAGTTTGTCGCTAGAATAAATCGTCGTGGCGTCGATCAGTCTCTCAACGCGGCTTTGGATTCGCAACTTCAACTGGCCGCTTGCAATTGCCAGCGTGCTTGTCACACTCTTGGGACTGATCACCATTCAGTCTGCGAATCTGCATGCCGGCGCCGCCTCTGCCGGCGAGTATCGCAAGCAGGCCTTCAGCATGGTGCTTGGCGTCGTGCTCATGCTCTTTCTGTCGAACGTCGATTACCGCAATTGGCGGCGCTGGGCGCCGATCGCGTACGGCGTTACCGTGCTGGCGCTGCTCTTCATCTTGGTTGCCGGGCATCACGCGCAAGGCGCCGTCCGCTGGATTTCGCTCGGGCCGCTTGGCCAATTTCAGCCGTCGGAGCCGGCGAAGCTGTTCTTGGCAATCACAATTGCCGCCGCGCTTTGCCGGGGGACATACAAGACTCTGATCGATCTTTGGTTGCCGCTCGTCTTAGCGCTCGTTCCGGCACTGCTGATCTTGCGTCAACCCGATTTGGGAACGACGCTCGTCATTCTCGCCATCCTGACGACACAACTGTACTTTGGCTTGCCAAAGCTCGCGCACTTCGGCGCCTACTTTGCGGCGCTCGTTCTCAGCGCCGTACTCTTGCTGAAAACGAACATCATCAAACCGTTCCAGAAAGCGCGGCTGCTGGTGTTCTTGAATCCAAAACTCGATCCGCAGGGCGCCGGCTACAACCTGAACCAATCGAAGATCGCGGTCGGCAACGGCGGCTGGTTCGGTCAAGGATTGCACCACGGAACGCAGACGCAGTTGAACTTCGTTCCCGAACACTCGCGCGATTTTATCTTTACGGTGCTTGGGGAAGAATTCGGCTTCGCCGGCGCATTTCTGCTGCTGATTCTCTACTCATGCATCATCGCCGGCGGCATCCGAACGATGCTGGTGGCGCGCGATCGCTTCGGCTACCTTGTTGCGGCCGGGCTGGTCGCGATGCTCGTCTTCCATATCATGGTCAACATCGGCATGACGATCGGCATCATGCCGATCACCGGGATTCCGTTGCCGTTTATGTCGTATGGCGGCTCGGCGATTTTGACGGACTACGCCGCCATCGGCATTCTGCTGAACATCTACTCGCAGAAGGACCGCGGCGTGCTCGGCAACGCTTAGTTTCCGCATCCGATTGGGAACAGGGATCTCATGCAGAAACACAATGCCAATTCGCGGCGAGATTTCTTTGCCGTGCTCGAAACCGCGAAGCAAACGCAGGCTGCGGTCATGACGCTGCAGCCGGGACAAGAAAGCGGCGAAAAAGGCAACGAACATGCGCAGAGCGATCAAGTGCTCTACGTCATCGCGGGTGAGATTGAGGCGGAGATCGGCGAGGAACGTGCGACCTTGCGCGCGGGTGATGTCGTGATCGTGCCGGCAGGCGCGCCGCATCGCTTTCGCAACGGCGGCAAAACGCCGGCGCAGACGCTCAACGTCTACGCACCGCCGGCATACTAATTGGAACGCCAGCGTTGAGCGTTCGTTCAACGCAATACAATTAAAGGTCCGTTCTCAGGCGGCCGGGAAACGGGCACCAACCGGTATGCGGATCCAATTGTGTGGTCCGGCCGGTTGTAAGATTTCGAAAGTTTAGAGTCAGAGAGCCCGCAGGGCTCGCATGTCGGAAGCCTCGTCCATGCCGCCCCGCTTCCTAAAGAAAGCGAGAGCAGCGGCCGTCCATGGCGGACGATCGATAAAGGGACGCGTTGCGACCACGCGAGTCGCGGCTCAGATAGACCTGAAAGGGTTAGGTAAAGTTTGTCAACGGAGATTTTGATCTCCAGCGACCCGTGGGAAAACCGGGTGGCCATCCTTGAGGATGGCACGCTGAGCGAGATCTATGTCGAGCGCGAAGAGCGCGTCATCGGCTCCATCTACAAAGGAAAAGTTCAAAACGTTCTGCCCGGAATGGGCGCCAGTTTCATCGACATCGGCCTTGGACGCAATGCGTTCTTGTATGTCGATGATATCAACAAGACACCGCTCAATATCGGCGACGTCGAAATTACGCAAGGCCGCAGCGGATTCACGATCAGTGAAAAAGTTAATCGCGGCGACGACGTGCTCGTGCAAATCGTCAAGGAACCGCGCGGACTAAAAGGCGCCCGCGTCAGCACGAACATCTCGCTGCCGGGCCGCTACTTGATCTTGATGCCGACCGGAAAATACAGCGGCGTCTCGCGCAAGGTCGAGTCGGTCGAGGAGCGCAACCGGCTCAAAGCGATCATGAAGCGTATCCGCCCCGAAGGTATGGCGACGGTCGTGCGCACCGCTGCGGCCGGCGCAAGCGAAGCCGAGCTGATCGCCGATTTGGGCGTCATGATCCGCATGTGGCACGGCATCCTAGAGAAATACAAGCGCGCCCCCGCGCCGAGCTTGCTGCACAAAGACATGAATCTCGTCTTCAAAGCGGCACGCGATTTTATCACGCCGGATGTCGATCGCGTCTTAATCGATGACGAAGAGGAGTACCGCAAGGTACGCGAGTTTTTGCAGCTGCTGGGTCCGCAGTATCTCGATCGCGTCGAACATTACAACTCCGGCCGTTCGCTCTTCACCGATTTCAAAGTTGACGAAGAACTCGAAAAGTTGATGCGCCCGAAGATCAACCTTCCGTCAGGCGCATCGATCGTAATCGAATCGACCGAAGCCCTGACCGTCATCGACGTCAATAGCGGCAAGTTCACCGGCGGTAGAAACTTGGAAGATACGATCGTAAAGACGAACGTCGAAGCGGCCGCTGAGATCGCTCGTCAAGTTCGCTTACGCGATATCGGCGGCATCATCGTCTGCGACTTCATCGACATGAATTCGGAGAATTCACGCAGCAGGGTGATCGCGACGCTGGAAGACGGACTGCGCAAAGATCGTACGCGGGCGACGATCCAGTCGTTTTCAAATTTGGGACTGCTCGAGTTCACCCGCAAGCGTATCGGCAGAGATCTGGGTTCGCAGCTGCGCGGCAGTTGCCCGACCTGCGCGGGACTCGGCAGCGTCTTATCGTCGCAATCGGTTGCCATCGACACGTTTCGTAAGATTCGCGAGCAGTACGGCGGCAAGCCCAATGGCGCTTCGACAAGCTCAGCACAAGTTGGGCATCCGGTCGTCGTTGATGCTTTCCCAACCGTCGCCGCGCAGCTCGAATATTGGTACGGCGAAGAATGCAAAGATCTGACCGAGCAGATTCAGGCGCCGATTCATGCGCGCGTCGACGCGCTGCTGCACCCGGAGCGCACGAAAATTCACACTCTTCCCAACGCGGCCGCGCTTTCGGCCGGTAAACTTCGCGTCGGCGATGAGCACGAAGTTGACGTCTTGAACATGCGGCTGCCGAATGCCACTTCCGCGGTAACGGTGATCGATGGCCGGCTCGTCGAGATCGAAAACGGCTCCAACTACGGCGGGCAAACGATTCGCGTGCGCATCATCGATGTTGCCGACGACACGGCTCTTGCGGAGCCGATCGGAGTGACGGCCGCGAAGCGAAAACGGCGCCCGAAACGCGCGGCTGCGCCGACGAAGACCGAACAGACCCGTCAGCTTCGCGAACTGGCCGAAGAAGCCGCAAAAGGCGCAAGCACGCGCGCCTCGATCGGAATCTCAACAGCCGTCGAAGCCGAAGTCGAAGAAGTCGAAGATAAGACGAGCGCGCCCGCGCCGGCTCTCGACGAGGTCGTTGTGACACCTTCGCGTCGCAGGCGTCGCCGCCGCAGACGCGGCGGACGCTCAGCCGACACGACGCCGCTCGGCATCTCGGAGGAGAGCGCCGAAGCCCAAGTCGTCGCGACGAAACCGGAGACGGCCGCGGCTTCCGACGAAGGCGAAGGCGTACGCCGTCGTCGCCGTCGGCGTCGCCGAGGACGAGGCGGCGAACGTCGCGTCGATCAAACAGATGCCGGGAGCGCGATGCCGGATCGTCACATCTTTCGAGTCGGCAGCGCCGGTGAAGCGGAAGCGACGGGACGAACTGCGCCCCGTGAACCGATCCGATCTCTCGCGCCGTGGAATCGTCGTCCGACACCGCCCGCCGTCGAAGCGCCTCCTCCATCGCTGAGGGTTCCCGAGGAGCCGGCAAAGGTGACCAAACCGGCGCGACGCCGGCGTGCGCGCCCAACTTCGGTCGCGCTTGGCGGAGAGCTGGAAGCCTCGACGATCGCGGCGCTAACTTCCGCCGAGTCCGTTCAAACAGATCAGAAGCCGAAGCGCGGCCGCAAAAAAGCGAGCGCCGCAACGGCCTCTCGGAAGAAAGCGATCGCGCCTAGAACGCGCCGCAAGAAAGCCGAAGCTTCGGGAACCTCAGAGTAATTAAAAAGACGGCGACTCCAAAAGTCGCCGTCCCGTATTTATAGCCGGCCTTCCTGACAAATCTCGAGTGTCGTCACATTTTGAGCAGCACGGGAATTGAAATATCGTATGCGAGCGCTCCTTATCACGCTCTTTCTAGGGGTTATCATCTGCAGTGGTGCAGCGTTCGAGAAAGCCGTTGCTCTTCCGCAACTTGATGAAACCGGCACGTTGCCATGCTGTCCGAACCCCCGTCTCCTCGGACCAAGGACGAGAGACGGATACGGAAAGGATGCTACGTTTGACGAGCCGGCGGCGATCGCGTATGACCGCGATGACGATGCTTACTTCATCGTTGATGCAGCGTCGAATACGGTACGGAAGTATGACAAATCAGGCCGCGTAACAACGGTTGCCGGCGCCTGCGACCGCGAGTTGGTGATGGCGACATGCATCGGGCGTGAAGTCGATGGCATCGGCTCCATAGTCCGCTTCGACAGACCATCAATAATCGTCTATAGCCCGCGTGAGCGAGCGTTCATCGTTTATGACAGCGGTAGCTCATCCTTACGCCTCGTGACGGCGAGTGGGCGCGTCAGCACGGTCGGCAAAGTGACCGATATCAATGGCATCGCTGTGGATCCGGCGCGAGATCGGCTGTATGCGGCACGCGCTTCGGAAGTCGTGTCGCTTGAAATTGACGGCGGCTATGTGAGGGCGTTTCCGTTGTGGCATGCGCCGGTAGAGCAGAGCTCCGTTTATCATGCGCCTGTCCTTCATGTCAATGCGATTACCGTCGATCCGGTATCCGGCGATCTCTTTGTGGCGGTCCACACCAACGTCGTATATCGCTTGCATCTGCAAGAGACGTGGGAAGGCACTTTCGTCGCTGGAAATCCTAACAGCAGCGTTTTTTGGGCAGCTGCCGATGGCATTGGCCCGAGGGCAACGTTTCAGAGCTTAACATCCCTGGTTTACGATCCGGCCCTTCGGCTCGTATACGCTGATGACTTTAGAACGTTACGTTCGATTGCAACGGATGGGACCGTGAAGTCGATTGCCGGCGGATGCGCCTTGAATGATCCACGATACCGCGGTGAATTCGCATGCGACTATCCGCCAAATGACGGCGTGGGAATGCGGGCACATTTCGCATTGCCGCTCAGGGGCTTGGCTATTGATAAGGACGATGGTATAGGTGTTCTTGACGGCTCGTACTTACGGATCGTCGACGCAAATGGCCGAGTGCGCACCGTTGCCGGAAACCACCGGCGCCAGCGACATCATACTCCTCAGATGTGGAGTGGACATTACCTCGACCCATTGAGCGGCGAGACACTGGACGTGACCGTAAATGGAGACGATGAGACGGAGATTTCGGCGGACCGCTTCGGCCATATTTTTGACGTTAAGCGCGGTTTGCGGAGCGCGGCGTACAGCAACGCCGAGTTTTGGAACGCTCCGACATACGTTCGGCTAGGACCCCTGACAAAAGTGCGCACCTTCAGTAGGGCGATTCAGTCGCTCAGATGCGGAGCGCTACGAGATTACGGCGCAAGAAATCCGTTCAAAAACGACGTTTCCACACGCAGTTCGTTGTTTTTATATTGGTACGACGACGCACCGGGCTACTTCGGCGCTCTAGGCCATCCTCAATTGCCGAATTATTTTGAAGGCATGCGATGTGCACTCGTTTCAGTAAAAGACGTACGCGGCAAAGTCGTTTACCAAGATTACGAAAGCCGAGCGATCAGGCATAGCGTCCCAGATGGCCTCATTGAATCCCCCGACGAGCGAGCAATCTACAACGCCCCATGAAGATAAAAAAAGAAAGCCGCCAAGGGCGGCTTTCTGGCAATTTCGCGCTTTGGATTATTGCGGTGCCGATGAAGCGCCGCCGTTCATGCGCGCAATCTTGTTCTGCAGGAAGCCGACCGCCGCTTGCAGCTGCGTATCGCGCGTAAGATCGCCGTAACGCGGGGTCTTGTTCTCTTCGGTTGTGATGTCCGGCTGAATGCCGACGCTGTTGATGTCGCGGTTACGAGGCGTCAGATATCGCGCCGTCGTTATCTTGACCGCGGAACCGTCAGGCAACGGATAGATCGTCTGCACGACGCCTTTGCCGAAGGTCTTCGTGCCGATCAACGTGCCGACGCCGCTGTCTTGAATCGCGCCGGAGGTGATCTCTGATGCGGAAGCGGTGTGACCGTTCACCAAGACCGCGAGCGGCATCGGCGGAATCGCCGTGTTTTCCGCCTCGAGCGTATCGATCTGCGATTGACGCGACTCGACCGAGACGATCGGGCCACTGGGAATGAACTTCGAGCTGACGTCGATCGCGGCGCTCAAATAGCCGCCGCCATTATCACGCAGGTCGAGCACGAATGCGCGCGCCCCTTGCGCCTGCAAACGATCGAGCGCCGTGCTTAACTCTTTTCCGGTGTCGCGCCCGAAGACGGTGAGCCCGACGTAGCCGATCTTATTGGGAAGCATCTTTGCGTAGACGCTCAGCTGGCGGATCGGAGCGCGAACGATCGTGACCGGCGAAATCATGCGGCCCTCGCGCTGAATCTGCAGCGTCACGCGCGTGCCTTCGGTGCCTCGCAACAGCTTCGATGCTTGCTGAATCGTCAAACTGTAGGTCGACTTCCCGTCGATCGTCGAGATGACATCGTCTTGTTGCAAGCCGGCACGATCCGCAGGACCATCCGGAACGACGCTACTGACCGTGATCATCTTCGTCGTGTCGTTGCTTTCGATCACGATGCCCGTGCCGGAGAACGTCGTGCCGTCGAGCCCTTCGTTGAGGGCCGCGTATTCGCGAGGCGAAAGGAAGACGGTGTAGCGGTCTTTGACGGCGCCAAGCATGCCGGCAATCGTGGCGTACGTGAGATCGCGTGGCGTAAACTTCGCGCTCTGATATTCGCTCGCGACGGCTTCAACTTCACGATCCAGCTCGCGAATGTTTGCGGCTGCGTCATCAGAGGAATGAAGCGCCGGGATCTTGGCGTTCGGTACACCGTTGTGCTTGAGGTAGGCGACCAAATTGTCGTGGGCACTGGTCAGCACCGCGTCGGTGTTGACTTTCTTATAGAACTCACCGAGCAGCCGCTGGTAGGCGATCGAGATCTCCTCAGCGTCGAGCAAACCGAAGGAGTGCTGCGTTGGTGTTGCAGCAGGCACTCGCGCCGTCGAAAGCGCCAGGAGTAGGATGAATGCGAGGGATGCAAATCGTTTCATGAATTACCTTGTCGTTTGTTTTTCGAGATACGCCTTAGCGGCGGCGAGCTGCCGGTCGTTCTTTGTATCAATCAGCGATGGATCGGGGTTCTGCGTGACGACGACGTCGGGGTTGATGCCCTTATGCTGAATGTCGCGGCCCAGCGGCGTTAGGTATCGAGCGGTCGTAATTTTCAGAGCTCCGTTATCCGGTAGTGGATAGATACTCTGAACAACGCCTTTTCCAAAGGTCTTTGTTCCCACGAGCTTTGCCAGGCCGTAGTCTTGCAGCGCGCCGGCGGTGATTTCCGAAGCGCTTGCCGTGTACTTATTGACCAAGATCACGAGCGGTGAAAGTCCCGGCATGCTCGTCCCTAGAGCCGGCTGATCGTCGCGGTGGCCCTGGCGATTGATTGTCGAGACGATCGTTCCGGCAGGCACGAAATAGCTTGAAATGCGGACCGCTGCTTCCAGCAGGCCGCCGCCGTTATCACGCAGGTCCAATATGTAGCCGCGCGAGTGATGCGCTCTGCCGTCCGAGAGGGCGCGACGCATCTCATCGGCTGAGGTTTGACCGAAGTCGAGCAGACGAACGTACTGGAAGCCGTCTTCCTGTTTGGCCTTGACGGTCGGGACGTGGATGATCTCGCGCACGATCCGGTACGTGTGCATCGAGACCTTCTTATAAGGATGAACTAGGATCGTCACAACCGTGCCCGCGTCGCCGCGAATCATCTGTTCGACCATATCGAGTTTGAGGCCATGCGTTTGGTGTCCATCCACCTGAATGACCTCGTCGCCGGGCTTCATGCCCGCGCGCGCTGCAGGCAGCGTCTCGATGGGGTCGACCAAGATGCTGCCGTTCTTCGGATCTTGCACGATGTAGACACCGATGCCGCCGAAGTTGCCTCCCGCGAGCGACTCGTTGAGGCCTTGCATCTCGCGCGGCGTCAGATAGACGGTGTACGGATCGCGCAGCGCGTTGGTCATGCCGCTAATCGCGGCTTGGGTCAGCTCGGCCTCGCTCGCCGCGCCGCCATAATGGCTTTCCGCGTAGGCGAGCTGACGATCCGCCAGCGTCCGGTCTTGCGTGAAATCGCCGCTCGCTCGTTGGCTGGGCAGGACGGCGTTGTTGAGGTGCTTGTCGTGGCGAAGTGCGGAAAGCAATCCTGAGCGCTCTCCGTCTAAGAGGCGTTGCGCATCGACGGGCTTATAAAACTTCTCGACAACGCTGCGAAAGGCGAAATCGAGCGCTTGCTGCTCGCCGTTGCCGGCGAAGAGCGAGCGAAGGTCGCTGATGCTGGCAACGTCGGTCGTGCGCATTGCGCCCAGTTGTGCGACGCTCAGGCCACTGCGATAGCCAAGGTAGAGCGCGCCGGCAAAGGCGACGATAACCACGACGAGCGCCGCAGCGAGCGCACGAATCTTAGGCGACATTTTCCTCTTATATACCAACGTTTAAACGGCAGGGTTGCCGCGGTCCGAACAGCCTGCACTGAGCTGGTCGAAGTGTACGGGTCGAAACTTAAGGGGACCTGGGGCCTAAAGCCCTAGACTCGCAAGTACCTGCCGACGGACAGCCACGAGGCCACGGCGCCGACGGCGCTGCCCGCGATCACCAGCTCGAGCGCCAACTGCAGCATGTCGACCGATGCGGCGCCGAACCGCACGAAAGGCAACGCGGCGAAGAGCTTCGGCATCAGCTCTATCCGCGCGACCGCAAGCAACCCAAGCGCGACGATTGCCCCTAAGAGGCCGTCCAAGAATCCTTCGCAGATGAAGGGTAAGCGAATGTAGGCGTTTGTTGCGCCGACGAGCTGCATGATGCCTATCTCGCGCCGCCTGGCAAAAACGGTCAGGCGGATCGTGTTCGAAATGATGATCGAGGCGATCAGGATGAAGACGGCGATGATCGCAATGCCGATCTTGCCGAGGACCGAGCTCAGCTGCAGCAGTCTTGCTACGACGTCTTGCGCCGTAGTTGAGCGTACTGACGCCGGGCATTTTGGCGATGTGTGCGGCCACGGAGGCGACCTCTTCCGGCGTTCGCACGCGAACGCGCAGCTTATCCGGCAACGGATTCTGCGCGAGCAGCGACGTGTCGACTTGGCCGCCCATCCTCCGGCGCAGCTCCTTAAGGCCCTGCTTCTTTGGAACGAGCTGTACCGAGCGCACGCGATGGTCTTCTGCGATCGCGGTGCGCAGCGCGGCCGTTTGCGCCGGCGTTAGGTTTTCGTTTAAGTAGACGGAAATCTCGATCTGGCTGAAGACCTCGGTGCTTAAATGCATCAGTAAGCCGCGCGCGTACAAGAATGCACCGAGCAAGATGATCGTTACGGTCACCGTCCCAATTGCGGTCGCCTGCATGCCGGCATTGCGGGTGAAGTTCCGCCAAACTTCACCCAGAAAGAACTTGAGTTTGCCCCAGTCCAAGGAAGTAATATCCCCGTTCTTCGTCGGTGACGATTCGGCCGTCGTCTAGCCGAACGACTCGACGACGCATGCGATCGACGACCGCTTGATTATGTGTGGCAACGACCACCGTCGTGCCTTTGAGATTGATGCGCAGCAAGAGTTCCATGATTTCGGTCGTGTTCGTCGGGTCGAGATTGCCGCTCGGCTCATCGCAAAGCAATAACTTCGGGTTGTTGACGAGCGCGCGCGCAATGGCGGTTCGTTGTTGCTCTCCGCCTGAGAGTTCGTTGGGATACATGCGGCTCTTATGCGAAAGTCCAACGAGATCGAGCACCCGCGGCACCTGACGCATGACGTCTTTGGTGTGCGCGCCGGTCACTTGCAACGCAAACGCGACATTTTCCCAAACCGTCTTGTCGTTGAGCAATTTAAAATCTTGAAAGACGACACCGAGGTGACGGCGTAGTGCCGGTACGCGCGACCTGCGCAAACGATCGACGCGGATACCGTCGACGACGACGGTGCCGGCCGTGGGCTTAACCTCGCGGTAGAGCAGCCGCAAGACACTCGACTTTCCCGTTCCCGAATGTCCAACCAAGAAGACGAAGCTGCCCTTTTCGATTTCGAGGTCGATGTGGTCGAGTGCGCGCACGCCGTTTGGATAAACGAGCGTGACGCCGCGCAGGGAAATCATCGTTTGCGAGAGGGTTTTTCAAAGCATGCGGGCGGATACCTCCGAGCCGTGGACTTCGATTTAAGCGACGAGCAAAAGGCGATTCAACAGCTTTGCCGCGATTTCGCGCGCGAAGAAGTTGCGCCCCGAGCGGAAGCGATGGATCGCGACGAGTCGTTTCCATACGACTTAGTTGAAAAAATGGCGGGCCTCGGTCTGATGGGACTGCCCTTCCCCGAAGAGTACGGTGGCGCGGGTGCAGACACGGTGAGTTATGCGCTCGCGGTGATGGAAATCGCGCGCGCCGACGCGTCGACGGCGATCACGCTTGCGGCCCATGTCTCCTTAGGTGCCTCACCCTTCTTGTTTTTCGGCACCGAGGCACAAAAGCAGAAGTATCTTGTCCCGCTGGCGCAAGGCAAGATGCTTTGGGGATTCGGCTTGACGGAACCGAACGCCGGCAGCGACGCCGGCGGAGCGCAAACTCACGCCGAGCTGCGCGACGGCAAGTGGGTCATTAACGGCACGAAGGCCTTCATCACCAACAGCGGCACGGACATCAGCGGGGGCACGACGATTACGGCGGTCACTGGCCGCCGCGACGGCAAGGCCGAGATCACGAACCTGATCGTGCCGCAAGAGACGCCGGGCTTCACGCGGAGCAAGAAATATAAGAAGATGGGCTGGCGCGCATCGGACACGCGCGAGCTGTCTTTCGCTGATGCCGAGGTTCCCGAAGAGAATGTGCTCGGCAAAGCGAGGCGAGGGCCTCAAGAACTTCTTGATCACCTTAGATGGTGGACGCATCTCCGTGGCCGCGCTTTCGGTTGGCCTGGCGATGGGCGCCTACGACGAATCGTTCAAATATGCGCAGGAGCGCCGGCAGTTCGGCAAACCGATTTCAAAGTTTCAGGCGATCCAATTCAAGCTTGCCGACATGCTTACTGAAATCGAGCATGCGAAGCTGATGGTGCTCAAGGCAGCGTGGGAAAAAGATCAGGGTCGCGACTTCGCGCTCTCCGCAAGTCTCAGCAAACTCTATTCAGGCGAAGTTTCGCGACGGGTTGTCAATGAAGCCGTGCAGATCCATGGGGGCTACGGCTTCATGGAAGAGTATCCAGTGTCGCGGATGTATCGCGATCAGAAGATCAATGAGATTGGCGAAGGCACAAATGAAGTTCAGCGGCTTGTGATCGCGCGATTAATGGGTCTATAGGAGGTTTTGCTTGAAGGTGTTTGCGATGCGTTATTTCGTGGCGGCGATCGTCGCGGCTGCACTTTGTACGGTGCCGGCGTTTGCAAGTCTCAAAGCCGGCGATGCGGCGCCAAATTTTACACTCCCAGCGTCAATTGGCGGAAAGGTCTTTACATTTGACCTCGGCTCCGCGCTCAAGAAAGGCCCAGTCGTGCTTTACTTCTATCCGGCGGCGTTTACCAAGGGCTGTACGATCGAAGCGCACGACTTTGCCGACGCGATCGACCAATACCGAGCGCTCGGTGCGACGGTGATCGGCGTTTCGCACGACACGATCGATACGCTGAACAAATTTTCGGTGAGCGAGTGCCGGAGCAAGTTTCCGGTGGCGGCAGATCCCGATCTGCACATCGCCAGCGCGTACGATGCGATTCTGAAAGCCGATCCAAAATATGCCGATCGCACCTCATATGTCATCGCGCCAGACGGCAAGATCGTGTATGCCTACTCGTCGCTCAACCCGGACAAACATGTCGCGAACACGCTTGATGCGCTAAAGAAACTCGAAGGCAAATAACTCAGCGCCGCCAACGGATTGACAATCCCCTGTCACGCTGAGGCAGTCGAAGCGCGACCGTAACCTGGAATAGCAACATAATCGCAAACTATCATTGGGTAGAATTACGGCGGCCCTTCGACGGGCTCAGGGTGACAGGTCCACGGTGGCTCATACCTTACGCTTGGTGCTCGTCCGTCGGCAACTCTAATTGTGGCGTAATCACGTCGAGCGCCGTGACCGGACGAATTGCCGTTTCGATCGCCGGCGATTCGTTGAGGTCGACATCGGAGAAGGACGCCGTTTCCTTGAGCTTGCGGCCACGCGGCAAAACGCGGCCTTCCATCGAGCCGACCGTACTGTTATAAGCCGAAACAGCGCCTTCGAGCGCCGTTCCGATCTTTGCGAAGTGTGACGCAAAGACCCGAACCGCATCGTAGAGATCGCGCCCTAAGACCGCAATCTGCTTCGCATTCTCTTCCTGCCGTCGCTGTTGCCAGCCAAGCGCATACGAGCGGAGCAGCGCCATCAGCGTTAGTGGGCTTGCGATGTAGATGCCGCGGTTTGCACCGTATTCGATCAAGTCCGGATTCTCGATGCATGCAGCGCTCAAGAATGCTTCGCCCGGCACGAACATGACGACGAAATCCGCCGAACCTTCGCTGCGCTGGTAGTTCTTGCGGGCCAAGGCATCGACGTGCGTTTTCATCGCAATCGCGTGTTGATGCAATTTTTCGCGCCGCGTTGTTTCCTCCGCAACTTCAACGGCTTCCAGATACGCGTTGAGGGGTGCCTTCGCATCGACGAAGATCAACGAATTTCCCGGCAGCTTGACGGTCATATCGGGGCGACCCACTCCGTCGACCGATTCAAACGTTTGCTGTTCGCTAAAGTCGCAATACGGTTCCATGCCTGCGAGCTCGACCACGCGCCGCAGCTGCACCTCGCCCCACTTGCCGCGGGTCGTCGGGTTGCGCAGCGCGGTTAAGAGAACCGACGTTTGACTCGCTAAGTTTGAGGTCGTATCTGCCAATCGATCGCCGTGCGCCGTCAACTGTTTGATCTGCTCGGTGAGGCCTTGGTACGCGCCGATGCGCTGCCGCTCGACCTCCTTGACGAAAGAGTCGAATTCGGTCAATTTTTGCTGCACCGGTCCGACAGCGTTTTGCAAACGCTGCGCGGCGAGATCCAAGAATTCGTCGCGATTGCGCTGTGCGAGCCGGCTGTTAGCTTCAGTCAGCTCGTTCTTGAGTTGCTCCGCAACGGTTTGCACTGCCTTTTGGTGGCGTTCATCTTGGTCCGTGAGCCGAGCCTGCGCGACCGCGCATTCGCGTTCTGCAGCGCTACAGCGATCTTGCAAGCGGCGCGCATTTGATTGCAACAAGAGCCAGGCGACCAGCAGCCCGATCACGATCCCAACGATCGACGATGCGATCACCTCGGCTGAAAGCGTCATTCAGCCGGACTTTTTTCGCCTTACGACTTCAAATACTTTGCAAAGAACGCTAGCGTGCGCGACCATGCGTCGGATGCTGCCGACGGTACATACGAAGCGCGTTGATCGTCGAAAAATGCGTGGCCCGCCTCCGGATAGATCTTGATGTCGTTGGGCACGCGTAAACGCTGCGCAAAAGCGCGCACGTCATTCGCTAAAATGCCGGTGTCTCGCTCGCCGTAATTTCCTTCGATCGGAATTTTTATTTGATCGACGTACGCGAGCGCCGGCTCGATCGGCCCGCTGCCATCGCCGGGACCGCCGCCGGTCACATAGCGCACCGCTCCATACCAGATGGCGGCCGCTGAGAAGAGGTCGGCGTTGTCGATCACTTGCCGAAGTGCGATTCGCCCGCCCATGCAAAAACCTGTGATACCGATTTTCGCACTGGAATGGTTTGAACGAATCCACTGCGCTGCTGCACGCACATCTCCGTCCACCTGCGCGCGATCGAGTTTTTGCGCGAAGGCGCTGAAAATTTTGTAATCGGTTGCGTTGTCACCGCTGGGCGCCCCGAAGCGGCCGAATAAGTCCGGAGCGATCGCCTCGTAGCCCGCCTTTGCGAACCGGCGTACGACGTCTCGGATGCTCGTGTCGACGCCCCAAATGTGCATGATGACGACGACCCCGGGCGTGTTCGCCGTGCCGTCCTTTGGGCTCGCGGTATAGGCGTTGATGTTGCCGTCGGGACGCGCGAGGGAGACGGTTGCCGTCCTTATGGCCGGATCGTCTTCCGCGACAAGGGGCGGATGCGGTTTCCCGAGCTGATCCTGCGCTAATGCCTTCGCCGATGTTGCAACGCCAAGCGCGGCGGCGGACAACCCGACAAAGGCCGTACGGTTCAACTGAGTCCCGGTTGCATGAACCGGATCGACGTCGTGCATTTCCATATCGTTGCAATCCAGCATGGGTGTGGAAGTACCCTTGCAGGCAGTCCGTTCGGCGCTCGGTAAACCAATGCAAGTCCATGCTCAAAGTCACGCTTCCCGAGATGGGGGAGTCGGTCGCCGAAGGTTCGATCGTCGAATGGCGCAAGCGAGTCGGCGAATACGTTCAGCAAGGCGAAACGCTTGTCGAGATCACCACCGATAAAGTTGACGTCGAAGTGCCGGCGCCTGAGTCGGGGGTCGTCACGAGCGTCGCCGCCGATGAAGGCGCCAAAGTCAGCGTCGGCGCCTTGCTCGCTGAAATTGACACCTCCAAAAGATCAGCTGCTGCGGCCAGCGACGGTGCAGCGAGCGACGGCGCGGTGGCTCCCGCGGTCGAGCCGAGCGGGCCTCCGCAACTCGTCACGGTCGCGATGCCCGAGATGGGAGAATCGGTCACGAACGGCACCGTCGTCGAGTGGCTGCGCAAGCCCGGCGATTTCGTCAACGAAAGCGATCCGCTCGTTGAAATTACGACCGACAAAGTCGACGTTGAGGTGCCCTCGACCGCTTCCGGTGTGATCACCAAACTGCTTGTAGATGAAGGCACTAGCGTCGCAGTTGGCGCGCCGCTGGTTGAGATTGACGCCGCCAAGAAAATCGCTTCGGGCTCGCAGACGGCAGCGGTGTCGTCAACCCCAGTCCAAACCAAAGAAGCAAAACAAGACTCGCCGTCGCCGTCAGGTGAGCCGCCGCGCGACAATTTTGTCGCAACGCCGCAAGCGCGCCGAATCGCAAACCGGTTTGGAATCGATCTGCGCAGCGTCCGCGGCAGCGGACCGGATGGTCTGATCTTGCGGGAAGACCTCGACGATGCGATTGCCGACGCTTCGCCCGCGGGCGGAAATGGCGTGAGAACCGTCGCTGCATCGGCCAGTGCGCAACTGCCGCCGCTGCATCCGGAAGCGAAAGTCACGACGCTCAAGGGTCCGCCGGCGATGCTCGCCGACTACATGGAGCAGAGCCTTTCGGTCCCGACGGCAACGAGTTTTCGGACGATTCCGGTTGACGTGCTCGACGCGCGACGCAAAGAATTAGGCGGCGCATTGCGTGCGGCAGGACGGCCGGAAAAAGTTTCGTTCACGCATTTGATCGCGTTCGCGCTCGTTCGCGCAGCGCACGAGATGCCGGCGATCACCGCCCATTTTCGCCGCGACGGCACGACACCGCAGCGGATTGAGCTCGGCGTTCATCTCGGGCTCGCGGTCGATGCACAACGCAAAGACGGTTCACGCTTCTTGATCGTGCCGGTCATCAAGAACGCCGACACGCTGGACTTTGGTTCGTTCCGAAAGACCTACGAAGAGCTCGTCACGAAATCGCGCGAAGGCAAACTGACGGCCGACGATCTCAGCGGCGCTTCCTTTACCTTAACGAATCCCGGCGGAATCGGAACGGTCGCATCGGTTCCGCGCCTCATGGCCGGACAAGGCGCGATCATTGCCGCCGGAGCGATCGGTTATCCGCCGGGAATGAGCCGCGCGAACGAATCCGCGCTGCGCTCGATGGGCGTGGAGCGTGTCATGACGATGACGAGCACCTACGATCATCGGGTCATTCAAGGTGCGCAATCCGGTGAATTTTTGCGGCGCGTCGATGAGCTGCTGAGCGGCAAAGACGATTTTTACGAGGCCGTTTTCGCCGCGCTCGGATTGCAAGCCAAAGCGACGCCGCAACTGGAGCCGACGGCGCCGCAGGCGCCCGGCGCTGCACCCTCAGACGAAATGCTGCGCGCGGTTGCGGCCGGGCATGGCGATCATCGCTTCCTACCGCACGCACGGACATCTCGCGGCGACGCTCGATCCGCTCGGCGCGCAACCCGTCGGCGACCCGGCGCTCGATCCGCAAAACTATGGTTTGACGCCCGCGCTGCAAGCCGCGATTCCGGCATCCGTGCTGCGCGTCAAAGTGCCGGGCAATACGTTAGCCGACGTGCTGCCGCACATGAAGCAAACCTACAGCTCCACAATTGCTTACGAGATCGAACACATTTCCAATACGGCGCAGCGTGAATGGCTACGTGAGTGGATCGAGTCCGGCACCCACCGCGTCGAGCTCAGCCCCGAGCGCAAGCTCGAAGTGCTGCAACGCTTGACGCGCGTTGAAACGCTCGAGCGCTATCTGCGCCGTACGTTCCTCGGTCAGAAGACGTTCTCGATCGAAGGCCTTGACGTCATGGTGCCGATGCTTGAAGAGATGCTGGTCATGCTTGCGAAGGACGGCGTCGAGCACGCCGTTTTGGGCATGGCGCATCGCGGACGCTTGAACACGATCGCGCACGTCGTCAATGCACCATACGAAGAGATTCTGGTCGAGTTTGAAGCCGCCAATCGACGCGGCGAGATCGCCGAAGATGCGGATGTCACGGGCGACGTAAAATACCATCACGGCGCCGAGGGCCAGTACGTCTTGCCCAACGGCTCGACGATCGCCGTTCATCTCACGCACAACCCGAGTCATCTGGAAGCGGTCGATCCGGTCGTTGAAGGCAGCACGCGCGCCCTTCAGACCGACCACTCGACGCCGATTCCAACGCTCGAATTCAAGAAGGCCGCGCCGATCCTCATTCACGGCGATGCGGCGTTCAGCGCGCAAGGCGTCGTTGCGGAAGTTTTCAACTTGCAGGCGTTGCCTGGATATGCAACCGGCGGCACGCTGCACGTGATTGCCAACAACCAAATCGGCTTTACGACCGATCCGAAAGATTCGCGCTCGACGCGTTACTCGAGCGACCTTGCCAAAGGCTACGACGTTCCGATCATTCACGTCAACGCGGATGACGTTGAGGCATGCATCTCAGCCGTACACTTAGCCGTCGATTTCCGCCGGCAGTTCGGGCGCGATACGATCATCGACATCATCGGGTACCGGCGTTTCGGCCACAACGAGCAGGATGAGCCGGCATACACGCAGCCGGAGATGTATGAGAAAATCAAGGGGCATCCGACGGCGCGCGAACTCTATGCGAACAAGCTCGTCGCCCAGGGACTAGCAACGAACGATCAAGTCAACGATTACATCGGGCAGGCGACGGCGCGACTCAAAGAGGCGCACGAAAGCGTCAAGCATGGCAAACAGCCGAGTATGCTGGATGTCGCCAAGGCGCAAGCGCAGTCTACGCCGGTCGAGAGAAAGGTTCCGCAAGAGAAACTGCTGGCATGGAGCGATGCGCTCGTTGAGGCGCCCGAACAGATAGAAGTCAATCGCAAGCTCGTCTCGCAATTCGAACGTCGCAAAACGGTCATTCACGACCAGGGCTTGATCGACTGGGGAATGGCGGAGGCGCTCGCATTTGCGTCGCTTATTTCCGAAGGCACGCCGGTTCGCTTGACGGGACAAGATACTGAGCGCGGAACGTTCAGCCACCGTCACTTTGTCTTACACGATGCGCGCGGTGGTGCGGAATACATTCCAATGCAGCACTTGCCAGATGCGCGTGCATCCTTTGAGGTTTTCAACAGTCCGCTTTCGGAGTACGCGTGTATCGGTTTCGAATACGGCTATAGCGGATCGCTGCCGAATGCGCTCGTGCTCTGGGAAGCGCAGTTCGGCGACTTCAACAACGGCGGCCAAGTGATCGTCGATCAATTCATCGTCGCCGGCGCCGCGAAATGGAATCAAACCTCACGCCTGACGCTGCTGTTGCCGCACGGCTATGAGGGCGCGGGCCCCGAACATTCCAGCGCGCGGCTCGAGCGCTTCTTGCAACTCTCGGCCGAAGGTAATCTGCGGGTAGCGAATTGCTCGACCTCCGCGCAGTACTACCATCTTTTGCGCGCGCAAGCGACCGATGCGCAAGCGGTTCCGCTCGTCATCATGACCCCGAAGAGTCTGCTGCGCGCTGAAGAGTCATTCGGCACTCTGCAAGAGATGGCGACCGGAAAATTCCATCCGGTCATCGACGATGCACACTTCGCCGACAAGAAGGACGCCGTCGAACGGCTGATCTTATGCAGCGGCAAAATCTATTACGATCTGATCAACCACGAGTTGTATAAAGCGGTCCAGAAGACGGCGATCGTGCGCATTGAATTGCTGCAGCCGCTCCCGCACGGTGAATTGAACCGGCTGATCGGCACTTATCCGAATCTCAAGAAATTGATTTGGGTGCAGGAAGAGCCGAAGAACATGGGCGCGCGCGCACACGTACGGCGTCGCTTACTCGAGCGCAAGACGGACTCGATGGATATCGGTTACATCGGACGTCCATATCGCGCATCACCGTCGGAAGGCTATCCAGGCGCACATCTTGTGGAAGAAGAGCGCATCTTAAAAACAGCGCTGACGGAGTGACCGCACCATGAGATCGTCGGCCCTCGGTCTCTTTATCGCGCTCGGCGCGGCGATCGGCGTTGCAATCGGTAATGCATCGCATCAGATCGCGCAAGGCCTTGTGCTCGGCGTCGCTTTCGGGGTTGCAGCTGGAGCGCTAGTAGACCGACAGCGCCGAGATTAGAGCTTCATCGCGCTAAAAAGCGCCGGCAATGTCGTTGCTGAGCGCAAGATCCCGCGATTCTCTTCGGAGAGAAAACCTTCCGCGACCGCGTGATCGAACATTTGCAGCAACGCATCAAAATAACCGTCAACGTTCAATAAGCCGATCGGCTTGTCGTGAATGCCCAGTTGAAACCAAGTGATCGCTTCGCAGAGCTCGTCGAGCGTCCCGTAGCCGCCGGGCAGCGCGATGAACGCGTCGCTCAAGTCGGACATCATCGCCTTGCGCTCGTGCATGCTCGTCACGAGGTGCAGTTGCGTCAAGCCGCCGTGCGCGACTTCGCGGTCCGCAAGCGCGCGAGGGATAACGCCGATGATGCTGCCGTTTTGTGCAAGAACTGCATCAGCCAAGACGCCCATGAGCCCGATCGAGCCGCCGCCGTAGACGACACCTATACCTTTGGCGACGATGGCACGCGCGAGTTCAACGGCGGTGCGCGCATAGATGTGGTTGGAGCCGGTTTGCGACCCGCAGAAGACGCAGATGTACTTCACGAACTTCGGGGGTCGCTACGCTAGAACGAGCTCTTCTCCCTCAATTCCCGCGTTGCGAATCGCATTGCGGATCATCTCATCCTGCAACTCCGGAATGACCCAGCGGGCTTGCACATCGGGCGCTAACTTGTCGATCGGATCGAAGTAAACGAACGCCTGACCCGGCTTGACGCTCGGCGCGCTGTACACCGCAATGCCGTTCTCACGGTCGTAGAAGTCGTAACTGTGGACGTCGCGCTTTCCGCCGCCGCCCGGCGCATCGCACACAAACGTCGGCGTGTTGAACCCTGCGGTCGAGCCGCGCACGAACTTCTCGATGTCGATCGCGCACTGCACCGTCGTGCGCAGGTCTTCCACGCCTCTGACGAGATCGTGCATATAAACGTAGTACGGATGCACGTTGAGGTGCCCGAGCCGTTTCACGAGCAGACGCATCGTTTTGGGATCGTCGTTAACCCCGCGAATGAGAACGGATTGATTGCGCACGACGATGCCGCGCTCGAAGAGAAGGCGCATCGCTTTCTCGGTGATCCACGTGATCTCGTTCGGGCTGTTGAAATGGGTGTGCAGAACGACTTCTTTACCGGCTTTGCGTCCACGCTCGACGATTGCGGTTAGCGCATCGAGCCACTCGGGATGCGTCAGCAACTTCATCGGCATGATCGCCGGGCCTTTGGTCGCGATCCTCATCCGCCGTACGTGCGGAATATCAAGCAGCGCGTTGCCGATCAGCTCCAAATTTTTCGGCGGCAGCTGATACGCATCGCCCCCGGAGACGACGATATCTTCAAGTTCCGGACGCTCGGAGATGTATTGAAACGCATCTTGCCACTGTGCGGGGGTTTTGGCGAGCGAGACTTTGTCGACTTTTTCGGTGTCTGGTCCGATCGCATAGCTGCGGGTGCAGAAACGGCAGTAGACCGGGCAGACAGCGAGCGGCAAGAAGAGCGCCTTGTCGACGTAACGATGGACGAGGCCCGGCACCGGTGAGTCCGCTTGTTCATGCAGTGAATCGAGCGTCAGTCTTGGATGGTCGGCGATCAGCCGGCTTGCAAGGGGAATGAATTGCGTGCGAATCGGATCTCGATAGGGATCCTTCCAATCGATCAGTGAGATTGCGTAAGGCGAAACTCGTACGGCCATCGGCGCACGTTCAAAGCCGAGGCGCGCGTCCTCGATAAACGCGGGCGCGGCAACCTCGCCAATCGTCGTCAGTAGCTCTTGCGGCGTCTTGACCGAATGTTTCTGTTGCCACAGATGATCTAAGAACGTCTTCTCATCAACGTCGCGGTACGCCGGAATCTTGCGCCAAAATTCCCCTTGCAGCAATTGCGTGTGCTCGAGCGCCTCTGGCGGCGCCGGCGGTTTGCGGTCGATCATTTCTGTCATTTGGTGTGCTCCTCAAGGGTTTCGTTCGCCGGCCCGTACCGCCGGCGGAAGTAGGCGTGAATTGCCGGATAATCGCGCAGCATCTGGAGTGCGATGTCGGAATGGCCTTTTGCGTAGCCGTTGCCGACGATCATCGTCACGTCTTTACCGACGCCTTCGGCGCCAAGCGCCGCCGCGGTGAAAGACGTGCACATGGAAAAGAAGTAGACGGTACCATGCTCCTTCGTGCAGAGAATCGAGCTCAGCTCGGTTCCCGGAACGTTGACGCAGTTTACGGTAAGATCGGCAAGCTGCGGTAGCGCGTCATTCATCAACGCGTGGACCCGACACGCATCGCGCGCATCGGCCTCAATGAGCCGATCGACGAAGCGCTCGCGAACGAGCAACTGCGCACTTTCCGTTGTGACGTCAGGAACGATGCCGACCACGCGGCCTTGCGCGCCGACTTGGGCTTTCGCTTGCGCGCATGCCAACAAACCTGATTTGCCGTCCGCACCGATGATGGCGACGCTCTCTCCGGCTTGCGCCATTCGTCGCACTTGCGCCGGCGCGCCGGCGACGTCCAATGCCGCAAGCGCAACATCGGTTGCAATGTCGCTCGGCAATTTTGCCCACAGACCGCGTTCAAAGAGGATCGCTTTACCGCGTACGCGGATGCGAGACGTTAGCGGGCTTACGCCGACGATTTCGTCGATCCATAGCGGCGTCAACGTCAGGGAGACGAGCGATGCAATGCGATCGCCCGATGCAAGATCGATTTTCGCAGCGAGACGCTCGCCGATCTCCAATACCGATCCAACGAACATTCCGCCGCTTCCCGTTATGGGATTGTGCTGCTTACCGCGTTCTTTGACGGTTTGCTCGATCGTGGCAGCGATGCGGCTCGGATCCGAGTTGCAGGCGTCGCAGATCTGCTTGAACGAGGCGGAATCGATGCACAGCGCTTCAACGTCGCAGAGGATCTCGTTCGCGTACGCAACGGGCGTGTTATCCAGTTTCCAAGCATTTTGCGGCAATGCGCCGGCGGGTTCCAAGACGCGATGACTTCCCAGCGCATCAAGCGTTCTTTCGAGCGCCGCGGTCATTGAACGGGTACTCCGAGACGTTCGAACGGCGTCGAGAGAACCATCGTCGTCTTCGTCCGCGCCATTCCGCGGACGCCTTTCAATCTCGTGAGAAGATCGTCGAGGTGCGCCGTCGAGCGGGTCATCACTTTTAAGATAAAAGACTCCTCGCCGGCGACGCTATGCACTTCGCTGACTTCCGGGAAGCCGGAGAGCGTGCGCGTAAATGCTTCGTAATTGCAATCGGGCGCCGTGAAGCAGCTGACAAAGGCGACGAGCTCCAGACCAAGTCGCCGGCTATCCAGCAGCGCGCTATAGCGGCGCACGAATCCGCGGCCCTCGAGACGTTTGACGCGTTCATGGACTGCCGGCGCTTTCAGCCCAACGGCCGATGCAAGTTCGGCGAACGTGGAACGCGCGTTGCGCTGCAACGCGTCCAGAAGCCGCAGATCGAGCTCGTCCAATTCACCGTTGTGCATCATCGTTCGTCAGAAAGGCCTCTTGAGGGCTATTTTGTTCGGGAAATACACGATACCACAAGCAGTTCATTCGGAGCAAGAGATGAACGGCGGGAGGCCATATGCGCATGTTGGTCTGCGAGCACGCGCCTGCCGCGCTTATCGATGATGTTGATCAAGTCGGTCCCTGCCAGTTCGTTCGGCGCGACGCCGGGCCACGGCGCTGCAGGAACGGGAATATTGGAGTTCGAGGAAGCAGCAGCAAGGTCGTGTGCTTGGAAAAGCGAGGCCTGAAATGCGCTTGGCTCTCATCTTCTTGCCGCTAATACTATGTGCATGCGCGCAGGGAATTTCGGTTCAAGGCCGTGCGGCGAACAGCGTTCGGTTCGATCTGGCCGCCGACCCGGCAAATCTCAATCCGCTCTTTGCACACCAAGATGCGGCGTCTGTTGAGTTGCAAGTTGCCCGCCTTGCATTTGAACCGTTCATCGATCTCGATGAACGTGGCCGGCCACAGCCTGCATTGTTATCGGTCGTGCCGACGCATGAAAATGGCGGCATCTCTGCCGATGGCCGCACGATAACGTATCACCTTCGGCGCAACGTGAAGTGGCAAGATGGGGTGCCGGTCTCGTCGGCGGACGTGCTCTTCACGTTGCACGCGATCTTGGATCGGCGAAATCCCGTTCGTTCGTTAGAAGGATACGAATTGATTGACCGCGCGGTCGCGGAAGGTCCCCATACCGTCTCGATTCATCTGCGCAAGCCATGGGCGCCGGCGGCCACGACGCTTTTCTCATACGGTGTGAGTTCGCAGTTTGTGTTGCCGGCTCACGTCTTACGCAATCAGCAGCCGCTTTCGAATGCGCCATTTAACGCCGCACCGGCCGTCGGCGACGGACCGTACAGGTTCATCTCTTGGCGCCGGGGCGACAGACTGCGGTACGAAGCCAATCCCCTCTACTGGCGCGGCGAACCCAAAGCGCACATTCTGGACATCCGAGTCATTCCGGATCCATCGACCAATTTGACGCTCCTTTCCGCGGCCGAGCTCGATTGGAACCTGATTGCACCGCTTCAGCAGGGGACGTTGCAGAATAATCCCGAGGTTGCGTATCGGTACGTTCCAACGGCGACGGTCGCCGGCGTCGCAATCAATCTCTCGAATCCGCCGCTGAACGACGTGCGCATTCGTCGCGCCCTTGCGATGTCGATCGACCGTGAGGCGATCAGCACGAAGATCACGCTCGGCAAATATCCCGTGACAAATGTCGCCCAACCGCAATTTTCGTGGGCGTACGATCCGACGGTGCAGTTGCCGCGCTATAGCGTTGGTGCAGCCGACGCCCTCTTCGATGCTGCCGGCTGGCGACGCGGCAGCGACGGCATCCGATTCAAGGACGGCAAGCCGCTGGCGCTGACCTACGTGCAGTTCCCTGAAACGGCGACCGGCGTGCGAGCTGCCACGATGATTCAAAGTGAGCTGCGCCAGCGCGGCATTGACGTGCAAATAAAGTCGATCAGCAACGCGCAACTGTTTCTGCCATCGTCTCGCGGCGGCACGCTGGCGAGCGGCGCATTCGACCTGGCGTACGTGCCGTGGACTTTCGGCAGCGATCCCGACGATAGTGCGCTGCTTGCATGCCATGGCGCGGAAAACTACATGCGCTATTGTAATCCGCTGGCCGACCGGCTCGAGCAAGAAGCGCTCTCGGCAACAGATCAAAGCCGGCGCAAGATGTTCTATTCGAAGATCGGTCACCTCGTCGCTCGAGACGTCCCGATCATCTACCTCTTTAACGCGCGCTACATCTATGCATATCGGAAATCACTAGCCGGCTTCTATCCAAATGCATTTTTGCCGACGTGGAATGCGGCTGAGTGGAAACTTGAGCGCTAGCGCAGCGGCTTAGAGCGGCCGGAAGAGCAGCCCGTCGATCTTCCCGGCCGAGTTGATCGAGAGGATCAAGTTGAGCGAATCGTTCGCGAAATCGACGCGATAGACGTAGACGATCGAGCTGCCTTGCGCGGTCTTTCCTAAGTAGGTCAGCATCTGCACGGGGCCGAGGCGGCCGAATTGTGCTTTCGCACCCGAAACGAGTTGGGGCGTCAAGGCCCTGGACATCGTGGCGCTGAGTTGCGTGCGATCGATCGCGCCGCTTTGAATGCGCCGGATCCACTCTTTTGCGCGCGCCGTGACGCTGAGATCTTCATTCGGCGCTGGAGTGGGATGCGCGGGCACGAGCTCCGGATGCAGCGCATCGAAAATCTTGGCGGTGATCGATTCAGCCGGCGCTTGCACTTCGTTGAAGAGCGCAATAATCGCCAGATGGTCATCCGGGTACGTCATGTTGCTTGCGCTGAATCCAAACGTACCGCCGTTGTGCCAGATGCGGCGATGACCGTATTGCGAATCGAGCACCCAACCGAAGCCGTACACTGTCGGCTTTCCATCCGTCAGCGTGCCCGGCGACGTTGCGAGCGCCACATCTTTGGGGACGATCACGCGGCCGCCGAAGAAGGCGTTGTCCCACGTGGCTAGGTCACCGACATTGCTGACGAGATAACCAGCCGACCACGCCCACCCGGCGCCAAATGTCGGCGCGCGATTGAGTTTGGTTCCTGATTTGCTTGGCCCGTAACCGATTGCTAAGTCGGAAAGATGCCTTTCATTGCCGATCGTTGCCGTTTGCGTCATTCCCGCCGCCGCAATTACATGCGAGAACAGATAGTCGGTGTAGCTCTGTCCGCTTGCAAGCTCGACGATGCGTCCGAGAATTACATAATTGGAATTGCTGTATTCCCATCGCGAGCCGGGCGAGAAGCGCAACGGTTTGTTGGCGATCAGGTTGATCATCGCAGCGAACGTGCCGGGACGGTGCTCCGCTAATGAGACAAAGTTTTTCGAGTCTGTGTAGTTCGGTATGCCCGTCGTCTGCCAAAGCAGCTGCCGAATCGTGACGTCGTTGGCGGCCGGGTATGACCCGATGTACTTCACGAGGCGATCGTCGAGGCTGACCTTACCGTCTTCGACGAGCTGCATGATAGCGGCCGCCGTAAACTGCTTGGTGATGGAGCCGATCTCAAATCGAGTGTTCGGGGTCACCGGCTGTTGTAAAGAGAGATTCTTCAGGCCGTAAGCGCGCCGGTAGATGACGTTGCCGTTTGAAACGATTGCGATTTCTGCTCCGGGAATGCGATACGTATCCATCGCGCGGTGAACGGTTGCATCGACGCGCGCAATATCGCTTGCCGAAAGCGCCGTGATTGGCGGCGAAGGTGACGGCGTCGGCGTAGGAGCCGGCGCGCGTGCTCCAAGCAAAACGACGAGCGAGATTGCAGCGAGGAAACGCATCTTACGCGGCTTTGACCGCCCCGACCAAATCGTCAACCGATGCCTTCGCGTCGCCGAAGAGCATCATCGTATTCGGCATTTCGTAGAGCGGGTTGTCGATGCCGGCAAAGCCGGAGCGCATGCTGCGCTTGAGCACGACGACGTTACTCGCCTTATCGACGTCGAGGATGGGCATCCCGTAAATGGGTGATGACGCGACATTGCGTGCCGCGGGGTTCGTGACATCGTTCGCCCCGATGACGAGCGCGACATCCGTCTGCGGAAATTCCGGATTGATGTCCTCCATGTCGTAGAGCGCGGGATACGGAACGTTTGCTTCGGCGAGCAGCACGTTCATATGGCCGGGCATACGGCCCGCGACCGGATGAATCGCATACTTGACGGAAACGCCACGCTTTTCGAGCTCATCCGCCAACTTCTTAACGCTGTGCTGGGCCTGGGCAACCGCCATGCCATATCCGGGCACGACGATCACTTGACTTGCGTAGGCGAGCATCGTTGCGACATCGTCCACCGTTGCGGCGCGAATGTTCTGCGCGCCGCCGCCGGCCGCAGCCGACGATGCGCTGACCGCGCCGAATGCGCCGAAGAGTACGTTGAAGAGCGAACGATTCATCGCCCGACTCATCAAAATTGTGAGCAACGTGCCGGAAGCGCCAACGAGCGCGCCGCTGATGATCAAGACGTTATTGGCGAGCGCCAATCCAGTCAACGCGACGGCTAGACCCGTGAATGAGTTGAGCAGCGAGATGATTACCGGCATATCGGCGCCGCCGATCGGCAGCACGAAGAGAACGCCGAGCAGCAGCCCGCCGGCCAGCATGCCGAAGAACGGCCACAACGGCTCCGGAGTGCCGTGCATCGTCACGATGAAGGCGGCGAAAGCAACGGTCGCGAGCGCAATAACGGCGTTGACGATTTGCTGACCGAGGTACGTTACGGGCCGTCCCGTCATCAGTTCTTGCAGCTTGAGAAAGGCGATAATGCTGCCCGCGAAGCTAATCGATCCAATGATCGCACTGAGTACGATCGTGACGCCCTGATCGTACGGCAGAACGATCCCGCGCGCGAAGCTCGCGCCTTGCATGCGGAAGAGAAACTCCGCCGTCGAAACGAGCGCCGCTGCGCCGCCGCCGGCGCCGTTGAAGAGGGCCACCATCTGCGGCATCGCCGTCATCTTCACGCGCAGCGCCGAAACGAGGCCGACGAGCGTCCCAATCGCGACGCCGACGACGACGACCCACCACGAGACGATTCCAGTACCGAGGAGCGTCGCGAGCAATCCGATCAACATGCCGGCCGCCGCGATGCGATTGCCGAGTCGCGCTGTCGCGGGCGAGCTTAAGAAACGAAGGCCGAGGATGAAGAGGATGCCGGTGACGAGGTACGCGGCGTCGACCCAAACGGAACTGACCGTTTCGGTCATTTCTTCACCGGCGCACGTCCTTTGAACATCTGAAGCATTCGTTCGGTCACGGCAAATCCGCCGACGACATTGATCGTCGCAAGCGCAACGGCGATGATAGAAAAGATGGCCCCCAGCGGTGGAAACGCTGCGCCGGCAACAAGCAAAGCGCCGACGAGTACGATACCGTGGATCGCGTTCGTCGCCGACATCAGCGGCGTGTGCAGCATCGTTGGAACTTTTGAGATCACTTCAAAACCGACGAAGAGGGCGAGAATAAAAACTGTGAGTTCGGCGAGCAGATGCTGCACTACGATGCGACTCCGGTTTTCTGCAGCGCCGCGAGCGTCGGTTGGTGGACGATCGCACCATCGTGTACGAGCATCGCGCCCTTGATGATCTCATCGCCCACGTCGAGGTTCAGCTCTCCATCCTTGATCAGCAACTGCAGCAGCGCGAAGATGTTTCGCGAGTAGAGCTGGCTCGCATGAAACGGCACCGTTCCGGCGAGGTTCGTCTGCCCGATGATCGAGACGCCGTGCGCGACGGTCGTTTGCCCTGGAACGGTCAGCGCACAATTGCCGCCGGCTTCGGCCGCGAGATCGACGATCACCGAGCCGGGCTGCATCGCTGCGACGGCTTCTTCGGAAATCAAAAGCGGCGCTCGCACGCCCGGCACAAGCGCCGTGGTTATCACGACGTCCGAGGCGCCGATATGCTCGAGCATAAAGCGGCGCTGCGTATCGATCTGTTCGCGCGTGAGCTCTTTAGCGTAGCCGCCGGCCCCTTCACCCTCGGCGCCAAGATCGATCTCGAGAAATGCAGCGCCTAAACTTTGCACCTGTTCTTTGACGACGGTGCGCGTATCGTACGCGCTGACCACGGCACCTAAACGTTTTGCGGTCGCGATGGCTTGCAAGCCCGCAACGCCGGCACCTAAAATAAGCACCTTTGCCGGCCGAATTGTACCGGCGGCAGTTGTCAGCATCGGGAAGAATTTCGGCAACGTCGCGGCGGCCAGCAGGACGGCTTTGTATCCGGCGATGTTGCTCTGCGACGAAAGTGCATCCATGCTTTGGGCTCGCGTGATACGTGGGATCGCATCCATTGACAGCGCGGTGATCCGCTGATTTGCAAGCCGCTGAACGTATTGCGCATCGCCCAGCGGTGAAAGCAATCCGATGAGCACGCTGCCTGGCGGCAACACGCCAAGCTCGTCATCGGTTGGGCGCGTCACTTTGACGGTAATGTCCGCGTTGCTGAGCGTCTCTTGGGCGGTCGATTGAATCGTCGCGCCTGCTTCCTGGTAAGCCGCATCATCGAAGCCCGCGCGCTTGCCGGCATCGTGCTGGACGATGGTGGCGGCTCCGGCTTTGGCGATGCGGGAAATCGTTTCCGGGACGAGCGCGACTCGCGATTCGTTCGCGCTTTCCTTGAGAACGGCGACGTTCACCCGCGCCCGGTTGGCGGGGCTAAAGGCCTATCCCTACCGCTATCCTGGCGCGGTGATGCGGCTCAAGAACAAGATTTGGTCGGTGCGATCATCGCGCAACAGCATATAAAAAGGATGATCGACGATCATCTGCTCCTTCGGCGGAAGCATCGCCCGCGTGGCCGTTACGACTGCCGTCGCAGCCGCGGCTTGGGTCCCTTCTTCATCGACGCGTACGTACGTCACATGTTCGACACGGCTGACGTGCACCGCGCTTGACGTCATGCGGGAGAAGTTTGCCGCCGACGGATCGAACGCGATTCCCATCCCAAGCGCCGAGAGCGGTCCGTTCAAGTTGGTATTGTAGTTCACCGTGAAGCGCGGCATCTGCAACTCGATGAGCATGGGTTTCAATTCGCGCCGTGCGCGCTCGAACGCCGCGCTGGCGAACGCGAGGCCTGAATTCTTTGCCGGCAAGAAAATGTACATCGCGTAGCGATCGCCGCGATATGGCAAGCGCACCAGCTGCCATTGGTTTCCCTTTGCATATTCGAATTGGGTACCTTGGCGCATCATGCTGATTGTATGTGGCGCTCCGCTTGCAGAGTAGAACGGCGCCGGAGACGTTTCGTGCGGATCGAACTGGTGCAGCCACTTTGCTTTGAGCGCCAGCGCATTTGCGAGCACAGCAACATCCAAGGTGTCGAAGCGGTCGAGCAGCTTTGGGATCAATCCGAAGGTTTGATCTTTGACCCATCCGTTCAACTGCGCGAGCCCGGCGTCATTAAATGGAATGTTCGTCACCTTAGCGCGATACGAGCGCTGCATCTCATTTGCAAACGAGTGCCGGATCGGAAAGCCGTTCTTCACCCAGAGCGAGTTTGCAATGGAGAATTGCACGTCGCTCGTCGGTTTCGGGATGTCGTCAAGGAGGGTGGCGACTTCCGCGTTGAGTTGTGAGTCCGAAACATCGCTACCGTGCAAGACCTGCGCGATCGCCGAACGCGTCTTGGCGGCGGCGCCGTTCTCCGTCATCGAAAGCGCGAGCGCGACGCTGCTGGGCGAGATGACGACGTTGCCTTTCTCCGCCGCGTTCAGCTTCGCAAAGACGTCGAACCCGAAGGCGGTGTAGCGTGCGGCCAAGGAGAGCGATGCAGTCGCTGCCGCCAGCAGCGCGATCAGCATCGCCGCTGCCGCCACGGTCGTCAATGTCCTGGTTGTCGCTTTTTTCATCTGCTTTTGCTTGAGAAGGTTCAACCGATCGCGATCGTATTGCGCAGGGTGCCGATGCCTTGGATTTCAACCTCGACAACGTCGCCGTCGTGCAAGAACTCCGGAGGCGTTCGTGCGAATCCAACTCCCGCCGGCGTGCCTGTTGCAATGACATCGCCTGACTCTAAGGTCATCCCGCGAGATAACTCAGCCACGATCCGCGCAACGGAAAAGATCATCGATGATGTCGATGCGGATTGCTTCGCGTCACCGTTGACGCGGACTTCAAGCTTCAGTGCTTGCGGATCGCCGACTTCTTCCGCTGTGACGATCCACGGTCCGATCGGACAACTGTGATCGAGGCTCTTGCCTTTGAACCACTGGCCGTGCGCACGCTGCAGATTGCGTGCGGTGATGTCGTTGATGCAGGTATAGGCGAAAACATGGTCGAGCGCATCTTGCTCCGCAATGTCGCGCCCGGGCTTGCCGATGATCACGCCGAGCTCACCTTCCCAATCATATTCACGTGACAATTCACTGGAGAACTCAAGCGTAGCGTCTGGATCGGCGATCGCTGTAACGGCTTTCGTAAAGAACTCAGGCACGTCCGGAATCTTGAACTGACGGCCAAAGGCGCGTGCGCCTTCCGCCGCGTGATCGAGATAGTTGCGGCCGACGCAGAAGACGTTCTTGCGCGGCAGAACAGGCGCGTGCAGATGAACTTGGTCAAGCGGCGTTTCGCGGTCCGTTTGCGCCGCTGCTATGAGACGCTGAAGCGCTTCGCTAGGTAGTGCGGCGCACTCTTCGAGCGATGCGCACGCCAATTGAACGACACGCCCATCGACCAGCTTCCCGGGCCGGTGCTGCGCTTCATCGCCGATAGAGAATGTGAGGAGTTTCACAAGCTTCGCTTATCAGCGAACTCTGACTGGATTGACCGTCAATCTAGGCAACGGCGCACGTTGATAACGATACGCAGATCGTCTGCTTTAGCGTTTTTGGCGAGTCAGATGCCAGCGGTCACAGTACACGCAGTGATACGCGTGCAGAACCTTCGCCATGCCGTTCATCGCGGCGACGGCTCGCGCCGCATCTTCGGATTCGTAACCGTCTTTGGAGCGACAGCTTCGCTCCATATCGCGGTCGACGTAATCGTCGCGGTCACCGCGATTGCGAAGCCACCAGTCCATCATGACTTCGGTTTTGGCGTCGGCGTGGCGCGCAGGATCTTATCGAGTCCGGGAAGACCGCGGTGCTGCGCTCGGTTACGCGCGTCGATCTCGAGCATATCGGTCACTGCGCCCTTGTAGTCGCCCCAATTGCCGCCACGCGAGAGCAGCGCGACGCCACGATGCACCTTTTGCGTGCGGGGATTGTAGTCGTACATTACTCGATAGACTCCGACGATCGCATGGCCGTCGGGTTTGCGGATCCACATCTGAAGGACGTTCCCGTATGTCTGGGCGTTGAACGTCAGATTCTTGCACGATTTTCCTGACCTGACGCGCACGATTTGTCCGAGGCGGTTGACCTCGACGACAAACTCCGTATGCAACGGGACCGTCGGCAGATGCGGCGTCGGCAACGCGAACGGATGCGGCGTAGCCGTCTGCGCCTGGGCCGGCACGCAGACAGGAAGAAAAACGACACAAGCGCTCGCGGCGCACAAGAAAATTCGAAGCATGAAATCCTTCAGTTGCGGGAGATCGCGGCGAACGCGCGGCCGCATGAAGCGCACGCTACCACGACCTGAAAGACGGCGGGCTGGTTGCGCGCGGAGCGCTCCGGCGGTTGATCTTCATCACTGCCGCAGTAACGGCACCGCGTCGAAGTCGAGTTCCATTGCGGAAGCGGTTCGTCCACGCCGACCCGCTGCTGCAGACCCTCTCGAGGGCCTCTTAGGCGGGGCCACCGCCACGCTATCCGAAAATCGGGTTACTCGTTACATGGCTCGTTCTGCATCGCCCGAGAAACCACCGCAAAGCATAGCACAGGTCGCGCCCGACAGCGCGAGAGTAATGTTGCTTGACACCTATGGTCTGGTCTATCGTGCGTACTTCGCGCTGCCGATGTTGACGACGATCAAAGGCGTGCCGATCAACGCCGCTTACGGTTTCACGATGATGCTCAACAAGCTCATCGCCGACGAACGTCCGACGCATGTAATCGCCGCATTCGATAAAGGCATGCCGCAAGCGCGCGTCGAGCTCTTCGCCGATTACAAAGCGAATCGTACGGAATCGCCCGACGACTTGCGCAGTCAATTTACGCTCGTGCGACAGGTTTTGGATACGTATCGCATCCCAATCATCGAGGTGACCGGCCAAGAGGCGGACGACATCATTGCGACGCTGGCCCGTCAGGCCGCGTCTCTGCAGCAGCGGACGCTCGTTGTTACCGGAGATTTGGATCTGCTGCAGATCGTCGATGATCGAACGACTGTCTTGATGACGCGCCGCGGCATCACGGAACTCGGACGCTACGACGTCGCAGCGGTTCGCGAGCGTTTCGACTTAGATCCGGGCCAACTGCCGGACTATCGAGGACTCAAAGGCGACCCCTCGGATAATCTGCCGGGCATCCCCGGAGTTGGCGAAAAGACCGCGATCAAGCTGATCAAAGCGGCCGGCTCACTCGACCGATTGGTCGCGCAGCCCGCCCTCGCGGGATCGGCGAAGTTGGAAGCGCTGGTCGTGCAGTTCGGCAACCAAGCCAAGACCTGCCGCGACGTTTCGGTCGTGAGCCAAGATCTCGACGTGGCTGTCGACTGGGAAGGCAGCCGCTATGCGGCACCGTCAAACGACGCGCTGTATAAACTCTACAAAGAATTAGAGTTTAAGTCGTTGCTCGCAAAACTCGATGTGCCCATTGACGTTCCGATCTTTGCGCATGACGAAACGCTCAAAGGCACCTGGCGCTCCTATGTGAGCGCCGTTGATCCGCCCGATTATAAGCGCTTGGCAGACGAATTGCGGCATCTGCAGGCCAACGCGCAGATCGGGGTTGCGCTTCGGGGCGGCGAAATCGGCGTCTCAGGTGCACCTGGAACCGGCGTTGGATTCTTGGTTGCGTCCTTAGCACACGAACCGGTCCGTTCCGCATTTTCGGAATTATGGACCGGCCCGCATCAATTCGTGGCCTACGATAGCAAAGGCGTCTCAACCGAACTGAACCGCCACGGCTTTGCGTTCCGTCAATTTCAAGACGATCCGATGATCGCAGCGCATCTGCTCAATCCGTCGCGCTCCTTTGCGAATGTTGCAGACGCGGCCGCGGAACAGCTCGATCGCGCCGTTCCCGAAGATGTCGGCGCCTATGCCGACGCCGCGCTGCAGCTCGTCAACGTGCAGCGCGAGCGCTTGCGTGATTGCGATCAGCTGCGGCTCTACGAAGACGTCGAGGTCCCGCTGGCAACGATACTCGCGAAGATGGAGCGCCACGGCATCATGATCGATCCGCGCGAGTTGCAAGTGCTTTCGGGCGAGATTGAATCCGCCGCCAAGCGGCTCGCGGATGAAATTTTCCAGCTCGCCGGCGCCGAATTCAACATCGCCTCACCCCAGCAGCTCGGCACGATTCTCTTCAATCAAATGCAGCTTCCCGGCGGGAAGCAGACCAAAACGGGGTGGGCGACCGGCGTCGAGGTGCTGCAGTCCCTTGCCCGCGAGCATCCGATTTGCGCTAAGGTGCTCGAGTATCGCGAGGTCACTAAACTGAAGAACACTTACGTTGACGTCATTCCGAAATTGACCGATGCCGACGGACGCTTGCGCACGGCGTTCAACCAGACGTCAACTGCAACGGGGCGCCTCTCGTCGACGAATCCGAATCTGCAGAATATTCCGGTGCGCGGCGAGCTGGGCCGGCGCATTCGGCGCGCGTTCGTTGCCTCGTCTTCGGATCGCGTGCTTTTCGCCGCCGACTATAGTCAGATCGAGCTTCGCTTGATGGCGCATCTCTCCGGCGACGAGGCGATGCGGCGCGCATTCGCCGAGCGGCAAGACATTCACGACTTTACCGCACGACAGATCTTCAACGTCGGCAACGGCAGCGTCGATCCGAACCAGCGGCGCATCGCGAAATCGGTCAATTTCGGTTTGCTTTACGGGATGTCCGATTTCGGCCTCGCGCAGCGGCTCGAGATCAGCCGCGCCGATGCAAAGGCAATGACGCAAGCGTATTTTGCGCGTTTTCCAAGCGTGCGCTCGTACATCGATGGCGTTCTCGAAGGGGGACGTGAGCAACGGCTACGTCTCGACGATTCTCGGACGCCGCCGCTATATGCCCGCTCTGCGTTCGCCAAATTATATGCTGCGCGCGGCCGCGGAACGCGAGGCGACGAACGCGCCGCTTCAGGGCAGCGCCGCGGATTTAATGAAGCTCGCGATGGTGCGCATCGATGCCGCGCTTTCGGATGCGAATCTCGACGCGCAGATGCTCCTGCAGATCCACGACGAGCTGATCTTTGAAGTCGCGGCGTCACAACTTCCCGCCGTCGCCAAACTCGTCCGCAAGCAAATGGAGTCTGCACTTGAGCTGAGCGTGCCGGTTGAGGTGACGCTGAAATCCGGCTCAAATTGGTACGACGTCGAGATGTATGAGGACGCTTAGCCCCAAAGCCGGCAGTGATAGCGATCCTCGTTCGCATGCTGGTGGAAGCAATACGTTGTCGCGAACGCTGTGCTTTGTCGTGCTCGCCGCGATCTGGCCAAGAGCGAGCGCCAAAGGAAACCCCGGCCGGTGCAGCGGTTCGAATGTGGCGACGCTCGTGTTGCCTGCCCTCGCCTTAGCGTTTCTGCACTTTTCTGGTGGCCGCTCTCATTGGCTATCTCGTTCGGTCTGGCGTTTTTTCAATATGACGGGGAAGCGATTCGGACAACGTTGCAGCGGCTGCGCACACTTTTGATCGAAGCCGCACCGGCGCTAACAAAGCTCGCACTCGGTTTGGTCGCTGTTTCGGACCTCTTCCGCGCGGCCGTGATGCATCGCCTCAACTCCTTACAGACAGCGACAGTGTGATGTACCACCTGCCGATGTCGATCGCGTACTTGCAACATCACACCGCGGTGCCGGCGCAGGTGATGTTTCACCCGGCAATGCGGAACTGCTCGATGCGTTGGGCTTGGGCGCGATCGGGGCGCGTCGGCGGACACACGTTGACGGAAGGCATTGCAGCGTTGGCGCTCGATTTTTTCCGCCTTCGCGTTTCATTCGGCGCAGCGGCGGGTCACTCGATCTGGCGCTGCTTTGTGCTGACCGCGCTGTGTGCGATGCCGCTCGTGAGCGATCAGCTCTTCACGGCCCAAAACGACGTCCTGACCGGCGCGCTATTGCTCGCTTTATCACGCTGTGGGGATATCGGCCGCTGACTCTGCGGCCTCTCGTTGGGGCTCGTCGCGGGAACGAAGTTCACCGGCTTTGCAATCGCGCTCGCGCTGATTCCGTTACTGCGATTGACGAGCGGACCGGTGACTGGGTCCTATCGACCTCGCATCGCGCTGGCCGTCGGCTTGCCGTGGTACGTTCGCAACGCGATCGAAGTGCATCGCCGTTTTATCTCGGCGCGTTGACGCACGGCATTTCGCTTCAACGATCGCCGGGCATGCTCGTCGCGCGCTGCCGTTCGCCGCGCTGGCGTTTTGGAATTATGGCGGCTTGCCGGCGCTCGCGGGCTTTCCGTGCATGTTCACGCGCAGCGATTCGAAAAGCGCCCGCACCGCTGCAGCGATGTCGCTTGGATCGGCGTCATCGGCACAATCCTGTGGGCCGTATGCCGGATTCGGCGGAGAGTATTCCCGGCACACTCGATCAGTTGACGTCGGGTTGGTCCATCCGCTACGTCCTGCTCGTTCCGGCTACTACTGACGATCGCCGCGATCGCGTGGCTCATGCTTTAACCCGTACGCTGTCCCGCCTCGCCGTACTTCGTGATCGCGCTCTCGGCCTTGAGCACGCGCCTGGACTGCAAACGTATCAAGCTCGATGCCAATGCGCTGCGCTTTATGTTGCCTCTGTTAGCGTGTCGTCCTCATCCTGGTCGATGGCCGCCGTGCTATTGCGGCAGCCGCCTGCAAATTGCGGCGGCTGCGCGTGCGGTCATTTTATTCGCCGCGATCAACATGGTTCGGAACCGCTAGGGTAACGTCGCGGTATGGGATACACGTTATGCAACCTACACACCGAAACGTCCGACGCCCGTCTTGGATACGGCGTTTTTTACGTAAGGCGCATACGGTCGCCACGATTCAGGCGCTACCGTTGCCCTACATGGGACGCGCACTTCGAACGGTACGTCGATCAGCGATCTCGAACGGGCTAATCGACGGATGCCTGGTGGCGTAAGCTCAACGGCGAACCGGTCGACCTTGTGATTGCAACGGACGGCGCGGAGCGTGCCGGCGATCCGCGCTGGGGAATCATTTCTGCTGACGAACAGGTGTTGCGAGCGAGCCACCGTTTTCGGCAAATCTATCGGTGACTCGTCCGTGCGTGTGTACGAGCCGGAAGCACCGCAATGGAGAGCGCTACGAATGATTCGGTTTTTTTGAGCGCGTTGATGCTGGCGGTTGCTTCAGCCGGCGCGACGGCTACCGTCGCCGATACAGTTTGCGCATCTGACCCTGCGAGCCCCGAAGGCAACGCTCTCGCTCGAAGTCGCCGACACGCAAGCCAAAGCCGAGCGCGGCCTGATGTATCGCACGACGCTCGCGCCGCACACGGGCATGATCTTCATCTTCAAGCAAGACGACGACATCGAGTTCTGGATGAAAAATACGCTGATTCCGCTCGACATGGTCTTCGTCGGGGCCGACGGCCAGGTGCGCTCCGTCTCCGCGGACGTGCCGGCGACCTCGCCGGATACGCCGGATGAGCGCATTCCGCGCGTCCTCGGCCGCGCCAAATACGTGCTCGAGTTGCCGGCGGGTGAAGCAACGGCCGACGGGTTGCGTGCCGGCACGCGATTGCCGCAATTAGGGAAGCCGCTCTAGCGTTCGCGCGATGAGATTCGTGGTGGTTGCCGCAGCGCTCTTCGCGGCGATCTATTTCGCCTTGGATCTCAACAAGCTTCAGGCGCTGTACTACGGATTCGACAACGGCATCTTTTTGCAAAGTCTCTCGCATGTCGCGCAAGACGGCAGCGCCTTCAATTGGGCGGAGGCAAAGTCGCATTGGTTCGTGCATGATTCATGGACGTTGCTCGTGCTTGTGCCCTTCGTGAAACTCTATCCGTATCAGGAGACGCTGATTGCGGCGCAGGTGCTGCTGATCGGCGGCTCCAGCATCGCGCTCTATGCCTTCGCGCGCCGCATCGGCGTCGAGCGAACCGCAGCCATCTGTCTCGGGCCTTGCCTATTTGATTGCTCCGGCCGTTCAGGGCTTTGCGTACAACGATTTCTCGGAAAGCCACTTTGAGCCGCTGCTGATCTTCTTGATTGCGATCGCAGCCGCGCGCCGCTCGTTGCTTTGGACCTTGGTCATCGCCCAACTGCTGCTCGGCGTCAAAGAGGATCTCGCCCTCTTCTTACTATGGTTTGGAATTGCCGCAGCCATTTGGTACGACCGCCGTGCTGGATTATCGGTCGCCGTGCTCGCGTTGCTGAACGCACTGCTCTACCAGTGGTTCTTGCTGTCGCACGGGCAGCATGGCTCCGTGCCCCAATATTCCTTGAGCGTTCAGCATCTGCCGCAAGACGTTGCCTTCATTATCGAGATGCTCGTGCCGTTTGCTTTTGCACCGCTGCTCTTGCGCTGGCGCGTCCTCTTAGCATTGCCGCTTCTTGCTGAACTCGTGCTTGCCGAGCGCACCGGTTTTCCGCTCGCGCGTGCCGGCACGCATTATACCGAAGCCTTCGTGGCATTGCTGGCCATCGGCGCCGCGCTCGCGTTTCGAGAACGGCCGCGGCTGGCACGTTGGGCGCTTGGCGGCTCGGTCTTAATGGTGCTGTTCTTTAATACGACGGTGCTGCATTTCGGTCGTCATCTTTACGTCGTCGACGAAGCTGCGTATGAAAAAGCGCGCAGTTTGGTGGCGCAGCAACGCCCGGCACGCTTTACTGCCGAAGAGCAAGGCGCGTGGAGCGTCGCGGCCGGCGACACCAACGCGCAAATCGAAGGGTTTGGAAAGCCGTTGCGTTTTCAAAAGCCGGCGTGGAATACGAGATAAGCGTTGCCTGAGCTTCCGGAAGTCGAGACCATTACGCGCGGATTGCGGACACTCGTCGTCGGACGACGGATCGCTCGCGTTAAGGTCGCTCTGCCGAAGATCGCAGTCGCACCCAAGGGTGTCAACTTTCGGCGCGCTTTGATCGGCGAGGCGATTACAGCGGTGCGGCGACGCGGCAAGTACGTTGTCATGGAGCTGACGTCGGGGCGATTTTTGGTGACTAGCCTGCGGATGACCGGCCGCCTGATCTTTCAGCGGCATCCGCGGCCAGTGGATCCGTACACGCACGTGCGACTCGATTTTGAAGACTTCTCGCGCCTTTGTTTCGCAGATTCGCGCCAATTCGGACGCATGCGCTTAGTTGAGCCCGATGAGCCATGGGAGTCCGAGCTTGGAATCGAGCCCCTCTCCCAGCACTTTACACCGCAGCGCTTTATCGGTATGCTTTCGGGGCGGAGAGTGCCGGTGAAGGTGTTCCTCCTCAACCAACGCCGGATTGCCGGAATCGGCAACATCTATGCATGTGAGGCGTTGTGGGAGGCGCGCATCCGCCCCACGACTCGAGCCAAGGCGCTGAAAGCACCGGCGGTGCGCCGGTTACACACTGCGCTCATCGACGTACTGCATCGTGCGATCGAAATGCGTGGAACCAGCGTTGATGACTATGTTGACGCCGATGGTCTGCGCGGCGGCTTCCAAAATCAGCTCTCCGTTTACGGCAGGCACGGCAAGGCGTGCGCGCGATGCGGAAAACCGCTCGTGCGAACAGTGCTGGGAGGACGGGGAACATGGTGGTGCAGACGATGCCAAAAATAAAATGAAGATAAAGGACGGTTAACACACATCTCGACAACTGATTTCGTAACCGCGCAACCAGAAGAAGAAGATCAACTCGCGCTCGAGCAGCGCCTCTATGAAGAATCGCTCAAGGTCCTCGATGAAGGGCAAGTCTTGAGCGGGGTAATCGTCGCGAAGTACCAAGACGAATTGCTCGTCGACATCGGCGGCAAGTCCGAAGGCATTCTCCCATTTCGCGAACTTTCGCTGGCGATCGAGACGAAAGAACTCAAAGTCGGTGACACGCTCGAGGTCATGATCCACCGGATCGACGACCAAGACGGCTCGCTTTTCCTATCCGAGCGCCGTGCGCGCGCGCTCAAAACCTGGGAGAAGGTCGTTGAAGCGCACGAGCGCGATGAAGTCATCGAAGCCACGGTGACTCAAGTCGTCAAGGGCGGCGTCCTCGTCGATCTTGGGATGCGCGGGTTTGTTCCAGCATCTCAGATCCGTCGTCAACCGGTTGGAAATCTCGAAGAGCTCGTCGGAAGCCGGCTGCGTCTCAAAGTGATCGACCTCGATCACAAACGCCATCGTGTCGTGCTTTCGCAACGGCTCGTTCTTGAAGAAGAGCTCAACGCAAAGAAACAAGAGCTGCTCGGAACGCTCGAAGTCAATCAAATTCGCGAAGGCGTCGTCGTTCGCTTGGCAGAGTTCGGTGCGTTCGTCGATCTCGGCGGCATTGACGGCCTCATTCACAACAGCGAACTGAGTTATGCGCGGATCAAACATCCGAGCGAGGTCGTCAAGATCGGTGACGTCGTGCAGGTCGAGATCATGAAGTTCGACCCCGAAGCGCGCAAAGTCAGCCTCTCGCTAAAACATGCACTGCCCGATCCATGGGACGAGCACGCCGAAAAACTCTTTGAGAGCAACAAGCTGACGGCGCAAGTCGTTAAGGCGACGCCGAACTACTTGCTGGTCGAGATCGTCCCGGGCGTCCTCGCAATGGTGCCCAAGGGCGAGTTCGATCCGAACGCACAGTTCAGCCCTGGTCAAGAGATCGATGTCACACTGCTGACGATCAATCCGTCAACCCGCCGTATCACGGCATCGATTCAGCACGTTGCCGACGTCCCGCCGGACGAGATCGAGAAGATCGACGCGGACGAGAAAGCCGAAGAAGAGACCGTAACCTGAGGAATCTCTGAACGCGTGCGCGTCGGCCTGACGGGCGGCCTCGGCGCCGGCAAGAGCGAGGTCGCAAAGATATTCGAATCGCTCGGCGCGTACATCATTGAAACAGATGTTCTGGCAAGAGAAGCCGTTGCACCAAATAGCGACGGCTTGCGCGCAATTGCGCGCGTCTGGCCATCGGTCGTGCAGGGCGACTCGCTCAATCGCGCCGCACTGGCGGAGATCGTCTTTCGCGATGCAACAGCGCGGGAACGCCTTAATGCGATCGTACATCCCTTCGTACGGCAGCTCGCTCTTGAGAAAGAGCAGCATGCGAAGCCGGGGCAGATCATCGTGCACGTCGTTCCGCTGCTCTTCGAAACGGATTACGCCAAGCGTTGCGATGCGACGGTGGTCGTCGTTGCGCCGGATGAGTTGCGCGTGCGGCGCGTGCTAGAGCGCGACCGTTGGAGCGAAGATCAGATTCGCGCTCGCATGAGCGCGCAGATCGATCCGCACCAAGCGCGCGGGCGCGCGACCCACGTGATAGAAAACGATGGCGATTTGAGCCACTTGCGCGAGCGCACTCAAGCGGTTCTTGAGAAGCTCGTTTCAGCCGCCGTGACGTAAGACGCGGCCGGGCCGCGCCCCGGTGAATGCACCGTTAAGAAGAACCGCTTCACCATTGACATAGACATGCTCGATGCCGAGCGGAAACTGATACGGCCGCTCGTACGTCGCCGTGTCGCAAATCGTCGCTTCGTCAAAGATCACGATATCGGCGTAACGCCCTTCTTCGATTCGACCACGATCGCGTAAACCGAACGCATCCGCTGCAAGCGATGTCATCTTGCGAACCGCTTCTTCCGTCGTCAATACGCTCCGCTGCCGAACGAAGCGGCCGAAGACACGCGGAAAGGTGCCGAAAGTTCGCGGGTGCGGGTAGCCGCGTGCCGTCACGCCCTCTAGCGCGCGAGTGGATGCATCACTGCCGATACAAACGAAATCGGCTGAGACCACGGTTGCAACATCATCTTCCTGCATCGTGAAGAAAATCGCTTGGACATCCAGTTCCTCTTCGATCAGCAGACGAAGCACGGCGCGCTCGGGCGAGAGTTGCCAGTCGCGTGCGATCTCGTCGATGCGCATCCCGGCAAGGCCGGCATTCCGGTCGGAGCCGACCGAGGTGATCAAAATGTCGTGCCAATCGCAGGGCGCATTCAATCGCATGTCCAGCGCGGTGGCGGTCGCAACCACGCCATCGGAAAGTCGCTCGACCGTCGGCGCCGGGCCGCCGTCGCGAATGTTCGCAGGAAGCAGCGTGGCGAGCTCCGTCCAACTCGCTCGATATGGATAGACGTCCGCGGTAACCGCGAATCCGCGGCGGCGAGCGTTGTCGATCATCTCTAGCGAGCGATGGACCTTTCCCCAATTGCGTTTTCCCGCCGCCTTATGATGCGAGCACTGGACGTGGACTTGCGCGCGCTTGCCAACTTCAAGCGCTTCATCAACCGCTTCAAATAGGGCGTCGCCTTCATTGCGCAAATGCGAGGCATATCGCGGTGCGCCCGCTTCTCGCGCGGCGCTCGCGAGCTCGACGAGTTCTTCGAGGCCGGCAAACGACGACGGCGGATAGATAAGGCCGCTCGATACGCCGAGCGCGCCTTCATCGCACGCTTGGCGAACGAGATGCGCTTGTGCATCCAACTCGTTGCGGTCCAACGGACGCTTCTCTTCATCGGCGACGGCACACCGAGTCGTGCCTAATCCGACGAGCGATGCAATGTTGAGTGCAATGCGCTGATGTTCGATGAGCGTGAAGAGCTCGTCGAAAGTTTGCCACTGAGCATCAAGTGCGTAGTAGCGCTTTGAAGATGAGAGATTATCTTGGGCCGCACCGACGAGTGGAGCAGCAGAACGCCCGCAGTTGCCGCCGATTTCGGTCGTCACGCCTTGCGCGACCTTTCCATCACAGCGCGGTAGCACAAGCCACAGCTCGTCGCTGTGCGCATGGACGTCGATAAATCCGGGCGCAAGAATCCGGCCGGCGCACGCAACTCGTTGCAGCGCGTCACGGCCCGAGAGATTTCCGATGAGCGCGATCCGTTCGTGATCGAGGCCGACGTCGGTAACGTACCGCCTGCGGCCCATGCCGTCGACGATCGTCGCATTCTCAAAGATGACGCTCAGCACGCCGCACCTCTGTTTAACAAGCTGGCGCTTGGGGGTAACACCGAGGCAGTCTTCCTACGTCGAGGTATACACGCATGGCGATGAAAGAATCCGCCCTCAACGCCGGGGGAGCAATGACCGTTCGTGAGGCGGGCAAACGCGGCGGCGATCGCGTCAAGGCGAAATACGGTCAAGAATTTTATGAAACGATTGGCCGCAAAGGCGGCGAGGCGACCAAGGAAAAGTACGGCCCCGCTTTTTACGAGGAGATCGGGCAAAAAGGCGGTCAAAAACTCAAACGCAAGAGCTAGTCGCGTCTTCTTAAGAGAGTTTTAAGGCACATGGCATCAAAGACAACCGGTTCTGCCAGCAAACCCAACGGCGAGATGTCCGTTCGAGAGGCCGGCAAAAAAGGCGGCAATACGGTGCGCGACCGCTATGGTTCGGGCTTCTATGAGGAGATTGGACGCAAAGGCGGGCAGGTGACGCGCGAGCGACACGGCGCCGAATTTTATGAAACGATCGGTCAAAAAGGCGGCAGAGTCGTCAAGGACAAGTACGGCGCCGACTTTTATGAGGAGATCGGACACAAGGGTGGTCAGAAAGTGAAACGTCTTGTTGCCGAAGCCAAGAAAAGGCTCTCGAAAGACGGCACGACGGAATAGCTGAAAACCGGTTTAGATAGTAAACGCGCCTCGGATTCGTCCGAGGTGAACGGCACCGGTTGCGAAGTTGATCCTCGCGCTCTCGACGGTTAACGCTCCTTTGCCGGCCTTGATGATGCTGGGGTGAGCGAGCGTCAAGGTTTTCATCGCATTCGACCAACTGATCAAGTCGGTATCAAAGGAGCGGCTTTGAGCCCCTCGCAGTTCCGCAATATGCACCCGACCGATCGCAGTAAAATCGTCACTTAGCGTATTTGCACTGATGTGCTGAGCGGAAATCGAGAGATACGGCTTGCCGTCGCGATACAGAACGCCGTTGTGGATCCCGTCAACCTCAGCGTACGAGCCGTCCGGTGACATCTGAGCGCGATCGTATTCCAGCGACCAAGACTTCGTCTTCCACCGATGCGCGCTGATTTGACCCTTCGCTAAGATCGCCGGCGTCGAGCCCATCGGCGGCGGAATGTCGCGTCCGCTCAAGATCAGCCCTTCGGCCAAAATCGCCACAAGCGCGACGCCGCAGACAAATGCGAAGGTACGCCATTTAAAGCGCGGCACGGCGTCCCAGCATGACGAGGCCCGCGTAGATGATGATCAGCGCGAAGACGAGTGCAGTGGGGCCGACGTGACCGAACACCGAGCCCACCGGCTTACCAATTGCGCCTAAGACGACGGCCTCACGATCGAGATCCGTGCGCTGCACGTACTCTCCGTTCGGCGCGATGATTCCGGAAACACCGGTCGAGGCGGCTCGCAGAATCCACGTACCGGTTTCGATTGCTCGCAGCCGCGCAATCTGCGCATGTTGATACGGTCCGGCGGTCTCGCCGAACCATGCGTCGTCAGTAGCGATCACAAACGCTTGGGCACCATTCTTCAATTGAGCGTACGTCAAATCGGCGAAGGCGGATTCCCAGCAGATCAACGGCGCAAACGCCACTCCGTCCGCCACAAAAATGCTGTTTTGCGTTCCGGTTCCAAAGCCGGTGATCAGGTTCGTATACGGTATCCAGCTCAAGAACGCGCGCCCGGGAAACGCTTCCGCAAACGGAACGAGCTGGCGCTTATCGTAGACGTACGTCAGGCGGCCGTCGCGCGCAAAGACGAAAAGCGAATTGTATTCCTGACCGTCGTGTTCGTTGAGACTGCCGATTGCGAGCGTCGTCGACTGGCGTCGAGCGAGCGCACCAATGTCGCGCTGGGCACGCGAATCTTCGCTCAAGATCGTCGTGATGACCGTTTCAGGCCAGACGGTCAATACCGCGCCGTAGGACGCCGTGCGCGCGGTCAGCGTACTGTAGCGATCGATCGCGTGCTGCAGCGCATTGGGCCCATGCCACTTTGTCGATTGGAGAATGTTGCCTTGGACCGCGGCAACCCTCAGGTAGGGAGCCGTTGCGTTGCGGGCCGGCCATGCCGACCAACAAACGAACCAGGCTGCGATGATGACGACAAGCGCTGCCAACGCGAAGCGATTGCGACGCAAGATGACGGCTTGTGCTAAGTACGCGCCGATCACGCAGACAATGAACGTGACGCCGAACGTGCCGATATAGGCGGCAAACACGGCAAGCGGTGTATCGGCTTGCGAGTACCCCAGTTGTCCGAATGGGACCGCGAGCGGCCCGATCGAGCGCAACCATTCGAACGTCGTGAATACCGCGGCCGCTGCAAGGGGCGCGAAGGGCGGCGCGACGCGCCTGAACGCAAAGGCGGCCAGAACCGCGGACGCCGCAACATACCCGCCTTCTGCAAGCGCCGGCACGAGGACGAGCGCGAATGCGAGACTCCCGACAGCGCTGCCGACGGAGTAGCCGAACCACGAAAATGTGATGCCGAAGAAAATCGTGGCGCCGAACCAAGCAACCGGGAAGATCCGCTTCAAGGACAGCCGCTGGCACAACCAGAACAGGCCCGCCGCTCCAAGCGGCGCAAGCCAGGGTACATTGAACTTCGGAAAGGCGAGCGCTAAAGCAATGCCGCTCAGCGCGGCAACGGCAAAGTCCAACGGACGAATCGAGGTACCGATGCTACGAACTCTGGCGATCACGGTCTTTCTAGCGGCTGTCGTGCTGGTCGCTTGCGGCCGTCAGGTGACGCCAAATCCGCCCGGCACGGGCCCCAACGGCGTCTTGCCCGGATATCTCTTTGTCCGGTACGACACCGCCAATCCGATGGACTTCAATAACGTTCGTTACCTGATCGTATTCAATACGAGCGGCAACGGCGGCGTGCCATACACGAATGCGTACAATACGGGCTACGCCAACTACTCGTTCATCATCACCGTTGCGGGGACAAACGGCTTTGTCGCGCCGCAAGTTTGCCAGATCATCCGGCAACAGGGTGGAGGCGTAACGTGTCAACCCGAGCAGTTCTCTCCCAGCCAAGTGATTCTGACGCTCAACAGCAACGGCAATAACTCTGAATTCACCATCATGTTCGATCGGCGGCTTTTCTTCGGGATTCCGCCGCCATCACCGACGCCGCCGCCGCCGACGACGCAACCGCAGAGCATTTGGACCTTCAATTTCATCACGACGGATACGAGCTTCCATCCGCTCGACGCGCTCGGAGTCGGTGGGCCGATCGACACATCCTTTCACGTGCCGCTGCCGATCAGCACGGCCTTTGATTTCGTTCAACAGCTGACCGTGCCCGCGGGTGCGACGCGATCTGCCAACCCGAACGCGCAACTCGCCGGCGGCGAGATTATCAACAACCCGTAGGGGGAATGGCGATGCAGCAATCGATCGAGTGCTCAAACGAACTCTGCAACTGCACGATCAGCGCGGCGATCGATGCGGAAGATTACTGCTCGCAGGCATGCCGGGAGCTTGGCGAAGATGGCCGCGTCGAGGGCGAAACCTGCCCGTGCGGCCATCCGCAATGTGATATCCCATAACGGGTCGTTTCGGCGACAGTTCCCCGCGAAACCGCTCGAAAGGCCCGGCTCGCTGGAGTCGGGCTTTCTGCTGCCCGCATTTTTTGCACAAGCAAAGCTTTGAACTATCTCTCTGACGTGCAAAAAATGTCAGAGCTTTCGCGGGAAACCGTCGCCGAGACGACCCGCAACGTACACTCTGCAGCGGCCGACGAACAGCATTCTAAATAAAAAGAATTAGAAATTGAGCGTTCCCGGCACGATAGGGCCGTTGCGGGTGATTCCGAAGGTCGCCGCGCGCGATGGGAAGGCGAGAAGATCCAACGTCACGTTAACCATCTTGAGATTTTCGTTGTATTGCACGCGAACTTCGTAGCAATTCCCGATCACGATGTGGTAGTAGATGTTCTTGTTCGTCAGCCGGCCTTTGTTCTTCCAATCGATGTCGGTTAGGAATTGGATGTCGGCGTTGCGCCCAAACGGCGAGGCGATCCCCAGGTTCGTGATGCCGAATCCTTGACCGGGTCCAGGTGCGAACGAGCCGCCGAGAAGCAAGATCGAGCGCGGCGACGGTCGCGACGAAAGCTGATATTGAACTGGCTGCGCTTGCCGGTTGAAGAGCGTCTGAAATGACAGCTGCAGATTGTAGAAGTCGCCGTTGAAGAAGCGCAGCACGTCGAATGCCGATTTTGAGTTTTCACTCGAAAGGATATCGAACTGCTGGAACGGGACCGCAATAGGCCCGTTGTTGTTCGCCTCGTTATAGGTAATCGAGTTGACGATGTGCCGGCCGACGGGCGTCTGCAGGGAGAGATTTTGCGTTACCGTCGCTTTGAGGTCGCCGGTCCCGTAGATAAATTGCTCGATCGTACTCGTGGCCGAGAGGTCGCTTCCGAACAGCCGGTAGAGCGCCGGCCCGAGCGTCAACGACAGATCTTCGCGCGAGGTCAAAAAATACGGTGCGGGCTGCTCGTACCGGCCGACGTAAAACTGCGCGGCGATTGGAAACCAAAAATGCGGAAAGAGCGCGTTCGGCCGAATCGCCAGTTCAGGCATCTTGTCGATGCCGGTCGGCTGCGTTGCATTCGTCTTATCGAAGGTCAACTGGTAGTCCACCGCCGGCGTCGTCCAATGCGTCAGCGAATTGATGTGGCTGGTCGAGCTGTCCGAGGCGAATCCGCCGTATGCCGTTTGGCTCGTGTTGTAGCTCAACGTTAGACCTTGCGAGAGGCTCGTCGTCAACTGTCGCTGGTCGGTTAGGCCATAGTTCGTGACCGACGATTGCGAGCCGGTTGCCGAGCGGCTGTAATTATAATTTTGCTGCTCGCGCGGCGTCGCATGGACGACCGTTGCGGAATACTGCGTCGTCGGCGGCAAGTTCGTAAATGGTCCGTAGTTGCCGTTATAGTTGAAGACGAATTGCCCGCGCAGCGTCGGTGAGAAGTTTTCCGTTTCATTGGCGGTTAGGTTGTACTGCTGCGTGGACGTCTGGCGATTGTGGATGCCATAATAATCGATGCTGGCCTGACGGCGTCCATTTCGCTTTGCAAAGAAACCGACGTATCCGAGGCCGAGCCCGACGCGCGTAAAGTATTCGAGCCGATAGTATCCATAGTAGTAGTTGCTATTGCCGAAGGCGAGCTTGAGTTTGACCCAAGCTCCTTCGTATGAATCGTAGCCGAATTCCGGAAAGAAGCCGGGGCGATGTAGCGCCTCCTCTTGCCGTAGCGGAATGACGACTTTCGGAAGATAGAGTATCGCCGCCGCTCCCAGATACAGCACCGCCTTGGTAATCGTTAGCCGATCGCCCGGGGTCACGTCGATCGTTCGACCGGTTAAATGATAACCGCCACGCGGATTTTCGCAGGTCGTTACGTACGCATAATCGCCGTGCGCGACGCCGCTGCTCGTTGAGGTCATCGTCTTCGCGGAGTAGTACACCTCGCCGCGCTCGACGTTGCGCGTGCTTTCGCCATGGCTGTTTTTAGCGTCGCGCTTCGTGTAACGGTGTCGAAGGCAATCTCATCGGCGCGCAAGATCGTATCTTGCTGGCGGTTGATGATGTAGGGATGGCCCGTGACCGTCACGGTGCGCTTACCGTCATAGTGCGCGCGGTCGCCCGCGACCATGCCGTCTTGATAGTAGATCTGCACGTGGCCGATGATGTCGCCCGGCTGATTCTCGTTGACGTTGCCGATGATCTGGTCGCCAAGGATGGCGATCTTGCCCGGCTCAAGCGTCGGTACGCCGGTCGGTGTCGGGGACGGCGAGGGCGTGGGCGAGCCTTTGGGCGTCAGCGGTTTCGGCGATCCGGTTGGACGGACCAAGAAAACCGGACCGCTGGTCGTCGCCTGTGGCGACGGAGTCGGAACCGGCAGTGGTGTAACCGGAGGCCCAGTCGGTTGCGGAGTCGCGTAGAGATGACCGCCGCCGGGCTGCCCCGGCGGGAAAGTGGGTGTCGCCTGCGGCGACGGCGACGCCACCTCGGGTGTCGGCAACGCTTGCGCGACCTGTTTCGTGCCGCAGGAGCGGCTCATCATCCCGAGCGCATCTTCGGATTGCGGATCGTTCGCGGCTAAAGTCTGTGCATTCGCAAAAACATTCCCGGCGATCGCGAGAATGCAGAGGAGCGCTCCGGCCGGCCGCAACGCCTTCTTAGTCAGCGCTCATTCCACCAGAGCATTGCGAGTCCAGCCAATCCGAAGATGATGTTCGGCATCCACGATGCCAGGTAGGGATTCATGACGCCGTTACGCCCGAAGGCAGCCGCTGCGGTGAGCAACAGATCATACATACCAAACGCAACAATTGAGAGGGCGATTCCCAGCGTCCGCCCTTTTTTGCCGAATTTGATTGCCAGCGGAAGCGCGAGCAACACGGCGACGAAGCAGGCGAATGGGAGTGCGCTCTTATTGGCAAGGTTGACCTGCATCGTCCCCAGCGCTGTACCGCCTACCCCCTGCGCTCGCAGAAAATGCACTTGTTGCGCGAGGGCTTTCGAGTTCATCGTAAAGGCATCGTTGTTCGTGCTGCTCATGAACGCCGCAGCCGTTTCGGCAAGCGGCAATCCGATCGAGACCGAGCTCGTTCGTGCTTGAGCTGCGAATTCTCCGTTTGCGTTGAAGCGTGTGTCGACGACGTCGTTGAGCAGAAGCGTTGCGCCTTCAACGTGGGCGGTCTTCGCCGAAAGGATCTCGTTGTAATAGCCACTGCGGCCGGGTTTGAACACCTGCACGCCGACCATCGTCTTGTTGTCCGGCATCACCTGCGCGACGTAAAAGACGTTCCCAGTATCCGGATCTTTGCGGAAGAACTGCGGTTCAACCGGCAATGCCGCCGTGTGATAAATGATCTGGTAGAAGCTGCGAGTCGAGATGTCCACGGAAGGCGGCGCGATCAGCTCGTTCATCGCGTAGGCTACCCCAAACGCGCAGATCCCAAAGAGCAGCGGCGTCAAACAGATGCGCCACAGCGAGATGCCGGCGGTTCGCAACGCATTGATCTCGTTGTCTGCGGAAAGGCGGCCAATCGCTAAAAGCGTTGCAAAGAGCGCCGCAAAGGGAAACGCAAGTGGAATGCTTTGCGGAATCCTAAAGAGCACGAACCGCAAAACTAAGAAAAACGGCGCGTGGGCGTTGATCAGAAAGTCGGCGGCCAGATAGAAGATATTGACGCCCCAAAACAACAGAAACGCGAAGAACGCAAAGCAGAATGGCCCGACGAACTCGCGCAACAGATACGAGTCCATCAACGGAATCCGGATCAAGGGGCGTGGAAGCGTAGCGGCGTGCGCGGCCGTCGCCATGAACTTAGTCTAGTCTAGTAGCTGCGGTAAGCGTTGAGCACGCGCGCAACGTAGGCGCGCGTTTCAGCATACGGCGGCACGCCGTGATAGCTGTCGACCGCCGCAGGGCCTGCGTTATATGCTGCCACCGCCAAGGTCACATTATTGCCGTACCGCGCCAGCAGATCGTGCAGATATCGCGTTCCTCCATCGACGTTGGCGCGCGGATCGAACGGATTCGCGACGCCGTAGGTGGCGGCGGTACCAGGCATCAATTGCATGAGACCTTGAGCGCCTGCGGGGCTGATTGCGCTCGGGTTGCCGCCCGACTCCGCCATGACGATAGCACTGGCCAAGGCCGGCGGTACGCTATTTCGGGCGGCGGCTTCGCCGACGATCGTTTGAAGCTCGACGGGCGCAAGCGCGTGCGGAGCATAGGGCAAGTAACCCGCGTCACTGCAGCCATATAAGAAGGTAAGTAAAAGTGCTGCGTACGCAGACTTTCGGATCTTCATGCGCACCATAGGGACTGTGGATAGCCCCTTTACTCCCGACCCGCGTCGTCGCCCTGCGTAGAACGATAAGCCCTCGGCTCTAAAGGCCGCTTGCATCGCCCCTCGCAGGGGCGTATAGTGGAGCAAAGTGGTGCCTCGTGGTGTGCTGAGGAGGGCTTCATGCACGCGGACTTGCCGCGTTTTTCGGGCTTCGTCGAGCATGCCCTTGACGACAAGGGCCGTCTCATCGTGCCCGCCCGCTTTCGCGAGCGCCTCGGAACCGGCTTCGTGCTGACGGTCGCCCCGCCCGATCCATGCCTAGCGCTCTACCCGCAGGGACAATGGGATATCTTCTGCAGCCGCTTGCAATCGGCGCCCCGCAAGGATGAGCAGTACCGCCGGATGGTCCGCCATCTTTTTTCGCACACGGAAGAAGTTGCATGCGATACGCAAGGCCGGCTCGTCATTCCGGCAACGCTGCGCTCGTACGCCGGCATCGAGCGCGATGTCGTCTCGATTGGGTCGATGACCCGCATCGAGATTTGGGCGAAGGAGCGGTTCGCCGCGCATTCGGAGCCCAAGGGCGAGGTCGGCGATTTCATGGCTGAGCTGGGCCTCTACTAGTGGGTCGTCTCCGACATAGCTTTACAGTCATGGCGCCGCTTCTGCGCCACAGCTTCGTTCCCGCGCACCTTAAATGGCGCTGCCATTCCGCGGTACGCAGCGCCTCGCTGCGGCGCAGAATCGACACCATTTCGTGCAAACCTATGGCGGAGCCGACCCACTAGTGTGCCGGTTTCTCTTCGCCGATGACTCATGTACCGGTTCTGCGTGCGCAAGCGCTCGAGTTCTTGGCGGTGCGCCCAGATGGCATCTATGTCGATGCAACCTTCGGCGCGGGCGGCCATACGAAAGAGATCTTGAAACGCATGGCTTCCGGGCGGCTCATTGCTATCGATCTCGATCCCTCATGCCAGCACCGCTTCGAACATCCGGCGCTCACTTTTGTGCGCGACAACTTTCGCAACCTCGATCGAATTCTCGATGCGCACGAGATAGCGCAAATCGATGGGGTGCTTTTCGACTTAGGGGTCTCCTCGATGCAGTTTGATCTTCCTGAACGCGGCTTTTCGTTTCGAGAAGCCGGCCCATTGGATATGCGCATGAACACGGCCGCGGGCGCGAGCGCTTACGACATTCTCGCAACTGCCAGTGAATCTGAACTCGCCGATATCTTCTTCAGATATGGGCAGGAGCGAGCGAGCCGTAGACTCGCGCACGCGGTCGTACTCCGGCGCAAAGCGGGAGCGCTCCCCACGACGACCACGGAATTTGCCTCGCTCGTCAGCGGCGTGCTGCACCGCTCAGGGCATCGAGAGCGGATCCATCCGGCGACGCGGGTCTTTCAAGCGCTGCGCATCGCGGTCAACGACGAGCTGCAGTCATTGCGCGAAGGGTTGCAAGCGGCGGCCGGCCGGCTTCGCGCTACAGGCCGCATCGTCGCGATCAGCTTTCATTCGCTGGAAGACCGCATCGTCAAGAACGCATTTCGTGACGATCGCCGCCTCAACGTTCTAACGCGCAAGCCGATCGTTCCCTCGGCGGATGAAATCGCGGAGAATCCACGCGCGCGCAGTGCAAAACTACGCGCCGCCGAGCGAAAAGCAAGCTAATGGTCGCGCCGCGACTCATCGAGAAACCGCGCGTACGCAACGTGCGCACTGCACGCGTCGCGGCGGTTCAGCGCCGGAACCGGCCCGCGAACATGCGATGCGCAGCGCTGCAGCGCTTCTTCATCCTGTTCACGGTCATACTGGCTTTCTTGATCGGATACGTGATGCTGATCTCCGATCTCACGGGCCTCGATTACGCCGTCGCGCGCGCCGAAGCCCAACGCGTCGCACTGCAAGACGAAACCGCGCGACTCGACGACCGCATCGCACTGTTGCGTTCGCAAGAACGCCTCGCTGCGATCGCTGCTGAGTTCGGCATGAAGGATGCGCAGCAGTTCGCGATCGTCACCGTACCGCCGTCGCAGCAGCCTCGCGCGCCGCATCCACGCCTAGCGTGGCTTTCGACCTTCGGTTCACTCGGAACAACCCACTAAAGTGCGCCACTAGTTCTTTTTTAATTGCATCCGAGAACATTCACGCGCATCGGTCCGCTTCGTGCGAAGCTGATCTTTTACGGCGTCTTCGCGATCGCGCTCTTCCTGACGTGGCGGCTTTGCGATTTTCAGATCATTCAAGGGCCCGTGCTTGCCAAAGAGGCGCTCGAACAGCGTTCCAACACGATCGAAGTTTTCGCTCGGCGCGGCAACATCTACGACAAGGACGGCAACGTTCTGGTCCGGTCGTTGCCCTCTGAAAGCATTTATGCTGTTCCCAGCCAGCTAAGCGATCCTGACGCAACCGCGCGAAAATTAAGCGCGATACTAGGAACCCTCGGACCGGCGGTGATTTCGGGCTTACACGATCGTCATTTACAGTTCACGTGGGTCGCGCGCAAAGTTTCGACGGACGTTGCGGCACGGGTGCGCGCTGCAAATCTGGAAGGGATCGATTTTAAAGCGGAGGATACCGGGCGCCGTTACGATACCGTTGGCCATCTCGCATCGACGGTGCTTGGCTTTGTCGGCATCGACGAAAACGGGCTCGACGGCGTCGAATATCAATACGATTCACTCCTGCGCGGGGACACCGGACGCATCTCGCTTGAAACCGACCAGTTCAAACGCCCGATCCCCTTCGGCGACCAGATCGTGTTGCGGCCGGCGAAGCCCGGGTACAGTGTCGCCCTCACGATTGACTCGTATTTGCAGTACCAAACGGAGCGCGTGCTCGCCGAACAGGTCAAAGAATTTTCTGCGGAAAGCGGCAGTGCGCTGGTCATGGACCCATGGACCGGCGCAATTTTGGCGCTGGCCAACGTTCCCGACTACCAGCCGAACGATTTTTCACATGCGTCGCCGGATGCGCGGCGGGATCGGGCGGTCATGGATGCCTATGAGCCCGGCTCAACATTTAAGCTCGTGACGGCCGCCGCGGCGCTCGAAAGCGGCGCGGTGACGACCGAATCTCGGTTTCCCGCGCGCGACAGTTTGGAGATTGGCGGCCGCGTGCTGCATAACGCGGAAGATGGGTTCATGGCCGGAACCGGCGGCAGTGAAACGCTCGAGCAAATCATCGAATACTCCCACAATATCGGGGCCGCAGAAGTCGGCTTACGCATCGGCGCACATCGGCTTTACAACATGATCCGCAACGCGCAGTTCGGCGAGCCCACGCAAATTGGATTGCCTGGCGAAAACCCCGGCATCGTGCCGGCGCTCAACGATTGGAGCTCCTCATCGTTACCCACAATCGCCTTTGGGCAAGGCGTCTCTGTGACACCGCTCGCGCTCGCGCGGTTTTACGCGGCAATTGCGAACGGCGGCGTCTTACTGCGTCCGCGGATTCTCTCGGCAATCTTCGACGAACATGGGAACGTGATCTATCGTTACGGTCGCGAGGTCGAACATCGCATCTTCTCGCGCCGGACCGCGGCGACGCTGCGCCGATTCTTGCGGTCGGTCGTCTTGCGCGGGCACTGGTGATCCGACCGCACAGATTCCGGGCTACACCACGGCCGGAAAGACCGGGACGGCGCAAGTCGTTGAAAACGGCGATTATGCGCCCGGCGAGTACGTCGCGTCCTTTGTCGGAATGGTGCCGGCCGAACATCCGCGGTACTTGATTCTTGTTAAAGTCACAAAACCGCGCGGCGCGATCTACGGGAGCGTCGTTGCGGCGCCAGGGTTTGCCAAGATCGCGATGATTGCAATGCTCCACGCGGGAGTATTGCCAAACGTGCCGTCGCCCTCGCCCGCGCCGGTTCGCTTGGTTCGCCGGGTCAAAAAGGCGAACTAGCCCGCCGTGGCTTCAGCGGCACCATCATTTCCCGCGACAGAAATCGTGCGCGGCGCTTCCGCTTTGACGGTTGACTCTCGCAGCGCATCCGAGGGTGCAATCTTTGTGGCGATGCGCGGCACGCGTACGGACGGACATCGGTTCATCGACGACGCGATTGCGCGCGGTGCTCGCACGATCGTCATGGAGGAGCGCCGTGAATTGCCACCGGGCGTGCGCGGCTTCATCGTTGCGGATTCGTCGCAGGCCCTTGCGGAGCTCGCCAGCGCGTTTTACGGCGCGCCTGCGTCCGGACTGACGCTGATCGGCGTCACGGGAACGAACGGCAAGACCACAACCGCGCACATGATTGCATCGATCTTCAATGCGTCCGGAAAGTGCACCGGTGTCGTCGGTACGCTCGGCGCATCGTTGCCGAATTACCACCTGCCGCTCAAGAACACGACGCCGCTTGCGCATGAGCTGCACAAGACACTCGCCGATTTACGTCAACACGGCGCGCAAACGGTCGTCTTGGAAGTCAGTTCCCATGCGCTTGCGCTTGGGCGCGTTGCAGGCCTTCGGTTCGCCGTCGCGGCCTTGACGAACGTCACACGCGACCATCTCGACTTCCACGGCACATTTGAATCCTATGCGACGGCAAAGCGCGCGCTCTTCGGTGCATGCGAGCGCGCCGTCTTCAACGTTGACGATGAATGCGGAGCAGCGTGGGCCGGAAGCTTCGATGCGTCACGAACCCTGACATACTCGCTGCGCTCTCATGCTGATTTCGTCGCGGAAGATATTGCGTTGCGCAGCGACGGCTGCGGCTTCTCCGTCGATGGCATCCGGTTCGAAATTCCGATCGCCGGCCGATTCAACGTTGCCAATGCGCTCGCCGCAATAGCCGTAGCGCGCGCTTTGGATGTTCCACTCCCGTCCGCCGCACGGGGCTTGCGCGAATTGCATGCTGTGCGCGGGCGAATGGAAGCGCTTCAACCAAGTGGGCTGCAGGTCTTCATCGACTACGCGCACACGCCGGACGCACTTTCTGCCGCGCTCCGCTCGTTGCGCGAGCTCAGGCCGAAGAGGCTGACCGTGGTCTTCGGTTGCGGCGGTGATCGCGATCAGGGAAAGCGCGCGCAAATGGGCGCGATTGCGGCACAACTCGCAGATCACGTCATCGTGACGTCCGATAACCCTCGCAGCGAAGCGCCCGCCGCTATTGCCGATGCCATCCTCACAGGGATCGGATGCCGCGAAACATGAGGTGATTTTGGATCGGCGTCAGGCGATAGAACGTGCCATTGAACGCGCAGACCTTAACGACATCGTGCTCGTTGCGGGTAAGGGGCATGAAGCTTATCAGATCATCGGCGAGCGAGTCGTCCCGTTCGACGATCGGCAGATTGCTGCCGATGCGCTACGCCGCCGAAGTGACGGAACCTAATGTCGCTCAGCTTCGCGGAAGCGGTTGACGCAGTGAATGCAAAGCCGCCGGCAAAACGCAATGGTCCTTCCCAAGTCGTCGTCTCCACGGATACGCGTACCATTCATACCGGAGAGACGTTCTTAGCGCTTCGTGGCGAGCGGTTTGACGGTCATCAGTTTGTCGACGCTGCACTGCAGCGCGGTGCGGCCGCGTTGATCGTTGAAGAGCCGCCAAAGGAGTCGCACGGCGTTCCCGTTCTCGTTGTCGACGACACACTATCGGCTTATATGAAGCTGGCGGCTGTCGCCCGCGCGAAGTTGCGCGCCACGATCGTTGCGATCACCGGCAGCAATGGAAAGACGACGACGAAGGCGCTCTTAGGCCAGTTGCTGCAGCGAAATTTTGGCAACGCGATTGCCGTTTCGCCGTCGAACGAAAACAATGAGATCGGCGTCAGCAGGTTGTTCTTGAACGCGCCGATTGATGCGCGCGTCATCGTTGTCGAAATGGGGGCGCGGCATTATGGCGACATCGCGACGCTGGTCAACATCGCGCGGCCCGATATCGGTGTCTTGACGAACGTGCGTGAAGCACATCTCGAAATCATGCAGACGCCGGAACGATTAGCGCAAACAAAGTGGGCGCTGTTTTCAACCGGCGCGCGTGCGGTACTCAACGCGGGCGATGGAGTGTCGCGGGAGCGCGCCGCTACACTTGAGCGCCCACCGCGATGGTTCGGCGCCGGAAATATTGCGTGGCCTCAGATGCACAAAGGAGAATCGGGCGTCTTTTTCGTTGATCGGCAGACGCTTCGACTCGTCGAAGGCGGTCGTGAAACGACGTACGAGGTGAATGTGAATCTGCCGGGCGACTACAACTTAGAGAATCTCGCCGCAGCGACTGCGGCCGCGCTGGAAGTGGGTTGCGAACCGCAATCTCTCCTGGGACAACTTGCGCAGCTCACGTTGCCGGCTGGCCGCTACGAGACGATTTGCATTCCGAATCGTCCCCGAATCATCTTCGATGCGTATAATGCGTCGCTAAGCGCAATGATGGCGACGCTTGATGCTTTCGCGAAGGAAAATGCGCGCCTGAAGATTGCGGTCTTAGGAAGTATGGCCGAATTGGGGGATGCGTCGGCGGAATTTCACCGGCAAGCCGGCGCGCATGCCGCAACGGCGGGCATCGGCTACCTCCTAGTAGGTGGAGAGAATGCCGGCGATCTGCGACGCGGCGCCCAAAGCGCGGGTTTTAGCGCGGATCGCATCATCGAATTTAAAACGAATGGTGAAGCGGCGCAGTGGATTGGCGAGCATGCGACTCCAAGCGATGTCGTCTTCCTCAAAGGATCTCGCCGCTACAAACTTGAGGAGATCATCGAGGCGTTGCGTTAGGTGAGCCGCCCGCTCGTGCTTGAAAGGCCGCAAAGGTTGCAGGGCGTCGTTGCGATTCCCGTGCGCACGCGGGTCGTTCAGCCGGGCGATGATTTCTTGACGACCGTTGCGGATGCGGTACGTGGAATCGCTGTAGCGGGCGACGTCGTGGCCGTCTCTGAAACTGCGCTCGCCATCGCGCAAGGCCAGACGCTGCCGGCGCAGGCGGTGCGTCCATCGAACCTCGCGCACTTCATCTGCCGCTACGCCGCACCGCTGGCGACGGTGAATCAGCCGGAGTCGCTGCAAATCGTCATCGATCGCGTTGGGGCGCCCAAAGTCGTTTTGGCATGCGTCGCGCAAGTGCTGGGCCGGCTCGTTGGGCAGCGCGGACTTTTCTATCGCGTTATGGGACCCGCGCTTACCGCCATCGACGGATATACCGGCACGATGCCGCCGTTCGACCGCGTGATCGTCTTTGAACCCCACGAGCCCGATGCATTTGCGCAATCGTTTTTCGAACGTACCGGCATCGACTGCGCGATCGCCGACGCAAACGACCTCACACCGGCAAAGCTCTTGGGTGCTTCGCGCGATGTAGCGCGCGAGGTTGTCGCTCGTGCACTCGATGAAAATCCACACGGTAATTCGGACGAGCAAACGCCGATTGTCGTACTGAAGTGGCGGGGCGAGGGAGCCAGTCCGCTACGCGTGAGCGAGACGGCGTGAGCTGGTCGAGCATACTGTTGGCCGTTGCGTTCGGCTTTGCGATCACATTGGCGGCAGGTGCGCTGCTGTTGCGTTTGCTGCCTCGGTTCCAACTGCGACAGACTGCGTATGAAGATGCGCCGCGAACGCATCAAAGCAAGACTGGGACGCCGACGATGGGCGGCCTTGCAATTCTCGCGGCGATGATCCCGCCGTTGATTCTGTTCGCGTCGAGTGATCGTCTCGGCGAGGCGCTCGTATTGCTCGTCTTCGCTTGCGCCGCAATCGGCTGTCTCGATGATTATCTCGGGACGCGTAAAGGAAAGGCGCGCGGCCTTCGCGCGCGCACGAAGTACCTTGCTACGGCACTTGCGGCGGTCATTTTCTTACGGTACGTTTCGGCCGTGCTGCCTCACACCGGCAGCGCCTATCCGCTCTTTTCAGCGGGCACGCTGACCCTGAACGCACCGCTTTGGTTGTGGCTCACGCTTGGCACGCTCGCCATCACGGGCACGATTCACGCCGTTAACCTGACGGATGGGCTCGATGGTTTAGCGGCGGGCGCGATCGTCGCGCCGCTCGCTGCAACGTTCGCGATTGCGGTTTCTTTCCACGAGTTCACCGCAACGGGCTGGCCGCTCTTGCTGTTGCTTGCCATCGGCGCCTGTCTCGGATTCCTCGTATATAACTACCATCCGGCCAAGATGTTCATGGGCGACACGGGGTCGCTAGCGCTCGGTGCGCTGCTCGCCGGGGCTGCGATCTTGAGCGGCGAGATGCTCATGCTGATCCTTATCGGCGGCGTCTTCGTCGCTGAAGCGCTTTCGGTCATCCTGCAAGTGGCGTATTTCAAGTTGACGCACCGCCGAATCTTTCGGATGAGCCCGCTTCATCATCACTTTGAGCTTGGCGGATTGAACGAACCAATCGTCACGCTTCGCTTTTGGACAGCCTCGATCGTCTGCTCACTTGTCGGATGGGCAGTCGTTCGATGAACGCCGTGTTGGTGATTGGAGCGGGCCGCACGGGACAGGCCTGCGCGGAAATTTTGGGTGCTCGCGGCGTGCGCGTCTTCGTGACCGATGAAGAAGCCCCGAAAAAATTGGAGCGCGCAATCGCCACAATTCGCTCCGCGGGCGCCGAATTTGTTCCAGCCCAACAGGTTCAGGCGTTGCTGCCGGAGGTCCACCGTGCGGTTCTCTCACCGGGCGTTCCGCTGCAGGGTGCGTTCGCGCAACGTATCGCTGCCAGCGTGCCTGTTGTAAGCGAAATCGAACTCGCGTACGAGTTGTCCAAGGCGCCGATCATCGCCGTGACGGGAACGAAGGGAAAATCGACCACGACGGCGCTGATTGCGCACCTTTTGCGGTGCGCCGGCAATTCGGTTCGCGTCGGCGGCAACATCGGGAATCCGCTCGTGCGCGAAGCCTCCGCTGCGACGAGCGGCGACTGGCTCGTTGCTGAAGTTTCCTCGTTCCAATTGGAGACGATCCGAGCGTTCAAGCCTCGCATCGCCGTCCTGCTGAACATTTCCGACGATCACTTGGACCGCTATCCGTCGCTTGAAGACTACGCACGCGCGAAATATCGGGTCTTTGAGAACCAAGACGCGGACGACGTCTTCGTCGGGAATCGTGATGATACGCGCGCTGCCGGCGCAGCGCAAACCATTCGGGCGAAACAACTCTGGTTCACGATGCGAAGCCCGGCTTCCGATGCCGCTGCCTTCGTGCGAGATCAGGCGCTGTGGTATCGGCCCCTAAAGGCGCCGCCGGAACGCATAATCGACCGCTCGGACATCGCATTGCCAGGCGAGCACAATCTGCAAAATGTCTTAGCGGCAATGCTGGTGGCGGTTGCTTCAGGTGCTACTCCGCAATCCATCCGGGAAAGCATACCGTCGTTCGAACCGATGGAGCACCGCCTCGAAACGATCGGTGAAATCGGCGGCGTGCGGTACGTTGACGACTCCAAAGCGACAAACCCCGCCGCTGTTATCGCGGCGCTTAGCGCGTTCAAATCTCCCATCGTGTTGATTGCTGGAGGCAAATCGAAAGGCGCGGATCTTTCGGAGCTTGGCCAGATGATCCGCAAGCGCGTCAAGGCGCTCATTCTGCTTGGCGAATCCGCCGATACGCTGGCGCGGGCGAGCAGCCCGACGCCGTCGACATGCGCTTCGACGATCGAAGAAGCTGTTCAGCTCGCGCGTGAGCGTGCAGTCGCCGATGACGTCGTGTTGCTTTCACCTGCTGCGGCTTCATTTGACATGTTCGCTTCCGCTGAAGAGCGCGGCGATCGCTTCGCCGCGGCGGTCCGTAATCTCGAACGTGAAGGCATGCGGGAAACGGCCGATGCGTAGCGCCGCGGCGCTCGAAGATCGGCGCTCGCCGGCGATCCGTTCCTTCATTACTGCGCCCCCTGACGCGGTGTTGATCTCATCGATCGCGATCTTGGTCGGCATCGGACTCGTGATGATCTTCAGCGCTTCAAGCGCGCTCGCGTTCGCCGTTCATCATGACGCGACGTACTACCTCAAACGCCAGGCTCTCTGGCTCGCAGTCGCGCTCGCTTTGGCATATGCGGCTTACCGTCTCGACTACAACAAACTGAAGGCAGTCTCGCCGTTGCTCTTCATTTTGAGCGTCATCAGTTTGCTCGCCGTGCTCGTTCCGCATGTCGGCATCGTTGTCAATACGTCACGGCGCTGGCTGGGTGCCGGCTCGCTTGCGGTGCAGCCTTCTGAATTTGCGAAGCTTGCGCTCGTACTGTTCTTGGCGGCGAAACTGAGCTCGCGCGGCGAGCGCATTACGTCGCTCGTGCGCGGTGTCGGGCCGCTTTGCATCGCCATCGCGATTGTCGTCATGCTGGTGCTCAAAGAGCCGGATATGGGAACGGCCAGCTTGCTCGCAATCGTCGCGTTCACGATGCTCTTTGCCGCCGGCGCGCGGATCGATCATCTGATCCTGATTTTGGTCTCGACGGTGCCCATCGTCGCCCTGGAACTACTGGCCGATCCATACAAGCGTGCGCGCGCGCTTGCGTTCTTGAATCCGTGGAAGGATCCGCAGAATACCGGCTTCCACATCGTGCAGTCACTGCTTGCGCTCGGCAGCGGCGGCATCTTCGGCGTGGGTCTAGGCGCTTCGCGCGCCAAGTTTTTCTATTTGCCCGAGCAGTACACGGATTTCATTTACGCCGTTCTGGGCGAGGAGCTGGGGTTGATCGGCGCCGTCGGTGTCATTCTGCTCTTCATCATCTTCGCGCATCGCGCAATTCGGATTGCACTCAGTGCTCCCGATCGCTTCGGATTCTTTCTCACGATCGGCTGCACCGCGTTGATCGTTTTCCAAGCGCTGCTCAACATTGGAGTCGTTACATCGTCATGGCCCGTCACCGGAGTTCCGTTGCCGTTCATCTCGTTCGGCGGCAGTTCGCTGGTGGTGTGTCTCGTCGCGGTCGCGCTCATTCTGAACGTCGGACGAGCGCGCCGCGTCGGCGCGCGGTGAGGGTGACGTTTGCCGGCGGCGGTACGGGCGGACACCTCTATCCGGCAATCGCGATCGCCGACGCCCTCGCGGAAAAAGGAAAGTTACGCGCGCAGCCGGTTGACATAGGATTTTTCGGCGCCCGAGATCGTCTTGAAGCGCAAATCGTGCCGGCGGCCGGCTACAAATTGCACTTCGTGCCCTCATCACCGCTTGGAAAGCGTAGACCGCTCGATTTTGTATCCGCAGCGTTGCTCAATGGCGCCGGCACTTTCGCAGCGATTGCACTATTGCTCAAAGAGCGGCCGGTTCTCGTGGTTGCGACCGGAGGATACGTTTGCTTCCCGGTTGTGATGGCGGCGCGTCTCTTACGCACGTTGCGACTGCTTGCAAGCCCCATCGTTCTTTTGGAAATCAACGTGCGGCCGGGTCTCACGAATCGCACGCTGGCGCCGGCCGTCGATGAAGTTTGGGGCGCCTTCGACGATGAGCCACGCGAATTTGCCGGCCGATATCATGTGACCGGTGTGCCGGTGCGCGCGTCATTGCGGCAGTTGCCGCAGCGCGACTCGGCAGCACGACGTCTCGGTTTGGATCCGCTGAAGCGTACGTTGCTTGTCATGGGCGGCAGTCAAGGTGCGCGCTCGATCAATGACGCGCTGTTGGGGTTGCTCGCAAGTGAAGGCGTGCCGAGTGGATGGCAGGTGCTGCACCTTACGGGTGAAGCCGACTTTCGGCGCGTCGCAACCGCGTATCAAACACTTTCCGTAGCCGCAAAGACGATTGCGTTCCTAGCGGATCCGGCAGATGCGTATGCGTGCGCGGACCTCGTGCTAGCGCGCGCGGGGGCGGCGACGCTTGCCGAACTCGCAGCCGTAGGCTTGCCCGCGATCCTCGTTCCCTATCCGCACGCGAGCGAGGATCACCAGCGGATCAATGCGCGACGCTTTGAGTCCGCAGGAGCGGCGAAAATCATCGAAGACCGTGCTTTGGATGGCGGCACGTTGCATCAAACCTTGACGAGCGTTCTCGATCCGACGAGCTTGGAGCGGATGGCGCAAGCGGCCAGGCGGCTGAGCAAGCCCGACGCGTTAGATGCGATACTGGGTCGCGTTCACGAACTCACGGGTGCGCTTTGAAGGCAGTCCGAAGAAGGCGCGCGTGAAAGGGGCGCTTCACTTCGTCGGAATCGGTGGTATCGGTATGAGCGCTATCGCGCGTATTCTGATGACGCGCGGCGACCGCATCAGCGGCTCCGATCTCCACGAGAGCCATCTCACGGAGCAATTACGTGGCGATGGCGCACACATCACGATCGGACACCGTGCGCGAAACGTTGACGGGGCGCGCGCCGTCGTCATTAGTTCCGCGATTGGGCCGACGAATTGCGAATTTGTTGCCGCGAGCGAACGCGGGCTTGCGATCTACCGGCGTGGCGAAATGCTGGCACAACTGATGCGCGGTCGCCGCGGCATCGCAGTCGCGGGAACGCATGGCAAAACGACGACCACGGCGATGATTGCGTCGATCCTGAGCGGCGCGGGCCTCGATCCAACGGTGCTCATCGGTGGTGAAGCGATCGAGTGGGGCAGCAATGCACGCGATGGAAGCGGCGATTGGTTTCTTACGGAAGCCGATGAGTCGGACGGCTCGTTCATGGAGCTCGTTCCGGAAGTTGCGCTCGTCACAAATATTGAGAACGACCACATCGCCAGCGATGAAGAGCTGCCGCGCCTGCGCAGCGCTTTCGCCGGCTTCCTGCGTCGTTTGCCGGCGAACGGCGTGGCCGTTATCGGTGTCGATAATCCGGAAAGCGCGGCGCTCGCACGGTTGTCTCGCGTGGCACGAACGTTGACGTTCGGTTTATCGGAGCGCGCCGACATCCATGCGAAGAACGTGCGATACGAGCGCTTCGGATCGGCCTTCGATGCCGTGGCGGGCAAGAAGCGGATCGGCAGCGTGCAGTTGCGCGTTCCGGGAGAGATCAACATCTTGAACGCTCTGGGTGCGATCGCGATCGCGCAAACGCTCGATGTTCCCATCTCCAAGACTGCCGCCGCGCTTTCTCGTTTTTCCGGCGTGCGCCGGCGTTTCGAGGTTCTCGCGCGCACGCCAAAGCTCACCATTGTCGATGACTACGCGCACCACCCTACGGAGGTCAAGGCGACGATCGCGGCGGCACGCGCCTACCACCACGGGGAGCTGATCGTCGCATTCCAGCCGCATCGTTATACGCGCACCGCGTACCTAGCGCATGATTTTGCGGATGCGCTCCGTGGAGCGCAGGCCGTTTTTCTCGTGCCGGTTTATGCCGCTTCCGAAATGCCGATTGACGGGGTGAGCGAACGGTCGATCGGCGAACCGCTGCGGGCCGACGGCGCCGAAGTGCATTACGTTTTGGATCTCGACCAACTTCCACAGCGCATTTTAGAGCGTGCGTCACCCGGTTCGCTGGTGTTGATGCTTGGCGCGGGTGATATCACCGAGTATGCTGCAATGCTTGCCGGGCAGCTTCAAGAACGCACGCCGGTCATCGCGTAGTGGCGATCGTGATGCAGCGCAGCCTGCTCTCCGATCGCGATCGCTCAGAACTTCGTGCTGTTTGCGGTGATTTCGTACGCTTCGATGAGCCGCTTGCGCCATACACGTCGTGGAAGATCGGCGGCCCTGCCGACGCGTGGATTCTCTGCGAGAGTGAAGCGCAAGTTGCGGAGGTGATGCGTTTCTGTCTGCGCCGCCGTCTGCCGTGGTTTGTTTTAGGCAGCGGTTCGAATCTGTTGATCGGTGATGGTGGCATTCGTGGCCTCGCCTTGCGTCTGGCAGGCGATTTTCTCTCGATCGACGCCGCCGCAACAGACGATGAAGTGGTCGTTGAAGCCGGTGCATCGGCTACGATGGCATTAATGACGGCAAAAGCCGCCTCGCACGGCGCGATCGGCATCGACTCGCTCGTCGGCATTCCCGGAACGGTCGGCGGATCGCTGCGAATGAACGCCGGCACCGATCGTGAGATCGGCGAATTCGTCCGCAACGTTTGGGTGCAGTCGGTCTCGAAGCCGGAGCCGAGCGGCGTCAGCGTGCAGTATTACTATCGCCACACGTCGCTCGCCCGGGACGCAATCGTTTCGCGCGTGACGCTCGCATTTGAGCGCGGCGATCCCAAAGTCGTGCGTGAACAAGCGCAACGCCGGCTCGTACGCCGCAAAGAGACGCAGCCGATCGCCTTACCCAACGCCGGATCGTGTTTTCGCAACCCACCCGATGATAAAGCGGCGCGGCTCATTGAAGCCGTCGGTGCGAAAGGCTGGCGTGAAGGCAATGCAGAGGTCTCGCCGCTACACGCCAACTTCATCAACAATCTCGGGGGTGCGCGCGCAAGTGACGTCGCGTCACTTTTGACGCGCGTGCGCCGCGCGGTGCACGAGCGGTTCGGAGTCGAGCTTCAGCTCGAGGTGCACCTCGTCGGAGTTTTTACGGCCGAAGATGGCTAGCCGTCCCAAAGTCGCCGTCGTCATGGGGGGACCGAGCTGGGAGCGCGAGATTTCAATCGCATCCGGTTCGGAAGTGATGCGCGCGTTGCAGAACCTCGGTTACGAAGCCAAATCGCTCGATTACGATGCGCGCTTCGTCGATGCGATCCGTAAGCTGGCGCCCGATGTCGTCTTCAACGCGTTACATGGGCCCGGCGGCGAAGACGGCCAGATTCAGGCCGTGCTCGACTGGCTTGGGATCCCGTATACGGGCAGCGCGATGCAAGCCGCGGCGGTTTCGATCGACAAACATCTGACGAAAAAATTGCTTGCCGCCGAAGGTCTGCCAACGCCCGTTTGGGATCTCTTCGATCTTTCCGGCGGCACATTGCCGCTCTTACCGGGCGCCCTCAATTTGCCGCTGGTGGTCAAGCCGCGCTATGAGGGTTCAAGCGCCGGCGTTTCAATCGTGCGTTCGCACGAGCAGTGGAGCGCCGCAATGATCGATACCGCAAAAGAATTCGCTCAGGTGATTGCTGAGGAATTTGTGGGCGGACGGGAGTTTTCGTGCGGTGTCTTGGGTGAGGAAGCTTTGCCGGTTGCCGAAATCATTCCGACCCAAGACGAATTTTACAATTTCAACGCCAAATACCGGCCCGGAGCAAGCCGCCACCTGATCCCGGCGCCGATTGACGACGATCTTGCCTCGCGTTTGCAGATGCTCGCGCTTTCCGTGCATCGCATGATTGGGCTGCGGGACTACTCCCGAACCGATTTCATCGTGACCGATGAAGGGCGACCTTATATCCTCGAAACGAATGCGCTTCCCGGCTTCACGCCGACGAGCATCATCCCTGATGAATGCCGCATGATCGGCATGTCGTTCGAAATGCTGGTCGAGCGATTGATCGAGTTCGCGATGCAGCGCACCGAAGCGCAAGCCGTCGCCGGCTAGCGACGTTACGGCCCTGTCACCCTGAGCTCAGCCTGTCCTGAGCAACGTCGAAGGGTCGAAGGGCAACTGTAATCATGGCGTCGGGCCTCTATAAAATGCGATAAATGCGCCCAATAGCGAGAGCAGCATGCCGGCAGTCCACCATATGTGCTGCAAACAATATTTCGCTGGCACGCGAAGACCGCGATCCACGAAATAGTTTAAAGCCAACCACCGTCGATGCGGCACCGTCAAGTATAACGATGACGCCGACCATTATTTGAAGGAATACCTTCGAGATTACGATGGCGCTTCGACCCTTCGACGTTGCTCAGGACAGGCTGAGCTCAGCGTGACAGACACAAGCTCAGGGCAGACATAGACAACTCAGCGTCGCACGTTAGGAAACATCTCCGCGTCGTCTGCTTCTAACACATCCACAAGATAATGTAGCTCCGGCCTACGCTCGACGACCGGATAGCGTTTCGCGAAGGCCTCGCGATCGGCGACGTCATCGAGTGAGCGTTTCGTAATGTAAGACGTGAAGTCGGCGTAGGCGGAAGTGTTTGCATTCTGGCGCAGCCATGCGACGACGTCGTCCTCGGTTTCGGCTTTTGAGACGGCATCACGAAGTTTGTCTTCCGTAACGCCGATCGCATCGAGCATTCGCTGGCTGAACCCTTGGATGCGATACGGTCCGAGATTGCCGCCGGGCAAGGTCGCGCGAATTTTGTCGATCGTGCGCGGCAACATCGCGAGTCCGTCGAGTTGCAGTTTCGGGCTGCGTGGCGGTCCTTGCGAAAGATCTAACGGTTGCATTCAGCGGCCCTTTCCCGAGAATTTCGGAGCGCAACAAGCGCTGAATACTAATGAAAGAACGACCCGGAGGCGGCCTGCATGGAAAACGCCTCTAAGCCGGAAAGGTGGCCTTCCCATGTCTACCGGATCAACGCCGGCCGGTACCGTCGTGAACCGTGGCCTTGAAGGCGTCGTCGTTGGAACGACCGACCTGAGCAACGTCGAGGGTCAGCTCGGGCGGCTGACTTACCGCGGCTACGACATCGACGATTTAGCACCCAATGCGTGTTTCGAAGAGATCTGTCATCTCTTCTTGTATGGCCGGCTTCCGACGAAGAGCGAACTGAGCGAGTTGCAAAAGGAGCTCGCCACGCATCGCATGCTGCCGGAGCCGCTCGTCACCGCTATGGAGCGCGTTCCCGCCACGGCATGGCCGATGGATGTGCTGCGGACGATCACCTCGGGCCTCGCGCTCTTCTCGCCCGTAAACCCAACGGGCGAGCACGTCTCAGATGTGCACACCGCAATCGAGCTCATCGCCAAAATGACGACGATAGTTGCCGCCTTCGATCGCGTGCGTCGCGGCCTGGCGCCGATTGAACCGCGTCACGACCTCTCGCACGCGAGCAACTTCCTTTATATGCGCACGGGAGAGGAGCCGACCGACACTGAGGCAGACGCGCTCGATACGTATTTTGTGCTGCTCGCCGACCACTCGTTCAATGCGTCAACGTTTGCGGCGCGCGTGACCGCGTCGACAAGAGCCGACATGTACGCGGCTGTCACTGCTGCGCTCGCAACGCTTGAGGGCGAATTGCACGGCGGTGCGCCCAGTGCGGTTATGAAAATGATCCTCGAAGTCGGTCAGCCGAAGCGAAGCGAAACCTACGTGCGCGAAGTGCTCGCGCGCGGGGCTCGGATCATGGGTATGGGGCACCGGGAGTATAAAGTACGCGATCCGCGCGCTAAGCATTTGGAGAAAATGGCGAAGCAGCTTGGCGCCGCGAGAGATGCGCGTTGGTATGCGATCGCCCGCGCGCTCGAGGATGCCTCTCAAAAGGTGCTGCAAGAACAGAAGCCGGATCGCAAAATCTTTGCAAATGTCGAGTTCTACACCGCTCCGACACTGGCGTCGCTCGGCATTCCCGCCGATGAGTTCACCTGTCTGTTTGCGTGTGGACGCATCGCCGGTTGGTCGGCACACGTTCTGGAGCAGCTCGCCGACAATCGATTGATTCGGCCGCAAGCATCGTATACCGGTCCGAAGGTTCACGAGTTCGTGCCCATCGAGCTGCGCTCGAATGGGCAATCCGAAAAGCCTGCCTGAGTCGATGCTCGTCATTCCGGCGATCGATTTGCACCGCGGCAAGTGCGTCAGCATGCGGCAAGGCGATCCGACGCGCGAAACGCAGTATGATGACGACGCCGTTGAACGCGCGCACAGCTACGTTGAAGCCGGTGCGCGGCGTTTGCAAGTGATCGATCTCGACGGGGCGCTTGGCTCCGGCGAAAACAAAGCGACGATCGCTTCGATCTGCAAAGCGGTCGACGTACCGGTCGAAACCGGCGGCGGCATTCGAAGTCTCGCCGATGCACAGCGGCATTTAGATGCCGGCGCCTCCTACGTGATTCTCGGGACCGTTCTCGTCGAGGATGAGCGCAGCGCTCGCAACATCATCGGCGCGCTGGGGCAAAAAGTGATTGCGGGCATCGATTCACGCGGTGAAAACGTCCGCATTCACGGGTGGCAAGCCGGCAGCGTCGTGCATCGTGATGCGTTGATCAAGCGCGTCGCCGGCTGGGGCGTTAGCCGGATCATGCACACCGAAATCGGGCGCGACGGGACAGGTGAAGGCTACGATCTGGAGGCGCTCAAGACGATCGCACAGTTGGGCGACTTCAAAGTGACGGCGAGCGGTGGCGCAAAAACGACCGATGATCTCCGCGCTCTTGCGGCTGCAATGCCGCCAAACGTTGACGCCTGCGTCATCGGGCGTGCGCTGCACGAAGGAACGATCGATTTGGCGGAAGCGATCAAAGCGGTCGCTTAACAGGGACTACATCGTTAATTACCGCCGTTCACGTACTCCCGAGGAATTTCGCTCGGTAAGCGCGTCACAATCTCGTAGTTGATCGTATCGGCCCACTGGGCCCAATCATCGGCGCTGACCGTTGCCTCGCCGTCGCGCCCGATCAGGGTAACGGTGTCGCCTGCGATCGCTTCCGGCACCGCCGACACGTCCATCATCGTCATGTTCATGCACACGCGTCCCACGATCGGGCAGCGCGAACCGCGAACGACGAACGCACCCCGGTTGGAAAGGAGCCGCGGAATGCCTTCGGCATAGCCGACCGGTACGATCCCGATCTTCATCGCATGCGGCGCGTGAAATGTTGTGCCGTATCCAACGGGATCGCCACGTTCCACTTGACGGACCTCGACGAGCGAGCTCAAATACGACAGCGCCGGCACTAGCGTCAGATTGCTGCCTTCCATCGCTTCGCGTGTCGCGGGAGAAGGCCAAAGACCGTACAGCGCAATGCCGACGCGCACCATGTCGAGGCGCGTCTGAGGCCACAGCATGGCGGCGGCCGATGCGGCAATGTGACGAATGGCGCGTGCTTGCTTGGCGAGCGCATCTTGTACCGGCACAAGTGCACGCTCGAACGTGGCGAGTTGTGTCAATGTGAACGGCGAGTCCAGCTCTTCAGCCGATGCAAGATGCGAGAAGACGCCCGCCATCTCAATTTCGGATAGGCGAAGGTAATCTTCAATTGCGTCCGCCGCGTCGCGCGGCGCAAGTCCCAGCCGGTTAAGACCGGTGTTGATTTTGACGTGCACCGGAACGCGTGCGTTGCGTCGCCGAGCCGCCGTAACGACTTCGCGCACGTAGCTTTTCGTATCCCAGAGCGCGATCGCGGCTTTCGCCGAGACCGCTTTATCCAGGTCGTTGGGCGGCACGGGCCCCATGACGAGAATCGGTTTGTGAATGCCGCTGTGGCGCAGCGCGATCGCTTCATCGACACCATAGACGCAGAAGCGCGCCGCTTGCGGCTCGATTGCCAGCGCCGTTTCTTCTAGGCCGTGTCCATAGGCGTTCGATTTGATGGCGAAACCGATCGCTGTCGGATCGACCAACGCGTGCAACTGACGCGCGTTCTCGCGCAGCGCCGCAACGTCAATTTGCAGTTTCGCCTGCATTACGTTGGTTTCGCGCGGCTGACGTAGATCGCGACCGGCAGACCAAAGAAGACGCAGTGCGCGACGAGCAAGCTGAGGAAGCCGGTCGCCGTTAAGGGCAACTTCACGCCCGCTGCGAGCTGAACGAACTGCATGATGATCATGACGATGAGGCCGTAAACCGGCCCGCTGATGTACGGGTGGTTCGCGATCGCGGCCCGGGTGGCGGCTGTGTAGGCGTATCCAATACCCCATGCGATGCTGACGCAGAAGTGGATGAGCAGCCCGAGCCACGGGCTGGCGACTGCGTGGGCAGTAGCCGTCGCGCTGATGGTCGCCCACAGCGCCGTGATCGGCTGGTGGACCGGCAGCAAGAGCGCTATATAAAGGAAGACGTCGATCAAAATCCCGCCGATGACGCCCGCGCCGACGCCCGCGATAGCGATGCGCCGCCAGTCGGCCCGAGCCAGAGTTGCCATCAGGCGCGCCTTTCGACCACGGGGCAGAACCGCCCTAACGCCACCTTGGCCCTTGCACTCCCTCGCCACTTTGCTACTATGGCGTGGCTGGCACTCTCTAGTTGAGAGTGCCAATTCCCAGCGTTTATGGAAAATTTTGGAGGGTTTTACGTGAATCTGAAGCCTTTGGGCGATCGCGTGGTCGTCGAGCACGTCGAGCAGGCGGACAAAAGCGCCGGCGGCGTCTTTCTTCCCGACACCGCCAAGGAAAAGCCCCAAGAGGGCATCGTTCGAGCGGTTGGTTCCGGCCGCACGCTCGACAGCGGCACGAAGCTGCCGATGGATGTGAAGTCCGGCGATCGCATCATCTACTCAAAGTACTCGGGTAGCGAAGTCAAAGTGGACGGTAAAGAGTACCTCATCATCTCGGAAAAAGACGTCCTCGCAATCGTGGACAAAGTTCCGGCCGGCGTTTAGGAGTTAAGAATGGCTGCAAAGGATCTCGTTTTTGATGAAAACGCTCGGCGTTCACTGGAGCGCGGGGCGAATCAACTGGCCGATGCGGTGCGCGTCACCCTCGGCCCCAAAGGACGCAACGTCGTCCTCGACAAGAAATTCGGCTCGCCGACGATCACCAACGACGGCGTGACGATTGCGAAGGAGATCGAACTCTCCAACGCATTTGAAAATATGGGCGCGCAGCTCGTCAAGGAAGTCGCCTCGAAGACGAACGACATCGCCGGCGACGGCACGACGACCGCGACCGTTTTGGCGCAAGCGATCATCCGTGAAGGCCTGCGCAACGTGACGGCGGGGAGCAATCCGCTGCTCATCAAGCGCGGCATCGACAAGGCGGTGGAAATCACCGTCGGCGAGCTCGAAAAGTTCGCACAGAAAGTCGACACGAAAGAGAAGATCGCGCAAGTCGCGTCAATCTCGGCCAACGAAACCGGCATCGGCGACCTCATCGCCGAGGCGATGGAGAAGGTCGGCAAAGACGGCGTCATCACGGTTGAAGAGTCGAAGTCAATGAAGACCGAGGTCGAGACCAAGGAAGGCATGCAGTTCGACAAGGGCTACATCTCGCCGTACATGGTCACCGACTCCGAGCGCATGGAAGCGGCGCTGACCGACCCGTTCATTCTCGTCACCGAGCGCAAGATCTCGGCCATCGCCGACATTCTGCCGCTGCTCGAGAAGATCGTGCAGGTTCAGAAGCCGCTGCTCATCATCGCGGAAGACGTCGAAGGTGAAGCGCTGGCGACGCTCGTCGTCAATAAGTTGCGCGGTACGTTCACGACCGTCGCCGTTAAGGCGCCGGGCTTCGGCGATCGCCGCAAAGAGATGCTCAAAGACATCGCGACGCTCACCGGCGCGACGGTCATCTCCGAAGAGCTTGGTCTCAAGCTGGACAAAGTGACGCCGGATCTGCTCGGTCAGGCGAAATCCGTCAAAGTCACCAAGGAAGAGACGACGATCGTTGACGGTCACGGCAAACCCGATCAGATCAAAGGCCGCATCGAGATGATCAAAAAGCAGATCGATGACACCGACAGCGATTTCGACCGCGAGAAACTGCAAGAGCGTCTTGCGAAGCTCTCCGGCGGCGTTGCGGTCATCAGCGTCGGTGCTGCGACCGAGACCGAACTCAAAGAGAAGAAGCATCGCATCGAGGATGCGCTCTCAGCGACCCGCGCGGCGGTTCAAGAGGGCATGATTCCGGGCGGCGGTGCATCGCTCGTTCATGCGATTAAGGCGATCGCGAAGTATCAACCGCCTTCGACGAACGGTCACGCCGGCACGGTCGCCGACGAGAAGATCGGCATTGAAATCGTGCGCAAGGCGCTCGAAGAGCCGCTTCGTCAGATCGCGGATAACGCGGGGTACGAAGGTTCAGTCGAAGTCAATCGCGTCAAATCGGAGAATCCGCCGAAGGGCTTCGATGCGATGTCCGGCAACGTGGTCAACATGTTCGAAGCCGGCATCGTCGAGCCGCTCAAAGTGACGCGTTCGGCGCTGCAAAACGCTGCCTCGATCGGTTCGATGATCCTCACGACGGAGACGCTCATTGCCGACAAGCCCGAGCCGAAGAAAGAGCCGGCAATGCCCGGCGGCGGTATGGGCGGCGGCTACGACATGATGTAACGAACTGCGTCACCCTGGCCCTGAGCGGCGTCGAAGGGTCGAAGGGCGACCGTAATCGAGCCCCGCATTAGTGCGGGGCTCTTTTTTACGCCTTTAGGATCGTAGGACGCTAAGATTGCAGATGACGTTCTTGTTACCGCTCGCACTCACGATTGCAGCCGCCGCATCGCCTGCGCCGTCCCAATACATGACGTTTGCCGGCGTAACGCTCGGCGAAAGCGCGACGCAGCTTGTTGCCCAGATGGGCGAACCGGTCTCGCGATCGGCGGATGGAAGCGCGTATGTGTATGTTGGGCCAGGCAGCACAAGAGAAGTGGTCCGTCTCTCAGGCGGCGCCGTTCGCGAAATCGAGCTGAATGCGCTGCAAAGCGTGGATCCCGGCGCCGGCAGCGCGCCTTCGTTGCTGGGCATCACGGTTCGCGATCCGGAGTCGAAGCTCGACGCACTTGGGACCGTTGGATTGATCGAAGATCGCCGCGTAGCGAGCGATCGGCTGCGACTGTACCGCTTGGATTCGTCAACCTCCGTGGCATTCGTGACTTCAGCGAACGTGCAGGGCGTTCGGGCGATGCTCCTAGTTCTTCGCGGCGACGCCGCACCAAGCGATAAAAGTGTGCCGCCTCTGCATGGCGGGACGTCGTTTAACGATGCCGTCGTCCTCAAAGCACCGACTGAAGCGCAGGGCGTAATGAGCGAATACGTATGGCTCGCAAGCCATCCCTGCAGCGGCGGAACGTGGAAGCCGACAAAGCAATCGTTGGTAAACCACAACGGCAATCCGTACGACGTCCTAAGCGTATCCTGTTCAAACGGTTCCACGAGCCGCGTGGTCTACTTTAACATCGCAGGCTTTTTCGGTAGCCGCTAACAAACGGTGTCCCGCTTTTCGCGTGATGGTGAAGCGCGGCTGTCCCTGTGTCACACTGAGCTAGCCTGTGCTGAGCGACGTCGAAGCATCGAAGTGTGACTTTGCAAGTGTGACGCAGCTTACGATGCTCGTTCGGATATCCGCTACTTCGATCAAACCGCGCTCGACGGTGAAGGTGACCGTTGCGTCGACCGGCTCACCGCCGGCGCCGGTAACGCGTTGCTTGTCCACGCACTGTTGAGCCCCGAACCTCGCGTGAAACGATCTCCGTGTGGAGCGCCGGAAACGCATTGAACCGCTTGGCGTAGTACGCTTCAATGTCCGCGCGCGATTGCGTGAGCATCTCACCGTCCCGCACGAGGCGGCGCATGCGGTGCGTAAAACCCCGCAAAGACGTGCGCGTTGCGAACGTTGAACGCGTTGGCTTGCCGCTGGACGATATCACCGACGCTGTCGCGCGCTAATGCAGCGGCTCGATAAGCGACGCCGCCCTTGATCACATCGCGAACGGTTGCGATCGCACGAATGTCTTTCGACGGATCTTTCTCCAGAATGGCGAGGTCGGCGAGTTTGCCGGCGGCGATCGTTCCGAGATCTCGGCTGCGGTTCGTTAGCATCGCGCCGCCTTGCGTCGCCGTCTTCAACACGTCGCGCGGCGACAACCCCGCCTCAACCATCGCGATCACCTCGTCGTAAAACGATGAGGCGTGCTGCGTGCCGATGTTGCCGGCGTCCGTCCCGGCGGCGATCGGTACTCCGGCGTCATGGACTTTCTTCAGATTGCGCATCGCGGCGAGGGGCGGCTCCGGCGCGCGTCTCGCGCGAATCGCCGAGAGCGTTCCGGGCGGCAGCGCCGATTCAATGTCTTGCAGTTGAAAGAGAGTTTCGACGATATCGGGATTCGCGAGCCGCAGATCGTATTCCGAGAGATGCGGCCTCCCGTGAAATGTATAGCCGTAATTGCCGGCGACGAGCAGCGTTGGGGTGTAGATAACCTTCCGCGCGCGAAGCAATTCCAAGAACGCGTCATCAACATCGGTGTCGAAAACGCTGTGCGCGAGGATGTCGGCTCCGGATTGAACGGCAAGTCTTGCGGTTTCGAGCTCCACTGCATGAACGATTACGCGCGCGCCATGACCGTGTGCATGATCGATCGCTGCGCGCGCAACCGGCTCGAATGCCTGGGCGGGCTTATCGGGCAGCACGACCCACCAGAGTTTGATGAAATCCGTTTCCTGCGCCAACTGCCGATCAACAAAAGCAGTCGCTTCTGCTGCCGTATCGATTTTGACGATCGGCGGATCGCCTAACGGATCGAGGATTTCACGCGAAACGCTCGAGAGCAGCGGTCCGGCAACGACGACGCGCGGCGCAATAGCGGTCCGTTGTGCTCGTGCTCGGACATCATAATTCCAGAACGGTCCTCCGACGTCGGCAACGGAGGTGATGCCGGCACATAGATAGCGCGCAAAGGTGTCGTCCAAATCGCTCTTAATCCGCGCCAGCTCATCGGTGTACGGGCGAACAGTTCGTAAGTCGATCGTATCCGGACGCGTGTAGAGTCCGCCGGACTGAAAGAAGTGAACGTGCGCGTCGCACAAGCCGGGGATCGTATACGTATGACGTGCATCGATGCGGAAGGCGTTCCCCGGAATCTGGAGGGTGTTGCCGCGGCCGACCGACGCAATGCGATCGCCTTTGATTAAGATCGTCGCATCCGAAAGCGGTTGCAGATCATTGCTGACCAGCGCTGTCGTGTGCTCGATGGCCGTCCACTCGTGATCCGCATTCAAACCAAACACATCGCGGCACCGTTCGCCTTCGCATCGGCGACTTCATAGGAAGTGCTGAAACGTCCTCGAACGACGTGGCGCACCGTATGGCTTGATGCATCACATGGTCAGCGCTACCCGACGTTTTGCACTGCGGGAGATTGCCTCAAGAACCGATAGCGCGCCGTAGCGCACGTTCTCTCTTAAGAGATCGCGACTTCGTCGCGTACTTTGTCGCGCGGCAATGTGCGATCGCCGCCTTCGGCATTGAATCCGCTGCAATCGCGTGGCAAATCTGGCTGCTGCGGCGTTCCGCTTTCGATCTTGGCCTGATTGGCTTGCTGTTGTTCGTTCCGGCCCTGGCGCTGGCATTGCCGGCGGGGTACCTGGCGGACCGCTTCAATCGAAAAACGGTGTCTGCCCTTGGAGCAGCCGTCGAAATGCTGGCGCTGCTGATCTTTGTGGCGCTGTCCCTTTCGCATACGCGTTCGGTCACGATCTACTTTGCGGCGGTATTTCTGGTCGGCATCGCGCATGCGACCGGTGTTGCCGCAGAGCGATCGCTCTTGACGAACATCGTTGCGTCCGGTTCGTTTGTGCGCGCGACGTCGCTCTCGCAATCCGCGAATCAGATCATTACGGTTTTTGCGCCTGCGGTCGCCGGCGTATTGATCTCCGTAAGCTCGAGCGTTGCGTTTGCGTGCGCCGCCGCACTGTACGGCATCGCGGCCGTCGCGTTTTCCCTCTTGCGTGCGACCTCGACGGATCAGAAAGATCGTCTAACCTGGCGCTCCTCGCTCGAAGGCGTCCGTTATATCTGGCGCGAGCGCACGATCCTCGCCGCGATTTCCCTCGATCTCTTCGCCGTACTCTTTGGGGGCGCCGTTGCGTTGCTGCCGATCTACGCAACGCAGATTCTACACGTCGGACCAACCGGCTTCGGCGCCTTGCGCGCCGCGTCGGGCGTTGGTGCGGCGCTGGTGGCGGTCGCTATCGCTCGCCGCCCGCTCAAACGCCGTCTTGGATTGCTGCTGTTTTGGTGCGTCGCCGGATTTGGTATCGCGACGGTCCTCTTCGGCGTTTCGAAAATTTTCTGGCTATCACTCGTGATGCTGGCGCTCGCGGGCGGATTCGATATGGTCAGCATGGTCGTTCGCAATGTCGTGGTGCAGTTGGGCACTCCGAACAATATGCGTGGCAGGGTCAGTTCGGTAGAAAACGTTTTCATCGGCGCGTCTAACGAACTGGGCGCCTTTGAATCGGGAGCCTTGGCTGCTTGGCTGGGCGCTGAAGCATCGGTCGTCATCGGCGGCTTCGGGACGCTGCTCGTCATCGTACTCTGGGCTTACTTCTTTCCGCAACTGCGCCGCTACGATGCGCCGGCGCAGCAGTTATCTTGCGCTCCTTGAAGAATCAACAACCAGCCGCTTTTCCCACTGAAGGGAGCGGTTGCGTGATGTGCTGGAGCGTATGCAAATGTTGCGATCGAATCGATGGTATGTCGCAATCCTGGTTCTCGCATTTGCCGTGCAATGGTGTCCCGCTGCCTTTGCCGGAACGACCGGAGCGCTATCGGGCTACGTCCGGGATGTAGCGACCGGTGCTGCGATCGTCGGTGCGACGGTTACGTCAACGAGCCCCTCGCAGACGGCGTCCACAACGACGGACCAAGGCGGACATTTTGTTTTTCTTTCGCTTGCGCCGGACACGTACACATTAACCGCACAAGCGAACGGCTACGAGCGTTTGAGCGTCAATGGTTATGCCGTCTTTGCGGACCAAACGCAAAACGTGCAAATGACGCTCCGCAAGACCTTACGGGAAATCGGCTCCGTGACGTCGCGATCGTCGCTCAATCCCGTAAAGCCGGGAACGACGACCGATGTGTACTCCGTCAATCCATCGCTTTCCGCAGCCGCTTCGCCGATCGGCGGTGGAGGCGGCCTCAACAATGCATATTCCGCGATCGCGTCAATGCCGGGTTCATTTGTGCCACCCGGGCAGATCGGCGTCAACCAGTCGGTGTACATCCGCGGCGGATTTTACGATCAGATTGGTTACGAATACGATGGCGTCCCGGTGAACCGGTCGTTCGACAATTATCCCGGCCACTCGGCGGCCTCGCTCGGACAGCAAGAGTTGGAAATCTTCACCGGCGGCGGTGGCGTCGCGACGAGTGCGACGGGCTTGGCCGGCTTCATCAATCAAGTGATCAAGACGGGCACATATCCCGGCACCGGTAACTTTTCGACGCGAGTCGGCGCGCCGACGTTCTACCACGATTTCCTTGCGGAAGCCGGTGGAGCAACGCCCGATCACATGTTTTCGTACTACTTAGGTTTTGACGGCTACAATCAGCAGTTTCGCTATTTCGATCAGAACAACGGCGCCGGATTGATGAACGAATTCCCATACACGATCGGGCCCTCAAACCTGACGACGAACCTGCACTTCTATCCCGCCGTTTATCCGAATTGCATCGGCGGCGGAGCGACCGATCCATTTGCGAGCGGGGCGATACCCTCTCCGCCGTTCTTTAATGATCCCGGCTGCTTCTCAGCGATGAGCCCGGTTTATAGTAGCGTCAGCGGCATCGCGGGTCGCGAGTTCGTATCCAACTTCCACGTCGGCATTCCGCACAAGCGCGATTCGGGCCGCGATGACGTGCAGCTGCTCTACACGTCATCGGCACAGTACCGTCAATTCTATAGCGGCGTGAACGACGCCGGGCAGGCGCTGGTCAACAGCCTGGTGCAAAACGGCGACATCGATCCGCCGCACTGGCCGGATTATGTTACCTTTCCCTCCGGCACCGGCTTCTTGGCGCCCGCGGGCAACACGCCGATCGTTCCATACTACTTTCCGGGTTCACCGACACAGCGCTGTGCGAATCAATCCTTGAGCTTCACAACGCCTTTACCGGCGCCGTTCTGTCCCGTCGACGCGAACGGCAACGAAGCGTGGTCGGCGTTCCCGAACGACTACCGCGACGCGCGTTGGGATACCGCGAGCGTTGCGAAACTTCAATACCAGCACAACATCGGAAGCAACGCCTACTTAAGATTACTCGGGTACACGTTTTACTCGAACACAAATCGGAGCGGCGCAGCGCGGCGCGGCATCGGCAGCGGCTTCGGTGCGACGAACTACGATTATGAGGTCGACTCGCACACGCGCGGAGCCGAACTCCAGTTCGCCGACCAGCTCAACGAACACCATCAACTCACGGGAACGCTGAACTACGTGACGGCGACGACCGTGCGCGTCAACAACTTCAATTATTTCAACACGCCGGGGCAGCAAGTCAGCAATCTCACAAATGGCCTGCAATGTTTTGCTTACCGTTCCGGCACGCTGGATAACGGCATCGACCTCGTCAATGCCGGAGATCCCGCGCCGTGCAACGACTCCAGCACGCAAGGGACCTTTGATTCACCGGTTCCCGGACTCTCGAATCCTTGCACGCTTGGACCGACGACGCCGGCCTGCCGTGCGCATGCACAGTGGGGTATCACTTATACCGGCAATCAAGGGCCACTCAATACCGTCCGTCCGACGTTTACTTCGCTCGCGCTCAACGACGACTGGCGCCCAAACGATCGTCTCGATATCAACCTTGGATTGCGAGAAGACCGCTTCCAATTCGATCTCGCGAACACCGATACGCCCGGCAAGAATTTCTGGTTTACCGCAGCCCAGCAAGAGTTTTGCTACAACCCGGTGACACTGCAGCCGGTGTTTGTACCGCAGCCGCCGCAAGATTTCAGCTTGCAGATTCCATACGTCACCTTTACGTGTCCGATCGATTATTCGTCCGGCTCACCGGTGCAAACGGTCCATCCCGACGGCTTGAACGGCCACGTTTTGCTTTCGAACGAGTACAGTCACCAAATCGTTCAGAACGTCTTTCAGCCGCGCTTAGGGGCGACGTACACGGTGAATCCTGATACCGTCTTCCGCTTTTCCGCGGGCCGCTACGTTCAGCAGCCGCAGAATTATGAAATTCAGTACAACAGTTTGGAAGAGAATTTAGCGGCGCAACTGATCGGGTTCTTCCCGTACGGATTCTTCACGCCGCGTCACGATCCGCAGCCGCAAATCTCGGACAACTATGACTTCTCCTACGAGCGCCATTTCAAAGGCACTGACATGGCGATGAAGCTGACGCCGTACTATCGTTATGCATCCGGACAGCTCTACGGAATTTCGGCGGCCGGTTCATCCGCATCGATTAACACCGGCATCCAATCGAACGTCGGCGTGGAGCTCCAGTTCACGAAAGGCGACTTTAACCGCAACGGGCTCTCCGGGATTTTCTCTTACACGTATCTGAACTCAAAGGAGAAGTGGGCGAACTTTGCGGGCACCAATCGCAATCCGGTCGACATCTTCAATGACTACATCACGGAATACAACGCGCTCACGCAGGCGAACGGCGGCGCTCGCTGCTACGACTACAATCCGAATGCGGGCACCGCACCGGGAGTGAATCCCGTGATTCCGGATCCAAAATGTTTGGGCAGCGGCGGATATCCCGCGGTTCTCAACCCGTATTACACGAATGCGCCGCAGCCGCTCTTCGATCGCAACGGCTGGTATGACAGCGGGTTAGATGTGCCTTGGACCTCGCCGAACGTCTTCGCGCTCGTGATGAACTACCGCCACAATAAATTTGCGATCACGCCCGCGATTACGCTCAACGAAGGCACGTCGTACGGCGCGCCGAGCGACGTCATCGGCGTCGATCCGCGCACCTGCAAGAGCAATCTTGCAGCCTCCGGCTTCGCGACTGGAAATCCGCTTTCGGCAGACTACACGTCATGCAAAGCGGCCGCGACGCCATCGGGCAATCTCTACATTCCAAATCCCGAAACCGGTCATTTCGATGGCTTCGGCGAGTTTCGTCAACCCTGGCAGCTCAATGCCGGCTTGCAACTCACCTATGACTTCACGGACAAGATCCGCGGAAATTTGATGTTCACGAACATCTTGAACCGCTGCTTCGGCGGTTCCAGCACTCCGTGGACGCAAGCCTATCCGCCAAACTCCCAAGTCTGCGGCTACCTCGCAAACACGTTTTACATTGCGAATTTCTACAACGGCAGCGGTCCGAACGACGTCGTCGCCAACGGCGTGCCACTGAACCCGTATTTTGCCCACTCTTTCGTGCCGGCATACGGTGATGCGAGCTCGTTCAACTTCCCGATTCCGTTGAACGTGTACTTTCAGCTGCAAGTCAAACTCTAAACGTGAAGGCGGCTGCCGCTTTCTTATTCGCGGCAGCGTGCTGCGTTGCAGCGAGCGTGACCGACGCCGGACCGCAATGCCGCTCGACGACGTTTGCGCCGGCCGGGCGTTACGTTCATAGTGCCGCGCTGAGCGGCCCGGGTCTGCTGCTCGCGGGAAGCGGCGGTTTGACGATGCCGCGGAGCGCATTAGCATGGACGCATGCGCGGCTCGGTTTCGGCAAGGCGCGTGGTGGGAATGTCGTGGTCCTTCGCGCGAGCGGCGACAACGAATACGATCGGCCGTTCTATCGTGCCGGGAAGTTCGCATCCGTGCGAACGGTCATGATTCCGCCGTGCGCATCGCGAGCCGTCGTCAATAGCGCTGCACGATACGTCAACGCTGCCGATGCGGTCTATTTCTCCGGCGGCGATCAGTCGAAATATGCGGCTTGGAACGGAACGCAATTGATGGCGGCTGTCAAGGCGCTCTATGCGCGCGGCGGCGTTGTCGGCGGCGGCAGCGCGGGCCTCGCGATACAGGGCGCGGTCGTCTACGATGCGATTGCGGCAGACAAATACAACAACGACACGCACACCGCAGACGCCGTCAAGTATCCGCTCGAGCGACGCATCAGCTTCACGACTGGTCTCTTCGCCTGGCCCGCGCTCGCGCGAACGATTACGGATACGCATTTCGTCGCGCGCAATCGTTTTGGACGACTGGCCGTCTTCTTAGCGCGGATATTGCACGATCGTCTGCTGTCGCCCGGCGGAAGCGTCTACGGCCTCGGCGTCGATCAAGAGAGCGCCGTCGTTGTCGACCCTGATGGTATGGCAACGGTGCTCAACACGGGAAAAGGTCGCGGCGCTTACCTTCTTCGCGCGCCGGCGAATTCGGGCCGGCACGCTGAGGGGGCCGATCCGCTTTACCGTCGTTGTATCGCACATGGCGCGCAATGGCGAATCGTTCGATTTGCTGGACAAGCGCACGCACGAGCCGTGGTACCCGGTGACGGTGAACGGCGCGGGTTCTCAGATCTACAGTCGGACTCCGTATTAGATGCGTCGCTTGATCCGCGCGCGCGGCGTCGCCGTGCTGCTGTCGTTTGGACTATTCCTCGCTGCATGTGCGCCTGTCGCTCGCCACGCGCCAAACGATCAGCTCGTCATTGCGCAACAGCGGGAACCGATGGCGCTCAATCCCGCGCTTGAAAACGGTGCCTCCGCGACCGAATGGGGACTGCTGCTCTTTCAATACTTGCTCAAATTTGACGATCGAGGGCGGCTAATCGCCGATGCCGCCCGCGAAGTGCCGATCTCTGCAAAACGGCGGCATTAGCCGCGATGGTCGCACGATTACGTACCATCTGCGCTCCGGATTGCGGTTTGCCGACGGCGTTGCCGTAACCGCGGCCGACTGCGTCTGGTCCATTGCGGCGATCAACAATCCGCGCAACAACGTGCAAAGCCGCTATGGCTACGATCGAATCATCCACGCCGATGCGCCGAACGACAAGACGCTCGTCTTGCGCCTGCGCGCGCCCTTTGCGCCGCTCCTTACGCTGGTGCTGGCGCCGCAAGGCTTTCCGATCCTACCGGCGCATCTGCTCGCGCGGTACCCCGACTTCAACCATTTGGCGTTCAACGCGCAACCGATCGGTTCAGGGCCATACGTTGTCGTCAATTGGCAACACGGCGACCGCGTTGAGATGCGGGTCAACCCCTATTACGGCGGCGAGAAGCCGCACATCGCACATCTGACCATTCGCTTCGTGCCGGATCCGCAATACCGCCGTCAATCTCCTGCAAACCGGTGAAGTCGGCGGCTTCTTCAACGATGAAGATCTTGGAAATTATCCGATACTGCAACGGATCACCGGTGTGCGTGTGAGGAGCACGCCCTTCAATGCAGTCGGAGCGATCATCTTTAATACGCGCGATCCTTTGACGAGCGATGCTCGCGTTCGTCACGCGCTGGCCGAAGTGATCGACATTCCCGCCATGATCGCGAAGGCGTATCGCGGCGCGCTGACGAGTAAGGCTGCGGGCCGCGGCCTCTTCATCTGGGCATACTCTCCGGCGGCCTATCCCGATATTCCAACCGATCCGCAGCAAGCCGCGCGCTTGCTCGACTCCGCCGGCTGGAAACTCGGCGCGGACGGCATACGTCGCCGCGACGGCCGGCCGCTGGAACTCTTGTTCATCATTCAGGCACAGACGCCCGGCGATCAGATCATCGGAAGCTTCGTCGCTGAAGCGGCGCGCAAGATTGGCGTTACCGTCACGCTCAAGCAGTACAACATCACGCAGTTTGTTGCGCCGGCAAACCTCGGCGGCCCGGTATATGGCGGAAAATTCCAAATGGCGCTCTATCCGTTCGTAAACGGCGATGATCCCGACGTGACGGATCAGTTTGCGTGCCGAAATGTTCCGCCGAACGGTTACAACAAGTCGCGCATCTGCGATCCGCAGATCGACGCGCTGCTTCGTGCCGGAAGAGAGACCTACGACATAGGGAAACGCAAGGCGATCTACATGGCGTTAGAGCGGCGTCTCTACGCGGAGTTGCCGATTGCGCTGATAAATCAGCGCCGCGAAGTGGATGCATTTACACAACGGCTGCAGGGACAGACCACCTCGCTCTCCGGCGCCTTTTGGAATGTTGCGCATTGGCGACTTTAGTCGCTTTGAAGAGGAGCAAGCAGGCCGAATAGCAAGCAACTGCGCCTGCAAAACCGAAACATATCCCTTCGTAGATGACAGCTGACACCAAAACCAACGACTTCACGCTGCGCATCGCAACGGTCAACGGTTCGGGAAGTCAATCTTCAAATCTCGTTCTGACGAACGCGATCTTTCGGCTCGGTATACCGGTCGCGCCGAAGAATGTCTTTCCTTCGAATATCGAGGGCCTGCCGACGTGGTTTGACGTGCGCGTTTCCGCGGACGGATACCAATGCCGAACGCGCAACATCGACATTCTCGTCGCGCTCAACCCGACGACTTGGCACAGCGATGTGCCGGGCGTCAAACCGGGCGGCATGATCGTGTACGATTCGAGCTTCGCGCGTACCGGCGTGACGGAACGCGCCGATGCGACGTATTATGCGGTTCCCTTCACCGAACTCGCGAAGACGCGGATCGAACAAGGTGCACTGCGCAAATACCTGACCAACATGATCTACGTCGGCGTGCTCGCGGAGCTCCTCGGTGTCGATCTCGAGGTCGTCGAGCAAGCGGTGCGCACGCAATTTAAGAGCAAAGCTGCTGCCGTCGAGAGCAACATGATGGCGGTGCGGCTGGGCGTCGACTACGCGCGCGAAAACTTTCAAAAACAGAACACGTACCAACTCAAACCGCTCAACGGCAAAACGCAAGGGCAACTACTGCTCGACGGAAACAGCGCCGCGGCGTTAGGATGCATCATGGGCGGTTGCACGGTCGCCGCGTGGTATCCAATTACGCCGTCATCGTCGCTCTGCGAAGCGTTCATTTCGTATAGCGATAAGTATCGCACCGATCCAAAAACCGGCGAACGGAAAGTTGTCGTCATCCAAGCGGAAGATGAGCTCGCTGCCATCGGAATGGTTTTCGGCGCAACCTGGGCCGGAGCTCGGGCGATGACGTCAACATCAGGGCCGGGTCTTTCGCTCATGGCCGAATATGCTGGTCTTGGCTATTTTGCCGAGTTGCCCGGAGTGATCTTTGACGTGCAGCGCGCCGGGCCGTCAACCGGCTTGCCGACGCGCACGATGCAAGGTGACGTCCAATTTGCGTATCTGCTCTCCCACGGCGACACGAAACATATCGTCATCCTGCCCGCCACGGTCCAAGAAGCGTACGAGCTAACGATGGACGCATTCGATCTGGCCGATCGGTTTCAAACGCCTGTCTTCGTTCTCAGCGATCTCGATCTCGGCATGAACAGCTGGATGACGCAGCCTTTACCGTATCCGCACAAGCCGTTCCATCGCGGCAAAGTGTTGCGCGCAGAAGATCTCTCGGCACTCAAATCATGGGGCCGCTATCGCGATATCGATAAAGACGGGATCCCGTATCGCACGTTGCCCGGTACGGCACATCCGAATGCCGGCTTCTTCACTCGCGGTACGGGCCACGACGAGGAAGCGCGATATTCCGAGTCGCCTGAGGTCTGGCAACGTAGCCTCGACCGGCTGTCGCGCAAACATGAGACCGCGCGCGCGCATGTTCCTGATCCGGTGATCGACGAGACTGGGGCAGCGGCCGCAATCGTCGCCTACGGAACGACGCATCATGCGGTTGTCGAGGCGCGTGACCTGCTGCGCGACCAGGGGTTGGAGCTGGACTACCTGCGCTTGCGCGCGTTGCCGTTTTCCCCCGAAGTTGCGGCATTCATCCAGCGCCACGAGCGTGTCTATGTCGTCGAGCAGAATCGCGACGGTCAAGTCTACGGCATTTTGCGTCAAGAGCTGCCAACACACTTGGTTTCGCGGCTCGAGTCGGTGCGGCATTACAACGGCGTGCCGATCGATGCGCATGCAATCATTGAACCAATCTTTGAAGCGGAGCGCGAGCCCGCGGTCGCTACGGAGTAACTCAAACCTTATGGCAAGCAACGCACCGCCCGTCAAACTGAACCTCGCCGGCCAGAGCCGCGAAGTCTACAAGGGCTTACCGACGACGCTCTGTGCCGGATGCGGACACAACTCGATCACGAACCATTTGATTAAGGCGCTTTACGAGTACGGCGTTGAGCCGCACAAGTTAGCGAAGATGAGCGGTATCGGATGCTCGTCGAAGACGCCGGCGTATTTCGTCGAACAGGCACATGGTTTCAACGGTGTGCACGGCCGCATGCCCTCGGCAGCAACCGGCGCGAAGGTCGCTAATCGCGAACTGCTGGTTCTCGGCATCAGCGGCGACGGTGATACCGCAAGCATCGGCTTGGGACAATATTGCCATTTGATTCGCCGCAACGTCGATATGACGTATGTCATCGAGAACAACGGCTGTTACGGGTTGACCAAAGGGCAATTCTCCGCAACAGCCGATGTCGGCTCGGTACAAAAACGCGGCTCCGTCAACGAATATCAGACGATCGATGTCTGCGGCATCGCCATTGAGCTCGGCGCGACGTTCGTCGCGCGTTCGTTCTCAGGCGACGGGAAGCAGTTGGTGCCGATCTTACAAGCGGCGTTTTCGCATCGCGGTACGGCTGTGTTGGACATCGTGAGCCCCTGCGTAGCGTTCAACGATCACGTCGGCTCGACGAAAAGCTATACCTATATCAAAGAACATTCGTTCACGCTGCATACACCAGACTTCATCGCGCCGGCGAAGGAGATTGCAGTCGATTACGAGCCGGGAGAGGTGCAGCAAGTCGAGTTTGAAGACGGTTCGCGCATCTTGCTGCGTAAGGTCGGTCAGGATTACGATGCAACCGATGCATTGCGAGCCTTGCAGACGGTCCACGAGACGCGGGAGCGCGGCGAACTAGTAACGGGGTTGCTTTTTGTGGACCCGAAATCGAAAGATTTTTGCGAGCGCGAGCATCTGCCGCGCAAGCCGTTGGCGTCGTTGCGTGAAGCGGATTTGCGAATGAGTCGCGAGGAGTGGAACAACTTGATGGCCGTGTGAGGCGGCGGCTCGCTGCTAGGATGGGTATAACGCTACCGTCCCTTCCACGAAAGGAACTGTCATGATACGATCTCTACGAATACTGCTCGCAACCGCAACAGCGGTTGCACTGCTGACTCAGGCGGCCTTTGCAGCTGTCTTCTATGGCATCACCGTGCATGTTTCGACAACGAACCTCAAAGTGCACGATCCGAAGTCTGGTCAAACGTTGGGCTTTACCGTTACGCCGAAATTCAAGAACGTCTTCTCGCAAGACGGCAAGACGACGTACCAAATGAATGCGATCAGGGCCGGACAATACGTGAAGGTCTACTACGATCAGCACTTCATCGGCATGCGCCATGCCGACAAGATCTACATACTGACGAGCCACAACTACAAGATGGGCGCTCAATAGAGCCCATCTGACACCTTTCCGGGCGTTCGGCGGTAGTTCCGTACATGAACCGACTATCGCCGAACGCTTCTTTGTGGCTGACGCTCGGCCGAGTCTACCTCGGCGGCTACTGGCTGATTCACGGCCTCTCGAAACTGCTCAACCATAGCGCTCTCCGGATCCCGACGTCGTATCATGGCGCACTCGCGGGGCCGATTGCGCAGAACCTCCGATGGACTGAGCCGACGATAGCGGTCGGCGAGACGCTGATCGGCGTGCTGCTGATCCTGGGCCTGATGACGCGGATCAGCGCCCTCGGCGCAGCCGCTTTAGGCGCCGGCTTCCTTTTGATGAAGGGCGGTTACGCCGATTACACGGTCTTGGCGACGAGCGCGGCGGCAGTGACCGTCCTCGCGCTGGTCATTTGTGCCTGCGCGCCCGGCTTAGGCGTCGACCATCTCAGCCGCTATGTGCGCGAGCGAAGCGCGCAACGCGTGCAGCGCGTTCGCGCCACACCTGTTGACGTGGCGTGGCCTGATTAAGAAGCGGCAGGCGATTCGCTGGAAAGGGACGCGGCGAATTGCCCGACGATATCGCAGAATTGCTTGGGACGGCGTAGTGGAAAAACGTGGTCGGCCCGGGCGATGGTCGCTAATAAATCGCGTTCGCGCGGTACGAACTCCGGCGCTCGCATGCGAAAGAGAACGTCCCATTGACCGTTGACAACGCACACCGGTTTTTCGTAAGACGCTAACATCTGCCGGAACGGCAGCGTACTGAATTCGCGATAGGCTTCTTCAAATGCGCGCGGATCGAACGGGCTCGCAATGATGCGTTCTGCCAAATCGCGCGGCAACGTTGCTTTGAAGAATGCCGTGCTGCCGAATTCGAACAGTCGTGCGGGGAAGCGCATCTTCATCGTCATGAAGGTGCGAAACGCAAAGCGCCGCCAGGCGGCGGGATCCACCGATGTTCCGCAAAGCAGCAACGCGCGCGTGTCTTGCGGCCGATCGTTCGTTAAGAGAACGCCGACGTAGCCGCCGAGGCTGTAGCCGACGATCAGCGGCGCGCGATCGAGCACCTCGGTCGTAATGTGGCGCAATTGTCGATCGAGGTTTTCACGCGTGAATGGAACGTCGGCGAGCACGCCGTGTCGCGGAAGATCGATCGTGACAACACGAAAGCGCTCTCGCAAAATCGTGACGTGTGGAACCCATGAGAATCGTCCGAGATGGATGCCGTGAATGAGCAGAATCGGAGGGGCCGTGACCGGCCCCTCCATCGAGTACGATTCCGCTAAGCGGGATGCGTCAAGCGGCACGAACGCGACTTCGCCAGCCACCGACGATTGCGCCTACGATGGCGAAGCCGGTGACGGGAATCGCGGCATTCATCAGCCACAAACCGAGCGGTCGCCGTTCGAAGACGTACTCGGTCAGCAGGATCGTCGCAAATATTCCGATGCCTATGAAGAGTGCAAATCCTATGCCATGCTGGGCCGTAGGACGCGAGCTGTCCGCAAGCGCAATGGCGGTGACGTATGCTAAGACAAGCGCCATGATGAAACCGACGATATAGGGCGCGGGTGTCGGACCCATCGCCGCGCGCGCATTTGCTCCGCTCGACCACCCGACGAGCGCCATCCACTGATTGCCGAAGACGGTATACCAGATCCCTTGCCAGATGAAATACGCGATCGCCGCCACAATAACGGCGAGATAATTGATGCTTCCTCGCATGCTCTTTCCCCTTATGCCGCGGGTTCTTTAGACAGTGCGGTTTGCTCTACCGCTCGCAGCTCGTTGCGAGTCGATGGCAAGAGAAGCCATGAAACGCACAGTGCGATGAAGGCAAGCGCTGCAACTGCGACGTCGATTTTCTATCCCTCCTCTCTCATTGCGTATATGCCGCTTCCGCGTGCTGGCTCAAATCGAGGCCGAGTCGCTCTTCACGCTCGCTGACGCGCAGCGACGTTACCAGCATGACGAACTTGAGAATCACATATGTCCCAGCGCCGGCGAACAACCACGTTGCCGCGACGGCGACCAGTTGCGTCAAGAGCTGCTTCGGATTGCCGTAAAGCAGTCCGTTTGCACCGGAAGCATTGATCGCAACGGTTGCAAAGATGCCCGTTGCAAGGGCGCCGACGGTGCCACCCAAACCGTGTACGGCGAAGACGTCGAGCGCATCATCGACGCGAATTCTTTCGCGGATTCCAACTGCCGCATAGCAGACGGCGGCGGCAACGCCGCCGATCAAGATCGCCGCTGCGGGCGTCACGTAGCCGGCTGCCGGCGTGATCGCCACGAGTCCGGCGACTGCTCCAGCCAACGCACCGACGACGCTAGGCGCGCCCTTGTAAGTCCATGCGATCGTCATCCAGACGAGCGCGCCCATCGCCGCAGCCGTATTCGTGTTGATGAACGCCGAAACGGCAATCCCGTTTGCCGCGAGCGCGCTGCCGGCATTGAAGCCGAACCACCCAAACCACAGCAGCGCGGTTCCTAAGAGCACCATCGTGAGGTCATGCGGTTCTTTCGCCTCGCGGGCATGGAGAATGCGCGGCCCGAGCACTTTGGCAACCACGAGTGCCGAGACGCCCGAGGAGATATGTACCACCGTGCCGCCCGCGAAATCGAGCGTGCCCAGACGCGCAAGCCAGCCATTGTGCCCCCAAACCCAGTGCGCCAGCGGATCGTAGATGAACGTTGCCCACAGCAACGTGAAGATGACAAAGGCCTTGAAGCGTTTTCGTTCTGCGAAGGCGCCGGTGATGAGCGCGGGGGTGATCACCGCAAACATCATCTGAAAAACGACAAACGCGCCGTGCGGGATCGTCGGCGCGTAGTTCGGGTTCGGTGCGGTTCCGATATTTGAGAGGCCGATCCACCGCAAGCTTCCGATCAGCCCTTGCCAATCAGGCCCAAAGGCGAGTGTGTACCCCCATAAGACCCATTGCACGCTGATCAAACATAAGATGAAGAAGCTGTGCATCAGCGTGGAGAGGACGTTCTTGCGACGCACGAGACCGCCGTAGAAAAATCCGAGCCCCGGCGTCATCAGCATGACGAGAGCGGCGGCAGCGAGGACCCAGGCGGTGTCGCCGCTGTCGATCTTGCCCATAGATGAACGATAGCCGGTTTACGCAAGAATCGCATTAGACGCGCGACTAACGTTCCGCAGATTTTTTCGGACAGGTGTAGGGTCCGCGCTGCTCGCGAGCCGAAGCAATGCCACCCATGATGATTTTAGCGACGGCAGCGCTGCTCTTGAGCAGCGCACAAATTGCTCAAGCGCCGAGCATGGCGCAATCGGTTGACACTCGCGGCCCGTGTCTTGACTCACCAAAGTCAGTGCCCAATGTGCTGGGCGATCCATTCGAACGGACGAGCGAAGTCGTGCGTATCGACAAAGTCGTTTCAACCCGTACGATGATTGCCAATGAAGTGATCGGATTTCTCTATACTCGCCAAGACGGCAAGACATTTTTGGGCACGCGGACGGCGCCGTTCACTTCGCCGGCAACTGCCGCGCAGCTCAATGCGGTGCTGGCGTCGACGCACACTCCCGAGGTGAAAGACACATCCTTTCCGCCGCAGACACGTCTGGGCGTCAAGACGAGCGGGCCTGCGTTCTTGGGCGTCAGGATTCCATCGTCGGCGTGGGACCCGTTGGGCATCCGCCTCGACCCCTGCGTGAGCTGGCCGTCGAGTTCGGCTTTGCCGGACCCGACCTAGAGGCGACTGCCGGGCAAGGAGCTTTCGCTCTGGCACTCTCCGCATCCGAGTGCTAAAATAGGCGGGTTATGGTGACCGTGACCTGCGCGCAGCGGGACGAAGCGACCTGTCCTGAGTTCGACGAAGGATGACCTCAGAGAAGCTCGAGTTCGAGCGCCTGCTGGCCGATCTCACGCGTCGCATTCGCGGTCCGCACTGGTCACCGAACACCGACGTCTTCGTCGACGAAGACCGTGGTGAGGTGACCGTCAAGGTCGAGCTTGCAGAAGCGGATCTCAATCGGTTGCACGTCGGCGTCGACGACCGCTACCTGTTCATCTTCGGCCGGCGTACCGACGGCAGACGCTTCACCCGCGGTTCTTTCTTACAGAAGGAAATCGAGTACGGCGATTTTCTCAAGAAGATTCACTTACCGGTCGGGATCGAGCGCGAAAACGTTTCAGCGACGTACGGGGCCGGCATGCTCACGATCTGCCTGCCGATTGCGACGCAGCAAACCGTACCTGCAAGCCGGACCGAGATTCGAATGATCGTCAAAAGGACACTCGCCTAAGAAATCATGAGTTCAGAACAAACGACCCGCGAAGACAACGGCCTCATCGGCATCTTGCCGCTTCAGGAAGCGGTGCTCTTTCCCAGCACCGTGATTCCGCTCGCGGTCGTGAAGAAGCCAGGCATCATCCTCGTCGAGACGGCGCTTCGCGAAGGACGCCCGGTCGGACTTACCGTTTTGCGCGACAAAGACAAGGAAGATCCGGGGCCGGAAGACATCCAACGCGTCGGCACGATCGGCACGATTCAAAAGATGCTCAAGGTCCCAGACGGGACGCTGCGCTGCATCGTCGCCGGGCAAAGCGTCTTTCGCATCGACCACGTCATGCAAACCGAACCGTATATGGTTGCGGCGTATTCCGAATTGCCGGACATCACCAAAGAATCAGAAGAACTCACGGCCATGCATCGCAATCTCGCCGGTCTCTTTCAGAAGCTGCTCGGCTATTTGCCGCAAGCACCGCGCGAGATGGAGATGGAAGTCCAGAACATCACCGATCCGAATCTGCTGACGTATTTCGTGGCGTCGACGATGCGGCTCGAAACGGCCGATCGGCAAGCGATCCTTGAAGAACGCAACACCGAGAAGCGGATGCGCAAACTGACGATCTTGCTGACGAAAGAGCTAGAGGTCGTCGAACTGGGCCACAAGATCCAATCCGACATTCAGCGCGAGATGGAAAAGAATCAGCGCGAGTTCTATTTGCGCCAGCAGCTGCATGCGATTCAGGAAGAGCTTGGCGAGACCGATCCGCAGCAAGCCGAGACGAACGAGCTGCGTCAGAAGATCGAGGAAGCGCAGATGCCCGAAGAGGCGCGCAAAGCCGCGGACCGCGAGCTCGACCGGCTTTCAAAAGTTCCGCAGGCGTCGCCCGAATACAGCGTCATTCGGACGTATCTTGATTGGCTCGTCCAGATGCCGTGGAGTAAGACGACGACCGATCAGATCGACATCAAGAACGCGCGCACGATTCTCGACGCCGATCACTACGATCTCGAAAAAGTTAAAGATCGCATCGTCGAGTATCTGGCGGTCGGAAAATTGCGCAAGCGCATGACCGGGCCGATTCTCTGCTTCGTCGGACCGCCCGGCGTCGGTAAGACGTCACTTGGCCAATCGATTGCCCGCGCAATGGGGCGTAAATTCGTGCGGCTTTCAGTCGGCGGAGTACGCGACGAATCGGAGATCCGAGGACATCGCCGCACCTACATCGGCGCCATGCCCGGCACGATCATTCGGGCAATCCGCGATGCGGGCACGCGCAACCCCGTCATGATGATCGACGAGATCGATAAGGTCGGCAGCGATTTCCGCGGGGATCCGCAATCGGCGCTGCTTGAGGTACTCGATCCGGAACAGAACCACACGTTCCGCGACCACTATCTCGATCTGCCGTTCGATCTTTCGCACGTGCTCTTCATTTGCACGGCGAACAGTTTAGATTCAGTGAGCCCGCCGCTGCGCGACCGCATGGAAATCATTCAGCTGGCAGGTTACACGGAGTTGGAAAAGATTCAGATTGCCAAGCGCTATCTGCTGCGCAAACAGCGCCTGGCGAACGGGCTGAAGGATTCGCAGGCGCAAATCAGCGATGCGGCGCTGCGCGCGATCATCACCGATTACACGCGTGAGGCCGGCGTTCGCAATCTCGAGCGCGAGATCGGGACGGTATTCCGCAAGATCGCACGGAAGATCGCCGAGCATCCGCGCTTCAAGGGCCGGATTAAGCCCGAGAGCCTTAACGAATATCTCTCGCGACCGCGCTTCTACAACGAAGTCAAGAAGCGTGTTGCGTCAATCGGCGTTGCGACGGGAATGTTTTGGACGCCCGTCGGCGGCGACATTCTCTTCATCGAGGCGACCGCAATGCCGGGCAGCGGCAAACTGACGTTGACGGGGCAACTCGGTGACGTCATGAAAGAGAGCGCAACCGCAGCCGTTTCATTTTTGCGAGCGCGCTCCGGCGAGTTAGGGATGAGCGAAGATTACTTCGGCAAGCATGACATTCACGTGCACGTGCCGTCCGGAGCCGTACCCAAAGATGGTCCCTCCGCAGGCGTGGCAATTGCGTCGGCGATCGCATCGATGCTGACCGGCTTAAAGGTTGATTCTGACCTCGCGATGACCGGCGAAATCACGCTGACCGGTCAGGTTTTGCCGATCGGCGGTCTCAAAGAAAAAGTGCTCGGTGCCAAGCGCGCCGGCATCAAATGCATCATCCTTCCGAAGCGCAACGAGAACGATCTGGACGACATACCGAAGGAAGTGCGCGACTCGATGACCTTCATCGCCGTCGAGGAACTCTCCGAAGTCTTCTACCAGGCGCTCGGCAAACGCGTGATCACGCCCGTGATGCTCGGTGCAGATTCCGCGCGCCGGTCAAACAACGTTGTTCCGCTTCGGCGCGGCGCCATGAAACGCGTGCGGATCGAGCGCAAGCCACGCCGCACACCCGCCACGGCATCTCGTAAGCGCTAGTCGATCGGAATTAAAACCTGCGCTAAGTTTGCGCTTCCGGTCCCCGATTGCGGTGTTCCACCAGCGAACAAAGCTGGTCGCTTCCAACATCGAAAACGCGGTTGGAACGAGCGCGTAAGTTTTCGAAGCCCGCAATAGCTGCTAGCTCGATGAGTTGTTCTTCCGAGAAGTGCCGGCGTAGTTCGCCGTAAAGGTCGTCGCTGACGTTCGCCGGCGTTTCCGCGAGCGCATCAGCCATATGCAACAGCGCAATCTCCGCCGGCACAAATCCATCGAAGCCGCCGGATGTAATTGTCGAGAGCTCGGCATCGCTGAGTCCGTACATTCTGCCACCTGCAGAATTCGCATCGATTCAGAATGGGCATCCGACGCGTGCCGCGGTTCTGAGCGTCACGATCATGGACTGACGCTGAGGCACGGCTGATTTCTGAAACAGCAGCCAGTTGGCGAGAGCGTGAAACCAAAAAACACGAGGAACGCGTGCCGCGATTTTGAGCGGCGTAAGGTCACGCCCTACCGCCTTGCGGACCATACCAAAGACGAGCCGCATGGGAAGCGAGACTCGCTTCGGGTCAACTCCATCGATTCGTGCCACGCTAATTCTCCGTTATAAAGCCCGAGCTAAGCGACTTCGATTCCATCCCCAACGGATACGCTGCCGATGTGGGCGGCAAGCACGCCGCTTTCCTGAAGCGACTCCCTTAGCGCATCGGCGCGCTCAGGGGCGATCGCGATCAGTAGACCGCCTGAAGTTTGTGCGTCGAAAAGCGCGAGCCGCCGATGCTGCCCGACCGTAGCGTGAAAATGTGACCGAGTCTTCGTACGCCCGCGCATTATCGTGGCTTCCCGACGGAACATGACCTTCTGCAATAGATTCAAGGACGCCGTCCATCAGCGGCACAGAATTCGCAACGATCTTGAGCCGCACGCGTGAGGCGCGCGCGATTTCGAGTCCGTGACCGAGGAGGCCGAATCCCGTTATGTCGGTTGCCGCGCTCGCACCATGCTTGACCATCGCTACGGCAGCTTTGTCGTTTAGTTGCACCATCCAGCGGACGGCTTGTGCCATTTGGGCGGCGTCGATCGCGCCATGCTTGAGCGCGGTGGAAAGAACACCGGTTCCCAGCGGCTTGGTGAGCAACAGCACGTCGCCGGGTTGCGCGCCGGCGTTCGTGACGATCTTGCTCGGATCGGCGATTCCGACGACTGCCATCCCGTATTTCGGCTCCGGATCTTTGATCGTGTGACCGCCGATGATGGCGACCTTTGCTTGTTGCGCGATCGCCGCGCCGCCTTCGATGATCCGCTCCAGGATTCGAATGTTGAGTTTCTCGGTTGGAAATGCGGCGATGTTCAGCGCTGAAATCGGCGTTGCGCCCATCGCATAGATGTCGGAGAGACTGTTCGCGGCCGCAATTCGCCCGAAGTCGAACGGGTCGTCAACGATGGGCGTGAAAAAATCAACGGTCTGCACGAGTGCCAGATCGTCTTTGAGCCGATAGACACCGGCGTCGTCGCTCGTAGCGACGCCGACCATCACACTTTCGTCAGTAGTTGCGGGCAAGCGGCGCAAGACTTGCGCCAGCTCGGCGGAGCCGAGTTTGCTTGCTCAACCCGCGCATGACGAAAATTCGGTAAGACGCACGGTCTCAAAGGACTGCATACGGCCTAATACAACATTCGCGCACAGAGGTCCGCGCGGAGGCGTCAGAAATGAAACGCGAGTTGCTGTTTATCCCAGGCCCCGTCACCGTCTCGCAGCCGGTGTTGGCTTCGCTCGCAAGGCCGTTAATCGATCATCGCGGTCCGGCATTCGCGCAATTAATCGAGCGCATTACGCGTCAACTGCAACCGCTCTTCGGCACCTCGGGAGCGATTGCAATCCTCGGCTCCTCCGGAACCGGCGGCATGGAAGCGGCGCTCGTCAGTCTCTTTTCACCCGGAGACCATCTCTTGGCGTGCCCGGTTGGACTGTTCGGATTGCGCTTTGCAGAAATTGGACGGGCGTACGGGTGTGACGTCGAGATTCTCGAGACGCAAGGGGGCCATGCGCTCGATCCGCAGCGGTTCGCTGAGCGGCTTCGTGCGGATCGAAAGCACCAGATCAATGGCATACTGCTGACGCACAACGAGACGTCGACCGGCGTTCAAAACGATTTGCTTACGCTGAGTCGTATCGCCGCCGAGCACGGTGCAATAACGCTCGTCGATTCCGTCAGCGGTCTCGGCGCGAGCGACGTGCGTATGGACGAATGGAGCCTTGATGCGATCGTGGCCGCATCGCAAAAAGTCTTAGCGGCTCCGCCGGGCGTTGCGATGGTTGCGCTCAGCGATCGTGCCGTCGAGCGTCTTGCCGCTGCGGAAGTCCCTTCTTTCTACTTCGATTTGCGCAAAGCGCTAGACTTTTATGCGCTTGGCCAGACGCCGTGGACGCCGCCGGTTTCAGCGCTCTTCGCGCTTGAAACGGCGTTGGAACGCTACGCGGCAGAAGGCGCATCGAACGTGCGGGAACGACTCGGTCTCTATGCTGGCGCCATTCGAGCCGGTGCCAAAGCGCTCGGTTTAGAGCCTTTCTCGCGTCATGATGCACATTCGAATACCGTCGTTGCGCTAAAGGCACCGCCGAACGTCGATCTGGCGCACGTTGTGCGCGCCTTACGCGAGGAATATGGAATCGTAATCTCCGGCGGCCAGGAGCATCTCCGCGGCAAGATTTTGCGCATCGGCACGATGGGCGATATCGCGCAAACCGACATCATCGCGTCTGTTGAACGCGCTCGAAGAAGTGCTAAGCGAAGCGGGCGTTTCGGTTGAGCAAGGCGCAGCGGCACGAGCGGCGCTCGACGTCTTCGTACGCTTTGAAGAGACGACGTTGCCTACACGCGGTGACGGGCCAAGAACGGATGCACGAACGGGCGCGCAAACCATGGCAACGCTGACGTAATCGCTCCATCGATTCGGCCGTCCGGCTGAGTCAGCAGCGCCACAAGGCGCGAATTGTGGAGATCGTTGCGGATGTCGCGCGAAAGCGGAAAGAGCAGCGCGACGTACAGGATAAACCAGAGGAAGACGATCGATTTCAGCAGCCCAACGCCGCCGCCTGCTAGAGCATTTCCCAATCCGAGAAACGGAAGCTTCGCGAAGCGATTGAGAAACCAAGCCACTGCGATGACCGCAATGTAGGTGAGAAGGCCGACGACGAACATCGCAACGACATGCGCGGATCCCGGTCCTAAATGCACGTAGCTTTGAAGTGTTTGGTCCGCAAAGCCGTTATACCAAAACGGCGTAATCAAGGCGGCGAAGAGCGCGATGCCGCCGGTCAGCTCCGAAATGAAACCGCGTTTGTACCCCTTGAGCGTCGCGATCAAGACGATCGCGCCGATGACCAGGTCCGGCCAAACGAGTCCCATCAGGTGCGAAGCGTTGCGCCGAGCTTTTGTTGCAAGGCTTTAACGACGCGCTCGACGACCTCGTCGGCTTGCGAGTCGGTCATTGTCGTGTCGTCGCGGCCTAAGATCATGCGTGCCGCGAGACTCTTGCGCTCCGGACCGATTTGCGGCCCTCGGTATTCATCGAAGACGCGCACCCCTTTGCACAGCGGCCCCGCGGCCTCGAGCGATCGCTGCTTCGAGATGTGCCGCAGTGACGTCGAGCGGAAGGATCAACGCCAAATCGCGATCCGTTGTCGGGAAGCGCGACGGCACGGTGAAGCGCGGCGCAGTCTTCGGCGGCAAATTCTCAAGTTCAATGCCGCCTGCGTAGACCGCAAGCTCGATGTCGTAGGCGCGCGTCAGTCGTGGATCGAGAGTGCCGACATACGCCACGCGCCGTTCGTCGAGCGATAACACGGCGGTTTTTCCGGGGTGGAAACCACGCAATTCTGCGGCCTGCTCCTCGGGCGTTCGGCCGGTCAATTCATGAACGAGCGCTTGCGCGTGCCCCTTAGCGCGCAGAAAGTGCGAATCGCGCCACGGCGGCTCGTCGAGTCGTTTTGCCGTGAAGGCAAAACCGACGACCGCATGTTCGTCAACCGGAGCGCTTGCCTCGAAGACATGTCCGATCTCAAAAATCTTCATCGGTTCGCGCAACCGTGCAAAGTATTCGAGGAAGCCGGGTTCTAAAGCGCGTCGTAAGTAGCGCTGATCCTCGGAGAGCGGGTTGCGAACTTCGGCCAGCGGCACATCGGGTAAACCGGCTTGCGCGCTCTTCTCTTGCACGCGCGATCCATGCAACGAGTAAGAGACGATCTCATGGTAGCCCAGCGCAGCGAGGGCGCGGGCGGCGCTGCGTTCGCGCAAGTATTCAGCGCTCGAAATGTCGCGGGGCGCCAGCTCCGGAAACTCGGCCGGCACATTCGCATAGCCGGCCATCCGCGCGATCTCTTCGACGATGTCGGCTGCATACGTGACGTCGCGTCGCCAAAGTGGCGGCGTGACGTCAAGCATGTCACGAGTTGGGCGATGTGACGGAGAAGCCAAGACCCTCGAGATAGGCTTCGACCTCGCCTTGCGGCAGTTCGAAGCCGAGTAAACGCTTGACCTCGCCGAGCGGAAAACGGATCGACGGCGGCGCTTCAATCGGCTTGCCGAAGATCAGTGCCGGATGCGGCGTAGCGCCTTCGTCCGCAAGAAGATTTGCGGCGCGTGTGGCGCCGTAATCGGTGAGGATCGGCGCAAGGCCTTTCTCGTGGCGCGCTGAGGCTTCGGTGCGCAAACCTAAAGCGGCGCTCATTCGGCGAATGCGCGCGCCGGCGAAGTTCGCGGCCTCAAGAATAATCGATGTTGTCGCCTCGGTGACTTCAGTTCTTTGGCCGCCTTTGAGACCGGCGAGCCCTTGCGCTCCGGCGTCATCGGCGATGACGAGATCGCGCGACGACAGCTCGTACTGCATGCCGTCGAGCGTCGTTAGCCGCTCCTTGTCGCCGGCGTCGCGCGCGATCAGATGGCGGCCCGTGATCTTCGCTGCATCGTAAAAATGCAGCGGCTGACCGACTTCGAGCATGACGTAATTCGAGATGTCGACGACGTTATTGATTGGCCGCTGTCCGGCGAGCGCGAGGCGCACGCGCATCCAAAGCGGCGAGATGCCGATGCGCACGTCGCTGAACCGTTGAGCGACGAACCGTGGGCAGTCTTTCGACTTGAGCGTAACGCTGACGCCTTGCGGATCCTCGCCGCCTGGTACGACTTCTTGCATGCCGGCCGGAGGCCGCAGCGGCGTGCGGTATGCGGCCGCAAGTTCGCGCGCCAGGCCAAAGATCGACATCGCATCCGGCCGGTTCGTCGTGATCTCGACGTCGAGGACATCGTCGCTCAACTGAAGCCACTGCACGACGTCTACGCCCAAGCGCGCGTCGCCGTTCAGCTGCAAGATACCGTCTTCGAACCATTCCGGTGGAAGCCCGAGCTCGTCGGCTGAGATCATCATGCCCTCGGATTCAAAGCCGCGCATCTTGCGCCGCTCGATCGTGAGGTTGGGAAGTCGTGCGCCTATCGTCGCAACCGCAATCGTTTGATCGACTGCGACGTTCGTTGCGGCGGTCGCAACGTTTAGCCGCCGCTCGTTGCCGACGTCAACGCCGGCGACCAACAGCCGATCGGCATTCGGATGCCGCTCGAGAGTCGCGATTCGACCGATGACGATGCCGGAGAGCGCCGGTCGCTTGACGATGTCTTCAACGGGGAAGCCAATCTCTGCCAAACGATCGGCGATCGCTTGCGAATCGGCGGGCAAATCGACGAACTCGCGCAACCACGCAATGGGAGTTCTCAATTAGACGGCGCTCCGCTCTAAGCTACGCGCCCCCCAGCCGAGCTGGGGCCCCCAGGCCATCGCTCCCTCGCGAATGTCGAAGAAACACCATGCCCCGTGGGGTCGCGGAAGAAACATTATCGTAGCTGCTCCAAGAATTGCGGGTCGTTTTCAAAGAAGCGGCGGATGTCGTCGATCCCGTAGCGCCGTAGTGCGATGCGCTCAAGGCCAAAGCCGAACGCCCAGCCGGAGTAGACGTCAGGATCGTACTTCAAGTTGCGCAAGACGTTCGGATGCACCATCCCGGAACCGCCGAGCTCGATCCATCGCGCGCCGCCGCACATCCGGCAAGCGCCGCCCTCACCTTTGCAAACGGGACACCGCGCATCGACTTCAGCGCTCGGTTCGGTGAACGGAAAATATGACGGCCGAAAGCGCAGGTCGGTCTCAACGCCAAAGAGCTCACGGCACATGCCGATCAACATTCCCTTGAGATGTCCAAAGTGGATCGCCTCGCCGACGAGCAGTCCCTCAACTTGATGGAACATGAACGAGTGTCGTGCATCGACCGCGTCGCGCCGATAGCATTTTCCCGGCACGATCACGGCCACGGGCGGCGCAAACGCTTCGAGCGTGCGAATCTGCATCGGCGAGGTATGGGGACGTAAGAGCATCGTGTCGCTCAGATAGAACGAATCAAAGCCTTCACGCGCCGGATGGTCCGGCGGAATATTCAGCGCATCAAAGTTGTAGTAATCCGGCTCCGCTTCTGGACCAAGCACGATCGCAAAACCGTGCCGTTCGAAGTATGAGGCGATGTCTTCCATGACTTGCCGAATCGGATGCAGCGAGCCGAGATCAGGCTTTTCAGCCGGAAACGTTACATCGATCGACTGCTGAAGCGCCGCTTCAAAGCCCCTGTTTTCCGAGCTTCGCAGCGCGTCATCGAGCGCCGCTTCCATCTTAGCCACGGCTTCGTTGATGATCCGACCGGCATCTGGGCGCTGGGCGGCCGGCAACGAACCGATCGCGCGGCGCACTTTGGTGACCTCTCCGTTGCGGCCGAGGAAGGAGACGCGCACCGCGTCGAGCGCTTTGCCGTCCAATGCAGCAGCGAGCGCATCGTCAAAGCGCCCTCGCATTGCTTCCAACTGCTGCTCTAAATCGCTCATTACAAATGAAAAAGCGCCCGGCTGGTTTTTCCGGGCGCTCTTGAAACTCTACCTTTTTTCGCGCTTTAGGACGGATTCGGACTCGGATGGAGCTGCCGATAAATCAGGTAAGCGTTGATCGACCCGGTTGTCTTGAACAGCTTCCAAAAAAAGTCGCAGGTGGCCATATGTGCGCTGCTTCTCCTTCTCATCGGTCGGTCCGCACGCCGGTAGGGCTCTGTGCGTGCGAAGAGTATAGCATGCGACTTTTCCACAGGGTAGTCTTGACAGATTGTCCGATTTGGACTGTCTTGACAAACTCCTGGCCGCTCAGCTTCCGCTCCTGGACGCCTCGTACAATGCAACCGTGCCGGCCATGGCGGCATTGAGCGATTCAGCCGTTCCAGCCGTGGGAATAGCAAGCAGCCGGTCGCACGCATCTTGCCAGCGTCCTAATCCGTGCCGCTCGTGCCCAACCACAATCGCCGATTTCGGCGCTAGCGCAAGGCGATCGAGCGGCTCTCCCTCACGCGAGAGTCCGAACACCGTCCAGCCGTGAGCTGTTGCAAGCTCGGAACATTCGCGCGGCGGCGCCTGAGCAATCCGCGCGCGAAAGAGCGATCCCATCGCAGCTCGCACCACTTTGGGGTGGTGCGGCTCGACGCCGGCGTCGCCGAACAGCACTCCGCGTACGCCGAATGCATCGGCGGCACGCACCAGCGTACCGGCATTGCCGGGGTCATTGAGATCGGCCAAAACCAAGATGCGGCCGCCGGCTTCGAAGAGCGCTGCGGCTTCTAAGAGATTCGCTTTTCCGATCGCGACGATGCCTGGCGGTGTCACCAGATCGGAAAGCGATTTGAGCGTGCGAACGTCGACGAGGTAAATCGGCGGCTCTTCACGCCGATCGATCTCTTGAAGCAGCGCGAACGTTTCAAACGCTTGGGCCGTCGCGAAGATCGCCTCCATTTCTACGCTTGAGGAAAGCGCTTCGGCGAGCACGGTCGGGCCTTCGAGCAAGAAGTGTCCCTGAGAACGCCGTTCCCGACCCTTTAGTAGGCGACGCGCCTCGGTTAAGCGCCGGTTGTGCGCCCCCAGCACTTGCGGACTCATCGGCGAAACCGGCGGATGTAGAAGAGGTAGCGCACGAAGATCGTGAGCATCCCGACGATGATGCTCGCGAGCATCAAGACGATGATCGGATTGTAATGCCGAGGAAGCAGCATCGCATTGAGCACGCTCAAGAACGCGACGAAGAGTACGATGAAAAGCACCAAGAATCCGATCTCTGCTTTGATGCCGGTCACGATGCGCTCTTGCGGCGTCGCGCAGGCGTTCCCTCGCAGCGAGAAAATTTACCGCAATCGTGACTGAAGAGCGACCGCAAGTCATTTCCTCGGAGCCGGTTTTTGAGGGGCGCGTCTTCAACGTGCGGGTTGACGTCGTCAGACAGAACGGTAAGGCGTGCCGCTATGACATCGTCGAGCACCCGGTCTCTTACGCGATCGTTGCGCGGCCCCAAATCGATAAAGTACTGCTGATCCGGCAGTATCGGCATGCTACGGGCGGATATTTGTGGGAGTTGCCGGCCGGATCTTCGGAGCCCACTGAAGAGGCAATTGACGGCGTTCGGCGCGAGCTCCGAGAGGAGACGGGCTACTCGGCGGAGTCCGTTCGCGAAATTCTCTCGACGTACATGACGCCAGGTTTTTGCACGGAAGTGATGCGATTTTTCGTCGCTGACGGGCTCACGAGCGGCCCGACGCAGTTCGATGAAGATGAAGATATCGAGACGCAGACGTTCTCGCTCGCCCAAGCAATCGAAATGATCCGCAACGGCGACATCGTCGATGCAAAATCGATCGTCGGATTGCTCTACTTCGAGCGGTTTGCGCACGGCAGCGTAAGCGCGTGAATCGGGCGCCGATCGTCGTGTTCGCCACTAGGCTGGCCGCCTGGGCTAGCAGTGCGAGGCGACACGGTCCGCGCAGCCGACGTCGACCGCCGGTGGATCGGCTGGCTCGCCCACTATTTGCGTTAGCGAGAAATCGCGTTTAACCCCATCTCGATGCCTTTGAAGTCGGCGACAACGACTATCTGAGGACGGAAGCCTCCGTTCCCTCGCATTTGTGGATCATTGCCGCCTCAGGTGGAACGGCAAAGCGGCTCACGGAGGGAACCTTCAGCCTCTCCACTGTCGATCCGGATGTTGGGTCCGAACTATCCTGGTCTGCCGACGGCCGATATATCGCCTTCAATCGTTTGCCCAATGCGATCTACGGCGACTCGCTGGGCAGCGTCATCGCATTCTACGATTTGCGCGCGCATCGATTGCGCAGACTGACGACGCATGCCGGTTTGGAAGGTGATCCGCTGTTTGCACCACGCGGTGACTTGATCGCCTATGGAAGACCGACGAACGGCGATACAACCGCTGGCAGCGGCGTCACGCTCACCCGCATCGGCGGCGGAAACGGTTCCGATATTCGGCGCAATCTCGATCGCAACATCGACGCCAAAGAATGGCTGCCGGATGCAAGCGGCATGTTGCTGTTCGGCATCGATGACGCGCATGATGCGGTGTGGATGCAACCACTGAATGGCTCGGCACAGCGTCTTCCGCTTGGAAGCCTGAACATCGCGCAATCCGGCAACATTGCACCCAGCGGCGCGATGCCGTTCGTCGCAACACGCTCGAACCACCCATCCGAGCTGTTCTACCTGCCATCTTTGCGCGGCAAGCCGGTCGCGCTCACAAACGCAAACGGCTTCATCGATGCTCTGTCGCTCGGTCATGTTGCGACCGTGACGTGGCGCGGGCCAAATGGCTTCATAGAAGACGGCGTCCTGACGACGCCACCCGGATTTGTAAGAGCGCGACGCTATCCGCTCGTCTTGCTGATTCACGGCGGACCGCAGTCGGCTTCCACGGAGAATTGGAATACGCGCCGCCTGTTGATTGCGTCGCGCGGTTATGTCGTCTTCGAGCCAAATTATCGCGGAAGCACGAATCTGGGCGATCGATACGAGCGCGCGATTTCACGCGATGCGGGTGAAGGGCCCGGCAAGGACGTGATGGCCGGCGTTCAGAGGGTACTGCAAATGGGCTTTGTCGATCCCAACCGCATCGCGGTTTCGGGATGGTCGTACGGCGGTTACATGACGTCGTGGCTCGAGGGTCATTATCATCTCTGGAAAGCAGCGGTTGCCGGCGCGGCGCTCAACGACTATTTCGATGACTACAACGTATCGTTTTACGTGAAGACGGATGTGCCGTGGTTTCCAGGGCCGCCGACAAACCGAAAATTTGCATGGATGTGGTGGCAGCAATCGCCGCTGGCATACGCCGCACAAATCAATACGCCGACGCTTATCTTGCATGACACCAGCGACAACAACGTGACGATCACGAATTCGTACAAGATGTACCATGCCCTTAAGGATCGCAACGTTCCGGTCGAGTTTATCGGGATTCCGGTCGAGGGACACGTTCCATCGGATCCGGTGCGTTTGGAAGATGTGAACCGCTATTGGATCGGCTGGCTGGACAAGTACTTGAAGTGAAATACCGCCACGGCGAAACGATAAAGCATCACGGCGAAATGCTGAACTGTCACGTTGAGCCCGTCGAAGCGCCACGATTAGGGCTGCCCTTCGACAAGCTCAGGGTGACAGGCATTACATTGCCACTCGTTACGGCGATATTTTTCATTGCTGCCTTAGCGCCCGCACAGGCTCGCAAAATACAACTCGAGGACTTCAACCGGATTATCAATGTCTCTGATGTGCAGATTTCGCCGAACGGCAAGCACATCGTATATCTTCAAGGGCGCGCGAATTTGAAGGACGATCGCTTCGAGCAACGGCTTATGCTATACGACCTCGCGACGCGGTCCGAACGGCCGTTGACGCTCGAACGACGGGGCCTAGGCTCGCCGCGGTGGTCGCCGGACAACTCAAGAATCGCATTCTTGGCATCCGCTGCGCCGAAGCGCGAACCGCAGCTTTTCGTTTTAGATCTGCGCGGCGGCGACCCGATGCGAATCACCAGCGCCCAGCGCGGTGTTGAGCAGTTCGCATGGCGGCCGGATTCGCAAGCGATCGCGTACGTTACCGCGGACGAGCCGGCAAATCAAAAGCAGATCGAAAAGCACCACGATCTCTTTGTCGTCGGCGACCAAGATTATCTCTCGACGCAGAGACCCACGCCAAATCACATCTGGCTCATCAACGTCGACGGTACCGGGAATCGACGCTTGACGTCGGGCCAGTGGAGTCTGCCGGGAAGCGAGCCGCCGAGCTCGCCCGCCTCTCCAATTTCGTGGTCCCCAGATGGTCGCTCGATTGCATTTACAAAGATGCCGAACGCCTATGACGCGGACAGTGATTTCGCGATCGTCGCCACAATTGAGATCGCAACCGGCACAATACGGCCCTTTACATCGCACGGAAAGCTCGAAGGTTATGGCGAGTACTCGCCGGACGGCAGTAAGGTTGCGTATTGGTATCCATACAACGGTGACGGTGCCGCGCAAAACGACATCTACGTTGCGCCGGCCGAAGGCGGCGATGGAAACGATATTACTAAGGACGACATCGATACGAACGTTGAGCGCGCAATCTGGATGCCGGATTCAAAATCGCTGCTCGTCTCCGGACATAAAGGCACCGACGCAGCGCTCTGGATCAAGCCGCTTAGCGGACCGGCACGACGCCTTTCATTGAACGGCGTTCAGCCGGTCCAGGCGTATTGGCTTGACGCGAGCGTCAGCAACAACGGGGCGCTTGCGTTTGCAGCCACCGAGCCGCACCATCCAGTCGAGCTTTACTACATGCAAAGCTCGAACGCTGAACCGATCCGTCTCACAAACCACAACGATCCGATCGCTGCACTCGATCTCGGCAAAGTCGAATCGATCTCGTGGACCGGACCAAATGGATTTCAAGAAGACGGTGTATTGACATATCCGCCCGATTTTGTCGCCGGCAAACGCTACCGCTGGTGCTGAACATCCACGGCGGTCCGAATTCCGCGTCGATCGCGAGCTTTGGCGGCTTCTCGCAACTGCTTGCGGCGCACGGCTGGCTCGTCTTCTCACCGAATTATCGCGGAAGCGACAACCTTGGTGAAACGTATTGGCACGCGATCGTCGGCGACGCTGGTGATGGTCCGGGCAAAGATGTGGTTGCCGGAGTCGAAGCGATCAAGCAAAAAGGGATTGTCGATGACTCGCGCATCGCCGTTTCCGGATGGTCGTACGGCGGTTACATGACATCGTGGCTGATCGGACATTACCACTTCTGGAAGGCCGCGGTTTCCGGAGCAGCGGTGAATAACCTGATCGATCAATACGCCTTAGCTGACAATGGCGTGGGATGGCGCTACGAATTTGGTGGTAGGCCATGGAGCAGCCCGAAGATCTTCGCGCAATATCGCGCTCAGTCGCCCATCACGTACGCGTCGAACATCACCACGCCGACGCTGATCTTAAGCGACACCGGCGACGCACGCGTGCCGATCACCGAATCGTATGCGATGTTTCGCGCTTTGCGCGACCACCATGTGCCGACGCGTTTCTTTGCCTATCCGGTTGAGGGGCATTTCCCCGGCGACCCGGTCCGCGCAGCCGACGTCGACCGCCGGTGGATCGGCTGGCTCGCCCGCTATTTGCGTTAGCGACGGCGCGTTTACGTCCGAGCGGCTCGGCGCGGCTCCTCTTTTTGACCGGCTTTGGCGACCTTCAAGAGTGATGCAAAGGCGGCACCATCGCTAACCGCGAGTTCAGCAAGCGTCTTGCGGTTGAGCGTGACGCCCGATTTCTTCAAGCCGTTCATGAAGACGCTGTAGGTCATGCCCTCTTTGCGCGCGGCGGCATTGATCCGGCTGATCCAAAGCGAGCGGAAATCGCGCTTGCGAACGCGCCGGTCGCGGTACGCGTACGCGAGCGAGTGCAGAAGCGCTTCGTTTGCAACGCGGTAATTGCGGCGCCGTGCCGCACGAAAGCCCTTGACGAGCTTCATGACTTTGCGCCGGTGTTTGATGCCGCCAACACCGCGCTTGATGCGTGCCATCTCTCTTTATCCTCCTACACCAAGTATGGAATCGTCGGCGCCAAACGCTTTAAGTCGCCCTTGAAAATCGGTTGGTCTTTGCGGAATTTCCGCTTGCGTTTGCGCGTCTTCTTGCTAAGAATGTGACCGCAACCGCTGAATTGATGGCGGTGCGTTACCTTGCCGGTCGCACTAACCTTCACGCGTTTTGCGGTACCACGGTGGGTACGGATCTTAGGCACTGGTCGCTTCCTTTACCTTAGTGTTCTGAGGAGAAAATTTCGGTGGTCCGGTCGGCACCGCGCGGGGCGCCAAAATCATAAACATGTTTTTGCCTTCGAGTCGTGGCTCGCGTTCAACCGTTGCGATCGGCGCCATGTCGACGACCATGCGATCGAGCAGGCGGCGTCCGAAGTTGGCGTACGTGATCTCTCGCCCGCGAAACATGATCGTCACTTTGACTTTCCCGCCGTCCATCAAGAGCCGCTCGGCCATTCGCGCTTTCGTCTCGTAGTCGTGCGTCTCGATCTTCGGGCGAAGTTTGACTTCCTTTAACTCCCAGTTTTTCTGCTTGCGGCGAGCATCTTTATCTTTCTTCGATTGCTCGTACTTGAGCCGGCCGTAGTCGCCGATTTTGCAGACCGGGGGACTCGCGTTCGGAGAAACTTCGATCAGATCGAGCCCTGCCGTCCGCGCCGCATCTTGCGCCTCCTCCGTCAACATGATCCCAAGTTGTTGACCGTCTTCGCTGATCACGCGAACTTGTCGCACACGGATCTGGTCGTTCACTCGCAGCGGTTTTGCTATCCTTACTCTCCTTTTACATTGCGTTGAACTAACGCTCAACGCTTGCCGCCAAATAAAAAATGGCGCCGCCGAAGCAACCCCACTACTGAAAAGAACCTGCCGGCGGTCCCTTCGTGAAGACCGGATCGCTCGAGAGCATCCGGTGAGGATTGCGTTTGCATCCCACTTCGGCTCGGGCAGTATAACAGGAGGCCTTCGGGACTGTCAAACGCCAAAGTGCCCGCGATGGATGAACCGAGTACGGGCGAGCACGAGCTTTCCGGAAAAGCCGCAGCCTTGCCGCCGTGGATGCCGCTCGCGCTGCTCTGGGCGGAACGGCTGGTTTTCTTCGTGGTCGGCGTGCTGTTGTTTATCTCCGCGCTTGTCTTAGCGTTCAGAAGCATCCAAGTCTTGGGCCAGCTCTTCAACGGCACGGTATCCGATACGGTCTCGTTTACGGCCGAATTCTTGGATATGGTCCTGCTGATCTTGATGATCGTTGAAATTGCGTACACCGTCTCGCTTTCGTTGCGCGGCGCGATGTTGCGTGCGCAACCTTTCTTGATCGTCGGACTGATCGCGGTCATTCGGCGCGTGCTCGTGCTCACAGTGCAAGAAGTGCGCGACCGAGGAACGCCCGTCGCCGGCGGGTTGATTTCACGTCCAAACATCGAACTGGCGGTTCTTGCGCTGGTGGTAATGGTCTTCGTGCTGGCGATCTATCTGCTCAGAAATAAGGAACCGCTGCACGAATAGCGCTAGCGCGCTTCAGTAAGTACCTCTTCTAAGGTCGCGGCGAGAAACTCGAGCTCGGGTCGTTCGATAATCAGCGGCGGAGCGATGCGCAAGACGTGCTCATGGGTCTCCTTTGCGATGATGCCTTTCTCCAGCAGACGTTCGGCGAGGAAGCGCGCCGAGCCGAAGACTTCGATTCCGATCAGCAAGCCGCGTCCTCTGACTTCCTTTATAGACCGGCCTTGCAGCGCGATGAGGCGCTGATGCAACATGGCTCCCGATTCCCGCGCGCGCTCGGGAAGCCGCTCATCCACGATAACATTGATGGCCGCTTCGGCGATCGCGCACGCCAATGGATTGCCGCCGAAGGTGCTGCCATGTTCGCCGGGCCGGAAAAGCAGCATCAGGTCGCGACTGGCAAGCGTTGCCGAAACTGGATAGACGCCACCGCCGAGCGCCTTGCCGATGGCAAGAATGTCCGGCTTGACGCCGTCATGATCGCACGCAAAGAGATCGCCGGTTCGGCCGAGGCCGGTTTGAATTTCATCGGCGACAAAGAGCACATTGCGTTGCGTGCACAGCTCGCGCGCGGCGCGCAGATAGCTGGCCGGCGGCACGAGAACCCCGCCCTCACCCTGAATGGGTTCGATCAAAATCGCTGCCGTTTGCGGTGTGATCGCCGCTTGAAGCGCGGCGATGTCGCCGTACGGAATGTTGACGAAGCCGGGTGCGAACGGTCCGAAACTGCGGCGGTAGTTTGGTTCTGACGATGCGCTGATTGCCGCCAGCGTGCGTCCATGAAAATTGTTGGCAAAGACAACGATCTCGGCGGAGTTTTCAGCGATGCCTTTGCGGTCATAAGCCCAGCGCCGTGCGAGCTTTATGGCCGTCTCGATCGCCTCAACGCCCGTATTTGACGGCAGCGCCATCTCGTAGCCGCAAAGGTGCGTCAGCTTCTCGAGAAATTCACCCAGGCGTGCGTTGCGAACGGCACGCGAGACGAGCGAAACGCGTTTCGCTTGCTCACGTCAGAGCCGCAACGATGCGAGGATGCGCGTGGCCTTGATTGACCGCGGAGTAGGCGCTGATGCAATCGAGATAGCGATTCCCGTCGACGTCGTAGAGCCAAACGCCATCGGCTCGGGCGATGACGACGTTTAGTGGATCGTAATTGTGCGCGCCGTATTTCTCTTCGAGATCGACGAACTGTTGCGTATGCGGGTTGGCCGTGTGCATCGCTGCTGGACTTAAGGACGGCGCAGGCCGCTCCTTTTTCGGCTCGCAAGCAGGGCGAAGGCGCGCGCAAATGTCATACGTTAAGCGTTGCAGATGATTTCAGGAACTCAGGCGCAGGCGCGCCGCATCTTCGATCGCGATACCGCCGATCTCCGGGAAGAAGGCCGCTCGCTTGTGCTATCGCATGGCGAACGGCGTTCGAAGGCGGCGTTGCTGCTGCACGGAATGACCGCAAGCCCGTGGCAGTTCATTGAAGTCGCCCGTTCGCTTCACGAGCGTGGATATAACGTCGTCGTGCCGCGTCTGCCGCGACACGGCCATCGCGATCGTCTGACGAACGTGCTGGTCGATCTCTCTTCCTCCGAATTGAAAGCGACGACGCAAAGCGCGATCGAGTTCGCGCGCGACTTAGGCAGTCGCTTGACCGTCATCGGTTTTTCGCTCGGCGGTCTTCTCGCAGCCTGGGCTGCGCAGCACTATGCAATTGAACGAGCGGTCTGTATCGCTCCATTTCTCGGCGTGGCGCTCGTCCCATCGCACATTGCGCGGCATGCTTCGCGGATCGCATTGCGCCTGCCGAACTGGTTCGGGTGGTGGGATCCGATCCGCAGGGAACGCCAAATGCCGGCCCACGGGTATCCGCGGTACTCAACGCACGCCGTGGCGCGCGTGCAGCAGTTCGCCGGTGAGGTGTTAGAGGAAGCGCGCTGTGAACCGCCGCGCGCAAATTCGGTGCTCTTCGTCACCAATGCGCGCGAAATGACGGTCAATAATGCGCAAACGCGAAAGCTTGCCGAGCGGTGGCGCAACCACCGTTCGGCAGTCATTGAGATGTTCGAGTTCAAAGATCTCCCGTTTTGCCATGACATCATCGAGCCGTCCAGACATCCCGGCGTAACGGCGCGCGTCTATCCCAAACTGTTGCAACTGATCGATCGGTGAAGCGTCGCTGTGCTTGGGCGCGCAGCGATCTCATGATCGCCTACCACGATGGCGAGTGGGGCGTGCCGGTGCATGACGATCGAACGCATTTTGAATTCCTGATCCTTGAGGGCGCGCAGGCCGGCCTGAGCTGGGAAACGATCTTGCGAAAACGGGATGCGTATCGCAAAGTCCTTTGCCCAGTTCGATCCGAGACGCGTCGCGCGATTTCACCGATGCGAAGATCGAACGGCTCTTAGGCGACGCCGGCATCGTGCGCAATCGCGCCAAGATCGAGTCGGCACGCGATAATGCCCGCGCTTTTCTGAGCGATTCAAAAAGAGTTCGGCAGTTTCGACGCTTACGTTTGGCGTTTCGTCAAGGGAAAGCCGGTCGTCAACCGCCCGAGAAAGCGGCCGACGTTCCGTCCAAGACGCCGCTCTCGGATGCACTAAGCAAAGACTTACGCAGCCGCGGTTTTCGATTCGCCGGCTCGACGATCTGCTACGCGTACATGCAAGCCGTCGGCTTGGTCGACGACCACGCCGCTGGCTGTTTCCGCGCCAAGCGCCGCTAGAGTCATGCTTCTGCAACCGCCGTCGCGTCCGGCCGCAACGTACGATGAAGCGTTGCAGCGCGTTCGCGCGATGCAGGCGCTCGACGACGGTTCGATCTTGCCCGAAGCCGGCACGAAGCTCTACGACCATGGACGGCGCACGCCGCTGGTCGCTGTATTGTTGCACGGCTTGACGAATCACGCCGGCCAATACCGCGACTTTGCACCCCAGGTCCATGCGCAGGGCGTGAACGTCTTCGTTCCGCGTCTTCCGGAGCAAGGCGACCGCAATCGAATGACGACGCGCCTTGCGACCTTGACGGCGGAAGATCTCTTGCGAAGCGCAACGGAGGCGGTCGACATCGCACAAGGTCTTGGCGAGCGCGTAGCGCTGCTCGGGATCTCAACGAGCGGCCTCTTGTGTGCGTACTTCGCGCAGTGCCGCAACGATATCGCGCGCTCGATTCCGGTCAACCCAGTCTTCGCAATGCTGCACTTTCCCTATTTGCTGAGCCGTTTGATCGCCGCAATCGCTCTCAAACTGCCGAACGTCTACATGTGGTGGGATCCGCGCTATAAGATGAAAGAGTTGCCGCAAACCGGCTACCCGCGCTTTCCGACGCATGCGCTGGCGCAATGTCTTCGCATCGGCGACGACGTCTATGCTGTAGCCAAGCGGCAACCGATGCGCGCGCAGTCGGTGGTCATGGTAACGAATAAGCGAGACCCCGCGGTCAATAACTCCGCAACGCGGCAAGTTGTTCGCGCGTGGCGCAAACGAACGCCCGAGCGCGTTCAGAGCTACGAATTCACGAACTTACCGGTCAACCATGACATCATCGATCCGCAGAATTCTCAGCCGCGTACCGACATCGTCTATCCGGTTTTGCTATCCTTGATCATGCAGACGCCCTCGGCGGCATAAAGGAGAATCGATCGTGCGCACTTTGCTCATCCTGGCGCTCGCGCTGACCTTGACAACCGCTTGTTCGAACAACGCGGCGCGGCGATGAAGTGAAAGCGGGCGGCGTAACGCGCTAGCGCGTGCCGGGAAGCTTCAGCGAAGGCCGCGTCTTGATGTCCGGCTTGACGATGTTGTTTTTCTTGGCCAAATCGAGAACGAGTTCGATCGCGCGCTCCATTTGCGGATCGTTTCCGTCGCGATAATCGTGCGGCGCGATATCAACGTCGTGGTCCGGATCGGTGCCGTAATTCTCGATCCCCCAACCGACATCGTTGAACCAGAATGACGCCTCCGGTTGCGTCGTAATCGTTCCGTCGACGAGGCGATGGTAAGGATTGATACCGATGACGCCGCCCCACGTCCGTTTTCCGATTAACGGACCGATGCCGTAGAGTTTGAAGCAATGGCTGAAGATGTCGCCGTCCGATCCGGCAAACTGGTTCGTTAAGGCGACGATGGGCCCGGCGATCGATTCGGGCGGATAGGGTTGCGTCGGCGCATAGCGCAGGACGTCATAGCCCACCCGCTTGCGCAGAAGCTTGCCTAGCAGCAACGGTGAAACATGGCCGCCGCGATTGTAACGCACATCGACGATCAAGCCTTCGCGATTGAACTCCGATAAGAAGCCGCGATGAAATTCCGAGAATCCCCACGGCCCCATGTCGGGGATGTGAATGTAGCCGATGCGATCGCGCGTGCGCCGGTGAACGTTGCGCCGGTTTGTTTCGACCCACGAACGGTAGCGTAAGCGCTTTTCGTCGCCGAGCGTCTTTACGGCAAAACGCCGCTCGGAAGTCTTGCCGTCCTTTAGCATGACGACGACTTCCCGTTCGGCGAGATTGACGAGCGCTTGATCCGGACCGAACTCGCGCGTCAGCCGTCTGCCGTTGATGGCAATCAAGACGTCACCTTCGGCGACGTCGGCGCCCGGTTCGGCGAGTGGAGAATCGATCTGGCGATTCCAGGAATCACCGCGCAAGATGCGCTCGATCCGATAGCCCTGCGCGCGTTCATCCCAAACAAAGTCTGCGCCGAGAAAGCCTTGCGCGTAGTGGGGCGGCTCGCCGCCAGTCGCCCCCGAATTCGTACGCGTGCGAGGTGCCGAGCTCGCCTTGCATCTCCCAAATCAGATCCGATAATTCCGCGCGCGTTCGAATGTACGGCAAGACGCGCTCGTAGCGCTCCAGGACGCGATTCCAATCGACCTCCGACATATCTTCGACCCAGAACTGTTCGCGTTGCAGTCGCCACGCCTCGCGATACATCTGCGACCACTCTTTGGCCGGCTCGACTTCAACGCCGACGCGCTCGAGATCGATCCAGCCGCTCTTGCGCCCGGGATCAGGCGGCGGCTTCGGCTGTTCGTCGCCTTCTTCAGGCAGATCCGCGAGCGCATCGATTGCGCGCAGCCGGTCTTGCGAGCGATACAGCAGCGTCCGATCGTCTCGCGCGAGCCGAATGTCACTGACGTCGCGAGCGATCGGCGCACATCGCATCTGATCGAAGTCATAGGCGAGAAGCGTGCCGGCCTCAGGCTCCTCTTCCCAGCTTAATCCAACCGGCTCGATGCCTTTGACTTCGAATCTTGTAAAGAGCACGCGTTTGCGAGCCGCAGCAATTTCGCCGTACTGCCCTTCATCGACCGGGAAGCCGATCACGCGCCCCGTGATGCCGTCAAAGTCGATGTCAACGTGCGCCGGCTTCTTTGCTTTCTTGTCGTTGCCGGCGGCGTCGGCATGTCCGTCGTGATCGCGATGGATCGGGCGCGGCTTCGGAACGAACGGTGAGGGCACGTCTTTGCGCAGCGTCACGACGTAGGGCCGCGCAGCTTGCGGAAAGCTCAGATCGAACTGCAATGCATCGTACACCGGATTAAAGTCGCGCGTGGAGATGAAGAACAGATAATTGCCTTCCGGATCCCACGCCGGCGAGTAGTCGGTTCGCATGGGCGGCGTCACATCGTGCACGCGACCCGATTTCACTTTCGCAACGCGAATGATCGACGTGTCGACAGCTGGCCAAGAGCAGTACGCGAGATAGCGGCCGTCCGGTGAGAAAGAGATGTCGGTGACGCGATTTGCCGGGCTCTTGTCAACGACGCGCGCATCGCCGCCCTTTGCGTCGATGAACAGCAGTTCGTGGCGGTGGTTGGCAACTGCTATCATGTCGTCAACGGGCGAACAAGCAAGGTCCGTAATCGCGCCCGATATCGCCCTTGGTCAGCAACGCCGGCTTATCGCTTCCGTCTGCCGCATGCAGCTCGAGTTGTTCGAAGCCGTTGCGATCCGTGACGCAGATGACGTGTTTGCCGTCCGAAGTCCACTCCGTCAATCGATAGCGAGCTTTGCTTCCGGTACCGTGATGCAAGACGGCGTCTTCCCAGTACGGTAGCGTAAAGGGTTGGCCGCGTGAAACGAGCGCGAGACCGGTGCCGTCGGGCTGCGGCGCAAAATGTTCGAATTCTTCCGATGCGTGGACGAAACGCCGTACGGCTTCTCGTGCCGGAGATGGCGTCGCCACCTCGAGCGTCGTAACGGAATCTGCGGCGACGTCGAGCACTTTTATATCGCCGCCGGCGGAGTAAACGATCCGTTTGCCGTCCGTGGACGGAAAACGCGCGTAGTAGTCGCGCTCGTGCGTGTGGCAGCGAATGTCGGCGCCGTTCAGGTCGCATGAGTAAATGTTTCCGATGCCCTCGCGATCATCGAGGAAGTAGATGCGCTGCCCGATCCACATCGGCCAGACGGGATTGCTGCCGGCCGCAATGAGTCGCGAAAACGTTCCTTTGCCGTTGCGATCGATCCAAAGCTCGCCCGCCGTTCCACCGCGATACCGTTTCCAGCGAGCACAATCATCGGCGTTGCGACCGACGACGAGTGCGCCTTTGGGTCCAAGAGACATCGATTTCATGTGGCCGAGGCGCAGCGGGGTTAGCGGCTCGTCGCGTCCGATCGCGTAGCCGGCGGTTTCCCGTTCGTACCACGCTCTGACATTGCTAACGAAGTAGACTCGCGTACTGTCGGCGCTCCACGTGCTGACGGCGGCGAGCGAACCGCCCAGGAACGTTAGCCGCTGGGCTGGACCGCCTTCGGCAGGCATGACATAGAGTTCCGGATTGCCCTCGTCATTGGCGATATAGGCGATCCATCGGCCGTCGGGCGAGAGCCGCGGTGTGCTGCATTGCCCTGAACTGACGGAAAGGCGAACCGCCGTGCCGCCGGTTGCCGGGGCGGCCCAGAGATCGTCCTCGCAGACGAAGACGATGCGCTCGCCGCTGATCGTCGGGTACCGATAATAACCATGGTTCATGAGGGCCGTAGGGTTGGCGCGTCAGCGCTGAGCGTCCCGCCGAGCTTGCGAGCGCCGTAACTTTGTGATACAAAGTTAGTCAATGGCCGCACGCGTGCTCCCCCTGATTGCCGCTCCGCAACACGTCGCCATCATTATGGACGGCAACCGTAGATGGGCGCACCTGCATGGCGTCGATTTGCCGGGCGGCTATCGGCGCGGCGTCGATGCGTTGCGCAATGCCGTTGCGGCAGCGCTCGGTCACGGTGTTGAGGTCTTAACCGTCTACGGTTTCTCGACCGAAAATTGGCGTCGCGAGAAATCCGAAGTGTCGTTACTGATGAACGTCTGTGGCGCCGCCGCGCAAAGCGAACTCTTCGGGCTGGTTCGAGAATCGGTTCGCGTTCGGATCGTCGGCGACATCACGCCGTTTCCGGCGTCGACTCGCGTAGCGTTGATGCAACTCGTCGCAGCAACGGCGCGCAATTCACGCTTGACGTTGCAAATTGCCTTGAACTACAGCGGGCGCGCGGAAATTTTGCGTGCGGTGCGCTCGATCGTGGCTGACGCTGCGACCGGCCAGCTTTCAAGCGACGACATCGATGAGGCGTTTTTGCGCGGTCGTATGTATGCGCCGGATTGTCCGGATCCGGATCTGTTGATTCGCACGGGCGGCGACTTGCGCGTTTCAAATTTCTTGCTCTACCAGCTCGCGTACACTGAGATCGTCGCCACGCCTGTGCTCTGGCCCGACTTCAACGAAAGTCATTTTGCGGCGGCAATTTCCGACTTCGAACAGCGTCGTCGCTTCGGCGCCTGAAAGAACGGAGCACGGTTCCGTCGGGACGCTCCCTTTCGTGCGCGTTGTCACGCTGAGGCTCTCGAAGCGCCACGGTGATGGAGAGACAGAACGCAAATGCGCGATTATGGTTGCCCTTCGACAAGCTCAGGGTGACACAGTGCGCGCGCTCGGGCCAGCGTTGGTGTAAGAGCGCTCCCAGCGCGCGACGCATCTTCGAGTTGCACTTCAGGCGTCGTCAAACGCGGGGTTATCGAGCGCGGTTCGAGACCGAAGATCCGGTGCGGCGTCGTGAAATTGGTGTCCGAAAAACCGGCAACACTGCGAAAGATCAATTCAGCGTACAGCGCGTTTGCCCACCCGAATTCCTCGCGCGTGTAGCGCCAATACCCGTCGGGATAGAAACTTTCGTGAATCAGACCGGTTTCGCTGTCGGTTTCAGCGAGGTCGGTCACGCTTTCGAGCGTCTCCTGGCGCGCCTGCGCCGTTAACGCGCGCGTGATAATACCGAGCGGCCAAATCCAACCGGGCGGCGTGTGCGCACTACCGAGCCCGCTCGCGTAACGGCCGCGGTGGTAATACGGGTCGGCCGCGGACAAGACAAAGGCGCGAGTCGATGCATAGAGCGGATCGGCGTTGTTGCGATAACCAAAATACGGAATCGACAGCAAGTTGGGCAGATTCGCATCATCGATCAAGAGGACGCGGCCTTCGGCGTTCGTTTCGTACACGTACATCCAGCCGTGTCGAAAATCGTAGAATCGTCCGTATCGCTCAACACCGCTTTCAATCTGATCGCTGATTGTCTGCGCCCTGCTTGCGAGCGGGTAATCACCGTAGCCTTCGCGGGCGAGCACCACGAGCTCGCGAAGGGCAATCACCGCTACGATCTGTTGCGGGATATTGAAGCGGTATGCCACCGCATCGTCAGACGGTCGAAAGGCGCACCAGATCATGCCGGTACCGGCCGCGTAGTCGTATTCCGTCCGAGCGCGGCCCGGATACGAATAACGCGAGCACCGTTCGTGCTCTTGCTCGCAGCCATAGGTAGTAACGATGCTGCGTAAAGCGTCGTGCACCGAGCGGCTGAAGATCGTATGGTCTTGCGTCTGCGACCAATAGACCCACGTAAGCAGAACGAAGAACGCAAGCGAGTCAACTTCCCACTTGCGCTCCCAAACCTGGTAATTGGGAAGAAACGCATTTGCATACGGGTCAACGTGGATGTTGCGCGCATCGCGTTCGATCACGCCGCCGATGCGCGCGCGAAGCTTCGGGTAGAACACCTGAAAGCGAACGTACGGTAGACTCTGTGCGGAGGAATCGCGCAGCCACATCGCCGGGATGTCGCCGGTCTGCACGTACGTCGTTCCGTCCGGCTCTGCTCGGAAATCATTGAACAGCGTGTGAAAGAGCGATGAGGTCGTGATCGCGCGTACGCGCTGGCCGGTCAGCGGCACGCGCAGGAAACGCGGCGCTTCAAAGCGCGTTGAAAGCGAGATGGCATGGGTCGCATTCGCCGGCAGAGTCGTAGCGCAGATGATGATGATGAGCGCGACGGCGACTCTTCGATGCCACATGCGCAGGGGAGGTGCGCCGCCGCGGCGGCCGCAATCCTTGTACGCCTTGCCCGTACCCGCAGATTCCACGCTCTTGAAAGAATTCAAAGCGCGCTCGATGCGCGCTTTGGCGCGCGCGATTTCGCGTGCGGAAGCCGGGCACGGCGCGGATTTGATCCGCCGGCTCTTCGATCAAACCGGGAAGGCGATCACGATCGGGTTGACCGGCCCTCCGGGCGTCGGAAAGTCAACGCTGAGCTCGGCGCTCGTCCGTAAAGCGCGCTCGCTCAAGAAGCGCGTCGGCGTCGTTTCGGTCGATCCGAGCTCTCCGTTTTCGCATGGTGCATTGCTCGGCGATCGCATTCGCTTGAGCGAGCATTTCACCGACCGCGACGTCTTCATTCGTTCGATGGCGAGTCGCGGACATTTGGGCGGCTTAGCCGGGGCAACTGCGGATGCGGTCTTACTGATGGACGCCTTTGGGATGGACGTCGTCATCATTGAAACGGTTGGGGTCGGTCAATCGGAAATCGAAATCGCCGAGTTGGCGCAGACGACCGTTGTAGCGCTGCAGCCCGGCAGCGGGGACTCGATCCAAGTGCTCAAGGCCGGAATTCTTGAAGTGGCCGATATCTTCGTGATCAACAAAGCCGATCACCCGATGGCGAATCAGTTGAAACGTGAGATTCGCTCGATGATGGCGATGCTCGAGTTCAGCGGCTGGGTTCCGGAAGTGGTCATGACGCAAGCTTTGCTCGGGGAGGGCCTCGAAGATCTTTGGAACGCGATCCAAAAGCATATCCGCTACCTGCATGAAACCGGCGAAGTGGAAGACAAGCGTCTGCAAGCCTTTCGGCATCAAGTCCGTCAGCTTGCGCGCGGGCGCCTGGAACGGCGGCTCGAGGAAGAACTGAGCGCTGAAATGGCCGCGGAGGTCGATCCGTACGAAGCGGCGGCTCGCGTGCTGCATGCCTTCGGATTCGATGATGTGGCTGCGCAATCGAAAACTGACGATGAAATGCGGCCCGCGCCACACCACGCGACCGTCAAAGGATTATGAGGAGAACGAGAATGACTCGCACCCCGAAGCAAGCTGTAATCGCGAGTGCGCTGACCTGCGCAATGCTCTTCGCGCTGCCGGCGGCTCCGGCGCGCGCCGATCTGCCGCCGCTGATTCCACGGGCTATTCTTTTTGGGAATCCCGTCAAGGCGTCGCCGGAGATTTCACCGGACGGCCGTCTGCTCACATACCTGGCGCCGGACCGCAACAACGTCCTCGGCATTTGGGTGCGCACGATCGGCAAATCGGACGACCATCTCGTCGCGACGGATCCGAAACGTCCGATTCGCAACATCACGTGGCAACCCGACAGCAAGCACATTCTGTACCTGCAAGACAAAGCCGGCGATGAGAACTTTCAATTGTTCCAAACCAACGTTGCGACGTTACAGAAGCGTGATCTGACGCCGTTCCCGGGCGTGCGGGCGATCATTGACGACGTCGATCCGGCGTTTCCAAATGTCGCGCTCGTCGATCTGAACCAGCGTGACAAACGCGTATTTGACGTCTACCGTTTGGATTTGCGCAGCGGCAAGCTCACGATGGATACGCAGAATCCCGGCAATATCGCGGGTTGGGTCGCTGACAATGCGATGCACATTCGCGCGGCCATTCAGAGCAACGATGATGGTTCCACGGAGCTCCTGGTGCGTGACACGGTTTCATCGCCATGGCGAACGCTGGTGAAGGCATCGGCGGATGATACGATCGCGCCGCAAGCCTTCTCGCCGGATAATTCCGCGCTCTACGTTTCAAGCACGCTCGGCGCCAATGCTGCGCAGTTGGTTCGCTATGATTTGCGAACCGGAAATTCGAGCGTCGTTTACAGCGATCCAACGTACGACGTCGGCACCGTGGCAACTGACCCGCGCACCCGTCAAGTGGTCGCCGTCAGTATTGAACGGGATCGGACGCAATGGCAGGTCCTCGATTCATCGTACGCGGCAGATTTTGCGGCAATCGGCCGCATGCACGCCGGCGATTACGATTTCACGAGTGCGACGACCAATGGGCGGCGATGGATCGTCAGTTATCTCGTCGACAACGGTCCGGTCAGCTGGTACATGTACGATCGCACCACCAAGCGCGGCAAGTTCCTTTTCGTTTCGCGCCCGGCGTTGCTCAAGTACACGCTCGCTCATATGCAGCCGATCACCTACGCCGCGAATGACGGCCTAACGGTTCACGGGTATTTGACGCTTCCTGTCGGCGTGGCGCCGACGAATTTGCCGATGGTGCTCTTCGTGCATGGCGGTCCGTGGGCGCGCGATACCTGGGGATACAATTCGTACGCGCAGTGGCTTGCAAATCGGGGCTACGCGGTACTGCAAGTGAACTATCGCGGATCAACGGGCTACGGCAAGCAATTCTTGAATGCGGGCGATCGTCAATGGGCCGGCGCGATGCATCAAGATCTCCTCGACGCGAAAGAGTGGGCGGTCAAGCAAGGATACGCAGATCCAAAACGTGTTGCGATCATGGGCGGCAGTTACGGCGGCTATGCAACGCTTGCGGGCGTCGCATTTTCGCCGAATGCATTTGCTGTCGGAGTCGATATCGTCGGCCCCTCAAATCTAAATACGTTGCTCGCGTCGATTCCGCCGTATTGGTTTACCGGGTTAGCGCAATTTCACAAGCGCATGGGGCAAGATCCGGCATTTCTTAATTCGCAGTCACCGCTCTTCAAAGCCGATCAAATCAAAGTCCCGCTTCTCATTGGCCAAGGCGCGAACGATCCGCGCGTCAACAAACGCGAGAGCGATCAAATCGTGGCCGCGATGCGGATCAATCATCAGCCGGTCGAGTATGTCGTCTTCCCCGACGAAGGACACGGATTTGCGCGACCGGAGAACAATCGCCGTTTCAACGCCGCGACGGAAGCCTTCTTGGGGAAATATCTTGGAGGACGCGTCGAGCCGGCTTCCGCCGGCGAGAGCATCCAAGCGTTCCTCCACTGATCGTCGAAATCACATTACATGGCTAAACTGATCGAGCGGCCCTCGAGCGGCGCCCGTCGACAAACTCAGGACGGCGCACCGGCGCAAGATTTCTCGGCGGAACGGCAAGGCTGGGAGAGTGCCTCGGCACGCGGCCGGCGCCGCAAGGGCGCCGGTTCCGGCGCAGTCGATCGCACGATCTCCGACATCCCGCTCAAGACGCTCTACGCTCCGCAAGATCTTGCAGAGCTTGATCTCGCGCGCGATCTTTCGTATCCGGGACAATATCCGTTCACGCGCGGGATCCATCCGAACATGTATCGCGACCGGCTTTGGACGATGCGCCAATTCGCCGGCTTCGGCAACGCGAAACAAACGAACGAGCGTTACCATTTCCTGCTTTCGCAAGGTCAACACGGACTTTCCGTCGCGTTCGATATGCCGACGCTCATGGGTTACGATTCCGATGCGCCGCAGGCACGTGGTGAAGTCGGCAAATGCGGCGTCGCGATCGACTCGCTCGCCGACATGGAACAGCTTTTCGACGGCATCGACATGGGCGACATCACGACGTCGATGACGATCAACGGACCGTCCTGCATCGCGCTCGCGCAATATATCGCCGCGGCAGAGAAGAAGGGGATTCCACGCAAGGCGCTCGGCGGCACGATCCAAGCCGACATCCTCAAAGAATACATCGCGCAAAAAGAGTGGATCTTTCCGCCGCGTCCGCACATGCGCATCATCGTCGATATGATGAAATTCTGCCGTGACGAGATGCCGAAATGGAACACGATCTCGATTTCGGGTTACCACATTCGCGAAGCAGGCTCGACGGCAGTTCAGGAGCTCGCGTTCACCTTGGCCGACGGTTTCGCATACGTCGAGGCCGGTATCAAAGCCGGTATGGACGTGGACTCTTTTGCGCCCCGGCTCTCGTATTTTTTCAACTCGCACATCGACTTCTTTGAAGAGATCTGCAAGTTTCGCGCGGCGCGGCGCATCTATGCGCGCCGCATGCGAGAGAAATACGGCGCGAAAGATCCACGCTCATGGCAGCTGCGTTTCCACACACAGACGGCCGGTTGCAGCGCGACGGCACAGCAGCCCGAGAACAACATCGTGCGAGTCGCTTATGAAGCGATGGCAGCCGTCTTAGGCGGCACGCAATCGCTGCACACGAACTCGATGGACGAAGTGCTTGCTCTTCCGAGCGAAAAATCGGTCGAAATCGCGCTTCGAACGCAGCAGGTCCTCGCGTACGAGACGAACGTGACGAACGTCGTCGATCCACTCGGCGGCGCCTACTTCATCGAAGCGCTGACCGATGAGATGGAAAAAGAAGCCGAGCACTACTTTAGACAGATTGAAGAGTACGGCGGCGTGATTGAAGCGATCGAAGCCGGTTTCTTTCAGCGCGAAATCGCGGATGCTTCCTATCGGTATCAGCGTTCGCTTGAAACCAAAGAGCGTGTCATCGTCGGCGTGAACCACTTCCAAAAAGATGAATCCGACGCTGAGATCGAGCTGCTCCAGATCGGTCAGGAAATCGAGCGCGGTCAGGCGCAAGCGGTCCAGTCGGTTCGTGCGGACCGCAATCAGCAGCAAGTCAGTGCGATGTTGGCGCGGTTGAAGGCAGCGTGCGCGGATGAGAGCGACAACTTAATGCCGCATCTGATCGATTGCACCAACGCGTATGCGACCGAAGGCGAAATTGTCGAAGCGATGGTCGAGGTCTACGGCCGCTACACGGAACGCGCCGTTTTCTAATTTGGCGAAGGAATAAATGGCGCGACCGCTGCGGATCATCGTCGCGAAGGCCGGTTTGGACGGCCACGATCGCGGCGCCAAGGTGATCGCGCGCGCGCTCCGCGATGCGGGAATGGAAGTGATCTACACCGGCCTTTTTCAGACGCCGGAGCAAATCGTCCAAACCGCGATTCAGGAAGACGCCGATGGGATCGGCTTGTCGATTCTCTCAGGCGCCCACATGACGCTGTTTCCAATGGTCGTCCAGCAGCTCAAAGCGCAAGGCGCCGACGACATCGTCTTCTTCGGCGGCGGAACGATCCCACCGGATGACGCCGAAGAACTAAAGCGCTTGGGCGTTCGCCAGATCTTCACGCCCGGCGCGCCGCTTTCCGAGATCATCGAGTTCGTCAAACGCGAGTGCGGCGCGCGCGCCGCGTAGCGGCGTGACCATTCGTACCCGCATCGCGCCTTCCCCGACCGGCGATCCGCACGTTGGCCTCGCGTATGTTGCGCTGATCAACTACTGCTTCGCGCGAAAAGCGAACGGCGCATTCATCCTTCGCATTGAGGACACCGATCAGGCGCGCAGCACGCGTGCTTCGGAAGCAGCAATCCTTGATGCCTTGCATTGGCTCGGTTTGCAGTGGGACGAAGGTCCGGACGTCGGTGGCGCGCATGCGCCGTATCGCCAGACAGAACGCTCCGCCATCTACCAGAAATACGCGCAGCAGCTGCTCGCGCGGGGCGACGCTTTTAAGTGTTTTTGCTCGCCGCAGCGACTGGAAGCGGTGCGCGAAGCGCAGCGAGCCGCCAAGCAGCCTTCACGCTACGATGGACACTGCTTGCGTCTTTCAGCGCAAGAAATCGCTGAAAAAGAATCGAGCGGAACGCCGTATGTGATTCGCATGAAGGTGCCGGCGGACGGCGTCTGCATCGTCAACGATCTGCGGCGCGATCCGATCGAAATCGAATGGTCAGCTGTCGACATGCAGGTCTTGCTCAAGTCGGATGGCATGCCGACGTACCACCTCGCGAACGTCGTCGACGATCACTTGATGGAAATCACGCATGTAATTCGCGGCGAAGAGTGGCTGAGTTCGGTTCCAAAGCATCTCCTGCTCTACCAATATTTCGGCTGGACACCACCGGCGTTTCTGCATCTTCCGCTTCTGCGCAATCCCGATCATAGTAAACTCTCGAAGCGGAAAAATCCGACCGGCATTCTCTTCTACGCTGCGATGGGGTATTTGCCTGAAGCGCTGCTGAATTTTTTGGGATTGCTCGCCGTTCCGACGCCTGAAGGCGAAGAGATGATGGATCTGGCGACGATGGTCGAGCGTTTCGACGTTGGACACATCTCGCTTGGCGGTCCCGTCTTCGATACGGCCAAACTCGATTGGTTGAACGGACGGTATTTGCGCGAACGCCTCGACATCAGCGCGTTCGAGCAACGCGTTCAGCGCTGGGGCTTCGGTACGGAACGGTTGCTGCGGATTGCCGCATTGGCGCAGCCGCGCATCGAACGACTGAGCGATTTGGGGCCCTTGCTGATGTTTTTCTTTGCCGGACGGCTGCCGCTCTCGCCGGAGCAGTTGCGTGACGGTAAGCTCGACGATGAGGCAGTGCGCAAAGTACTTGCCCTGGCACGTTGGAATCTCGACGACGTCCCGGAATGGAACGTTGCTAACATCGAAGCTGCGCTGCGCAATGTCGCGACGGCACTCGGTCGAAAATTCCGCGAGGTCGTTCGGCCGTTGTACGTGGCGATTACGGGCAGCCCGGCATCGGTTCCGCTGTACGATTCGATCGAGTTGCTAGGTCGAGACTTAGCGCGCGAGCGCTTGCGTCAAGCGCTCCAATTGATGGGCACGCCGACGGCAGCGGAAGAGAAGGCATGGCGCGCACTGGGTGCATCGCAACCCGCACCGGAAGGCGTTTAGAGCATTGCTGCGCGCAATCGTCTTAGCAGCCGGCAAGAGCACGCGCATGAAAACGGGCGTCCCGAAGGCGCTGCACGAGCTCTGTGGGCGTCCCTTGTTGTGGTACGTTTTGAGCGCATTGCGCTCGGCCGGAATCGACGACATCTCCGTCATCACCAATCCGCAACTGCAAGAGCGAATCAGCGAGTTCGGCGTTACAGCGCTCGTACAAAGCGACCCGCGCGGAACAGGTCACGCGGTGCAGATTGGATTGCAAAACCTGCCGACAGATAGCGGCGGTCAGATCCTCGTTGCATACGGCGACATGCCGCTCGTTCCCGCGGAGCTCTTTCGCGGGCTTGCAGCATCTTTAACCCACGATCGGAACGCGGCGGTCGCGCTGGTGACCGCCAAGATGCCGCTGCCCTCTGATTTCGGACGTGTCGTTCGTTCCGGCGCGGAGGTGCGGCGCATCGTCGAAGCGCGTGATGCAACCGACGACGAGCTGCTGATCGATGAGATGAACGCCGGTATCTATGCATTCGATGAGGCAATCTTACGCGAGTCGATCGGCGCACTGCGCGATGACAACGCGCAAGGCGAATACTATCTAACCGACACGATCGATATGCTGGCCCGGCAGGGAAAGAAGATCGTGCCGGTCATCGCGGGCGACCATCTTCACGTGCTCGGCATCAACGACCGCATTGATTTGGCGCGGGCACGCAGCGCGATGAACCGGCGTCTGTGCGAACAACACATGCGTGACGGCGTAACGATTATTGATCCGAACACGACGTATCTGGAACCGGAGTTGGTCCTGGGACGCGACACCGTCATCTATCCGAACACGATCATTGGCCGGCTAAGTAAAGCCGGTGAACGCTGCACGATCGGTCCGAACACTCGATTGTCCGCAGCGGAGCTTGGCTCGGACGTAACCGTTCAGAACAGCATCGTTTTCGACAGCTCGCTCGACGACGAGGTGACGGTCGGGCCATTTGCGCACATTCGCGGCAACGCGCGGCTCGAGCGCGGCGTTCACGTCGGCAACTTTGTCGAAGTCAAGAACTCGCAACTCGGCGCAGGCGTTAAGGCGAGCCATCTTTCGTACATCGGCGACGCGACGATCGGGGAACGCACGAATATCGGCGCCGGCACGATCACCTGCAACTTCGATGGCCGCAAGAAAAACCGAACGACGATCGGCAAGGACGTTTCGATCGGCTCGAATACGTCGCTTGTTGCGCCGGTCACCCTCGGCGATGGTTCGCTGACCGGCGCTTCGTCCGTGGTGACGAAAGATGTCGCGCCGGGCGAGCGCGTCGCCGGCAATCCGGCGCGCCCTCTGCCGAAAAATAATTCTTAAAGCGTCGCGGCCGCTTTGACGGCGTCGAAAAGTTCATGCACGTCGCGTTCGGTCGTCCTTTGATTTGTAAAACACGCGCGTAGCGCGCGCCGGCCTTCGACGGTCGTCGCCGAGATGACCGCGCGCCCGCTCAATTGCACTCGAATGGCAATCTCATCGTTGAGGACGTCTTGATCCGTACCGCGATAACGAAAACAGACGATGTTGAGTCCGACCGGCGCCGCCAGTTCGAAGTCCGGCGAGGCTTCAATCATATCTGCCAGCAATTGCGCCTGATCGCAGTTGCGTTCGATTGCCTCGGCTAACCGCCGCGTTCCGAAATGTTTGAGCGTGAACCAGACCTTCAGTGCACGAAAGCTGCGCGAGAGATCCGGCCCGTAGTCAGCGAACCACGGTTCGCCCGCAGCGAGCCCACGCTGCATGCCGCGTGATATATGGGCCCTCGGAGGCAAACGTTTCGCGCTGCATCGTCCCGTCGCGGACGAGCACGCATGCTGCGTCGTACGGAACGTGCAGCCACTTGTGAAAGTCAAAGGCGATCGAATCGGCGCGCTCGATGCCACGAACCAAATGCCGAAGTTTCTCTGAAAGGATCGTCATTGCGCCGAATGCGCCGTCGACGTGAAACCAAAGGCCGCTCTCTTTCGCGATCGACGCGAGGTCGTTCAATGGATCGAAGGCGCCGACGTCTACCGTTCCCGCGTTGCCGACAACGATGAACGGCCGAAGTCCCTGCGCGGTGTCGCGCTCAATCGTCGACTGGAGCGCATCGAGATCGATCCGGTGGGCGGCGTCGATGGGAAGCACGCGAAGCGCATCCGATCCGAGTCCCGCCATTTCAAATGCCTTGCGTACGCAGCTGTGCGTCGCTGAGGACGCGTAGCCGACGAGCGGTTGTGCACGTTGATCGAGCCCGTGGTCACGAACATCGCGTCCCAATTTCGCGGTGCGCGCAACGAGAATCGCGACGAAGTTTGCAAGCGACGTGCCCGAGAGCAAAATGCCCGAGGCGCCCTCAGCCAGGCCGAAGAGGTCGCAAAACCATTGAATGACTTGGCGTTCCACGTACACCGCACCGTGGTCTCGGCCGCCGACGTTCGCGTTCATCGCCGAAGCGAGAAAATCTGCGAGCGCTCCGGCCGGCGTACCGCTGCCGTGGACCCAGCCGAAGAAACGCGGGCTGATGTTGCCGGTTGGATATGGCAAAATCAATCGGCTGAATTCTTCGTACGTTTTGGCAAGCGGCATTCCGTCAGTTGGTAGCGGCTCGCGAAGCGCGTCCTTGATCGTTCTGGGTACCGGCTGCCACGCCGGACGATCACCCGCGGTTTGCAGATACTCGACAATCGAATCGACCGCGCGATAGCAGTCCGCTCGAAACTCGTTCCAGTCGTTTGGGTCGAGCACGTCGTTTTCGTTGCGGCTTTGTGAAGAAAAACGCCTGCGGTGGGCGAAACAGCCCGAAATGTCATGCCGGCTCATCTGGATTACGCCTGAAGCGGAGCGTCTCATGGGTTATTGCGCTCGCGTCAGCAACCCGGAAAACCAAGAGAATCCCCAAGTGGCAAAGCTGCTGCGTTTTTGCGTGAAGAACGCGCATTGGTCCGTTTTCGAAATGGCGGACCTCTGCATTGAGATCAAGACGACGCGCGCGATCAGCGCGCAGATCATTCGTCATCGCAGCTTTCACTTCCAAGAGTTCTCTCAGCGCTATGCGCCGATCGCCGACATCGAGCGCGTGCATCCGCGGCGTCAAGATCCCGAAGAATCGGCAGTCATCGCATGATGATTTGCCGGAGGAGACGCTCGCATGGTTCGATCGCGCGCAGGACGAGCACTTCACTCAGGCGCGTGCGATGTACGATCAAGCGCTCGCAAAGGGAATCGCCAAAGAATCGGCGCGCTTCTTGTTGCCGCTGGCATCGGGCACCACGCTGTACATGAAAGGCACCGTGCGCGACTGGATCCATTACATCAACTTACGCAGCGACGCCGGCGCACAGGCGGAACATCGGCAAATCGCGCTCGAATGCAAAGAGATTTTCAGCGAACACCTGCCCGCGGTCGCTCAAGCACTCGGCTGGCGCGATTGATGGCGCGCGCTCGCGCACCGGCGTTCCTCTGCCTGCTTCTCACGGCCCTCTGCGTTGTGATTTGCGCCCGCGCGGCAAGCGCGCAGATCGGCGAACGGCAGATGGAACGTCGCGTGAGCGCGATCCCGGTTGCACAGTTGCTTTCGAAGCCGCCGCAACAACTTGTGGACCCACAGCGCCAGGCCGTGGCGCGGCAACTCGTGAGCCTGACCCGCCCCGCATGGTTTGCATGGATTGCGCTGCAGCTTTTCGCGCTGTTTTATCTGTGGGTGAGCGGCACGGCGGCTCGCTCGCGCGACGCGTTGAAACGGTCGATCCGTTCAAAGGCCCTCGTGCGCTTTATCTTCGGCGCTGCATTGACCGCGGTCGTGCAAATCGTTGCTCTACCGGTGGAGTTTTTCAGCTATCGCGTGCTGCGCGTGATGGGACTTTCCACACAGCCGACTTCGGGTTGGTTCGGCGATCTCGTTATCACCACGCTCTTAGAGATGCTGGTCATCGGTATTATCGTCGTCGTCGTTCTGTGGCTCGTCGATCGAACGCACTTGTGGTGGGTGTACGTTGCGGGCCTGATCTTCGGCTTCACGTTCTTACTTTCGTATGTTTTTCCGATTGTGATCGAGCCGATCTTCAACCGCTTTACGCCGCTGCCGGCGAATCGGCCGCTAACGGTTCAGATCGAAGCGCTGGCGCATCGCGCCGGCGAAGGAAATTTGCCGATTTACGTCAGCGATCTATCGCGCCGCACGCATGCCGGAAATGCGTACGTCGTCGGGATCGGGCCAAGCCGGCGAATCGTTATCGGGGACACGCTGCTCGATGCGGCGACGGACCACGAGATTCTCTTCATCGTGGCGCACGAGTTGGGCCATGACGTCCATGGCGACACGTTCCGCGGCTCACTCTTCGGCGCCATCATCTTTGTCATTGCGGCCGCTTTGGCTGTCTTGATCGCGGATCGCGTCGGCTTTCGGCGCGATGATGATCCGCTATCGCGTCTGACGCTCGTTGGCGCGCTCTTAGGATGCGTCTACTTGTTGTTTTTGCCGGCGATTAACGGCTATTCGCGCGCGATAGAAGCGAGCGCCGACGCGTATGCGTTGCAGTTGACGCATGATCCGGCCGGCGGCGTTCGAGCGTTCGTTCGATTTGCAGATGAGGATCTCTCGCTGCTTTGTCCCGGCCGTCTTGCGCGCCTGTACTGGTACACGCATCCGCCGATCGGCTCGCGCATCTCAGCTCTGAACGGCCAGCCCAACCCGTGCCCGTAGTTAATTGACGAGCGATTGTTACAGCATGTCATCTTCGAGAGCCGTCCAAGCGGCTCGAAGGATCGAACGGGCAACCGTAATGCGGCGACTCGTATGCTCGTCGCTGCAAGCACAAGTTGACTCAGCGTGACAGTGTTGGCGTGCCTATGGCTCTAGTGCGGGAGCGCCGAGCCTAAGTTCCCGAAGATCTGTGACGGGTCGTTTGTCTGCGTGAATCCCGCCGGGACTGCAAATGAGGATGGATCGGGCGCAGTAGCCGATAGCGTGGTGAAATCGAGACGGAAGGAGCCGTTGAAGTTCTTTCCCGTCATCGCTGACGTAATACGAACCGGCAGCCCTTGCGCGTCGTCCGCCAAATCGACGTTGCCCGACATCGACGAAAGCGCGCTCCCGCGTTTCTGTTCACGCAGGCTGTATTGCAGCATCGTAACCGCGTGACCGTTCACGTTGCCTCTGCCGGTCAAGCGCGCCGAGATGTCGTAAACGCTGTAGTCCTTGATGCTCCTGAGGATCTGCATCACAGAGCCGGCTCTGCGCATCAAAAAGCGCGCCCACGGCGCTTCCGGAAGCCGATGAATCCGTGGTACTGCTGGGAGCGGCGGTCTGCGAGCTCGTGTGCACGTAGTACATTCGGCGATCCGTCGACCAAAGGGTGACGGTATGCGTTGGACGATCGATCACCGCCGTGAACGAGCCTTGCGGCAGAAATTGCTGAATCAGCGCCCCCATCATTGGATCGGATCCGGGAGCGGATAATCGGGAAACGTCAACGCGCAGTTGTTGCCCGCGCATCATCAACCCGACATCGGCCCCAACATTCACCCGCATCCCGCCGAAGGCGGCTTGAATGACGGCACTCCCGTGCCCCGAGAACCCGTCCAGCGGTGCTTGTTGCGCTCGCGCAGTCGCGGTGCTCAAGAAGATCAAGACGATTAGCGCGCCAAACGTTTTTCACGGTAAGTCTCCCGCCGTGTAAGGCAGCACGGCGCCCGTCACTTGCGTGCCGAGATGCCGTTGGGTCAACAGCTCAACGATCGAAACGTGCGCGACGCGCCCATCGACGATCTGCGCCGCTTCGACTCCAGCCCGCACTCCGAGCGCGGCCGCACGAATTGCGCCACGCAAATCTTCGGGAACGCGTCGATCTTCTGCCAGTTCGAGTGCTTCAGCCGGCGTCAGCTCATCGATCAGCGCTGCCGTCTTGGGATCCGGCACGCCGCCTAACACATGAAAGAAAATCGCGCGAATCGCCTCCGTCGCGGCGGCAATTGCCTGCGCAACATCATCGGCGCGCAACTCCGCGTCTTCGCCGAACGGCGCAAAACTCGTCGGTTGAATCACCGGAATGTAGCCGTTTTGGGTCAGCGTTTCAAGAATGCCGGGTTGGATGTTGCCAAGGCCAGGGCCGCGCTGCGGCAGCATCGCGGCGTCCGCGCCGTCCAAGCTGACGGCGGAATTTCCGCAGCGGTTGATCGTGCGCACGAGCGCGCGGGCCGATTGAAGCATTCGGAGCGACAATGATTGGACGGACGTTGTGCCGGCTCAAAAATGTGAGATCGGAGGCGAGCGTTGAATCTTCAGCGTGCGCGACGCTTTCATCGACACGCAAGACGAACGCTTTTCCCGCAAAGGCGTTCATGGCTTCACGGTATTAACGAATTGCATCGCCGAGTCGATTCCTTCGGCAAGCCAGCGCTCTACGCCCTCGGCGGCCGAGTTGATGATGCCGCCAATCGCTGCGCGCTCCTGGGTGGTAAATTGGCTCAGGACGTGGTCGACTGAATCGAACTGCGGCCGGCCGATGCCGACGCGGATGCGCGGAAAATTCTCGCCGATCGTTGCGATGATCGACCGCAAGCCGTTATTTCCGCCGTGTCCGCCATGCGGCCGCATGCGAAGCGTTCCAAACGGCAGATCCAAATCGTCGCAAATCACGAGAATCCCGTCGGGCGGCGTGCGATACCAGGCGCTGATCAAGCGCACCGGCACACCGCTTCGGTTCATGAAGGAGGTTGGTTGAACGAGCACCGCGCGGCGTTCAGAAACGACTGCCTGCCGTGCGCTGTCTTTGTTTTTCCAAGATCTGACGTTCCAGCGCTGCGCCAGCTCGTCAACGACCGCAAATCCGAGGTTATGCCGCGTTTGCGCATATTCGCGCCCAGGATTGCCCAAGCCGACGATCAGCTTGAACGCGTCGCCCGTCGGGCGACGCCCTACTCCGAAGATTCGCGCGTTTCGGCTGGCTCTTCTGTCGCCGCTGCCTCACCGATGACTTCAGGCTCAACTCCCTCGGCGGGAGCTGCAGCAGCGGCTTCGGCTTCTTCGAGCTGCGCCGCGGTGCGTGACGCCTCGACGGCCGCGACGGTATGGTCGGGCGGCGTCAATAATTTGAATCCATCGGGCAATTTGACTTGCGATGCGGTGATGTGATCGTGGATGCTCAGCTCCGATACGTCAACTTCAACTTGCGACGGAAGCCGATTGACGGGTCCTGCGATTTCCAATTCGCGCGTGATCATGTCCAGGACGCCGCCGTACTCTCGAACGCCGATCGGAACGCCGACCGCAACGATCGGCACGCTCGTGTGCACCTCTTCATCGACCGAAACGCGCTGCAAATCGGCGTGAATGATCTTGCGCGTCAGCGGATCGCGCTGCAGCTCCCGGACGAGCGCGGTGTCCGTCTTTCGCCCATTGAGCGTCAGGGTGATCAAAGAGCTGCGCGCCCCGCGATGCAGCAAATCATCGAATATCCGCGCCTCAAAGGCGATGTGCTGCGGCGTCGTGCCGTGCCCAAAGAGCACGGCCGGTATCTTGCCGTTGCGGCGAAGCGCGCGAGCATGCGTTGTGCCGGCCTCTTCACGCCGTTCGATCGCTAAAGTGAGATCTTTCTGGGGCACGCGAAAATCTTATCCTCTCTAAGCGGGTACTGCGGGCATCTCGATCGGCGCGTAGTCAGCTATTTTTTTTTCGTCGTCGTCGGTAAAGAGCTCGGAAACCGAGCGGTTCGTCGTGATACGACTGATCGCATCGGCAAGGATCTGCGCGATCGAGAGCACGACAAATTTGGGGTGATGCTCGATATCGAAGAACGGTATCGTGTTGGTGACGATCACCTTCTCGACCTGCGACTCGTCGAGCACCTTGATTGCGTCGCCGGCAAAAATTCCATGCGTCGCAACCGTGTAAACTTTGGTGGCGCCTCGCTTGAGGATCGCTTCCGCCGCGCGGGCCAACGTTCCACCGGTTGAGATCATATCGTCGACAACGACGGCAATCTTGCCATGCACATCGCCGACGATATCCGTGACTTCTGAGATGTCGGGCTCCGGGACGACGCTTGAAGACGATCGCAAGCGAGCTGCGCAGCCGCTTCGCAAAGAGTTCGGCCCGATGCACGCCGCCGGCGTCCGGCGAGACGACCACGATCCGGTCGTCGCAGAGGCCTTCCTTCTTCAGATAGTTGCACAGCGTGGGCATTGCCATCAAATTGTCGACCGGGCCATCGAAGAAGCCCTGAATCTGCGCCGCGTGGAGGTCCATCGTCACCATCCGTTTGACGCCCACGATTTTCAGAAGATTGGCGATGACCTTAGCGGAGATCGGCTCGCGGCCTTTGGTCTTCTTATCCTGCTTCGCGTATCCATAGTACGGCACAACCGCCGTGATCCGTCCGGCGCTGGCGCGTTTGAGCGCATCGATCATCAGCAGCAGCTCCATGATCGAATCGTTGACGGTATTGCCGTTGGCCGCTTTACAGGTCGATTGAACGACGAAGACTTCTGAGCCGCGAACGTTTTCGCTGATCTCGATGCGGCATTCTTCGTTTTTGAATTGGGAAACCAGCGCTTTGCCGACGTGCAGCTTCAAACGCTTCGCGATCTCTTCGGCCAATTGCGGATTCGAATTGCCGCTGAAGATAAGCGGATTTTGGCTCAACATCGACCTCCGGCTCGGCTCCTCTTGGTTGATGGTGCCGCTAAGTCCTCGAAAGATAGCGTATATCACGCTAACTGTCACGTGAGCTTGTCGAAGGGCAAGCACGGTGGTCGAAATCGAGGCAGAACTCTTAAGCTACAGAAGGGTTGAATATAACGCATGCCCTCTCATCGTTTCCGGCTCGTCGCGCCGTTTCAGTTGGCGGGCGATCAACCTCCAGCAACTGAAGCGCTTGGCGCCGCCGTCCACCGCGGGGACAAGATTCAGACGCTGCTCGGCGTCACGGGCAGCGGCAAGACGATGGCAATGGCACGCGTCATCGAGATGGCGCAGAAGCCGGCGCTCGTGCTTTGTCACAACAAGACGCTCGCTGCGCAACTGTGCGCCGAGTTTCGCGACTTCTTTCCGAACAACGCGGTCGAATACTTCGTCTCGTACTTCGACTACTATCAGCCCGAAGCGTACATCGCGCACACGGACACGTATATCGAGAAGGACAGCTCGATTAACGAAGAGATCGAGCGGCTGCGGCACGCCGCCACGCAGTCGCTCTTGACGCGACGCGACACGCTGATCGTCGCCTCCGTGTCCTGCATCTATGGCCTCGGTTCACCGTCGGATTACATCGAGCTCTCGCTCAAAATCAAGTTAGGGCAGGAGATTAACCGCGATCTGCTCTTGCGCAAGCTCGTCGACATGCAGTACCGGCGCAACGATCTCAATTTGGTCCGCGGCACGTTTCGCGTGCGCGGCGATACTCTGGAATACGTCGGCGTCGAAGAGGAACTCGTTCACCGGATTGAGTTCTTCGGCGACCAGATCGAGGCGATCAACGTCGTCAACATCCTGACCGGTGAATACGTCGAATCGAAGGACGCGCTGACTATTTTTCCCGCCAAGCACTTCATCACGCCGGACGAAAAATTGCGGCGCGCGATTATCGCCATCGAAGAAGAACTCGAAGAGCGGCTTGCCTACTTTAAAACAAACGGCAAACTGCTCGAAGCGCAGCGCCTGGAGATGCGCACGCGCTACGACCTCGACATGCTGCGCGAGGTCGGCTACTGCAACGGCATCGAGAACTACTCACGTCATCTGTCGGGACGCGAAGCCGGTTCAACGCCCTGGTGCTTGCTCGATTTCTTTCCGAAAGATTGGCTGCTCTTCGTCGATGAATCGCACGTCACGCTCCCCCAAGTGCATGGCATGTACGGCGGAGATCGTTCGCGCAAAGAGTCGCTCGTCGAACACGGTTTTCGCTTGCCCAGCGCGCTCGACAACCGTCCGTTAACGTATGACGAGTTCGATCAACACATCAATCAAGTGGTGTACGTCTCGGCGACGCCCGGAACGTACGAGATGGGCCGTTCCAGCCAAGTTGTCGAGATGATCATTCGGCCGACCGGCCTGGTCGATCCGGAAGTCGACGTCCGTCCGACGCGCAACCAAGTTGACGACCTGATGGAAGAGATTCGGCAACGGGCAGCGCGCAAAGAACGCGTCCTCGTTACGACGCTGACGAAGAAGATGGCCGAAGATCTGACCGATTTTCTGCTCGAGATGGGATTTCGCGTGCGTTACTTGCACAGCGAGGTCGACACGCTCGAACGCATTGCGATCTTACGCGATTTACGGTTGGGCGTCTTCGACGTGCTCGTCGGCATCAATCTGTTGCGTGAAGGCCTTGATCTGCCGGAAGTTTCGCTTGTCGGCATCTTGGATGCGGATAAAGAAGGCTACTTGCGCAGCGGCACTTCGCTGATTCAGACGATTGGCCGTGCGGCGCGCAACGTGGACGGCAAGGTCATCATGTACGCGGACAGCGTGACGGAGTCGATGGCGCGGGCGATCGGCGAGACAAAGCGGCGCCGCGATCGGCAGCTCGCACACAACGCTGAACACGGCATCGAACCGCGCACCGTTCGCAAAGAGGTGCGTGACATTCTGGCGAGCGTCGGCGCTGCCGACGACGGTGCAGCCGCAATTCGAGCGGAAAAAATTCCGCGCGACGTTGCGCAGCGTATGGCCAAAGAACTCGAACAGAAGATGCGCGAGTTTGCCGCGAATCTCGAATTTGAAAAAGCGGCCGCCTTACGCGATGAGCTGCTCGAGTTGCGCAAACAGCTCGGCGGCAACGAATCAGTGCTCTTTCAAGGAAAGGCGCCGAAGATTTTCGAGCACGCGCTGCGCGAGCTCGTCGAGAGCTAACCAGTTCGTGCGCACGTGATGCGCGCGGCGCTGCGGACCGCCGCTCAAGAAGACGGCATCGCCGTGTTGGCGACCGTTGTTGAAAGCCCAGGTCCGCAAACGATCTCTTACGCCACTCGGACCGGCGCGCTGCTTCGCATCAACGGCATCGCGGCCGGCGCATTGGATCGCGAACATCCGGCGATGACCTGCGACGTACCGCCGCAAGCCGAGGTGCGGCTTGAGGTTGAGTTGCGATCGTTGCCGACAAACGGTCTGCCGTCCGGCCCTGGGCTGCGCTGGTGGCTGATGAACCTCTTTGCGGCGCAACGCCCGTCGCAGACGTTGACGATTGCGGACGCTGATGCGGCCTCGCAAACACGCGCCGGTTCCGCGACCTGGCCGCTCATCGGACATTCGCATCTCGATGTCGCGTGGCTGTGGACGTATGAAGAAACGCACCGCAAAGCGGCGCGCACGTTCGCGATTGCCGTGAACCTCTTAGAGAATAACCCTGAGTTTACATTTGCGCAGAGCCAGCCGCAGCTCTACGAATTCGTTCGCGTTAAGGATGCGCAGCTATTCGATCGGGTTCGCGCCCTCGCAGCCGAGAAGCGTTTCGATCCATCCGTTGCAGCTCTGTGGGTGGAAGCCGATTGCAATCTGCCGAGCGGCGAGTCGCTGTTGCGTCAGATGCTCTTCGCCCATCGATTTTGCAGCGACCATTTCGCCGAGGCGCCGAACGTTGCGTGGCTTCCCGATTCCTTCGGCTTCGCCAACACGCTACCGACGCTACTCGCCCATGCCGGCATACCGTACTTCGTCACGACGAAGCTGCAGTGGAACGACACGACGCGCTTTCCGTACGCGCAGTTTCGCTGGCGTGGTCCCGACGGCAGCGAGGTCGTCGCCGCGCTGATCGATTCGTACGACGGCGGCTTTAATCCATGGCGCGTCGCGCCGCGCCCGCGCGCGGCATGAGCCGATCATCGCCGGATATGGCGATGGCGGCGGCGGCGTTACTGCTGAGATGATTGCACAAGCGCGCGAACATCGGAAAGTGGACGCGCCCGGCCGACTGGCTGCAAAGTTTCGATGCCGGCGCTTTGCCGTTGCATCAAGACGAGCTGTACTTGGAGTATCATCGCGGCGTCTACACCACGCATCACGATGTCAAACGGCGCAATGCGCGCCTTGAACGGCTGCTGATGGAAGCCGAAGAGGCCGTTTCTGTTTGCATCGCGCGTCGGCATGACGCTATTGCGCTGGATCGCTGGCGCGGCCGCCTCGATGACGCCTGGAAGATTGTTCTGCGCAATCAATTCCACGACGTGCTGACAGGCACGTCGATCGCAGCGGTCTATGCGGACGTTCATCAGGAGTACGATTCCGCTGAAAAGCTGCTTGCGGACGTTCTTGACGACGCGCTACGCGCTGATCGAGCGACCTTGCGGACATGAATTGCGTACCAGCCCGCCGACACCATCCGATGGGGCGTTTGCTTTTCAGCAACGGTTTGATCGAAGCGCGCGTCTTATCGGACGGTTCGATCGATTTGCTAAGAACCTCCACCGGTTCAAACGTCGCCGCACGCGCCAATGTCTTGACGCTGTATCGCGATCGGCCACGCCAGTGGGACGCGTGGAATATCGATGCGAACTACCGAATGCGCAGCTGGTTTCCGCGTGCCGGCGAGATGCGAATCGACAACGGCACGTTGATCGTGCCGCTCGCCTTTGGTCGCTCGCAATTGGACATGCGCGTGCAACTTTGCGAAGGCGAACCGTTTCTGCGAGTAACGTTGAGCGGTGCGTGGCGCGAGCGCCATACGTTGTTGCGCGTTGAAAACGACTTTGCCATCGATTGCGAGCGACGTTGTCTACGGCACGCCGCATGGAAGTATCGAACGTTCGCGCACTCGCTCGCACGCCGCAGGAGCGCGCGAAATTCGAGGTGCCGGGTCAGCGGTTTGCATTGGCCCGTTCGGGAGAAACCGCCGTTGCAATTCTGACGCTCGACACGTACGGCTGGAGCGGCCTCAGCGATCGAAAAGCGCTGCACCTGGGCCACTCGCTGCTTCGCTCGCCGATGTGGCCGCATGCTGATGCAGATGCCGGCATTCAGCAGCTTTCATACGCGCTGGCACCGCTCTCCGGCGGCTCGATCGCTGAAGTCGAGCAGCTTTGGCGCCGCTTCGCAGGACAAGTTGAGCATCGACTTTTCACGACCGGTGACCTTGCCGTGGGGATCGTCGCTTGCAAACCGGCGCAGGATGGCGACGGCGTCGTCGTCCGATTGCGTGAATGCAATGGTGCAGCGCTAACGGCTCGGGTTGGATGCGCCCATCAGATGAGGGCAATCGAAAAAGTTGATGGGCTGGAGCGATCTCTCGGGGCGGTTGACACGAATGACGGGCTTTCATTCGAAACGGTGCTGAGGCCGTTCCAACTTCAGAGCTTTCGCGTTCGATTTTGATGGACCGAAAACTCGAGGCGGTCCTTTTCGACCTCGATGATACGCTCCACGACGATACGCTGGCCTATCAAAGCGCGGCTGAGGAAGTCGCGCGCCAGGTCGAAGCGGAGCACGGCATCGACGCTCTGGCGCTCAAGCAAGCCTATATCGCACAAGCGCAGGGTTTCTGGACGCGACTCTCGGCGACGACGCTTTCCGAAAAACTCGGTAACATCCGCGCGAAACTGTGGGAGTCGGCGCTCGCCGAGGTCGGATTGCGCGATCGGGAACTCGCGAAGCGCTCGGCGACCGATTATCTCCGCTTCCGAAGCCGTTACTTCACCCCGTTCCCGGGCGTCGTTGACTTGCTCAAACATCTTCGTAAGCGCAATCTCAAACTCGGAATCGTGACCAACGGGTTTTCCGAAACGCACCGTGAGAAGATCGCGATTTTGCAGATCGGCGATTACTTCGATGCGATCTTCATCGCCGATGAAATCGGCATGGTCAAACCGGATCCGTTGCTCTTCGCGCACGCGTGTACGCGGCTGGGCAGTCCACCGGCGGTCAGCGCAATGGTCGGCGACCGTTACGAACGTGACATCCGCGGAGCGCTGGAAGCGGGCCTCTTCACGGTGTGGATCAATCGCGAGGATGCGCCGCTTCCACGAGGAGCGCGCGCGCCGCACCAAACGGTTGCGTCGATCTCCGAAGTGCAAACGGCGCTACGGCTATAAGGCCAGGGGTCGCCCGCTCCCCGCCGAAAGGGTTTTTTCGGCGCTTGCTTTGCTATTGGAGTTGAACTTATATGCAGACTGATCCCGGCCGAGACATCGGTAATACCTTTAGCCGCGCATGGCAGCTCTTAACCTCAAATTGGATCATCATCGTTCCCGGCATCATCATCGGAATCGTTGCCGGGATCGTAACGGCTTTAGTCGTCGCGGCCGCAGTTCCGTCAAGTCGTCTATGACGTCAACGGCGAATGCCGACCGGCATGAGCCACGGCGGGGTCATGGTGGACGTTGCGGCTTCGCGCCACATCATCGCGATCATTGCGACGATCTTATCGATCACATATACGACTGGAATGGCCGGCGCGGCGTGGCAGCGCGGAACGACGACGCTTAGCTGACGGTGCGGAATCGTTCCGCGAGGATGCCGGACATGTACTGATGGCGATGCTGATATTGATAGTCGCTCGGAATCATCGCCGCGATTTTGGCCCCGTTTACGATCGGCTTGAGCTTCCTCGCGTTTTTGCTGTTCTTCATCTACACGATGCCGGCCGCTGTTGTTGGGAAATCGTCCCGGCATGCGAGGCGGTCTGCGGAGTCGGTTCAGATGGTGATGCGCGCTTTGGAACGACCGTCATTATCGTGCTCTTGATCTTCGTGATCAGCATCATCGCGGGAGTTATCGGGGCTGCACTGCACGCGATTCCTTTCATCGGTCCGATCGTCGGTCAGGTGCTGCAGATGATCGTCGTGGCGTTTTCAACGCTGGTTATCGTCGGCGAATATCTGAAGTTGAAGGGACCTGCGACGACGCTTGCCGGAACGAGTGGCGGCTCGACGACCTACACGCCGCCGCCTCCTCCTCCGCCGCCGTCGGCTCCCGGTCCGACTGTGTAGCCGCAACGCGGAGCTCGCCTTTTCGGTCATAATGTAGGCATGAGCTCTGCGGTCCCCGGCGCTCTTTACAATGGAGCCAAGCCCAGCGGGCTTGACTCCATTGTTATCAAAGGCGCTCGCGAACACAACCTCAAGAACATCGATCTCGCTCTGCCGCGAAATCGGCTGATTGTCGTTACGGGTTTGAGCGGTTCGGGCAAGTCGTCGCTTGCCTTCGACACGATCTATGCGGAAGGTCAGCGACGCTATGTCGAGTCGCTGTCATCGTACGCGCGTCAGTTCCTCGGTCAGATGGAAAAGCCGGACGTCGATTACATCGAGGGCCTCTCGCCGGCGATCTCGATCGACCAAAAATCAACCTCACGCAATCCGCGTTCGACGGTCGGCACCGTAACCGAGATCTACGATTACCTGCGGCTGCTTTATGCGCGCATCGGCATTCCGCATTGCTATAATTGCGGCCGCGAGATCAGCTCGCAGACGAGCGAACAGATCGTCGATTCGATCATGGACTTGCCGGAAGGTTCGCGCATTCAATTGCTGGCGCCGATCGTCCGTGGCCGCAAGGGCGAGTATACGAAGCTGCTCGAGGAGATCGCCAAAGAGGGGTTTTCGCGAGTGCGCATCGACGGCGAGCCCAAAGAACTCCGCGAGAAGATCACGCTCGATCGCAAACGCAAGCACACGGTCGAAGTGATCGTCGACCGGCTGATCATGAAGCCGGACATTCGCAAACGTTTGACGGACAGCGTTGAGACGACGCTGCGTCTCTCGACCGGAATCGTGACCGTTTTGCTGAGCGAGCCGGAAACAAAAAAGACGCGGGAACTGACGTTCAGCGAGGCATTTGCTTGCGTCTACTGCGGTCTTTCCTTTGAAGAGCTTGCGCCGCGGCTCTTTTCGTTCAACTCCCCGTATGGCGCATGTCCGACGTGCAGCGGGCTCGGCGAGCGCATCGAGATCGATCCGTGGAAAGTGATTCCGGACCGAACGAAGTCCATCGCAGAAGGCGCGATCGTTCCGTGGAGCCGCTCGATCGGCTCGGGCCGCTTTCCGTCGATGAACCCGTACTATTTGCAGCAGCTCGAGCGCGTCTTGCGCGGGCGACGCATTCGCACGTCAACGCCGATCGAGAAGATGCCCAAAGACGTCGTTGACATGATCCTCCACGGCACCGATCAGGAGCAACGGTTTTCATATGAGACGCGCAGCGGTCACGTTTGGAATTATCGCGCGACGTTTGAAGGCGTCGTCAACAATCTGCAGCGCCGCTACAACGAGACGAGCAGCGATTACGTCAAGGAAGATATCGAGAAGTTCATGTCGGCGTCGAACTGCCCGCAATGCAAAGGCGCACGCCTGAAGCCGGAAGCGCTGGCGGTTACAGTCGGGGGCATGAACATCGACCAGCTGACGCGGCTTTCCGTCGAACACGCGGAAGATTTCTTCGAGCAGTTCAAGCCGACGCCGCGGCAAGAGCTGATCGCGCATCAGATTCTCAAAGAGATTCGTGCCCGGCTCGGATTTCTTGCCAACGTCGGATTGAATTACCTGACGCTTTCGCGGTCGGCGACAACGCTTTCAGGCGGCGAGTCGCAGCGCATCCGGCTTGCGACACAGATCGGCTCATCGCTGGTTGGAGTGCTATACATCTTGGATGAACCGTCGATCGGGCTGCATCAACGTGATAACAACCGGCTCTTGGCGACGCTGAAGACCCTGCGCGACCTCGGCAATACGCTGATCGTCATCGAGCACGACGAGGATACGATGCGCATGGCCGACGTGATCGTGGACATCGGGCCGGGCGCCGGTGCGCAAGGCGGCGAGATTTTGACGGTCGGTTCGCTTGAAGATGTGATGCGAAATCCGGAATCGATGACCGGCGCCTACCTCTCTGGGCGGCAATTCATTCCAATTCCACGCCATCGTCGCAAGCCGCGCGCATGGCTCTATTTGAAAAACGCGCGCGCCAACAATATTCAGGGCGTTGACATCGATATTCCACTCGGGGTCTTCGCCTGCATCACGGGCGTCAGCGGCAGCGGGAAATCAACGCTGATGAACGACATTTTGTGCAAGGCGCTCAATCAGCATCTGCACCATCAGCCCGCGGGCGGAACCTACGGCAGCGTTCGCGGTGCGGATGCGCTCGACAAGCTCGTCGATCATCGATCAATCGCCGATCGGCCGCACGCCGCGTTCGAATCCGGCAACCTACACCGGGGTCTTCGATCATATCCGCGAGCTGTTTTCGATGGTGCCCGAAGCGAAGATGCGCGGCTACGCGCCGGGCCGCTTTTCTTTTAACGTGCGCGGCGGCCGTTGTGAAGCGTGTCAGGGTGACGGCATCATCAAGATCGAGATGCACTTCTTGCCCGACGTCTATGTGCCGTGCGAAGTTTGCAAAGGCAAGCGCTACAATGCGCAGACGTTGGAAGTCAAATACAAAGGGAAGACGATTGCCGATGTGCTTGAGATGCGCGTCGATGAAGCGAATGAGTTTTTCGGTTCGATTCCGCGCATTCACAACAAGTTAAACACGATCTGCGACGTCGGTCTCGGCTACATCAAGATGGGGCAGCCCGCGACGACGCTTTCGGGCGGCGAGGCGCAACGCGTGAAATTGGCGACCGAACTCTCACGCCGCTCGACCGGCCGCACATTCTACGTTCTTGACGAGCCGACGACCGGTTTGCACTTTGCCGACATCCATAAGCTCCTGGAGGTCTTGCAGCGGCTAGTCAAGACCGGGAACACCGTGATTGTCATCGAGCACAATCTCGACGTGATCAAGACGGCAGATTATCTGATCGACCTCGGACCCGAAGGCGGCGATCGCGGCGGCAAGATCGTCGCGACGGGGACGCCGGAAGAAGTCGCGGCCAATTCGGGATCCTACACCGGCCAATATCTCGTTGAGGTACTGCGCGATCAACGAGCGGTCGGGCATCATGCGCTGGATCGTGAGACACTCGATGCGCTCGCAAAGGAGAACATGGACGTGCTCGACGAGCTGGCCAAAGATAAACGCGTGATGGTGGAAACATCGACGTAAGCAAGTTCACGACGGCGATGCTCGTCTGTTCGGATCTCGAGCGCTCGCGAAACTTCTATGCCGAGGTCCTGAAGTTACCGATAAAATCGAAGACGGACTCATCCGTCGATTTCGAGCTCGGGAACGGAGCCACGCTCGGTATTCACAAGCGAACGCGGTTGCTCGCCGTCCGTCCCGGGTCGTTCCAATTGGGCTTTTGGGTCGATGACGTCGACGCGCTCGTTGCGCGTGCCAGAACGCTCGGCGCTCCGATCTTCCAGGATCCATACGATGAAGCCGCCGCGCGTGTGGCGATCATCAGCGATCCCGATGGCTATCCGGTGCAGGTGGTCAGCGATTCCAAGAAGCGCAGTTAAAGAAGCGCAGCCGGCGGAGCGAATCGATGCGCTTCGTGAGGCCATCGAGGAAGCAAACTACCAATACCACGTCCTCGACAATCCGCAGATTAGCGATGCGGAATACGATGCGCTCTTTCGCGAGCTCGTCGATCTTGAGAGCCGGCATCCCGAGCTCATCACGCCCGATTCGCCGACGCAACGCGTCGGATCGGCCGCGTCGGAACGCTTTCCGCCTTACGAGCATGCGCGTCCGATGCTCAGTCTCTCGAACGCGTTTGATGCCGACGAATTGCGCGCGTTCGATGCACGCGTTCGAAAGTTGGCGGGCTCCGACGTGGACTATGTCGCCGAGCTCAAGATCGACGGATTGGCGGTATCGCTCCAATATGAAAGCGGCGCGCTCGCGCGCGGCGGCACGCGCGGCGACGGCCGTATCGGCGAAGAAGTCACGCCGAACCTGCGCACGGTCAATGCGATCCCGTTGCGGTTACGCGAGAGGAACGTTCCGCGCTTCTTAGAGGCACGCGGTGAAGTGTATCTGCGCAAGAGCGAGTTTGAGAAGCTCAATGCGAATCGCGAAGGCGCCGGATTGGCGCCGTTTGCAAACCCGCGCAATGCGGCCGCAGGAGCGGTGCGGCAACTGGACCCGAAGCTGACAGCGGAGCGAAAGCTCTCGTTTTTTGCGTACGGAATCGGCAACGTTGACGACGTTCGACAGATTCACTCGCAATTTGAGGCCCTGGAATTCTTGAAGCGGATCGGCTTCGCGGTCAACCCGTATGTCACGCGCTGCGGCGACATCGAAGGCGTCGTCGCTTTCTGTGCGGATTGGGAAGAGAAGCGCGATTCGCTCGACTACGAGATCGACGGTGTCGTCATTAAGGTCAATGCGCTTTCGCTGCAAACGAAGCTGGGCAGCGTCGGCAAAGATCCGCGTTGGGCGACCGCGTACAAATTCAAAGCCCGCGAAGCGCGGACCAAGCTGCTCGACATCACAATTAGCGTCGGCCGCACCGGAACGTTGAATCCGAACGCCGTCCTTGCACCGGTTCCGATCGGCGGCGTCACGGTGCGAAATGCGACGCTGCACAACGAGGAATACATCCATTCCAACGACATTCGCGTCGGCGATACGGTCGTTGTCATGCGCGCCGGCGACGTGATTCCGCGCGTTGTCGGTCCGGTCTTAAGCGAGCGCAAAGGCAAGCCGCCCACCTTCAGGATGCCCGCAAAGTGTCCGGTTTGCGGCGCGGACGCCGATCGTCCGGAAGGTGAAGCGATGTCCCGCTGCACCAATGCGGCCTGCCCCGCGCAGGTCTTGGAGCGAGTCAAGCATTTCGTTTCTCGCGGTGCGATGGACATCGAAGGCATCGGTGACGTGATGGCAGCGCAGTTGACGGAGCTGCGGCTTGTCAAGGATATCGCGGATATCTACGCGCTGGCGAGCGAAAAACTCGAGAAAGTGCCGCGCACGGGCGATAAGACGATCCGCAATCTCATGCGCAACATCGAAGACTCGAAGACGCGAGGCCTTGCGCGGCTCTTGACGGGACTAGGAATTCGTTTCGTCGGTTCGCAGACGGCACAAATTTTGGCCGACGATTTCGGTTCGATTGAGGCGCTCGAACGCGCAACGGTCGAAGAATTGAAGAATAGCGAAGGCGTCGGCCAGGAAGTCGCGGGCAGCGTCCATCTCTTCTTCGCGCAACGTGCGAACCGCGAGATGATCGAGCGACTTCGGCGCGCGGGCGTTCAAATGACGGCGCCGCGCCGCAAACGTTCGCAAACCGGTGCGCTTGCGGGGAAGACGCTCGTGCTCACCGGAACGCTCAGCGGAATGACGCGCGATGAAGCAAGCGACTTAATCGTTCAAGCCGGCGGTAAAGTCAGCGGCTCGGTCAGCAAGAAAACGGACTACGTCGTCGCCGGCGACGATCCGGGAAGCAAATACACCAAGGCGCAGCAACTTGGCGTCGCTGTTCTCGACGAAGCAGCGTTACGCAAACTGCTCAACGCGTCGGGTTGACTTTCACGTGTGACGCTGAGCAGTATCTGTCACGCTGAGCTTGTCGAAGCGCAATCGTTATCGCGACTCACGATGTGGTCCCAGTGTCATGCTGAGCTTGCCGAAGGGCAATCGTTCTCGCGACTCACGATGTGGTACCAGTGTCATGCTGAGCTTGTCGAAGGGCAATCGTTCTCGCGACTCACGATGTGGTCCCAGTGTCATGCTGAGCTTGTCGAAGCATGGCAAGGAGAAAATCTTAGCCACACTTCGACAGGCTCAGTGTGACACTGGTACTCCTTCGCTAGTGGCGATGAGCGCGGCGCTTCGACCCTTCGACCTCGCTCAGGGCAGGCTGAGCTCGCGTGACAGGAAAGCTTAGACTGTCGGCAGTTCCTCGGCGGACGACCACAATTCAATCGGACGGCCGTCGGGATCCTCAACGATCGCGCGTATTCCCCAGGCTCGTTCCTCCGGACCGGCCAGCACCTTAGTCCCTAGTTCGGTCAGGCTTTGAAGCGTCGCCGGAAGATCTTCAACGACAAACCCCGGCCACGTGCACCCTCCCTCGCGCCATCGTTGCGCGTCGCCATCGTCCGATTGGTACAGCGCAACGTGCACGCCGTTCAAGTCCGCCGCGTAATGCGTCGGCCCGTCTTTCTCGTGCGATTCGGTTACCAGCGGAACGCCGAGCGCGCGGTAGAACCGCAATAGCGGCTCGACCTTCGACGAGAAGAAGATCAGCGATCCAAGCGTCGGCATCACGTCTCGGGCCGGCGCTCGGCAAAGAGTGACATTTCCTTTGGTTCGTACGGCTCGATGCACTGCGGCTCATCGACATCCGGCGTATTGACGACCGGGTTGACGATGTAACTTTCCATCTCGGAGCTCGCAATCGGCCGCAGCATCGCCTGCAGTTCATCCGGGTCTTTTTCGGTCAGCCATTTTCGTGCGTCTTCGAGTATAACGGGCATGCGATTGTGAACCGGCGCAACGAGCGCATTTGAGTCGGTCGTGATGATGACGCAGTGGCGTTCGTCGCCTTCTTGATCGTAGACGCCCGCAAACGCGAACGGCTCTTGGTTGCGCAAACGATAGTAATGCGGATAGCGCCGGCCGGCGCGGGATTCCCATTCAAAGAAACCGTCGGCCAGCACGAGACAACGCCGGTTCGAGAAGGCTTGTGAATACGCCGGGCGCGCTTGCAGCGTCTCGGCTTTAGCGTTTACGAGCGTGCGCGGCTGCTCGTCACTAGGGAAGATCGTGATGCCCCAGTCGAGCTGGACGATTGAAGCCGGATCGTCTTGGCAAATCGCAAGCACCGGTTGCGTTGGAGCAATATTGTAACGGGCTTTCGGCCCGTCACGCGCACGCGCTTTGGCTTTGAATATTCGCTCGAGCACGTCGAGCCGCTGCGTCAGTGAAAATCGGCCACACATGAGAACTACGCTTTAAACACGAGCCGCAAGTCCGTGGATTCACATCGCAGCCGGCAGAGCCGCTGCCAACGCGTCCGGCAAATCGCCGGCAACAACACCGCGCGGTCGCCTCTTTGCGCAATGCAAAGCGGCGAGCCCATGCCAGATAAGCGCCTGCGCGAGCGGCGTCGACGGGCGAAAGTCCTTGCGACAGCAGCGTGGCAATCATGCCGGTGAGGACATCGCCGGTTCCAGCGGTTGCAAGCGTCGAGGTTCCGGAGAGGTTGAAATGCAGCGTCGTGCCGTCGTAAATCAGCGTCGTGCGTCCTTTCAGAAGCGTCGTGCACTGCGTGCGTTCGACAAAATCACGCAATCGGGAAACGCGGTCCTCGTCATGCACCGTTCCGCGCCCGCTCAGTCGCGCGAATTCGCCCGCGTGCGGCGTGATAACCGCACGCGGCGTTTTCAAGACGTCCAGATGTTTAGCGAAGTGGAAGAGCGCGCTCGCGTCTGCGACGAACGGCAACTCCGTTCGCTGCAGGAAGCCGCGCACGATCTCGCCGGTGCGCCCGTCGAGACCGAGTCCCGGCCCGATGCCGATCGCGGAGCAGTGTTTGGCCGTATCGAGCAACGCTTCGATCGCATCTTCGACTTTCGCGTGATCGGCGATTTCGGTGACGACTTGCTCGACAAGATGCGCGCGCAAGATGGGCGCCGCTTTCGCGCTCGTCGCAACCGTCACATAACCGGCGCCGGCGCGCGCCGCGCCGCGCGCGCAAAGCACCGCCGCACCGGGAAACTGCTGCGAGCCGGCGATGATGAACGGTGCGCCTGCGGCGCGTTTGTCCGCGGTAGGCGATCGTTTCGGAAGCAGCGAGCGCAGTTCGCCGGCGTCGATCGCTGCAAAACCGCTCGCTTCTGCGCGGCGAGTTCTTGGTCCGAAATGCCGATGTCGGCCAAAATCAAATCGCCGACCAGCGACCGCGGCCGGATCCAAGAGAAGCCCGGGCTTCAGCGCGCCGAGCGTCACGGTGGCACGTGCTTGAACGGCAACTTCATCGGTGATGCCGCTCAGCGCATCGATGCCGCTCGGAATGTCGATCGCAATCGTCGGCACAGTCCGATGCGTTTAGCGCGCGGATGATCGCGCGATACGGATCGCCGATCGGCAGGCGACTGGAGGTTCCGAAGAGGCCATCCAATGCAAGCCCGGCATCGCGCCAACGCCGTTGCAGCTTCGTTCTCATTGTGCGGCAGCGATCGCCGCTCCACGCCTTCGGCTTTGGCGTCGTTTTCTGCATCTCGACGCGCGGCGGAGATATCGCGCTCTTCAGTCGCATAGACGACGCACGCTCGCGGCGCAAGACTTCGCCGGATCGCCGCACATGCGGCAAAGGCGTCGCCGCCATTATTGCCGGGACCGGCAAACGCAACGACGCGACCTGTCGCCGGCGTAACGAAGCGCCGCCGCTGCGACCTGGTCGACCGGCGTTGCGCATGAGCGCGCTCTCTCCGAGCCGCGCAAATGCTGCGCGGTCCGCGTTGTGCATCTGCTCGGGCGTCAAGACCGCAATCACGCGCGTTCCAAAATCACGATCGCGGCCGCGATCGCGGCGGTATGAGTGATCGTCAAATGAATTGCGGTGATGCCGCGTCGCGCCGGCAGCTCACGCGCGCGGCCAAGCAGTTGCAGCACCGGCTTTCCGCTGGCTTCATGCGAAACGCCGATCTGACGCCATGGAATCGCATGCCCGAATGCCTTGCGCGCCGCCTCTTTGGCCGCAAAAAATCCGGCGAATCGTTCGGCGCGATTGCGCTTGCGCAGCGCGTAGCCAACCTCTTCATCGGTATAGACTTTGCGCGCAAACCATTCCAGCGCGCGCTGATCGAAGGCATAACGCGCGACGTCAGCGACGTCGAAACCGATCCCGACGATCATCTGGCGGACCTTCTGCCAGCCGAGCGGTTTTCCGTTCACGAGCGGAGAAGGATGCGCTCCGACATGCCGAGTCGGATTTTTGTTGTGCCGATCAATGCAGTCGATCGGACCTTCCTCGCGCGCCTGACGGTTTGCCTTGAAGAGCGGTTTCATGGCGACGATTGTTGCTGCCGATCGGCTTGAAATTCCAAGCAGCGCGCTCAACAGTCAACGCAGCCAGATGTTCGTCAACTCCCTGATATCGCGCGTTATGCGCGCGACACCGGTTGAAGACGGTGTGCGCCTTGCAATCACCGATTACGATCTCTATAAGACGGGACAGCGCTTTTTGTTTAGCGATGCAGATCGGCAAACCGGCGTTGCCGTCGTGTCGCTCCATCGATTGCGTGCCGAATTCTATGGCGAAGATGCGGATGAAAATCTGCTGTTCCAGCGAGCACTCAAAGAGTCCGTATGCGGTCTAGGCCGCGCGATGGGACTGAAGGCGTGCTACGATGCGCGTTGCGCGATGCATCACTCATCTTCGGTTTTTGAAACGGACAATAAGATGTCGCACTTCTGCGAGCAGTGCGACAAGCGCAGCCGCGCCGAACGCAGTTAACGCACGAACGCGGGCATCAGCAAGAGCGATTTCGCGCTCCTGACCGTTAACGCGCACGACTAATGCTCCTTGTGCGCCAAGCCGCTCGGCGAGCGCATCGATCGGTTCGCTTTCGCCGTCGATCAGAATCCGATACGGCGTTCCGCGCAACTGAGCCGCGCTTTCCCACCGTCGCGCAACGCCATCTGGATCTTCCAATTCTGTTAAGGGACGCTGCAAATTGGCGCAAGATCGTTGCCAGCAGATCGGCGCGTTCGATTGACTTCACGTCGCTGAGGAATCCCGGCGCAGGCTGGATGCCGTCATAGAATGTGTCGTTGGTACGCGTTACGTTGATTCCGACGCCGCATGCTGCCCACGCACGCGTTCCAACGCCGCGCGAGACGCAAAGAATGCCGGCGACCTTACGGTTGTCCAGTAAAAGGTCGTTCGGCCACTGCAACTTCGTCTCGAAGCCGTGCACAGCGAGCGCTTCTTTTACGGCCAAAGCACACCAAAACGGAATCGCCCACAGCGCACGCGGCGTCCAACGTTACGGGGAGGATCGTTGTGAAAAGCAGCGCCGCCTTCGGTGCGGCGATCCACTCGCGCCCGCCGCCGTCCGCGACCATGGGTTTGGAAGTCCGTGACGATCGTGACGCCGGAATTGCGCTCCGCTTCTTCAAGCAAGTTCAGCGCATCGGCGTTTGTGCTTTCGGTCTCGGGCTTTGTAGCGAACGTCGGAGAAAATCGTTCCGCGCCAACGCTTCTTGGGTTTTAGCGTAAGGGTTTTGCATGGCCCTCAAAAGGCGAGGCGCCGCACTACTGCGGCGCCTCTTGCGCTTCGATGTGATCGCCAGTCCGACACCTCCGAACATATCACACCGTTAACGCCGTCGCAACGCATAACTGCATTGCGCTGGAGCGCCCGGGAATCGAACCCGGCGCCGCTCAGAGGGTCGGACTGGCGGTCGATACCATCGAAACGCCCCAGCAACGCACAATCCCGCTTGTTACGACTTCATCTCGTCCTACGCAGCGGAGGCAAAGCGAACCGAGCGCGCTAATGCGTGACTGATGCCTATTGAACAGACGCTGATTCTCTGTAAGCCGGACGCGGTGTCGCGCGGTCTTGTCGGCGAGATCGTTTCACGGCTCGAGCGCCGCGGTTACTTAATCGTCGCCATGAAGATGATGCAAGTTGACGGCGATCGCGCGCGCCGGCACTACGCGGAGCATAAAGGGAAGCCGTTCTTCGATGGGCTTGTCGAGTTCATCACGAGCGGCCCTGTCGTTGCAATGTGCGTCGAAGGCGAGAGTGCGATCGAAGGCTGTCGCGCGCTGATCGGCGCGACGAATCCATTGCAAGCAACGCCCGGCTCGATTCGCGGTGATTTGGCGCAAACGATTGGCCGCAATCTCGTTCACGGCAGCGATTCGCCGAACAGCGCAAAACGTGAGCTTGAGATTTTCTTTGAAGCGAACGAATATATGAGCCGGCGCCACGATCTCGAGCGCTGGGTGCACGAGCAGTAGTGTCTTTACAATCGTTGCGTGCTTCAGGCCGTCCGCTGATCGAAGGCGTGCACGCGCGCGAAGTGCTTGATTCGCGCGGAAATCCGACGGTCGCCGTCTCGGTCGCCACAAATTTCGGCGCCATCGAAGAGGCGATTGTTCCTTCAGGCGCATCGACCGGCACGCACGAAGCGGTCGAGCTGCGCGACGGCGATCCGAAACGCTACGGCGGCAAAGGCGTGCTGAAAGCCGTGGCGGCGGTCAACGATGTTCTCGCGCCGGCGCTTGAAGGGCTTGATGTAACCGCGCAGCGCGAGATCGACGAAAGGTTGATCGAGCTCGACGGCACGCCAAACAAAAGCAATTACGGCGCAAACGCATTGCTCGGCGTTTCACTCGCGGTTGCACGCGCTGCCGCATCGAGTTTGGGATTGCCGCTGTTTCGCTATCTCGGCGGACCGAGCGCATGCGAGTTGCCGGTTCCGATGATGAACGTGATCAATGGCGGCAAGCACGCGGAAGGCGCGCTGCAATTCCAGGAGTGCATGATCGTACCGGTCGGCGCCGCATCGATGCGTGAAGCGGTACGCTACGGAGCGGAAGTCTTCCACACGCTCGGCGCGCTGCTGCATGAGATGGGCCAGCCGACGCTTGTCGGCGATGAAGGCGGCTACGCGCCGCGTTTGGAGAGTTTGGATCAGGCGCTGGATTTGCTCGTGAAAGCGATCGAACGTGCGGGGTATCGAGCCGGGCGAGGACATTGCGCTCGCGCTCGACGCTGCCGCGACGGAGTTTTACCGCGACGGCGCTTACTATCCTGAAACAGAATCGCGCGCAATGACGAGCGCGCAGATGGTTGACTTCTATAAAGAGGTCTGATCGGGCGCTATCCGATCGTTTCGATCGAAGACGGGCTTTCGGAAGACGATTGGGACGGCTGGGCGGCGCTTACAAAGGCGATTGGTGCAACGATGCAGCTGGTCGGCGACGACATCTTCGTGACCAACACCGAACGTTTACAGCGCGGCATCGACGGCGGCATTGCGAATGCGATTTTGATCAAGGTCAATCAAATCGGCACGCTATCGGAGACGCTCGATGCGATCGAGCTCGCGCATCAAGCCGGCTATCATTGCGTGATTTCGCATCGTTCCGGGGAAACGGGTGACACGACGATCGCCGACATTGCCGTTGCAACAAGCGCCGGACAAATTAAGACCGGTTCGCTGTCGCGCAGCGATCGCGTGGAGAAATACAATCGTTTGTTGGCAATCGAAGAAGAGTTGGGGGAGGCGGCCCGGTATGCCGGTCGAAGGGCTTTTCGCGCGCTGGGGCCTGTAGCTCAGCGGTAGAGCGGCCGGCTCATAACTGGTTGCGCGTAGGTTCGAATCCTACCGGGCCCACAGTGCGTTGAAAAGTACGCGGCGCCATCGTCTATCGGTTAGGACATCGCCCTTTCAAGGCGGAAAGACGGGTTCGATTCCCGTTGGCGCTACCAAAAATAGACCTGAATTTACGCGGTTTTTTCGACGTACGTTGAAATTCGGTTGCCATTTGGTTGCCATCGCTCGAGAAATTTGCTGTATTTTGCGAAGCAGCGGCCGCTTTAGCATCTTCGAGCTCGCACCCAGACGATCGACCGCATCCGTTGCGCGTCGTTAGTAAGTCAGCTTAGGTTGTGAGCGTGACGGTAGGCGTCGCATGACCTAGAACGCCCGCCGCTGCGCTTCCGTCCCATGTTGAACCGGTAGCAGGTCTGCGAACGTGAGTGCAACGTCATTGGGCAGGAAACCGCGTAGGGCGGGCCAAACGAGGCTTCCCTCGTGCGCGCCCGCCGGTACCTTATTTTTCTGGTCGCGTTCAATTTAACAACACAGATGGCTGTCGGTAGATCAGCAACGCCTGACGTTTGGACTGTTGCTGGGAACGGCTTACCGGGTCTGGCCGACGGCTCCGCGCGGCATGCGGAGTTTCTATTTCCTTCCGGCGTCGCGGTGCAAAAGAGCGACGGAACCATCTACATTTCCGACGAAGCGGCTCAGCGCATCCGCATGATTACGTCTTCCGGAGAGGTGCGCACAATTGCCGGTTCCGGAAGGCTGGAACGCGGTCGGCTCGGGGTAGCCGGTGGTTATGTCGATGGACCAGCGCGGCAGGCGAAGTTCGATCGCCCTGCAGGCCTGGCGATTGGTCCGGATGACGCGCTTTACATCGCTGACTCGCGTAACGAGTCCGTGCGAAGGTTGCTCCATGGTACCGTGTCGACCGTGATTAGCAACGCCACTCTCGCGCAAGCGGGCAACGTCGCGGCGCACCTTGATAATCCACGAGGTCTCGCTTTTGACCGTAAGGGGAACCTCTACATTGCGGATGATGGCGCGGGTTTGCTTCGATTGGATGCGAACGGTACGCTTGAGCCTGTTCTCCTTAAATCGACTTCGGAAAAGAGATGGCACAGCGTCGCTTATGGGGAGACAAAGGGCAACGGGGTCGTTCTCGTCTCATCGCAAACCTCGGTGGTCGCCTATCATCCCTCTACCGGCAGCGATGAAGTCGTTTACCCAACGCTGCACACTGAAGGGCTTAGGCCCTTCGGTGAACCAAACCAATTGGTGGCGATTGACGCACGACAGTTTTTGTTCACCGACGTGAATTCTGAGGTCGTCAGGTATTTGCGGCTGCAATCCCTACCGTTTATTTCGACCCCGTTTACGCTTCCAATTGCGGGAAAAGATTACGGAAGGCCCATCGACGGTGCAGGCTACCGAGATGGACCCCGTGAGGACGCGCGCTTCTATGCGCCAATGGGTATCGCGCTCAACGGTTCAGTGGCTTATATTGCCGATGCCGGTAACCGACGCATACGAAAGATTGCTTTGGGTTATTTCCGCGTCTCCGAAGTTGGGTTGGACACAAGCGCGCTTCAAGACAAGAACCACTATAATATTGCGTTGATAGGTGCCTCTAATACTTTTTGGGGACAGTCTCGGCGACGACTCCATCTGCGCCAATCTGGAACGCACACTCAACGCTTCAGGCCATTTCCCCAAGCCTATTCGCTGCCGATCCGTGCGGATCGATGGGGCGACCCTCCGTCAAATCGCCAGCTATACGGAAAACGTCCTTGCCTGGAGGGGATGGATGCAGTCATCATGGACCTCCTATCGCCGGAGCTAGACTCTGTGGAGCCAATGTCGGTCATTGACCGAGCCGCCGAGCTGCGCTCGAACGTCGCCGACATTCTCAAATCGGTTGCCGTACAACATATTTCGCTCGCAATCATTTGGGACTATTACGCTCAGGATGTTTCGCTTGCTGAGCAAGTTATTCAAGCCCTTGAGTATCGCGATAGTTTTTTTGTTACATACAGCGGGCATGACCACCATGCGGCGTTGCAATATGCAGCAGCATTGAAAGGGCTGCCCGTGGTGCAATATGACCTTTACTCGGATTTCGTGCGGTACGAGAGCGGCAAGAGTCCGCCACCGCTGTGGGATCCTATCGATCACCATGAAAACCCACGAGGCGCCGCCTTTGTCGGAAAAGATATCGGACTTGGCCTGCTGAGCGCAGGCTTTCCGCATCGCTGACGGGCAGCGCGATTCGACAAATGATGATGCCGGAGCAGCTCGACGCCCCTTGATCTGCCCAAGCGTAGCTCGGGCACCGACCTCGTTGGCGATTCTCCGAAGCGCACGTGCTCTCGGGGAGCGCGTGGTGCGATTAAGACGTAAAATCGTCGTGTCAGACGATTCGGGAGCTCGCGAGGAGTTAGTTTAGGACTTCAAGCGCGGTGCCTCCTCGCAACTGTCGATGGTTTTCAGATTCGATTCCCGTTGGCGCTACACCTGAAAGCGCTTGCGGATCTGGCCCAAACCCATCCTCGACGTCGCCGTTAAGCAGCGCCGCGTTTGCGACCACTTCGTCGCGCAAAACTGCTCGTATGCGTTTTGTTGCAACATCGCTACTCTCGAGGACGGTAGTGTATCTCGAGACCTTAGTGTGCTCGGTGGGTGTCTACGGCCCTGCGCCGGCACATTATATCGCGGTCGACCAATCGCGCATTGCTACCTGTCCAGGACGGCCACGATTGTCTTGGAGCCGGCCGCATAACCCTTGTAGCCCGGGTTGACCGGCTCGATCGTGATACTGAACGCGCCGTCCGAAACGTTGCCCGTAAAGCCCCATTCGGGCGCTGCGTCGGGGTCTGGCTCCCTCCACTTGCCCGGCACGGCTGCAGGGATGTGCGCTTTGCACCACGCGACGACTTGCTTAGGTGTGTCGGAGGTCTCGAACTGGTACATGCCCGACGTGACGGTGCTAGGCTTGGCCGTGGTGTTCGAATCGTAGATCGGCACGCGGTTCTTGACGCCGTCGAGCGTCTCCGGTTGCGCCTGCGGCTGAGTTGCGTTGGCTTGCGAACCGCTGCCGGAGGGTGCCGCTGCCGGCGAGGATGCTTCGCTCACGGTGCCGGACGAGGTCGATTTGGAAGTACAACCCGCGGCCAAGACGGCCGCGAGGAGGAACCCGCAGAGCATTAATGCGTTTGTGATTTTCATAGGATGACGATACCAATCGGGCGTGCGAGCGCCGTGCTAAGGCGATACGAGTCCCGCCGGATTGGTGGCGGCAACTGCACGACTTAGCCGCTACGGGCGGTCCCTGCACCGGGCGTGATGCGTACGAGATTTCCGTTAGAATCGAGCTCCACCGATGCGTATTGCACCAACCAAGTCACGATATGCGTGTAAACTCGGCGGCGCAGTAGTTTGAGAGATCTAGCGAGATCTAGAATACATCGTGCCTGAGCTGCCCGATATTGCGACGTACATCAGCGCGCTCGAGAGCCGCATCATCGGGCAGCCACTGCAGCGAGTCAGAATCACAAACCCTTTTTTGTTGCGCACGGCCGAGCCGCCGCTTTCCAGCGTCGATGGGCACGTTGTACGCGAAATCAGGCGGGATCGGTAAACGCATCGCAATCCTTGTAGACGGCGATCTCTGGATCGTGATTCATTTGATGATCGCTGGGCGGCTGCACTGGCGAGGCGCGTGCGCATCGATCAGCGCGCGGAGTGCGCTCGCGGCTTTCGAGTTTCCGAGCGGTTCGCTCGTGCTCACTGAAGCGGGTTCGAAACGGCGCGCGTCGCTTTCAATTGTGCGCGGTGCCGAAGCGCTGGCCGCCCTCGATCCGGGCGGCATCGACGTGATGAACACCGATCTTGAGAAGTTCCGAGCCGCCCTGGAGGGCGAAAATCAGACGCTCAAACGCGCACTCACCGATCCGCGCGCGCTCAGTGGTATCGGCAATGCGTATTCAGATGAAATCTTGCACGCCGCAAAGCTCTCCCCGCTGGCGCTGACGCAAAAATTAACCAACGAGGAGTGGAAGCGGCTCTTTGCTGCGACGCAGGAAACGTTGCGCGCGTGGACTGCCCGTTTGCAAGCGGATGACGAAGGGCGAGTTTCCCGAACATGTAACGGCTTTTCACGATGCCATGGCCGTGCACGGCCGCTACGGCAAACCGTGTCCAGTTTGCGGAGCAAAAATCAAGCGCATCCGCTATGCCGACAGTGAGACGAACTACTGCGCGCACTGTCAGACCGGCGGCAAGGTTCTGGCGGATCGCGCGCTCTCGCGGCTTCTCGGCCCGAACTGGGCCCGCGCCTTGGAAGAGTAGGTGCTTAATTATGTCTCTGCGAGCGTCACGCGTTGTCGGTGTGGGTAGATCCTTAAAAATGTGTACCCTAATTATTAAGACATGAGGTTGCTGAGTTTGTTGGGTCCCGTTCTTGCGGTGGTGGTCGCTTTGCCGGCGGGAAGCAGTGCGGCTGCAAGCGATCCGCTAGCAACGTGGTTTGGTTCCCAGACGTGCCGCACACTCGACGGCCTTTATAGCAAGCGGGAACCGCCGTATGTAAAAACCGGTAGCGAAACCCTCGTTGTGGACGTCCCGACGCCGGTGCTTTCAAAGCAAAAAATCAGCATGACCGTCCCGTGGTACGTGTACGACCCCAAAAATAGCGTCGCACTCAGTCACGTCGGCGGAGACTCCGGCGTCGTCTGGACGTTGCGAGTCGTCAAAGGCGCACCGCCGACGTCGCTGCCGAGAATCGATTTGAGTCACGCGCACACGACGTCCGGTCTGAAGATCGGCGCAAGCGCCGAGTCGGTCGTTCGAACGCTTGGGAAGCCGCTCGTTGTTCATGCCTGCGGTATGGAGCGCTACGAATATAGCGACGACAAGGACCGCCACGCGGAGCAGAACGATTTGGATTTTACGATTAAAAACGGCCGCGTTATCGAGATCGCCCACACGTCCTGGGGTTAGCCGGCGCAGATTGGACAAGCCCCATCACATTTCGCAACGAGGCAGCGTTGTGCACAACGTCCTATGAAAACCGCCGCGTGCGCGACCCTCGCTCTCGTGCTTGCCTCTTCCGCTGCGGCGTACGCTCAAACGCCGGGGAAGACTGCGTACCCATCGATGGCGCCGGTCGAGAGATACCTCATGCCGAGCGCCGCCGCCGAGATCGCGGCGGCGCGCACCGCGGCACCGCCCTCGGTCTCCGCTCACGCCGAAGTGCTTGTGCTAACCAAGACGGGATACGTTGTCGGTGCCAAGGGGAGCAATGGCTGGGTCTGCTTTGTCGAGCGTATGTGGACGGCGGGTCTCGACGATCCCGAATTTTGGAACCCGAAAGGGCGCGCGCCGAACTGCTTCAATCCGCCGGCCGTGCGAAGCGTCCTCCCGCAGTACCTTGCGCGGACGAAATGGGCGTTGGCGGGTGACACTCGCGAGCAGATTGCGACGAAGGCGCAAGCCGCATACGCGAGCCATCAATTCAGAGACCCGGCGCCCGATTCGTTCTCGTTCATGCTTTCAAAAGAGGCCTATCTGAACGACGCCGTCGCTGGGCCTTGGCGTCCGCACGTCATGCTGTTCATCGCGTACGACCAAATGGCGACGTGGGCCGCGGGTTTCGACGGGTCGCCGATCATCGCGCCGCCGCCAAATATGCGGCCGTACGAGCCAATAACGATCTTCATCCCAGTGCGCCGGTGGTCGGATGGCTCGCCTGCCCCCAAATAAGACGATCAGAAAAAAGTAGCGTTTTTTTGTAGCTGCATAGCATTGCCACTGTCGTTGTGTTGCTTTGAGCGGAAGGCAACGCCCTGCGGCAGGCCGTACGCTCGCGCATGAAGATTTTCGCAAGAATCTCCACGGTCGCACTTTTTCTCGGTGCCGGAATACTAAGCGCGTGCAGCGGAACATCGAACGTTCTCTCGCCACGTCCTTCGCCGACCAGTACTCCGATCGTCGCCGGAGACTACACGGGCTCGATCAGCGACAGTCTCAGAGGCGGTGGAACCGCAGCCGCCACGTTGGCCCAACACGGCGCAAATCTCGGGGGCGAACTGACTTCAACGTTCGGCACGACGAACATCGAGATGTTTGTCTCGGCGACGCTCGATGCATCGAACAATTTTGCAGGCGAAATAATACAAGATGCCCCGGTAACATGCGTCTTTACATTGAACGGTTCATACAACACGTCCACCAATCAGTTGACCGGTTCGTATGGCGCGCTTACCGGATGCAGCGGGCAGAACGGAAACTTCACGCTGACGCAGCAGTGCATAGATCAACCGACAGCACGAAGAGCGCAGCCGATCTCGGGGCCGAGGCCTTGCTAGACGCGCGCTGCTTCCCCTAGCGCCTCATCCTCTGTCCAACGCGCTCCTTCGTCGATAAGCGCTTGAAGATCCGCCTCGCCGAGTGCGAAAACAAGCTCCTCATGGAGGTGATCGTGCAGCCGGCGATCTGTGCCGCTCACGTTCCATTGCAATGCCGTGAGCCTGGCACGGGAATTTCCGAGCATGCGCGCAGCTTTTTTCGCGTCATTCGGTCTTTCAACGGCGGCGAGATATCCAATCGTCAGCGCCAGTAACAGCTCATGTGACGCTGAAGCGGCTGCCGAGAAAGCTTCTCGCGCGACGGCGGCCCCGCGCTCATAGTTGTGCATCGCAAGCTGCTGGTTTGTGAGGGCGACGAGCGCCCATTTGCGCATCTCTTCGTCGTTTACAGTTAAGGCTTTTTTCGCAAAGCTCCGCAGCGCGTTCGTAACAGCCGGCATCCGATTCTATGTCAGCCCACCACAGTAACGTGCGAGCAGCTTCGTCGTGCCGGCGGAGCGATTCAAAAATCGTAACGCTTTCCTGAAATCGCGCGCGCGCGTCGTCGATTTGCTCGGGCGGTAGAACCGCGCATCGGCGAAGCGTTAGTGCAAGCACATGTGGATCTGCAAGAGCGCGTGCTTTACCGATCGCCTCGTCGGCGGCGTGTGTTCCCTCCTCCCACTGGTGCTGGCTTAGATGCAACTGCACGACTTGTGAGAGCGCGCGGACAAGGCCGCGGTTTTCCCCTGATTCGCGGAAGAGGCGAACCGCGGCACGCGCTGCATCGAGCGCGCGAGGCAGAGCTCCCAAATTGTTGTACAGCATCGAAAGTCCGTAGTGAAGCCGCCCACGCAGCTCCGGCGCTACGCCGGCAACTGCCAGCGCCGCTTCACACCAACCGACCCCTTCCCGAAGCAGCGCTAGCCGTAGGAAGATCGGTGCTGCATCCGCCGCCAGCGCTGCACCTGAGTGCACCTCGTGCGCTTCTCGCAGCGAATACACGAGCGCGGCTCTGAAATTATCGAGATCCGGCGACAATCGTTGGATCCACATCGGTTTCGGGTCGCCTTCCCACTCGAGGTATGCGGCACGTGCAAGATCGCCAAAGAACGCTGCATGCTTTGCGCGGATACGGTCGAGCTCGCCGCTGTCCGCTAGGCGCTCGCGCGCGTATTCTGCAAGCGTTTGAAGCATGCGGTAGCGCCGTTCACTCGCAACCATCGCCATCGATTTATCGCAAAGCGTGCTCAAGAGATCGCCTGCTTCGATGGCATCGCATCTTTCATCGCCGCAGGTTGAAGTAAGCCGCTTCGAGACTGAAGCTGCCGGCGAAGACGCCGGCGCGGCGGAAAAACCGCTGCTCGACTTCGCCGAGAAGATCGTAGCTCCAATCGATAAGCGCGCGGACGGTTTGATGGCGCGGCAATGCGGTTCGGCTGCCGCCCACAAGAATGCGAAACCGTTCATCGAGGTACTTGGACAACTGCTCCAGCGACAAAGTGCGCAGACGGGGCGCCGCCAGTTCAATTGCCAGCGCGATCCGATCCAGCCGTTCGCAGATGCTCTCGACAAGCTGACGGTTCTGCTTGGTTACGGTAAACTGAGGATCAACGATCTTTGCTCGATCGGCAAAAAGCTTTATCGCCGCTTCCGCGTCGAGAGCCGGAAGCTCGTATAGAACCTCTCCCGCGATGTGCAGCCGCTCGCGACTCGTCGCAAGCAGCGTCACCTGCGGACATTGCTGAAGGATCGCGGCATCTGCACGCGCCGCTTCCAAGATCACATGCTCGCAATTGTCGAACACGATGAGCGTGCGACGAGGACGTAAGTAGTTGAGCAGTCGTTCCAGCTGCGGGCGACCGTCGCTTTCAGTTACCCCGAGCGCTGAAAGTGTTGTCGCTGCAACCAGAGATTCATCGGAGATGGGCGCAAAGTCGACGAACCATGCGCCGTCGTCCATTTGATCAAGCAGATTATATGCGATCTGCAACGCGGTGCGCGTCTTCCCAACACCTCCGGCGCCGACGATCGTCACCAGCGATGCCCGACGCAGAAGATCTTCGATCCGCGCGATGTCGGCGTCGCGTCCGAAGAAGGCCGTCGGTTGGCGCGGCAGATTGTTTGCGGTGGCCCGTGCCGAGCGCAGCGGCTTGAATTCGCTCGGCAGATCGGAAGCGGTGAGTTGGAAGACCTGCTCAGGGGCCTGCAACCCGCGCAGAACCATCGCGCCGCACGGGCGCAATGCAAGGCCATTTTCAACCGTGCCATTTGCGGCGTCCGCCGCGGCTGCCGAAACCAAAACCTGTCCGCCGTTGGCGATGGAGAGAAGGCGCGAGGCTCGATTGAGCGCGGGACCAAAATAATCGCCGTTGCGCGCCTCCGTTTCACCGGCATCGATCGCCATGCGAACGAAGAGTCCGCCGACGGCGGACCAATCTTGCGCTAAGAGCCGGCGTTGCGCATCGTGAGCTGCGGCAAGCGCGTGTTCGACCAGCGCAAAGACGGCGTAGAATGCGTCGCCAGCTGTCTTGAAGACCGTGCCGCCGTGCGAGGTGATGGCGGAGTTCAGGATCGCGTCGTGCTCTCGCAAGGCGGAACGCATCGCGTCGCGATTCGCATCCCATCGCGACGTGCTGCCCTCAATGTCGGAAAGCAAAAAGAATTGCACCGGCGTCCGCCTTAAAGAAAGCTCACGCCGACCGGGACGCGCGTTCGCAGGGCGTATCCAAAGTCTCTGAGATTACGGCGATTCGTGCCTTGCGCATTCGGAGAGCGGTTTGTTCCCGACATTCTCAATCGATTGATACAGAGAAACGGGGCGATGATTTCGGCACCGCAGGCCACCCACCGGATCAGGGTCGTGGTAGTAGCTGATCGCGAGCGTTCGAGTCCGGTCGTTGAGAGTCAGTTTCTTTTCGGCCCTGAGTTGCAGAATGGCGTTAACAACGAAGGTTTTGGTGTTGCTGCCAATGCGAAAGTGGTCGGCCGGCGACAGTCTTGCTCCTCTACCATCCCAGACGCCGACAAGGACGCCGGGAAGTGGCGTGTCGCCTCCGTACTTCCTACGATCGTTCTCGACGGTAGAGATGATCGCTGACTGGACCGACGAACTCG